>CANQRQ010000012.1 GCA_947626315.1 uncultured Oscillospiraceae bacterium | reverse complement strand
GGCGCTCTGGCCCTGGCCTCCGGCGCGGCGGCCATCACCTATACCATCCAGGCCCTGGCCACCCAGGGGGAGCACATTGTGGCCCAGAAGACCATCTACGGCGGAAGCTATAACCTGCTGGCCCACACGCTGCCCCAGTACGGGATTACCACCACCTTCGTGGACGCCCACGATCTGGCCCAGGTGGAGGGGGCCATCCAGCAAAACACCAAAGCCCTCTATATCGAGACCCTGGGAAATCCCAACTCCGACATCCCCGATATCGACGCCATTGCGGCCATCGCCCATAAGCACGGCCTGCCCCTGGTCATTGACAACACCTTCGGCACCCCCTACCTGATCCGGCCCATTGAGCACGGCGCGGATATCGTGGTCCACTCGGCCACCAAGTTTATCGGCGGCCACGGCACCACCCTGGGCGGTATCATCGTGGACGGCGGTACCTTTGATTGGACCGCCAGCGGCCGGTACCCCGCTATCAGCGAGCCCAACCCCAGCTATCACGGCGTGCGCTTTACCGAGGCCGCCGGCTCCGCCGCCTTCGTCACTTACGTCCGGGCCGTGATCCTGCGGGACACCGGCGCCACCATCTCCCCCTTCGCGGCGTTCCTGCTGCTCCAAGGCGTGGAGACCCTCTCGCTGCGGCTGGACCGGCACGCAGAGAACACGAAAAAGGTGGTGGAATACCTGGCCAGGCATCCCCAGGTGGAGCATGTGAATCACCCCTCTCTGCCGGACCATCCCCAGCACGCCCTCTATGAGAAGTACTTCCCCAACGGCGGCGCGTCCATCTTCACCTTTGAGATCAAGGGCGGCGTGGCTGAGGCGCACAAGTTCATCGACCATCTGGAGATCTTCTCCCTGCTGGCCAACGTGGCGGACGTAAAGAGCCTGGTCATCCACCCGGCTACCACCACCCACTCCCAGCTCACCGAGGAGGAGCTTTTGGATCAGGGCATCAAGCCCAACACCATCCGCCTGTCCATCGGCACCGAGCACATCGACGACATCATCGCGGACCTGGAAAAGGGCTTTGCCGCCGTCCGCTCATGATCATTTTGCGGCACAGCCAAGCCTGTGCCGCCGGACGGCTTGAAGCGGGTTTTTCCGTATGTTATAATAAGGAAAACATTGCTGCAGATCAGGAAAGGGTGTCGGCCGTTGAAGAGGAAATGGACCGCTCTGCTGCTCACGATCTGCCTCGGCCTCGCCCTGGCAGTCTTTTCAGCCGGCAGCGGCAGCGCGGCAGAGACACAGGTCAAGCCGGCAGCGGACCGGGCGAAGAAGCATGCGTTGACAGAGCGGTTTCTGCGGGATCTGGCCGGCGTCCTCGGGGAAGAGGCAGTGGGCGAAGCTTTTAACGTCCCTGCTGTCAGCCCGGCCTGGCGGGCGCTCCCTCCTGGCGGGCTGGGCCGCGGCGGCGCGGCGGAAGAGGAGGCGGGCGCGCCTTTGAAAAAGAAGATCGTCTGTTTCGGGGACTCCAACACCTACGGCTACTGTGCCGACCCCTCCGACTGTGCCGACGGCGGGGGACGCTTTAATGAGCATGAACGCTGGACCTGCCTGCTGCAGGAGGCCCTGGGTGAAAACTATCTCGTGCTGGAGGAGGGGCTTTCAGGCCGCACCACCGCGTTCCGGGACCCGCAGCTTGCGGGTATGTCCGGGCTGGAGGCCATAGTCCCCTGCCTCATGCGCCATGAGCCGGTGGACCTGCTGATCCTCATGCTGGGCACCAACGACACCAAGCCGCATCTGCACGCCGCTCCCGCCCAGATCGCCGAGGGGATGGAGCAGCTGGCGCGGAGGGCAGTTTCCGCCCCGGTCTGGCGGAGCGGAAGGGCGAACATCCTGATCATTGCCCCGCCGCACATAGGAGAGGGCATCCATCTGTACCCGGGCTGGGCCGGCGCCTGCCAGGGGATGCCGGAGAAGTCCAGCGCCCTGGCCGCGCTGTACGCGGAGCTGGCGCGGCGCTGCGGCTTCGCCTTTCTGGACGCGGAGGGCCTGGCGGAATTCAACAGGACGGACTTCATGCATCTGACCCGCCTCGGCCACAGGCAGCTGGCGGCGGCGCTGGCGGAGCTTGTGCCGATGCTCCTGTAAACGGCAAAAATGCCGCCCGCGGCTTTTGAACAGGAATACGATCTTATGAGCAGGAGGAAGCGCCGTGACCGGAGCCCTGATCACGATGGCCGTGATTTTGATTCTTGGCTTGGTTCTGCTGTCCGGCAGAGGGGCCTGGCTCATTGCCGGGTACAACACCATGAGCCGGGAGGAGAAGGCCAAATACGACGAGAAAACCCTGTGCCGCCGCATGGGGACCCCGCTGCTGGCGCTGGACGCCTGCATCGGCTTGATGGTCCTGAGCGAGGTCCTGGACCTTACGTGGCTCTCCTGGCTGAGCGGAGCTCTGCTGACGGTATGCCTGATCGGCGGCATCATCTGGGTCAACCGGACCCCCGGGCGCAAGAAATAAAGACTCCCCGCGCAGAGCGGGCGTGATATGCTCCCCCTATAGAAGACAGTGAAAAGGAAAACACTGTCGAGATAGGGGGAGCATATCAAACAGGACCGCAAGGGGGCCTTTTTGCAGGTTTTCGGTTTTAGTTCAGTCTCCGGTAGGTCTCGGTATAACGGCGGAGCCTGGCGGCCAGCTTCCGGTCCGCGGCGCCGGGGCGCATGCGCCAGCACCAGTTCCCGCCCACTGAGCCGGGGGTGTTCATGCGGCTCTCCGGCCCCAGCTCCAGGATGTCCTGCATCTGGGAGACGAAGAGCGCCGCGCTCATGCCCATGCCGGTGCGGATCAGGCCCCAGCACCAGCCCTCGTCCGGCGTGATGTGCATGTACTTTTTGGCATAGTTCAGGGTCTTCCGGTCGGTAGCCTTCAGCCAGCCCTTCACCGTGTCGTTGTCGTGGGTGCCGATGTAGCAGACGCTGTTGCGGACGCTGTTGTGGGGGGCATAGTCCGAATCCGCCGCCGGGTCGAAGGCAAACAGGAGGATCTTCATGCCGGGCAGGCCGGAGTCGGCCAGCAGCTTTTTGACCTCCGGCGTCACATAGCCCAGGTCCTCGGCGATGAAATGCAGGTCATGGAACCAGTTGGACAGGACGCCCACCAGGCCCATGCCGGGGCCCGGCTTCCAGTGGCCGTTTTTGGCGGTGGTCTCCCCGTAGGGCACGGCCCAGTAGCTCTCAAAGCCCCGGAAATGGTCGATGCGGATCACATCGTAGAGCTTCTTGGCGCCCTCCACCCGGCGGATCCACCAGCCGTAACCGTCGGCGGCCATGGCCTCCCAGTTATACAGCGGGTTGCCCCAGAGCTGCCCGTCCTCGGTGAAGTCATCCGGCGGGACGCCCGCCACCTCCGCGGGGACGCCCGCCTCGTCCAGCTGGAAGAACTCCGGCGCGCTCCAAACGTCCGCCGAGTCCAGCGCCACATAGATGGGCAGGTCGCCGATGAAGCGGATGCCCTTGCCGTGGGCATAGGCGCGCAGCTTCTCCCACTGGCGGAAGAACAGAAACTGGGTAAAGACATAGAAGTCCACGTCCCCGGCCAGCAGTTCCCCGTACTTTTTCACCGCCTCCGGCTTGTGCCGGCGGATGTCCGCCTCCGGCCAGTCCAGCCAGCTCTTCATGCCGAAGTGGGCCTTCACGGCCATGTACAGGGCGTAGTTCTCCAGCCAGGCGGCGTTCTCCTTCCGGAAAGCGGCCAGCTCCTCCTTCAGGATCACCCGGCCCCGGGCAAAGGCCAGCCGGAGCACCTTGAAGCGGCTGTCAAAGATGGCGCCGTAGTCCACCTTTTCCGGGTCGCTGCCCCAGTCGATCCCGCTCAGCTCCTCCCGCCTGAGGAGCCGTTCCCGGACCAGGGTGTCCAAGTCTATGTAGTAGGGGTTCCCCGCAAAGGTGGAGAAGGGGGAATAGGGGCTGTCCCCGTAGCCGGTGGGGCCCAGGGGCAGGAGCTGCCAGTAGGTCTGCCCGGCAGCCTTCAGAAAGTCCACAAACGCATAGGCCTCCCGGCCCATGGTTCCGATCCCGTAGGGGGACGGCAAAGAGCTCATTGCCATGAGCACGCCGCTGCTGCGGTCCATAAGCGAATACTCCAATCTTCCAGTCTGTATGGTTGGTGGTTCAGCCTTTCACGGCGCCTGCTGCCACGCCCTTGATGATGTGCTTCTGGCAGGTGAGGTAGAAGATGATCACCGGGATGATGCTCAGCAGGATCAGCGCCATGGTCGCGCCCAGGTCCACGGTGCCGTAGCTTCCCTTGAGATACTGGATGTGGATGGGGATCGTCCGGTACTTGTTGATATCCAGCACCAGGTACGGCAGCAGGTAGTCGTTCCAGATCCACATGATCTCCAGGATGCCCACGGAGATCATGGTGGGCTTGAGCATGGGCAGCACGACAGAGAAATAGGTCCGCACGGGCCCGCAGCCGTCGATCGACGCGGCCTCCTCGATCTCAAGCGGGATCGACTTTACAAAGCCCACGAACATGAACACGGCTAAGCCCGCGCCAAAGCCCAGGTAGACCACCGGGATGGTCCAGGGCGTGTTCAGCTTCAGCGTGTCGGCCGTTTTGGACAGGGTATACATGACCATCTGGAAAGGCACCACCATGGAAAAAACGCAGAGGTAGTATATACCACGGCACACCAAAGAGTCAACCCTCGCGATGTACCAGGCCGCCATGGACGTGCCGATCAGGATGAGCGCCGTGGACAGCAGCGTAATCACCACGCTGTAGGTCACGGACTTCCAGAAGGGGTAGTTGCCGAAGGTCATGCCCTTGATGAAGTTGTCAAAGCCCGCGTACATCTCGCCCGTGGGCAGGGCAAAGGTGTCGGTCTTGACATAGGTGTTGAGCTTAAAGGAGTTTATGACCACCGTCAGCACCGGCAGGACATAGATGACGCAGATCACAGCCAGCACGATGGAAAGGATGGTCTTGTTCCGCCGCTGGGCGGAGAGGGTGTTTGCCTTTTTCATTGCTGCACCTCCCTCTTTCGGGTGTAGGCAAGCTGGGCCAGGCCCAGCCCGGCGACCAGCACAAAGAAGATAACGGCCTTCGCCTGGGCAAAGCCCTGGGACGAGGTGTTCTGCCCATAGAAGGTGTTGTAGATGTTCAGCGCCAGCATCTCCGTGGTCTTGACCGAGGAGCCGTCCGGCTGGATGAGGAAGGGCTGCCCGCCGGTCAGGGCCAGGTTCTGGTCAAAGAGCTTGAAGCCGTTTGTGAGCGACAGGAACATGCAGATCGTGATGGAGGGCATGACGTTCGGGATAGTGACCCGGAAAAGCGTCTGCCAGGAATTCGCCCCGTCGATCCTGGCCGACTCCAGCATGTCCCCCGGCACGGCCTGGAGCCCGGCTATGTAAATAATCATCATGTACCCGATCTGCTGCCAGCACATGAGGATGATCAGGCCCCAAAAGCCGTATTTCGTCTCCATGAGGATGGACGTGCCGTAGCGGGAGAGCACGCCGTCAAAGATCATGGACCAGATATAGCCCAGCACGATGCCGCCGATCAGGTTGGGCATAAAGAACACGGTGCGGAAGAGATTGCTGCCCCGTATACCCTGGGTCAGCGCGTAGGCCACGGCAAAGGCCAGCAGATTGATCAGGATCAGGCTCACCACGGCAAACAGGGCCGTGTACCAGAAGGAGTGCTGGAAGCTTTTATCGGCAAGAGCCCGGGCGTAGTTGCCAAAGCCAATAAACTTCGCGTCAGATATGAGCTTGAACTTGCAGAACGAGAGGTATATACCCTGGATAAAGGGCCATACAAAGCCTATGCAGAACGCGACCACTACCGGCCCCATAAACAGCGGGGCCCAGCGGCGCATAGGCCGGCGCAGCGTGGCGCCGTTGCTGATCTTCTTTTTCTTTTTCAATAAAATCACATCTCCTCGCCGTATAGATTCGATGACAGGTACAAAAGCGCGGGAGAGAAAAGGAAACGGGGCGGGCGCAAAGCCCGCCCCGTCAGACCGTAGACAAACAGAACGGCAATGCATAGAACTGCAGGGGGAGAGGGCAGAGAGGGGGCGGGAGCCCCCTTTCAGCGTTCAATCTACTCTTATCCAAGAGCATTTAAAAATGTTCTTGGATAAGCTGTCAAGGTGAAGACAGTTTGTCTTCACCTTGACAGGGCGGGCGTTACGCCCGCCCTGTCAATGATTCGGAAAGCTCTTTTATCAGCCGTTGACGGCCTGGTACTGCGTGGCCCAGCCGGCCACGAAGGCGGTGACCACGGACTCCCAGTTGGCGTCGGAAGGATCGGCGTTATACTGGTTCATGGCGGACACCAGCGTGGCGCGGTACTCGTCCACGTTGGGCTGATAGTTGGTGGCCCAGTCCATGACATAGCAACCCTTGGCGGCATAGTCGTTGGCGACGGCCAGGAAAGCGTTGGTGGAGGCGGCAGCCTGCTTGTAGGGCATGACGCCGAAGGCGCCCGTGCCGTTGACCAGCAGTTCAGAGGCCTCGGGGTCGGTCACGCACCAGTACATGAAGTCCAGAGTGGCCTTCTGGTCCTCCTCGGAGGCCTTGGCGTTGACGGCCCAGTAGTTCTCCGTGCCGCAGTTCAGTCCGGCCTTCTCCTCGCCCTCTACGCCGCAGTAGTAGGGGATCATGGTGGCGTTGGGAACGCCCTCGGCTACGCCGCCGTACTCCCAGGAGCCCTGCACATAGAAGGCGGCCTGGCCGGTCTTGAACTCGTTCTGGGCGTCGTGGCCGCCGGTGGCCAGATCAGCGCGGGCTACCAGGCTGTTGTTGACGCACAGATCGTACAGGTTGCGGAAGTTGTCCATGTAGGCGCCGGTGATGGTGGCGGGGCACTCGGTCCAGGCAGCGCCGGCATCCTGCTCCTCATAGTAGTACTCCAGGTTGGCCATGTGGCCGGTGTAGCGCCAGGAAGAGGAGGAGTCCATGTCGTTGGAGGTGAAGGCGTCGAAGCCCAGCTCGGCGGCGCGGGCGTGGATGTCCTCGGCCACGGTCTTCAGGCCCTCGAAGTTGACCAGCTCGTCCATGGAGTGGCCGGCCGCTTCGATCAGATCGGGGTTGACAATGATGCCGTAGCACTCGTAGCAGTAGCCGATGGAGACCAGCTTGCCGCTGTCGTCATAGAGATTGTAGGCGTCGGTGTTCAGCTCGTTGGCCACAGCGGTGCCGCTCAGGTCGAGGGCATAGTCGCCCCACTCGTCCACGGCGGCCTTGTTGCCGATGACGAACATGGTGGGAGGAGCGGACTTGTCCATTTCAGAGGTCAGGGTCTGGTTGTAGGTGCCGGAGGCGGCGGTGACGACCTTCACGGGCACGCCGGTCTCTTCGGTATACATACCGGCGACCTGCTGGAGGATATCGTCCGCCTCAGGCTTGAAGTTCAGCCAGTACACGGAGCCGGCAGCAGCGGGGGCCTCGTCGGCGGGAGCCTCGGCAGGGGCATCGGCGGGGGCCTCAGCGGCAGGAGCCGAGGAACCGCCGCAGGCGGCCAGGGCAAACACCATGGCGAGGCTCAGAAGAAGCGCTAAGATCTTTTTCATTTGCTGATTTTCTCCTTTTCAAATTTTTCCTCAAATGAGGTGGTATCTTCAGGCCCGAAGGGCCGGAAAATCAAGCTATTTGGATGCCGGCCGGACGGAACCGCCGGGGCGGAGCCGGGTGGGCAGGACCACATGGCAGCCCCGCTGGCCCTTCTCGATGGAATCCACCAGGATGCGCACCCCCTCCCGGCCCATCTCCTCGGCGGGCTGGACCATGGTGGTCAGGGTGGGGCTCACATACTCCGAGACGGCGATGCCGTCGATGGCGATCACGGAGCAGTCCTCCGGCACACGGCGGCCGTGCTCCTCCAGCGCCTTCATGGCGGCGATGGCGGTGGTGTCCGAGAAGGCAAAGACCGCCGTGAAATCCGCGCCCCGGTTCAGGATGCGGCACATGCCCTCATAGGTGTCTGGCATGTCGAAGCAGCCGCCGGTGACCTCGATCAGTTCCGGGTCCGGCTCGATGCCGTGATCCCACAGGGCGGCACAGGCGCCCTTGTAGCGCAGTTCGCTGATGGAGCGGTCGTCCAAGCTGGGGGCCAGAACGGCGATGCGCCGGTGGCCCAGCTCAATGAGCCGTTCCACGGCCCGGTAGGCCGTCAGCTGGTCGTCGATGGAGACGGAGCAGTAGTCCTCCTCCGCAAGGCTTCCGAAACAGTTGGTGTAGGAGCAGCAGACATAGGGCACGCCGATGGTCGCCAGCTCCGCGGGGGTGTAATCAAAGCGGCCGCCCAGGAACAACAAGCCCCGGAGCTTTTTCTCCCGCTCCAGGAAAGCGCCGGTCTTGACCTCGTCGTCGTCCTCGCCGATGTAGCGCAGGACCATGGTGTAGCCCGCCCGGTCAATCTCCCGGGCCACGGTCTTCAGCACGGCGGAGAAGAACAGGTTCCCGGAGCCCCGGACCACCACGCCCAGCGCGTCGGAACGGCTGCGGACCAAGTCCCGGGCGCTGTCGTTAGGGATGTAGCCGCTGGCCTCCACCGCGTCCAGCACCTTCCGGCGCACCGGCTCGCTCACATCGGGCCGGTTGTTCAGCACTCTGGACACCGTGCTCACGCTGACGCCGCAGGCTTTGGCGATATCCTTGATGGTCACAGTCCTCCCAGCCCCTCTCCTTTTCCGCTGGAGGGATCCAAGACCCGCCTGCGGCAAAATTCACCATAAAGTGATAATATTTGCTAAAAACAATTAAGAAAACGTTTCCGGTAACGTTTTCAGATTTCTTAATTTGATTTTACTCATTTTGTGTCAAAATGTCAATATCCAACATGTGGAAGAGGCAAACTTTGGCGCCCTGCCCAATTTTTCCTGTCAAATTTATGCAAATCGTCCAGAATACAGGACGAAAAGGCAGGATCCCCGCCAGTCGGCGGAGATCCTGCCTTTTGATACAAAGTCTGCGGCGTGCAGGCACAGCTGTGCCTGCACGCAAGTTGAAGACAAAGTGTCTTCACCTTGAAAGCTTATGCAAGAGCATTCAAAAATGCTCTTGCATAAGTGCGGATTGAACGCTGAAAGGGGGCTCCCGCCCCCTCTCTGCCCTCTCCCCCTGCAGTTCTATGCATGGCTCTTCTGTTTGTCTACAGTCTGCGGAGGGCAGGCACAACAGTGCCTGCCCTCCCTTTCGTTTTATCGCTTTACGGTTCTATCGTCTCTCGTGCTTTCCCACCGCGCGGCGGGGCCGCCGCTGCAGAACCGGCGTTCCGGTGAGCAGGAAGCCCATGGCGGACAGGAGCATAAGCCCCAGCCAATACCCGGCGTTGCCGTCGTCCCCGGTCTTCGCGGCAGGGGGCACGGTCTCCCGGCTGTTGACAAAACTGGCCCGGACCGTCTCCCCTTCGGGGATGGTTCCGGTCTCGCCGGTGGGCTTGGTGGTATAGCCGTCCTTCCCGGCCTCCTGCTCCGTCACGGTGTATTTCAGCCCGGCGGGGAGCCCCGCAGCCGTGGCCGTCTGGCCGTGCCGAAGGCTGAACTCCGCCGCGCCGTCCGTAAAGAGCAGATCGCCGTAGAGGCCGCTCAGCTTGCTGTCGCTGAGCTGCACCCGGAAGTGCCACTGCCGCTCCTCTTCTCCGGCGCGGCCCTGCACCGTCTTGGTGACGGCCAGGCTTCCCACCGGCCCGGCGGCGGTCTCCTGATAGTCGGGGATGCCGCTTCCGTCTTCATCCGCCGCCCAGACCGCGTACAGCCTGGCGTTGCCGTGCCCCGCGGCGGGGAGCGTCACTGTTCCGGCGAGGGCAGCCGCCACCTGGGCCTCGGCCAGGCAGAGCCCGGCCGGGCGGAGGCCCCAGCCCACCAGCAGCGCGCCGGGGCGGGAGATATAGGCGGCCGCCTGCTCCGTGGTCAGCAGCTTCGTCTCCGTCTCTCCGGGGACATGGCGGTGTGTGCAGATGTAAAACAGCTCCTCCGTATCGTTGAGCCACTTCCCGGAGGCGGCTTTGCCGCCGTTGGCGTAATACTCCACATGGACGGCGCTCTCCTCGCTGTCCGGGCGGCCGTCGCCGTCCTCATCGGCGGCGTACACGGCGTACAGGGTCCGGTTCTCCGCCGGAACCTGGTACGGGTCGGGCAGCAGGATCTCCTCCGCGGTGCTCTCCCCTGCCCGGGCGGCGTCCCGGTAGAGCCCGTCGCTGTCGATATATCCGTTCAGCGGCGTCTCGCTCCACCCGGCAAAGACCAGCTGCAGCCCGTCCACGGTCTTGGTCCAGGCGGCGGCCTCCTCCGAGGCGAGGCCGGTATAGGTCCCCGGCAGCAGCTCCGGGATGAACAGAGGCTCTGCGGCCTCAGTCTCTTTCATGCCGCCGTTGGGGTCCAGAGTCAGGGTGATTCTTGCGTCGTCATAATCGGGGATCCCGTTGGCGTTGCGGTCCCAGGCCCAGAGGGCGTAGACGTTCACATCTCCGGCCATGACCACTTCGCTGACTGTATCCCGCGGCCCCGGGGCTGCGGAGAGCACCGTTCCGGCCGTCTCTTCAGACAGGGTCCAGCCCACGAACACGCTTCTGCCGCTGCCCTCGCCCCGGCTCCAGGCTCCGTCGGTCCCGGTATTGGCGTCCTTCCAGAGCTCCGCCGTCAGGCCGGGCAGATACCCGCCGCCCTGGACCAGGCCCTCCGGCGCGGCGGCGCCGGTATAGTGATAGCTCAGGATGTTCTTATCCTCCCGGTAGTCCGGGACGCCGTTGCCGTTCAGATCCTCCGCCCAGACGGCATAGACCGTGGCGTCCCTGGCGCCCATGGTGTAGGACAGCATGATGTGGCTGTCGATCTCACGGGAGCGCTCGTGGGCGCTGTCCCAGGTGAGGATCTCCTCCACCTTGTTTTCCAGGGTGGTCCAGCCCACCAGGATCACATTGTCCAGGCCGTAGCTGGCCTCCATGCTCAGGCGCTCCACCCGGTCCCCCTCCAGCATTCTGCGCACCGGAGCGGGGGCGGATCTGCCGCCGTTGGCGTCATAGGTCAGGGTGTGGCGGGTCTCCAGCACATCTGCGCCGTTTTTGCCGTTCAGGTCATAGCCCCAGACGGCGTAGAGATCGACTTCTTCTGTGTTCCCGGGCAGGGGGAAGGCGCCGCCGGGGGCAAAGCGCTTGGCCGCGGGGGCGTCGCTCTCCAGGCTGCTCTGGTCATAGCGGCTGTAGATGCTGGAGGTGCGCTCCGTAGACCAGGCTATGAACGCCAGATCCTGCCCGGCCCTCGTCTGGGTATGGGTGGGCGTCCGGTCGCTGAGGACAAGGTTTCGATCCGAGAAGGGTACTCTCAGTACGGGGGGATTAGGCATGTTTTCCACGGAACCGCCGGATTTGGCGTTGCCGCGATAGGTGACGGTCACGAACTGCTCATAGTCCGCCTTGCCGTTGCCGTCCCGGTCCTCGGCCCAGACCGCGTAGAGGGTGGTCTCCGCGCCGGGCATGGTCCACTCGGCATCCACGCCCAGGAGCGCCTCCGTGGGGGCGGCCCTCAGGTCGCCATCGGCGCAGAGGTCCTTCTCGCTCCAGCCCAGAAACAGAGCCCGGTCCTTGGTGGGTTCCGGGGAAAGGGGCACGGTGACGCCCTCCAGCACGCCCCGCCGGTCTCCGGGGCCGCCGGTCCCGCCCTTCAAGTTGAAGTGCAGGGCATAGTGGCCGTCCTCATAGTCAGCTCTTTTGTTATGGTTGTCGTCCAGGGCCCAGACCGCGAAGTTATACTGGTCAATCGCGCCGGCCACCTTGCGCTGGGTGCCGTCCTCGGCGGGATCCTCGTCCTTATGGAGCCAGGACAGGGCCTGTCCGGCGCTGGAGGCGGCCGGGTGGCGGGAGCCGGACCAGCCCAGCTGGATGTAGTGGTGGACCTCGCTGTCGTCGGCGTCATAGTCCCAGCGCTCCACCAGGGTGGGCTCCGGCACGTCCACCGTCATGCCCGTGAGGATGTTCTCGATCGTCCCGGGCATTTTATCCTCCTCGCCAAGCACTATGCGGCTCACGCCTGCGGGCAGTCTTTTCTCCGCCTCGGCGATATCTGCCCTCTGGTCGGGATTTCCTTCCGCCGGGCTCCAGTCCGCGAGGGCCTGATTGCTGTAATACCACTGATTCCAGTGATCGTCCTCATAGTCCGCCACGTGGTTGCCGTTCAGGTCCTCCGCCCAGACGGCGTAGACCTGCACGTACCGGTTGCCGTCCACAGGGTCTGACGGGATGTTCACCGTTGTGACGATATCTGCCGCGCCTTCCTCTTCCTTGGATTTGACGACATTCTCAGTCTTCTCCAGCGACCAGCCAAGGAGCACCGCGCCGTCCCTCTTTATCAGGCCCCTGCCGGTGTCCAGATCGATCAGGCTCACGTTCGGCTCCCCGGCCACGTGGTGGTGTCCGCACTCGCGGAACAGGCCGTCGTCCTCCACCTTGACGCCCGGGGCCAGCGCTTCTCCGCCGTTGGCGTAGTAGTACACCTGCCAGGCTTCCTCGCTGTAGTCCGCCTTGCCGTCGTTGTTGTCATCCAGGGCGTACACCGCGTAAAGGGTGATATCGCTTGTCACGTCCGTCCCGATGGCGTAGGGGCTCGTCAGTATGAATTTATTATCGGAAAGCTTTTCCTCTTCCCCGCCTACCGTGGCTATGCCGAACTGATCAAAGACCTCCATCGCCTGCTTCCGGCTCCAGCCCACAAAGATTGCCGTCTTGCCGTCCTTATCTTTTGTCCACTTGATGGTGCCACTGTTGGGGAGCACCACGGAGCTGCCGCCGGGCAGGATCTGCACGCTTTCCGGCTCCTTCTCGGGTTCTCCCTCGCCGCCGTTGCGGTCGTATTTGAGGGTGTACCAGTCCTCTCCGTAGTCCGGCTCTCCGTTGTCGTTCAGGTCATAGGCCCAGACCGCGTAGACGGTCTTGTTCCCGCTGTCCGGCATGGTGACGGTTCCGGGAAGAAGGTCGTCCGGTGCTTCGGAGACGGGGGTCTCTTTCTGCCCATCGCTCCAGCCCACGAAGACCACGCGGGTGCTGAGCAGCGTCGCCTTCCAGGTAGAACCCGGCGTCCACAGCTTCACGCTCACCCCCGGCAGATAGCTTTCACTGCTGGGATAACCGTCGGGATGGGTGCTCACGCCGTTATCGTTGTAGTTCAGGGTGTACATGGTCTCCCGGTAGTCGGGGGTATTGTTCTTGTTCTCGTCATAGGCCCAGACGGCGTACATATCCACGCTCTTGGTGACAGTGTATTCGCCGGGTGTATGCAGGTCGCTTTCAATAGTGCTCTTGTCGGCGATATCGTCCTTGGAGTAGACCTTCTCTGGCTCAGTCCCCTCCTTCCAGCCCACGAAAAGGACCGTTTTGCCGCCGTCGCCCGTGGGCTTAGTCATGCTCTCTCCCTTATCCAGGGTGATCGTCTCATCTCGGAGGCAGTTTTTCACATCCGCCGGCGGATTGCTGCCCTTTCCGGCGTGGTAGGTGACCGTGTAGCGGTCCTCCAGCACGTCGGCGGTGCCGTTGCCGTTGGTGTCATAGCCCCACAGGGCGTATACGGTCACGTCTCTGTCCTGCATGGTCACAGACGTGCGGCAGCCCAGGTCCTCTGCGCTCTGCCGGTTGTCGCCTTTTGGTATGATTGTTCCATTGACTGTTTCGGTCCAGCCGATGAAGACCACCGTGCCGCTGCCGGTCACAGTCGGCCTGGCCGTATGAGTCGTATCGTCCTCGGTGCATTTGAGCGTCACTCTCTGGCCGTTGACGGCCTGCACCGCTTCGGGAACACCCGTCCCCTGCGTGTACCCGGCCGGGAGGTTCATTTCATAGGTCACGCTGTGCTCTTTGCGCACCGCCGTGGCGGTATAGGTGACGTCGCCGGTGATGTGCGTGTTCTCTTCGTCTAACGTGCCGTCCCCGTCCTTAACAGTCCATACGGGATGATCTTCCCCGTCTGCCCACTGGAAATCGCTGTCCAGCTCGAAGGCCGGCGCCGTAACGCTGCTGCTGTTGAAGGTCTCGCCGTGCCAGACGTAGACCGTCTGCTCCGTCGGAGCGGCCGGGGTGGAACTGGAATACTCCTCCACATACACCACCTGGAAGGTCACCTTGTGGGGCGCCTGGAGGCCGATGTCCATCTGTTGGTTTTCGGCTGAACCGTCAACCGTCACGTCAAAGCTCGTCTCCGGCAGATAGCCGGTTTTCCCTTCCTTCGGGACGGAGGAGAAGCGGCGGCTGCTGTCCGTAGGCGCGCCTTCGCTGTACGCGCCGTATACAGCCGTGACGGTATAGGTCCTGGCCTGGAGGCCCGTCAGCTCATAGGTTTTGCCGTCGGCGGCAGGTTTGGCTTCATGGAGCGACCCTTCCGGGTCCATGCCGGGGTCCGCGCCCGCCTTATGCTGGGCCGAGATCGTAAGGTTGCTGGCGTTATAGGCAAGCTGCTCGCCCTCATCGTAAACGCCGTTAAAGTTGCTGTCCAGGAACACCCGGCCGGCGATGATACCCGTCTGGATCTCCGCCCGGATCCGCTGGGTGGGCGTGTGGCCGCTGGCGCTGGCGTTGTTGCGCACGTAGCTGGTGATACCGCAGGGGCCGAACTCGATCTGCTTGCCCATCAGCTTGGTCTTGTCCGCTTCGACGAACTTATACGGGATGTCGAAGGTCGCCTTGTAGCCCACCGGGAAGCTTTGGGGCGCGGTACTCCCCTTGACGGAGATGCGGATCATTTTGATGTCTCCGATCTTGTTCTCGGCCTGTATACTTTCCCATGTACGGTAGCTTACGCCCACGGAGTCGGCATCGTTGTAATGTCCCTCTCCGCTATTGATACTGGCATTAACGCTGGTGCTGTACCGCACCTCCACAAGGTCGCACCCCTAGGTCTGGGAGACCTGGACTTTCCCGCCGAGGGTAAGGCTCAGGTCGAAGGGCTTGTCCTGGATATGGGCGTCCCAGATGTCCCCCTCCTTGGGCACCGGGATATAATAGAAGAAGTCCTCTTTGCCCAGGGTGCTGCTATCGATGGTCAGGGCCGCGCCGGTCTTGTTTTCCGCGGTGAAGCGGAAATCGATGCCGGCATCCTCCATTGCCAGGGTCTCGCCGGTGATATACATGATGTGCCCGTTGGCCGTCAGGCTCTCCACATTGTCGTCGGGGACCTTGAAGTTCTTGTAGTTTTCCGGTCCCTCGGTGGAGAGCTTGGCATAGCTGTTGAAGGTCAGGCCGATCCGGGGCGCCTCCAGCTCCAGCCGGTGGGCCTCGGTGTCCGTCATGGTGGAGAAGTACTCCCCTGTATCCCCATC
Organism: uncultured Oscillospiraceae bacterium; assembly: GCA_947626315.1. GTDB lineage: Bacteria > Bacillota > Clostridia > Oscillospirales > Oscillospiraceae > Limivicinus. The sequence goes on along the minus strand of CANQRQ010000012.1, from coordinate 58,147 downwards.
CCCGTCCACATTGTGGGTGTCCTGCTTCTGGTTGGAGGCGAGGGAGCCGCTGGATTCGATGGCGCTGCCGTCGGCATAGCCAACAAAGACGGTGTCGCACATCTTCAGGATCACGTCCTCCGTCTTCACGTCGGCCACCATGTCAAAGTCCAGCCGCAGCCGGGTCTGGCCCAGCTGCCCGTTGAAGCAGCCGATGGCGCCGCTGTAGCTGTTGTCATCATTAAATTCAATTTTGTAGACGTGGTAGCCGTCGCCGCCCCGGTCCTCTGGGCCGGAGAAGGTATAGGAGCCGGAACCTATCAGGCTATCCTCGCCGTACACCGCGCCGTTGTAATCCGTCTGGGAGCTGTAAAGCGCAACATTCTTTACCTCAATGGCGTTGGGCAGGCGGATATAGATCACCGGCCGGTCCACCACCTGGTTGTTGGTATAGGGGTAGTCCGTGGCGGAGATATAGCCGCTGAAGCTCACCGTCCGGGCGCTCTCTTCAATGCCCAGCTGGACCTTGTTGGTCTTTTCTTCCTGGAAGGTGAAGAGATTCCCCGCCGGCTCCACCTTCATCTGGGTGGTCGCTTTAGTGTCTTTTTGAATATTGGTGGTAAATTCGCCCTCTGATGAAATACCGCTGCCGCTGGAAATGCTCAGCGTCGCCGTGTACCTGCCGATGGTGTCCCCCCTCGCCATGGTGCCGTAGGTGACGCAGCCGTTATTGGGCGACTCGGGAGCGGAGGAGTTGTACCCCACATACTGGGGGCCGTAGCCGTCCACAGTGGCGGTGACGCTGGTGAAATACTCCCCTTCCGGGGCCATAACAAGGTAGCTCTGATAGGTGCCGGTACGGTAGTAATATTTGTCATTAATATCCGCTGCCTGCTCGCCGCTGCTGCTGTTCGTCTCATAGCGAAGGCTTTTGACCACGCCGCCGGCTTTCAGCGGGATGCGCTGGGCGGTCACATGGGCGACTTCCGTGGGATAGGTAAACGTCAGCGTCAGGTCGCCGGTGTCCCCAAAGCCGTCGTTTCGCACATGGAACTGACCAAGCTGGTAAACCTGCTCCGTGTTGCCGTAATTGTAGATGCCTCTGCTTCTGTTCCGCCCGGTGACGGTCACATGCACGTTGCCCCGGACAGTGAAGGTATCTGTGAGCGTGTTGGACGCCCCATATTTGATCTGGTCGGAGCTTGCCTGATAGGCCGTCGCCTGCACGCTGAATTTGCTGGGGTCGGAAAACTTCACCGTGGCCCCGTCTGTCTGCGCAGCTTCCCACTGAAAATAGGGCGTCACCGTAAGGTTGCTCCCGGCCGGGACATACAGATTATTCCAGGTGAAAGTGACCGTGTGGTCAGTGGGATTCTCATCCGCACTAGCAGGCGGTTTATTCGGGGCAGTCTCCACCCGGATATACTTAGCGTAGGCTCCCCCGTCTCCCTGCACCTGGGGCAGGGGCACGGTGAGCGTCAGCTTCTTATAGTACATTCCCAGGGCGCTGTCGTGCAGGTTGGTGGCCACCTGCATGATCTTCATGCGGAAATCCTTGTTCGCCTCGCCGGGGACGCTGTTGTTGGAGTCCGAGCAATAGAGCTGGTTCCAGGAGGTTTCGACCGCAGCCGTGCCCCGGTTCACGGTGACCTGGGCCGTTCTGGTCTGGGCATCGCCGCCCCCGGTGATCTCCACCCGGATGGCATTTTCTATCGTCCACCCGTCGATCTTGGGCCAGAGCACGGTGTCCACGGCCAGGTTGAGGTCGACGGTTACCGTGGCGGCGGAATCGCTCACCGTATAGGTCACCGTGTCATAGCTCTGCGGCGGGGTATAGCCCTGCCCTTGAAGAGCCGTCATGCTTTCGGAAAGGGAAGTCGCCACCTGGGTAAAGTTGCTGCTCTCGCCGTTATAGTAGTCCACGATCCGCAGGCCCGGGGCCACGCTGATCTTCACCTGGCGGGCGCCGCTCACGCCGTTGAAGCCGGCGGAGATATCCAGCTTCCACACCTGGTTATACTCCCAGTTGAGTGCCGTCCCGGTTTCTATCTCTGTCGTATCCGTACCGGCGCTCTGCTTGACGGTGACGCTCACCTCGGACAGGGCTATGGGGGCGATCCCGTCGTCCTCGCCGCCGGGCTCCTCCTCTTCCCCGTCTATAGAGGGCTCTCCGTCCGCGGTGGGGCCGTCCTGCTCCGGAAGGCCGCCGGGCCGCTCATCCCCCTCCGCGGGGCCGCCGTCCGCTCCCCCGTCCGGGTCCTCCGGGCTCTCCGTGGGAACCGGGTCCTCCGTGGGCTCCGGGTCCGCTTCGTCCGGGAGGCCGCCGCAGCTCTCGTCGTGCTCATGGGTGCAGGGGGAACCGGCCGAGGCGGGCACATAGGCGCAGCCCGGCACGTGGTCCACCGTCCCGTCCCCGTTGATGTCCGTACAGGCCCGGTCGCAGGGGGTTCCCAGGCTGGGGGCGGCATAGCCGCAGGTTGCGTCATGTACGTGATTGCAGAGGGTCTCCCCCCCACCGGAAGACGACGCTTCGCCCAAGCTGGCGCCGCCGGTCATGGACAGGGCCATGACCAGGCAGAGCACCGCCGCCGCGATTCTGCGTCCTGTTTTCTGTGCTGCTCTCATACTGTCTCCCCCACAGGCGGGGCCTGTCCGCCCCCGCTTTGATGAAATCATACAATATATGGGAAATATAAAAAGCCTAATTTGATAAGATACAATTTAACATAAACACGCAATAAACACGCAGAGATTGCAAGCCGCTGAGGCAAAAACTTCCGCTTTATCCAAAAAATTTTTGAACCATCGGGGATATGCCGGGCCGCCCGGATGTGTTATATTGTTAGCGGATAAATTCAGCCTGTTTTTTTCACTTTTTTTCTTCCGGCCTGCGACCAAATCCGGCAAACGGCTTTTTATATAAGCGAGGGACCTCAGAAAGGAGATCATGCCATATGGACGATAAAGAAATAGTCAATTTGTACTGGCAGCGGGACGAGGCCGCCATCCCGGCCACCGCCGCCCGATACGGGAGCTACTGCCGGATCATCGCGTTCAATTTCCTGGGCAATGCGGAGGACGCGGAGGAGTGCGTCAACGACACCTGGCTGGGCGCCTGGAACTCCATGCCCACCAACCGCCCGGCCCGGCTCGCCCCCTATCTGGCCAAGCTGACGAGGTGGCTCTCCCTGGGCCGCCTGCGGGACAGCCGCCGCCTGAAGCGGGGCGGCGGGGAGGTCAGCCTGGCCCTGGAGGAACTGAGCGAGGCGCTGGATTCCGGCATAGACGTGCAGCTCCAGGTGGAGCGGCGGGAGCTGGCCGCCGCTATCCGGCAGTTTCTGGCCGGTCTGGACGAGGACAGGCGCCAGGTCTTTCTGGCCCGGTACTGGTTTATGGCCCCGGTGAAGGAGATCGCCCGGCGCTTTGGCTTCAGCGAGTCCAAGGTGAAGTCCATGCTGTCGCGCACCTGCCGGGCGCTGCGGGAAAAACTGGAGGAGGAGAACTATGTTGAGCGAAGAAATTCTGTTTGCCATGAATGATACGGACGACGCCGCCCTGGAGGCCGTCAGCCGCCGTCTGGGCTACCGGGTCAAAAAAGCGCCGGCGCGCGCCGGCAGGCTCTCCCGCAGGGCGGTCCTGCTGGCCGCGGTGATCGCCGCTTTCCTGGCCTTCAGCGCCGTGGCCTACGCGGCCAACCTCTGGGGCATCCGGGAGATGTTCGACACCCCCAACGTGGTGCTGCCGGAGGCCGCGGACGGTCTGATCACGGCCCAGAGCGAGAGCGGCCAGGGGGCGGGCGTCAGCTGCCAGGTCACGGAGAGCCTGTGCGACGTGAGCACGATCCTCCTGACCGTCACGGTCACCGGGGACGAAGCGCATATCCTGGTCCCCCAGGACGCCCTGCCGGAGGACCTATTGGTGAGCATCGGCCGGGACGGCGAGGAAACCTTAGAGGAATACGCCGCGCGGCAGGGGAAGGAACTCCTGTACATAGGCGCGGGCCTGACCCTGCCCGGCCCCGACGGCCCGCAGAACCTTATGGGCGGGGTAACGTCCACCTGCGTCTCGGGCAGCGAAATGGCCCTTCTCATCGAGGCCGAGCGGCCAGCAGGCGTCTCCCTGGAGGGCGCCGTGTGCCTGATCACCTGCCATAAGGGGGGAGACGCGGCGGCAGAGCGGCTGGAGGTGCCCGTGACCCTGACGGAGCCGGCCGCCGAGGGGGAGATGCTCTTTGCCCCGGAGGACCCGGACGCCGTCCCCGGGATCCGGGTGGGCGACGCCAGCGTCACGATCTCGCCCCTGGGCGTCAGCGCCTCGTGGCCGGAAACCATGACCGACGAGGAGGACTACTATAAGATCATGAAGATCGACTTCGCGGAGCTCACGGATTTTCAGGGCAGCGGCAGCGTCCTGGGGGATGACGGCATCTATCGCAATCAGATCTCCATGGGCCAGGGCCAGGTGACCGACACCCTGACCGTCCGCTACTACGACTGGGACAAGAAGCTTATCGGAGAGATCGTTTTCAGGAAAAAGTAAGCAAATAAAGCAGACAGGGCGCCGAAAACCGGCGCCCTCAAGGTGAAGACAAAGTGTCTTCACCTTGAAAACTTATCCAAGAGCATTCAAAAATGCTCTTGGATAAGAGTAGATTGAACGCTGAAAGGGGGCTCCCGCCCCCTCTCTGCCCTCTCCCCCTGCATGTTTATACATGGTTCTTCTGTTTGTCTACAGTCTGAGGGCGCCGATCTTTCGGTGCCCTCAAGCTATGCACAGCTGCCCTGCATGTCCTGTTATTTTATGCTGAGATTGATGTTGAAACAGAAGGGTACATATGGTATATTAATACAGTAAATCAGATGAAAAACCAGGCATATCATGTGTCCTGCTTCCGGCAGCGGCGCGGAGATAATGCAGGGATGAAGGAGAGAGCGTATTATGTGGATATGTCCCATATGTGAAACGAAAAACAGCGACAACGACAGCATCTGCCAGTGCTGCCAGCAGCCAAAACCAAAGCCGGAAAGGCCTCGAAACCCCGGGAAATGGGCGCTGCTGGCGGTCTGCGCGGCCGCGCTGGCGCTGGTGATCGCGGGCGTCACCTTCTTTACAGGCCGGGAGGCGGACAAGCCCCGGATGGCTGCCCGCTCGCTCGGGAGTGAGCCTTCGGAAGACGTCATAGCAGACGAAAAAAATAAGTGCGGAGAAAATGCGTTTTGGACCCTGGAAAACGGCACCCTGACCGTCAGCGGCAGCGGAGCGATGGATAATTATTACCAAGCAACCGTATGGGACTATGATCAAAATAATATTCCAGCTCCGTGGTTCGATCACCGAGACGACATTAAAAAAGTCATCATAGAGGACGGCATCACTATGATCGGCGCTTATGCATTTTGCGGATGTAAAGGTCTGACCAGCGTCACGATTCCGGACAGTGTGACGGAGATTGGCGAACTCGCTTTTAGATTTTGCGAAAGTCTAACTGACGTCACGATTCCGGACAGCGTGACGGAGATAGCCGACGGTGTGTTTTTCAATTGCAGCCATCTTACCAGCATTACGATTCCGGACAGTGTGACAAAAATCGGCGCAGGAGCGCTTCAAAATTCCGGTCTAACCAGCGTCACGATTCCGGACAGCGTGACGGAGATTGGCAATTACGCGTTTGGCGACTGCACTGGTCTTACCAGCATTTCAATCCCGGCCAGCGTGACAAAAATCGGTGCAGGGGCGTTTTATAACTGCTGCTTTCTTGCTGGCGACATTACGCTGCCGAAGGGTGTGACAGAAATCGGCGAGGAGATGTTTGGAAAGTGCTTCAACCTTACCAGCGTCACAATTCCAGCCAGCGTGACAGAGATCGATGCATTCGCCTTTGAAGGCTGCGGCAAGATGACCATCTATGCTCCCGCGGGGAGCTATGCCTGGAGATATGCCATGTATCGCGGTATGGCGCCGGCCAACGAGCCTGTCACGAACATTTGCGGAGAAAACGCTTATTGGACGCTGCATAACGGCACTCTGTCCATCAGCGGCAGGGGGGCAATAGATGATTTCGGAAGCATGTCTGGGACGGGCAATGGGCCCGATTTTATGACCCCATGGAACGCTCATTTGGCCGATATTAAAAAGGTCGTTATAGAAGACGGCATCACTTCAATCGGCGCTTATGCATTTCGCGGATGCGAAGGTCTGACCGGCGTCACGATTCCGGACAGCGTAACGGAGGTCGGCGCTTATGCGTTTGATGAGTGTTACGGTCTAACCAGCGTCACGATTCCAGACAGCGTGAAAAAGATCGGAGCGAATGCGTTTACCCGCTGCGACAGGTTGACCATTGATGCCCCTGCGGGGAGTTATGCCTGGCGATACGCGGCATATCGCGGTATTCTGTCAAACAGCGCGAAATCCGCCGCGAATGTGTGCGGCGAAAAAGCTTATTGGACGCTGGAGAAGGGCACGCTGACCATCAGCGGCAGCGGAGCGATGGATGACTTCGGCGTTTTGGGGGTAGCCCCTGTTCCTATCGACATTATGACCCCATGGGACGCTCACCTCGACGAAATAAAAAGAGTTGTTATAGAGAACGGAATCACCTCGGTTGGAGGCTGGGCGTTTAATGCCTGCGAAAATCTCACCGGCATTACGCTCCCCAAGAGTGTGACAAAAATAGGCGACGAGGCGTTCCGCGACTGCAAGAGCCTGACCGATATCACCATCCCGGAGGGCGTGACAAAAATAGGCGACGAGGCGTTCCGCGACTGCAAGAGCCTGACCGATATCACCATCCCGGAGGGCGTGACAAAAATAGGCGTCAGGGCGTTTGCCGGCTGCGAAAGCCTGACCGGCATTACCATCCCCGCCAGCGTGAAAAAGATCGGAGCGAATGCGTTTACCCGCTGCGACAGGTTGACCATTGATGCCCCTGCGGGGAGTTATGCCCAGAGCTACGCCAAGGAAAACGGCATCCCCTTTGCGGCCGCGTAAAGGAACTGCTGCGGCCGGGGCAAGAAGCTCATCGGAGAGATCGTTTTCAGAAAAAAAAATAAGCAAATAAAGCAGGCAGAGCGTCGATCTTTCGGCGCCCTGTCTGTTTATTCTTTTATTTTAAAGCGCTGTACTGGGCGTCCGTCACCGGCTCCAGCCACTCATTGGAGCCGTTCTCCCCCGGCACCTCCACGGCCAGGTGAGAAAACCAGCTGTCCGGCGCGGCCCCGTGCCAGTGCTTGACCCCGGCGGGGATGTTCACGCAGTCGCCGGGCTTCAGCTCCACGGCTGCCTCTCCCCAGGCCTGGTAATACCCGCGGCCGCCGACGCAGATCAGGATCTGCCCGCCGCCCTTATCCGCATGGTGGATGTGCCAGTTGTTCCGGCAGCCGGGCTCAAAGGTCACGTTGAAAATGCCCACCTGCTCTTTGGACACCGGGGCCAGGTAGCTCTGGCCGCTGAAATACTGCTTGAAGCCGTCGTTGGGCGCGCCGATGGGGAACAGGAGCGTGCTCTGATACCGGTCCTTCTCCGTCAGCGCCGGCTCCGCCTCCTTCCACACGTCCTTGGCCAGGCGGAACACCGCCCAGGCCTTGGGCCAGCCCACATAGAAGCCCACGTGGGTCACGATGGCGGCGATCTCCGCCCGGCTCACGCCGTGGGCCTTGGCGTTCTCCAGGTGGTACACCAGGGAGGAGTCCGTCACCCCGGAGGACATCAACGCCACCACGGTGAGGATGCAGCGGGTCTTCAGGTCGATGTCTTGATTGTTCCAGTTCTCGCCGAAGAGAATGTCGTCGTTAAAATGGGCAAAATCCGGCGCGAAATCGCCCAGCTGATTCCGGCCCGCGGTCTGTGTGATCTTTTCCATGCGCGCGCCTCCTTACAGGACCTTCTCTACCCAGGCCTTCAGCCCCGCCGCGGTCTGGCCGCCGTTGAGCATTCCGCCCTCGATGAGCTTTGTGTTCGCCGCCACGGAGCCCTTCAGCGCCGCCGCGCTCCCGCTCAGGCCGCTGCCGCCGGAGGTAGCGAACAGGACGATCTTCTTGCCGGAGAAGTCGTAGCTCTCCAGGAAGCTGTTGACGATCCGGGGCACCGTGTACCACCAGATGGGGAAGCCCAGCAGCACCGTGTCATAGGCTTCGATGTTGGCGTCCCGGTCCGCCAGGGCGGGACGGCTTTGCTTGTCGTTCATCTCCAGGGTGCTGCGGGATTTTTTGTCCATCCAGTTCAGATCGGCCTTGGTGTAGGGCACCGCGGGCCGGATGGCGTACAGGTCCGCCCCCGCCGCCTTTGCCAGCTCCCGGGCCGCGCGCTCCGTGGTCCCGCTGGCGCTGAAATACGCTACCAATGTTTTGCTCATGGGTTTTTCCTCCATATCATTTTAATAATTTTCTTACACAGTGACAGCTGAGCTCATAGATCGTCATGAACACATAGTTGACGCCCGCCTCTTCCATGGCAGAGCGCTGCTTCTCGGTGACAAAGGTATAGGGGTAGATGCCGAACAGGAAGGGGAAAAAGGTATAAATAAAATCCTGCTTCTCCCGCTCCGTCATGTCTGGGAAGAATTTATCCAGCCCGGACCGCACCGTGCGGATGGATTCCCCGTAGACCACCTTAAACGCCGCCAGATGCTCCGGGCGGCTGCCGGTCTCCATATCGTAGTGGTTCATGGACAGGATCTTCAGCAGCTGGGCCCGCTCCTCCAGGGACAGGGCCAGCAGGGCGGCAAATTCGTCCTTGCTCAGCCGCTCGTGCCGCGCAAACGCCTGGCGCAGGGAAGCGATCCACAGCTCATATTCCCGCTTCAGCAGGGCCAGGAAAATCTCTTCCTTTGTCTGAAAATAGTTGTAAATGGATGTGCGGGTAAAGCTGGTGGCGTTTCCGATCTCCTTGATGGTGATCTCCTTAAAGCTCATGGTCTGATAGAGCCGCTCGCAGGCGTTGATGATCTCCTCCCTGCGTGCCTCCGTCCGCTCAGGCGAACCCTTCGGCATTTCCCGTCCCTCCTTTTGTTGACATAGTGTCAGTGTCCCTAGTATACCGCTGTTCTGACGCTGTGTCAATACCCGGGCGGTTTTTTTCTCGCTTTTTTGTCCCCCGCTCCGGGCAGCTTCCCCTCCCCCATTCGCGTAAAAAACACGTTCCATAGTGGAAAACCGGACGGCGCGGACGCGGTCTGAAATCCTGAAAAAAAGAGGGATTTCAGGCTTGACGGCCGATATCGGCCGGTTTTAGCATCATTATGGAAGGGGAAAGAGCATGAACACAACAGAATTGGCCGTTAAAACGGTGGGGGAGGTGGAAAAGCTTACCGGAATACCAAGGCGAAAAATCAAGTATTTCATCGAGAGAGGCATTTTCCTGCCGTCGGAGAAATCCGAGAGCGGCTACTGGCTGTACTCGGACCTGGACGTGGAACGGCTCCAGGTCATTGCCCTCTGCAAGGAGCTGGCCTGGCCCGACGGGGAATTGAAGGCCATGCTGGATGAGCAGGAATTTCTGCGTCTGGAGGAGCTGGACCGGCAGATCTGCCGGCTCTCCGAGCAAGTCCGGCTCTCTGAAAACCGGCTGCTGGCAGCGCGGTACCTGCGGGCCCGGCTGGCCAGGGACGGCGCGCAGCCGCTGGACAGGCTGCACGGGGAGGTCCTCGCTATCCTGGCCGGGGGCGCGCCGGCCCTTGAGCGGCTGAACCAGAGCGAACAAACTATTTAACAGGAGGTAATCAATATGAAATGCAAGCAGTGCGGGGCTGAATTTCAGGGGAAATTCTGCCCGGAATGCGGGGCGAAGGCGGAGGCGGCGCCCACTTTGACGCTGGATCCCCCGGCCGCCGGACAGGGAGTGCCGGAGGAGGTCCGGCGCAGGCAGAAGGTTAGGAGGAAAAAGCCCTTTTTCCTGCGGTGGTGGTTTATCCTGCTGGTGCTCATCGCCGTTATAGTGGGGGTCAGCAGCTGCCGCGGCCGGAAGGACGACGGCGCCGGTCCGGAGCCCGAGGTCCGCACGGAGGCGCCGGTCTCCACGCCGGCCCCGCCGGAGAAGACGGCCAAGCCGGAGCCGGCAGAACCGGCGGAATCCGAGCCGGCGGATGAGGAGGAGGCTGACGACAACAGTCTGGACCCGGATTTCAAGGCGGCTATGGACAGCTACGAGGCCTTCATTGACGAGTATGTGGCCTTCATGGAGAAATACGCGGCGTCCGACGGCAGCGACCTGAGCCTGCTGGCCGATTACGCCAGCTACATGAGCCAATACATGGAGCTTGCCGAGGCGTTCGAAGAGTGGGAGGACGAGGACATGAACACGGCGGAGACCTCCTATTACATCGAGGTGCAGGCCCGGGTGGCGCAGAAGCTGCTCACCGTGGCCGGGTAAACGGGCAACCCATAGCGTTAAAGCCCTTCCTCCGGGACTGGTCCCGGAGGAAGGGCTGTCGCAATAATCAACGGCGGCGCATCTGCGCCGCCGTTGGTCTTTTTTAATAGTAACGCTTATTTTTGTTCTTGCGGGCCGCCTCGGATTTCTTACGGCGCTTGACGCTGGGGCTCTGATAATACTCTTTCTTCCGCAGGTCAGCCAGAACACCGGACTTGGCGCAGCTGCGCTTGAAACGCTTCAGCGCATTGTCCAGAGACTCGTTCTCCTTGACGTAAATTTCAGACATCTATTTCCCTCCCTCCAAAAACGCACATGGGCGCCTAAAGGGCCAAAAACTTGGCTTTTATCATGTATTATTATAGCGTCTGAACGGGTCCTTGTCAAGGTTCACTTTGCAGGCTTAAGAATTAAATTTATTAATTTGTTCTTGATCACAATGGTCTTCACCAGCTGCATACCCGCCATCTGGCGCTTGATCTTTTCCTCGGCCAAAGCGGCGTCCAGCACCAGCTGATCCTCCGCGTCCACGGGGACGGTGACGGTGGCGCGCAGCTTGCCGTTGACCTGCACGGCGATCTCCTTCTCCGCGTCCAGGGTCTTGGCGTGCTCATATTCCGGCCAGGGGCGCTGCATGGCCATGCAGCCGTACTTGGCGGCAAAGCCCGTCAGCTCCCACATCTCCTCCACAATATGGGGGGCGAAGGGGCTGAGCAGGAGCAGCAGCTGCTCCAGGTCGCCCTTGGTGAGGCCCTTGGCGTAGAACTCGTTGACCATGGTCATCAGCGCCGCAATGGCGGTGTTCATCTTGAGGGCGTCAATGTCCTCGGTGACCTTTTTGATGGTCTTGTGGATGATCGCCTCGTTCCGGGCGGAGATGTGCTCGTCCGCCTCCACCAGGTCCATCAGGTTCCAGCAGCGGTCCAGGAAACGCTTGGAGCCCTTCACCGCCTCGTTGGACCAGGTGACCGCCTTCTCAAAGTCCCCGATGAACATGATGTGCAGGCGCATGGTGTCCGCCCCGTACTGGTTGACAATGTCGTTGGGGTTGACCACGTTGCCCCGGGATTTGGACATCTTTTCGCCGCCCTCGCCCAGGATCATGCCGTGGCTGGTGCGCTTGGCATAGGGCTCCGGTGTGTGCACCACGCCGATATCATAGAGGAACTTGTGCCAGAAGCGGCTGTACAGCAGATGCAGCGTGGTGTGCTCCATGCCGCCGTTGTACCAGTCCACCGGGCCCCAGTACTCCTCGGCCGCCTTGGAGACCAGCTCCTTGTCGTTGTGGGGGTCCATATAGCGCAGGAAGTACCAGCTGGACCCGGCCCACTGGGGCATGGTGTCCGTCTCCCGCTTGGCGGGGCCGCCGCAGCAGGGGCAGGTGGTGTTGACCCAGTCGGTCATCTTGGACAGGGGGGATTCGCCGTCGTCGGTGGGCTCATAGGACTCCACCTGGGGCAGAACCAGGGGCAGCTCGCTCTCCGGCAGGGCCACCCAGCCGCATTTTTCGCAGTTGACCAGGGGGATAGGCTCGCCCCAGTAGCGCTGGCGGGAGAATACCCAGTCCCGCAGCTTGTAGTTGACCTTCTCCACGCCGACGCCCTGCTCCACCAGCCACTGCTTCATGGCGGGGATGGCCTGCTTGACGGTGAGCCCGTCCAGGAAGCCGGAGTTGACCATCACGCCGGTGTCGTCCTTGAGGGTGAAGGCACCCTCTTCGATGTTGCCGCCCTTGACCACCTCGATGATCTCGCAGCCGAACTTCTTGGCAAACTCCCAGTCACGGTCATCGTGGGCAGGCACGGCCATGATAGCGCCGGTGCCGTAGGTCACCAGAACGTAGTCAGAGATAAAGATGGGGATCTCCCGGCCGTTGACCGGGTTGACGGCCATCACGCCCTCCAGAAGAACGCCGGTCTTCTCCTTGTTCAGCTCGGAGCGCTCAAAGTCGGACTTGTGGGCGGCCTCGTCCACATAGGCGGCCACCGCGTCCCAGTTTTGGATCAGGGGCTTCCACTTGTTCACGTAGCCGTGCTCCGGCGCCAGGACCATGTAAGTGGCGCCGAAGAGCGTGTCGGGCCGGGTGGTGTAAACCACCAGGTCGTCCCCGGCGGTGGTCTTGAAGGTGACCTCCGCGCCGGTGGAGCGGCCGATCCAGTTGCGCTGCTGGATCTTCACCCGCTCGATATAGTTCAGATCGTCCAGATCGTCGATCAGCCGCTGGGCGTATTTGGTGATGGCCAGCATCCACTGGCTCTTCTCCTTGCGGATCACCTCGCTGCCGCAGCGCTCGCACACGCCGTTGACCACCTCTTCGTTGGCCAGGACGCACTTGCAGCTGGTGCACCAGTTGACGGGCATGGTGGTCTTATAGGCCAGGCCCTTCTTGAACAGCTGCAGGAAGATCCACTGGGTCCATTTGTAGTACTGGGGGTCCGTGGTGTTCACGGCCCGGTCCCAGTCAAAGCCGTAGCCCAGCATCTTCAGCTGGTTGGTGAAGTTGACGATGTTGTTCTCGGTGATGGTGGCCGGGTGGATGTGGTTCTTGATGGCATAGTTCTCCGTGGGCAGGCCAAAGGCGTCAAAGCCGATGGGGAACAGGACGTTGTAGCCCTCCATCCGCTTTTTGCGGGTGACGATGTCCATGGCGGTAAAGGGCCGGGGATGGCCCACGTGCAGACCCTGGCCGGAGGGATACGGGAACTCGATCAGCCCGTAGAACTTGGGCTTCTTGCTGAAAGTCTCCGCCGCGTAGGGCTTGGTCTCCTCCCAGCGCTGCTGCCATTTCTTCTCTATGGCAGAAAAATCGTATTTCATGTGGCGCTTTTCTCCTTTTCTATGAAAAACAAGTATCCGTCTGTTTTCGCCCCTGGGTGAGGACGGCGGAGCTCAAGTGCTCCCCCGCCTCCTCAGGGGCTGGGAAGGGCTGAGAGCGGAACCGCCTCAGAATCTCCCCACAAGCGCTCCAAATCATAGAACTTCCGGGCCTCCTCGGTGAACACATGCACCACCACGGAGCCGAAATCCATCAGGACCCAGATATCCGAGCGCATCCCCTCCCGGCGCGTGGGAGGCTCGCCAACTTCGGAGAGCTGCCTGTCCACCTCGTCCACCAGCGCCTTGATATGGGGCGCGGAGGAACCGCTGCAAATGACGAAGTAATCCGCCAGCACCGTATGCTCCGTAATTTTCAGCACCTTAATGTCCTTTGCCTTCTTCTCCTCCAGCGCCCGGACGGCGACGGAGGCGATCTCAGCGGGAGAAAGCATCTTCTTTCCTCCTTATTCAAATTCACGGCTGTACCAACGGTACGCCTCAGCGGTCGCCGCAAAGGGCTCCTCGCCCAGCTCCCGCAGCTCGTCCAGGGTGTTTTTCAGCGCCAGGGCCAAAGCCCTGTCCAGATCCCGGTAGGCCAGCTCCCGGGGGCCTTCCACGCCGGGGAAATCCCGGGTGGGCTCGATATAATCCGCCAGATAGAGGATCTTCTCCAGCAGCGTCATGTCCGGCTTGCCCGTGGTGTGCCAGCGGATGGCCGAGGCGATCTCGTCAGACACGCCGAAGAGCGCCTTGGCCAGGGCCGCGCCGGTGATGGCGTGGAGAATGCGGGGGTGGGCAAGCTCTGCGTTATGGCATATGATATCATATTCCCGGCACAAGTTCAACTGTTCCGCGAAATTTAGTTTTTTGGTCATATCGTGGAGAATCGCCGCGGTGGCGGCCCGCTCCGGCAGCTCGCCCCAGTGCTTGGCCAGGCGCACCGCCTCGTCCTCGCAGCCGGCCACATGGGCCACCCGCCGGCCGTCCAGATAGCCGTAGGCTTTCTGCCGCAGCCAGCTCAGCTCCGGCAGGGCGTCGTACCAGCCCTTCTGGATGATGCGGCTGTACACCGGGTCGCTGAGCTGATCCGCGCCCATGCGCAGGCGCAGCAGCTCCCGCAGCTCCCGGGACTGCATAGGCAGCGGCTCATGGCGCAAAAGCAGGATCTTCGCCCCCCAGCGCTCCTCCAGCCGGGCGGCCTGCTCCCGCAGCCGCCGCTCGTCGTCCTCGTCCCGGGCCACGGCGGCCAGGGTGCAGCTGCGCAGCAGGTACTCAAAGCGGTACCACTGCTCAAAGCTCAGCAGCATGTCCGTCCCCATGACCAGCACGAGCTCGTCCGCCGGGTATTCCGCCCGAAACTGGGCCACCGTGTCGGCGGTGTAGCTCCTGCCGCTGCGGCGCAGCTCCAGGTCCGATACCTGGGCCCCGGGCACATCCTGAAAGGCCAGGCGGCAGAGCTCCAGCCGCTCCTCCGGGCTGGGGCAGCCCTGCTCCAGGTCCTTATGGGGCGGGATATTGTCCGGGATGATGAAAAACAGATCCGGCTTCAGCTCCCGGCTGACGGTGAGGGCCGCCTCCCGGTGCCCCAGGTGGGGCGGGTTAAAGCTGCCTCCGTACAGGGCGATCCTCATTTTTTCCGGTCCTTTACAAGAACTATTTTAGGCGCTTTTTCGTTGCGTTTATACAGGACAAATTTCGTCCCGATCACCTGCACCTGCTCCGCCCGGCAGCGCTCGGCCAGCAGGCCGCAGGCCTCCCGGGCGCTGAGCATGGAATTCTCCAGCACCTTGCCCTTGACCAGCTCCCGGGCGGCCAGCGCCGCGCTGACAGACTCCACCACGGCGGGGGTCACGCCCCCCTTGCCAACCTGCACGATCGTGTCCTCCCCCGCGGCAAGGCCCCGGAGCTGGGCACGCTGTTTGCTCGTTAAAGCCATTCCTCTCTCCTTCTCGCAGGCCGTTTTATGCTTTGAACAGGGCCTGCACAAAATCCCGGGCGTCAAAGGGCAGCAGATCTTCCATCCCCTCGCCCACGCCCACATACTTCACCGGCAGCTTCAGCTCCTGGCTGATGGCGAAGACGATGCCGCCCTTGGCGGTGCCGTCCAGCTTGGTCAGGATGATGCCGGTGACGCCGGAGACCTCCAGAAACTGCCGGGCCTGGATCAGCCCGTTCTGGCCGGTGGTGGCGTCCAGCACCATGAGGGACTCCACGTCCGCCTCCGGCAGCTCCCGGCCGATGATGCGGCGGATCTTGGCCAGCTCGTTCATCAGGTTCTGCTTGTTGTGCAGCCGCCCCGCGGTGTCGATCAGCACCACGTCCGCCCCCCGGGCCTTGGCGGCGTTCAGCCCGTCAAAGACCACGGCGGCCGGGTCGCTGCCCTCCTCGTGGCGCACCAGATCCGCCCCGGAGCGCTCCGCCCAGACGGCCAGCTGCTCCGCCGCGGCGGCCCGGAAGGTGTCTCCCGCGCAGAGGAGCACCTTTTTCCCCTGGTTTTTCAGCTGATGGGCCAGCTTGCCGATGGTGGTGGTCTTCCCCACCCCGTTGACCCCGGTCATCAAAATCACAGAGGGCTTGGTGTCCAGCTTCAGCGCCGGATCCCCCGCCTCCAGCATTTTGCACAGCAGCTCGATCAGGCCCTCCCGGGCCTCGCTGCCCTTGCGGAAGCGGCGCTCCCAGGTGAGCTTGCGCATGGCGGCCACCACCTTCTCCGCGGTCTCGGCGCCCATGTCCGAAATCACCAGCAGCTCCTCCAGCTCCTCGTAAAAATCCTCGCTGTCCGGTTGATAGCCCTGAAACAGCTCCTCCAGCTCCAGATTGGAGCGGGTCTTGCTCAGGCCTGAAAAAATCTTGTCAAAAAAGCCCATTGGCTCCGTCCTTCCGGCGTCCCAACGCCTGTTTTCTCACTTGCTTCCGTCCTCGATGGTCTTCTGCGCGGCCTCCAGATCCAGCTCCAGCACCGTGGAGACGCCCTTCTCCTGCATGGTGACGCCGTAGAGCATGTCCGCCTCCTCCATGGTGCCCCGCCGGTGGGTGATCACCAAAAACTGGGTCTTGTCCGCCATCCGGCGCATATAGGCCGCGTAGCGGGCCACGTTTGCCTCGTCCAGGGCGGCCTCGATCTCGTCCATCACGCAGAAGGGTGTGGGCCGCACCTTCAAAATGGCAAAGTACAGCGCGATGGCCACAAAGGCCATCTCCCCGCCGGAGAGCAGGCTGATGGTGGACAGGGCCTTGCCCGGCGGCTGAACCTTGATCTCGATGCCGCACTGGAGCACGTCGTTCTCGTCCTCCAGCACCAGCGCCGCCTTGCCCCCGCCAAAGAGCTCCAGAAAAGTCTGCCGGAAGCAGCGGTCGATCTCCTGAAAGCGCTGGACAAAGATCTCCTTCATCTCGCCGGTGAGCTCGGCGATGATGCCGTTCAGCTCCCCCTTGGCCTTTTCCACGTCGTCCCGCTGCCCGGTCAGGAAGCCGTAGCGGGTGCTGACCCGCTCGTGCTCCTCGATGGCGCCCAGGTTCGGCGTGCCCAGGGCGCCGATCTCCCGCCGGAGCTCGGCGATGGTCCGGGCCGCCTTCTGGGGGTTCTCCACCGGCTGGCGGAGGGCCTGGGCCTCGCTGTGGCTCAGCTCGTAGCTGTCCCAGAGTTTGTCCAGCAGCTGCTTCTCCTCCATCTGGGCGGAGAGCCGGCGTTGCTCCACCCGGGCGGCCTGCCGCTCCAGCTCCAGCAGCTGGCTGTTCCGGGCCTGGGCGTCCTTTTCCGCCTTGGTGCGGCGGCCCTCCAGCTCCAGCTTGCTCCGGCCGATCTGGTCGATCTCCCGGCGGATCTCCTCCGCCTTCTGCCGCAGCGCCTGCAGCTGCTCTTCCTTTTCAGTCAGCTGCCCTTCAAATACCTCTATCTGCCGCCGGGCTTGGTCAAAGGCCGCCTGGCGGCTCTCCTCATCCCCGGTCAGGCTCTCCAGCAGCTGCTCCAGCTGGGCGGCGGAGCCGCGGATGGCCCCGGCCTCGGCCTCCCGGGAGGCGCGCTCGTTTTTCAGCTCCGCCTGTTTCTCCAGCGCCTGCTCCAGCTGGGCCCGGAGCCGGCCCAGATTGGCCCGGCCCTCTTCCAGGCGGGCGGCGCAGGTCTTCTCTTCCTCCGCCAGGCGCTGCCGCTGCTGCTTCAGCTTCTCCAGCTCGTTGGCCCGGGAGAGGATCCCGCTGCCCTTGGCGGCGCTGCCGCCGGTCATGGACCCGCCGGGGTTTATGAGCTGCCCGTCCAGCGTGACGATGCGCAGGCGGTTTCCGTTGGCGGCAGACAGCTTCACCGCGTCCGCCAGGGTCTCCGTGACCACGGTCCGCCCCAGGAGATTGGCAAAGATCTCCCGGTATTTCTCCTCAAAGCGGACCAGATGGAAGGCCACGCCCACCAGGCCGGGGCCCCGGATCTCCCGCTGGTCCAGAACGCTGCCCCGGATGGTGTCCAGGGGCAGGAAGGTGGCCCGGCCGGCGTCCTGCCGCTTCAGCAGCTCGATGGCCCGGCGGCCGTCCTCCTGGCTGTCCACCACGATATGCTGCCCGGCGGCGCCCAGGGCGGTCTCAATGGCCAGGGCGCAGTTCTCCTCCGCCCGGACCAGGTTGGCCGCCGGGGCGTGGATGCCCTTAAGGCTCCCCCGGCTCTTCTCCCGCATCACGGTCCTGACGGCCTTGGAGTAGCCCTCATACTCTTTTTCCATGGCGGAGAGCAGCTGCACCCGGGCGTCCATACTCCGCCCCTCCACCGCCAGATCGGCGGCGCGCTCCGTCAGCTGGTTGAACAGCGCCTCCCGGCTGGCCAGCTTCATGCGGCAGCCCTGGATCACGTTTTCACTGCGTCCGCTCTTTTCCTCCAGGTCCTTCAGGGCCCGGCCGATCTCCTCCAGCCGGGTCCGGCCCTCTTCCAAACCGGCGCGGACCTGTGCGGCTCGGTTCTCCTGCTGGGCAAAATCCTGCCGCAGGCGCTCCAGGCCCTCTTCCCCGTTTTGGATCTGGCTGCGCAGGACCGCCGCCGCCGCCTCGCACTGGGCGATGGCCGCCTCCTGGGCGGACAGCCGCTCCCGGGCCTGCTCGCTCTCCACGTCCTTCCGGTGCATCCGCTCGGTGAGGCCGCCGGAGGAGGCGTAGAGGGCCTCCAGCTCCGCCTTCGCCTGCTCCAGGTTCCGCTGGACCTGCTCCTGCTCCAGGCGGACGCTCTCCGTCTGTCCCCGGAGCCGGTCCAGATTCTCCATCCAAAGGGAAATCTCCCGCAGGCGCAGTTCGTCCCGCAGCACCAGATAGCGCCGGGCGGTCTCGGCCTGCTTTTTCAGGGGGTCCAGCTGCAGCTCCAGCTCCTCGATCTTGTCGTTGATGCGCAGAAGGTTCTCCTCCGTGCGCTGGAGCTTCCGCTCGGCCTCCTCCTTCCGGTAGCGGTAGCGGGAGATGCCCGCCGCCTCCTCAAAGACCTCCCGCCGGTCGGTGCTCCGGGTGGAGACGATCTCGGCGATCCGGCCCTGGCCGATGATGGAATAGCCGTCCCGGCCCAGGCCCGTATCCATCAGGAGGCTGTTCAGGTCCTTCAGCCGGACGGACTCCCGGTTGATGTAATACTCGCTCTCCCCGCTGCGGTAATACCGGCGGGTGAGCATGATCTCGCTGCTGTCCGAGTCAAAGATCCGGGCGGAGTTGTCGATCACCAGGGACACCTGGGCAAAGCCCAGGGCGCCCCGTTTCTCCGTGCCGCCGAAGATCACGTCCTCCATCCTGCTGCCCCGCAGGGCCTTGGTCCGCTGCTCCCCCATGACCCAGAGGATGGCGTCGGCAATATTGGACTTGCCGGAGCCGTTGGGTCCCACGATGGCGGTGATATTCTTTTCAAAGGTCAGCCGGGTCTTGTCCGGGAAGGACTTGAACCCCTGAATTTCAATCGCTTTTAAGTACAAGAGAAAAAACCTCAATCAAAAACAAACTAACTGGGTTATTATACTATGTCCTTTCCGCTTTTTCAACGGAAAGAAGCACAATTTCCTCATTTTTCACCGCCGCCGGCCGGATTTTCAGCTCCGCCAGGGCGAATCTCTCCTCCAGCCAGCGCAGATTCTGCCGGTGCTGGCCGGTAGCCTGGGAGATTTTTTCCGGCCGAACGCCCAGCAGCACCCGGCTGCCCGGCTCCACGCCCGCCAGCAGCGCCTCGGCCCGCTCCCGCCAGATCCGGCTGCGCGCCAGCTCCCCCAGGGCCGGGTGGTAGGCGCCGCCCGCCGCCTGTCCGCCGCTCAGCTCCTCCGTGGGGTTGAGCCCCAGGCGGATGACGGGGATCCCCGCCCCGTCGAACAGGGGCAGGAGCTTTGCGCACAGGCGCACCGCGTCCTCCACCGTGTGCTCCCGGTAGCGCCCCTCCCGCCACAGGCGGTAGAGCGCCGTGTCCCGGACGATCACCGTGGGATAGATGCGCACCCCGTCCGGCTCCAGGGCGATCAGCCGCCGGGCGGTCTCCAGGCTCTTCTCTTCCGTATCCCCGGGCAGGCCGGTCATCATCTGGAGGATCAGCCGGAAGCCCGCCGCCTTCACCAGCCGGGCGGCCCGCTCCACATCTTCCGCCGTGTGCCCCCGGCCGGACAGGAGCAGCACCTCTTCATCCATGGACTGGGCCCCCAGCTCCACCGTCTCCACGCCCCAGCGCCGGAGCCGGGCCAGGCAGGCCTCATCCACCGCGTCCGGCCGGGTGGACAGGCGTATCGAGCTGAGCACGCCCCGGTCCAGCCAGGGCTTTGCCGCGGCCAGCAGCTCCTCCTGTTCCCGGACCGGGATGGCTGTGAAGCTGCCCCCATAAAAGGCCAGTTGCCGCTTTGCCCCGTTCAGGGGCAAGGCGGCTGCTCTCTCTATCGCTTCCGTGACGTCCCGGGCTGCGGCGGGGCGGCTCTGCCCGGAAATGCTCCTCTGGTTGCAGAACACACAGGCGTGGGGGCAGCCCAGATGGGGCACAAACACCGGGACGATCTGTTCCCGGGCGCTCATTCCTGCAAGCGCTCCAGGGCCATCCGGGCGGCCAGCTGCTCGGCCTCTTTTTTGGACCGGCCGCTGCCCTCGCCCACGGGCACGCCGTTAATCAGCACCCGGAAGCTGAACAGCCGGTCGTGGGCCGGGCCGCTCTCGCCGGTGAGCTCGTAGCTGATCTGCCGGCCGCTCTGGCGCTGCACCAGCTCCTGGAGCTCGGATTTCCAGTCTCCGATCCGGTGGCTGTCCTCAATGCAGGCGTCCCGCAGTACCGTCCGGTAGATAAAGCCCTTGGCCTCCTCCAAGCCTCCGTCCAGGTAGATGGCGGCGATCACCGCCTCCACCATGTCTGCCGTGATGGACCGGCGGCCCCGGACGCCGTTGTTCCGCTCGCTCTTGCCCAGGCGCATATAGTCCGCCAGACCCAGCTCCTCCGCCACCCGGTGCAGGCTGGCCTCGCAGACCAGCTCCGCCCGCAGGCGGGTCATGCGCCCCTCCGCCAGCTCCGGCTTATGGGCGTAGAGGAACTCCGCCGCCGTCAGGCCCAGGATGGAATCCCCCAGAAACTCCAGGCGCTCATAGCTCTGGGGCTTGTCCGGGTGCTCCTCGTTGGCGTAGGAACTGTGGGTCAGGGCGGTTTTCAGAAGTCTTTTGTCTTTAAAGCGGTATCCGATTTTTTCTTCCAGCTTGCGCATCTGCCTGCCGTCACTCTGCCTTCAGCCGCATATAGGCCACGTTTGCCTCGATCTGGGCGATCACGTCCGCCTCTACAAAGGTCTTGGCCTGCCGGGCGGCGGCAAAGATGCTGCCGGCGTCAGAGGAGCCGTGGGCCTTGATCACAGGCTTGCGGATGCCGATCAGGGCGGTGCCGCCCACCTCGTTCACGTCCATGGCCTTCTTCATCACGGCCAGGTCCTTTTTCAGCACGGCGGCGGCCAGCTTGTTCTTGGCGCTCTTGTAGAACACGCCCTTGAGCCGGCGCATCATCTCCTTGATGATGCCCTCGGTGGCCTTGAGCAGGACGTTGCCGGTAAAGCCGTCGGTCACCACCACGTCCACCGCGCCGGAGAACACGTCGGTGCCCTCCACGTTGCCGATAAAGTTGATCCGGCCCTCGCTGCCGGCCTGCCGGAGCAGGGCCAGCGCCTCCTTCTGGAGCTCGCCGCCCTTGCTGTCCTCCGCGCCGATGTTCAGCAGGCCCACCCGGGGGTTCTCGCAGCCCATGACCTTCCGGGCATAGAAGCTGCCCATATAGGCGAACTGGAGCAGGAACTCCGCCGTGCACTCCACGTTGGCGCCGCAGTCGATGAGCATGACGCCGTGCTCCCCGGCAGGGAGCACCGGAGCCATAGCCGCCCGGCGGATGCCCTGCACCCGGCGGACGATCAGCGTGGCCCCGGAGAGGAGCGCGCCGGTGCTCCCGGCGGACACCACCGCGTCCCCGGCTCCGTCCCGCAGCAGGTTCAGCGCCACGGTCATGGAGGCGTCCTTCTTGCTGTGGGTGGCCCGGCTGGGGTCGTCCTCCATGGTGATGACCTCCCGGGCGTCCACCAGCTGCACCAGGTCCCGGTCCGCCTCCGCAAGGCAGGACAGGATCTCCTCCTTCCGGCCCACCAGGGTCACGTCCACGCCCAGCTCCTTCCGGGCCCGGACCGCCCCCTCCACAACGGCGGCGGGGGCCTTGTCCCCGCCCATAGCGTCAAATATGATCCGCACGGCGAAATACCTCCCTGTCAAGCAAGCTGTCAATGATCTCCAGTGAACGCCGGGAGATCTCGGCGTTTTTGTTCCGTTTACCTCTCACGCGGTACTCCAGGGGGCTGATGATGCCGAAGTTGATGTTCATGGGCTGGAAATCCCCCACGCTGCCGCCGGATATGTAGAGCCCCAGGGCGCCGATGGCCGTCTCCTTGGGGAAGTCCACCGCCGGCAGGCCCAGGACCCGGGCCGCCGTCTCAATGCCCACCAGCATGCCCGACGCGGCGGACTCCACATAGCCCTCCACGCCGGTCATCTGCCCGGCAAAGCTGATCCGCGGCTGGCTGCGCAGCCGGTAATACCGGTCCAGCAGCCGGGGGCTGTCCAGATAGGTGTTCCGGTGCATGACTCCGTAGCGGACAAACTCCGCGTTTTTCAGCGCCGGGATCATGGAGAACACCCTTCTCTGCTCGCCCCAGGTCAGATGGGTCTGAAAGCCCACCATGTTGTACAGGCTGCCCTCGGCGTTGTCCCGCCGGAGCTGCACCACCGCGTAGCTCTCCTGCCCCGTGCGGGGATCCCGGAGGCCCACCGGCTTCAGGGGGCCGTAGCGCAGGGTGTCCACCCCCCGCCGGGCCATCACCTCCACCGGCATGCAGCCCTCGAACACGCCGCCGTCGTCAAAGCCGTGGACCTCCGCCTCCTTGGCGGAGACCAGTTCTGTCACGAAGGCCAGGTACTCCTCCCGGTCCATGGGGCAGTTTACATAATCCGCCGTCCCCTTGTCGTAGCGGGAGGCGAAGTAGGCGCTGTCCATATCCACGCTCTCCAGGGTGACGATGGGGGCCACCGCGTCATAGAAGTGCAGCCCCTCGCCGCCGCAGAGGGCGGCGATGCAGTCGGCAATGGCGTCACTGCTCAAAGGGCCGGTGGCCACCACCACCTCCCCTTCGGGGATGGCGGCGGCCTCCTCCCGGACGACCTCCACCAGGTCGCAGCTCTCCAGCCGCTGGGTGATGTGCCGGGCAAAGCCCTCCCGGTCCACGGCCAGGGCGCCCCCGGCGGCCACCCGGTTCAGGTCCGCGCTCTCCATAATGAGCGAGCCCATTTTCCGCATTTCCGCCTTCAGCAGGCCCACGGCGTTGGTCAGCTCGTCGCTGCGCAGGGAGTTGGAGCAGACCAGCTCCCCGAAGTAGGGGGAGACGTGGGCGGGGCTCATTTTCCCCGGCTTCATCTCCACCAGCCGCACCGGCACGCCCCGCCGGACCAGCTGCCAGGCGCACTCGCTGCCGGCCAGGCCCGCGCCTAAAACAGTCACTCTCTCCATGCTCTATTCCTTTGCTCCGGCGCTTCTGGCCGCCGGCTTCCTGGCGGCGCTCTTCCGGGCCGCCGGCTTTTTGGCGGCGGCGCCGCTCTTTTTCTGGTAGACCCGCTTCTCCTCCGGGACGAAGTTTGGGCAGGCCTCGTTGATGCAGAAGGACTTCAGCGGCCCCCGGCCGCTGCGCTTGAACAGGGTCTTGCCGCAGGCGGGGCAGTAGTCCTTGGTGGGCACATCCCAGGTGATGAAGCCGCAGTCCGTCCCCCGTTCGCAGGCGTAGAACACATAGCCCTTTTTGGAAGTGCGCTTGAGGATGCGGCCGCCGCATTTGGGGCATTTGCCCGGCATTTCCACCACGATAGGCTTGGTAAAGGTGCAGTCCGGGAAGCCGGGGCAGGCCAGGAAGTAGCCGAAGCGGCCCTTCTTCACCACCATCTGCCTTCCGCAGACCTCGCAGTACTCGTCGCTGAGCACATCCGGCACCTTGAGCCGGACCCCGTCCATGGCGCTCTCCGCCGCCTCAAATTCCTGATTGAAATCCTGATAGAAATCCTCCAGCACGTCCCGCCACCGGGCCTTGCCGTTTTCGATCTCGTCCAGCTCCGCCTCCATGTGGTTGGTGAATTTCAGATCCACAATGTCGGCGAAGTGCTCCTTCATCAGCCCCGTGACCACCTGGCCCAGGGGCGTGGGCCGCAGATATTTCCCCTCTTTGATCACATAGTCGTGGGCGGTGATGGTGGAGATGGTGGGAGCGTAGGTGGAGGGGCGGCCGATGCCCTTCTCCTCCATGGCCCGGATCAGGGTGGCCTCCGTGTACCGGGCGGGGGGCTGGGTGAACTGCTGGTCCGGGACCAGCTTCTCCAGCTTCAGCCGCTCCCCCTGGCTGAGGGAAGGCAGCGGGTTTTTCAGCTCGTCGCTCTCCTCGTCCCGGGCCTCCTCGTACACTGCCGTGTAGCCCGGGAATTTCAGCTCCGAATAGTTGGCTTTGAACACATGGTCCGCGGCGCTCACGTCCACAGCCACGTTGTCATAGACCGCGTTTGCCATCTGGCAGGCGGTGAAGCGGCCCCAGATCAGCCGGTACAGCCGGTACTGCTCCTGGCTCAGGTCCTTGCGCACCGCCTCCGGCGTCAGGTTCACGTCCGTGGGCCGGATGGCCTCGTGGGCGTCCTGGGCCCCGGCCTTGGTCTTGAAGCGGCGGGGCTGGGCCGGGCAGAAGCGGGGGCCGTAGCGCTCCGTGATAAAGGCCCGGGCAGCGCTCAGCGCCTCCTCGGACAGACGCAGAGAGTCGGTCCGCATATAGGTGATCAGGCCCACGCTGCCCCGGCCGCTGATCTCCACGCCCTCATACAGCTGCTGGGCGATGGACATGGTGCGCCGGGGGGTCATGCTCAGGCGGCGGGAGGCCTCCTGCTGCAGCGTGGAGGTGATAAAGGGCGGTGCCGGGGTCCGCTGCTTCTCGCCCCGCTTCACGGCGCTGACCGTAAAGGCTGCGTCCTGCACGGCGGCGATCACCGCGTCCACCTCTTCCCGGCTCTTCAGCTCCTGCTTTTTGTCCCCCTGGCCGTGGTAGCGGGCCACAAAGCCCCCCTCCTCGCCGGTCCGGCTCAGGTGGGCGTCCAGATGCCAGAACTCCTCGCTCTGAAAGGCCTGGATCTCCTCCTCCCGGTCCACCACCATCCGCGTGGCCACGGACTGGACCCGTCCGGCGGAGAGGCCGGTTTTGATCTTGCGCCACAGCAGCGGGGAGAGCTTGTAGCCCACGATCCGGTCCAAAATCCGGCGGGCCTGCTGGGCGTCCACCAGGTTCTGGTCGATCTCCCGGGGGTGCTGGATGCTCTCCGTGACCACCCTTTTGGTGATCTCGTTGAAGGTGACCCGCTTGGCCTTGCCGTCCGGCAGCTCCAGCAGCTCCTTCAGATGCCAGGAGATCGCCTCGCCCTCCCGGTCAGGGTCCGTGGCCAGGTAGACGGTCTTGGCGCTCTTGGCCTCCTTTTTCAGCTGGGCGATCAGGTCCTTTTTGTCCCGCACCGGGACATACTGGGGCTCGAAGCCGTTTTCTATATCCACGCCCATTTTGCTCTTGGGCAGATCTCTCAGATGCCCCATGGAGGCGGTGACCCGGAAGTCTCCCCCCAGGTATTTCTCAATGGTCTTGGCCTTGGCAGGCGATTCAACAATGACCAGATCCTTTGCTTTTGCCATTGTGCTCCCTCACTTCTTGCTTACATTCAACAGAATACGCCGGCCGGGGCCCCGCCGGATATAGCCCTTGATCTCCAGCACGGTCAGCTGGGTCAGGACCACGGCGGCGGAAAGCCCGGTGGCTTCTATAATATCGTCGATATGAGCGGCGTCCTTCCCGATGGCGGTGACAATTTTCAGCTGCGGCTCCGTCAAGGCGGCAAGCTGCTCCTTCCAGTCAATATAGCCTGTGTCCTTTTCCTTGTCAACGCTTTTTTGCGCCGGGGCGGCTTTTTCCTCCCGGCGGGGCGGCCCGTCCTCCCGGGCCGGCGCGGACGCCTCCTCCGGCGGCGGCAGCTCCCCCGTCAGACGTATTTTGTCCGGGTACAGGGCTTCAAATTCGCTCATAACCTCCCGGCCGCAGGTCACCAGCCGGGCGCCCTCCTTCAGCAGGGCCAGGCTGCCGGCGCAGTTCTCCGCGTCCGCGTTGCCGGGGA
The DNA here is from genome assembly GCA_947626315.1 of uncultured Oscillospiraceae bacterium. Taxonomy (GTDB): domain Bacteria; phylum Bacillota; class Clostridia; order Oscillospirales; family Oscillospiraceae; genus Limivicinus. Next base: position 32,302 of record CANQRQ010000012.1, on the reverse strand, counting down.
CGGCGAAAATCTCCTTCCCCTGCTCCACCGCCTCCGCGGCAAAGAGCAGCGCGCCGCTCTTCTCCGGCGCCTCCACCACCACAACGCCCACCGAGAGCCCCGCGGTGATCCGGTTCCGTTCCCGGAAAAAGTGGCTCTGGGGCCGGACCCCCGGGGCGTACTCGCTGATCAGCGCCCCGGCCGCGGCCACGTCGGCCTGGAGCCCGCTGTTCTCCGCCCCGTGGGGCGTGCCCAGCACCCCCACGCAGGACCCGCCCGCCAGCAGCGCGCCCCGGGCCGCCGCGGCGTCGATCCCGTGGGTGAGGCCGGAGACCACCAGCCCGCCGCAGCGGCTGATCTGCCAGGCGATCTCCCGGGCCATTTTCAGCCCGTAAGGGCTGGCCTTTCTGGTGCCGATGACGGCGATCAGCGGGATCTCGTCCACAGCGGGGAGCCGCCCCCGGACATAGAGCACCGGCGGCGGGGCGAAAATCTGCCGCAGCCGCTTGGGATAGGCCGCGTCCTGCAGGGTGACGATCCGGATGCCCTGGCCGGCGCAGGTGTCGATGATCCGGTCCGTCCGGCTCAGATCCCGCCGCTCCAGCAGGGCGGCCTCGGCGGGGCTGATCCCCTCCAGGCTCTTAAACTCCCCCTCCGGCGCGTAAAAAGCCTCCTCCGCGCCGCCGTAACGGCGCAGCAGGCTGGTCTTGGCCCGGCTGCTGACCCCGGCATCGGAGAGCCATAGCCAATATTTCAGTGCCGGCACAGTTCTCCCCTTCTCTCTATCTGGCCATTTCCCACATCAGCACCGTGGCCGCCGCCGCCGCGTTCAGCGACTCGCTCTCCGGACGCATGGGAATAATCAGCTGTCCCCGGCAGCGCGCCAGCAGTTCCCGGCTCAGTCCGCTGCCCTCGCTGCCCACGGCCACCGCCGCCCGCTTCAGGGGCACCCGGCGCACGTCCTCCGCCGCCTCTGACAGGGCCGCCCCGTAGAGGGGCAGGCCGTTCTGCTCCAGCAGGCCGCTCAGCTCCTCCAGGCTCAGGCGGAGCACCCGCTGCCGGAAGACGGCCCCCATGGTGGCCCGCACCGTCCGGGGGTGGTATAGGTCCGCGCAGTTTCCCGTGAGGATCACGGCCCCTATGCCGAAGGCGCCGGCGCCGCGGATCACCGTGCCCACGTTGCCCGGGTCCTGCACATTCTCCAGAATCAGGGCGTTTTGCACCGGGGACACCCGGTCCTCCTCCGGCATCTTCACCGTCAGCAGAGGGCCGGGACTGTTCTTCATCGGGGAGGCATAGTCAAACAGCTCTGCCTCCGCCACGGCCTGGGCCGCGCGCTCCAAGCCCGGGACCGGCTTCGCCCGCTCCTTCCAGAGCACAAAGCCGATCTCCGCCCCAAAGGCCAGGGCCTCCCCCAGGGCCTTCTCCCCTTCACAGAGGTATTCCCCCTGTTCCCGGCGGAAGGCGGCGTCCGCCGCCAGGGCGCGGAGGCGGCGGACGGCCGCGTTTTGTCGTGAACGTATCAGTTCCATAAAGCCCCTCCGGGCACTCGTTTCCCAAAGTATTCCTATTATAGTGATACTTTAATCATACACATTTTTTAATATTTTGCAAGCCCATCCCCGGAAAAAGCGCCGCGCCTGCCCGCACTTTTAAGAATCTTCCGTGAGAAAGGCGCCCTGGCCGTGTTCCGGTCAGGGCGCCGCCGCATGCTTCTCTTTATCTTGTTCAGCCTTTTCTGAACCGGGAGAGGAAATCCTTCGTCTCCTGCTTCTGGGGATGGGCAAAGAGCGCCTCCGGCTCCCCCTGCTCGCAGATCACGCCCTGGTTCATGTACACCACCTGGCTGCTCACGTCCCGGGCGAAGGCCATCTCGTGGGTCACCACCAGCATGGTCATGCCGTCGTCGGCCAGGGCCTGCATGACGTTCAGGACCTCCCCCACCATCTCCGGGTCCAGGGCGGAGGTGGGCTCGTCAAAGAGCAGGATCTCCGGGTCCATGGCCATGGCCCGGGCGATAGCCACCCGCTGTTTCTGGCCGCCGGAGATCTGCCGGGGCTTGGCCTTGATGTAGGGGGCCATCCCCACCTTTTCCAGATACTCCATGGCGTGCCGCCGGGCCTGCTCCTTCTCCCGCTTGAGGACCTTGATCTGGCCCACCATGCAGTTGTCCAGCACGGTCATGTTGTTGAACAGGTTGAAGCTCTGGAACACCATGCCCACATGGGCCCGGTATTCCGGGGCTTTGACGCCGGGAGCCAGGACGTTTTTCCCGTGGTAGAGGATCTCCCCGGAGCTGGGGGTCTCCAGCAGGTTGATGCAGCGCAGCAGGGTGGACTTGCCGGAGCCGGAGGCGCCGATGATGCTGATCACGTCGCCCTTCCGGACGCTGAAATCGATGTCCCTCAGAACCTGGTTGCTGCCAAAGGACTTGGACAGGTGGTTGACCTGTAAGATTACTTCTTCCATCTCAGCGCTCCCCCCTTGTCCTGCCGTATTTCAACTCCTGCCGGGCCTGCTCCCGGTACTCCTTGCTCCGCTCGTCAAAGGGCGTGCCCTTGTCCGGGTGGTTGTAGGTCCCGGCGGCCATCACCAGCTGGTCGTCGGCCACCAGCTCGTAGCTGTCCGCCCCGTCCATCCGCCGCTCCAGCCAGCGCAGCAGGAAGGAGGCGATCAGGGTCATACACAGATAGCCCACCATCTCGATCACCGCGGAGGGGAAATATTTATAGGTAGCGCCCACCGCGGCCCGGTGCGCCGCGAAGAACTCTGTAAAGCTGATGATGAACATCACGGAGGTGTCCTTGATGTTGATGATGAAGTTGTTGCCGATCTGGGGAATGATGTTCCGGAAGGCCTGGGGCAGGATCACGCTGAGCATGGTCTGCACATGGTTCATGCCGATGGCCTTGGCGCCCTCGGTCTGGCCCGGGTCAATGGAGATGATGCCGCCCCGGACAGACTCGGCCATATAGGCCCCCGTGTTGATGGACACTACCAGCAGCGCCGCCACCCACACATTGCTGAACTTCACCTGGCCGCCGGTGATATAGGGCAGGCCGTAATAGATGAACACCGCCTGCAGCACCATGGGCGTGCCCCGGAAGATCTCCACATAGGCGCGGATGACCACCCGCAGCAGCCCCAGGAAGAAGCGCTTGAAGGGATTGTCCGTCTTGGCGCAGGGGATGGTCTGCAAAATGCCGCAGAGAAAGCCGATCAGGCAGCCGATCACAGTGGCCGTCAGGGCCAGGATCAGGGTGTTGCGCACGCCGGAGAGATAGGCGCCGCCGTAGCGGTCAAGCAGATACAGGATATCGGAATACAGTTCCGGGACCTCATTCATGGGAGAAGTTCTCCTCTCTTAAAATCGCATGGTGCCCGGAGGGGCCGGGGCCCCTCCGGGCGGAAAGTCGGTTTTGGCCTATACTTACTCGCTCAGAGGCTGGACGGAGATAGCCTGGTCCATCAGGCTGTTGAAGTCGTCCACGGTCATGGTGGAGAGCACGGCGTCAATGGCCTCCTTCAGGGCGGTGTTGCCCTTCATGAGGGAGATGCCGATGTTGATGTCGCCCTCGTCGGCCTGGAAGTTATCGTCAGAGTTGGAGAAGTCCAGCAGGACCATGTCGTCATAGGCGGCGCAGGCGCCCAGAGCGGTGGGCATATCGGTGCAGATGAAGTCCACCGTGCCGGTCTCCAGGGCCATGAGCATGGCAGGGGCGGTCTCGGCGGCGGTCTGGATATCGGCGCCCTCGATCTGGGGCAGCATGGAGTCATACCAGATGGTGGCGATCTGGGCGGTGCAGGAACCGCCATTCAGATCAGCCAGGCCCTGGGCGGAGGCAAAGGGGCTGTCCTTGGTGGTGACGCAGACAATGGAGGCATAGAAGTAGGGGCCGGCAAAGTCCACCATCTCGGAGCGCTCCTCGGTCATGGACTGGCCGGCAATGACTGCGTCATACAGGCCGGTCTGGACGCCGGGCACCAGGGAATCCCAGTCGGTGCGGATGACCTCCAGCTCCCAGCCGTTGGCCTCGCAGATTTTCTTGGCGATCATCACGTCATAGCCGTTGGCGTACTCATTGGTGCCGGAGATGGGCACCGCGCCGTTGGAATCGTCGGACTGGGTCCAGTTGTAGGGGGCGTAGGCGCACTCCATGGCGATGGTCAGCACGCCGTCCTCCAGGCCGGGGATCACGTCGGAGGCCTCGTCGGCAGCGGGCTCTTCCGCGGCAGGGGCTTCCGCCGCGGGCTCTTCGGCGGCGGGGGCCTCGGTGGCGGCGGCAGGCGCGGAGCCGCCGCAGGCGGCCAGGCACAGCATCATGGCCAGGGCCAGCAGCATAGCAAGTGTTCTTCTCATCTTTTCTCCTTCTCTTCCTCTCTTCAGAGGCTGCCCGGCTTTCCTCCCCGCCGGACTGGGGATGTATAAAAATCGAACCGCTTTGTCAAGCGGTCCGTACCAATCAGATATGCCCAGGCGGGCTATCCTAACAGCTATTGACAGCGCTCCACAAAAACTTGTGACAGTCCGGCGGATGTTCTCCGACGGCCCAGCCCCGAAACGGCAGGCCCCTTTCGGCGCTTCGGCGGCGTTCCCTTTCCCCTGCGGCGGCTGCCTGGCCTTGCCGCTGGGTACTGATGAAAACCGCGCCTCTATCTCAGCGATTCAATTTTGACTGCATCTTACCACCGGTCCCGGCGTCTGTCAACACTTTGCCGCGTTAAATGGTCAGATTTGTAGACATGCCAAAAGGATTGAAAATTTTGGCCGGAATTTCTGGATATTTCGCACGGGAGCTTCAGTCCTCCCCGGTTTTTTCCGCCTTCTCCTTTCTCAGGGCGGCGGCAATCAGGCGGACAAGGCCCCGGAGCAGAGCGAACAGGGCGAACATGGCCAGAAAGCCCACCAGGCCGAACATGATGTCCGCAAACTCCATGCTCCCGCTGTGGCTGATGTGCTGCCCGATCTCCACGGCGAGGCTGAAGCCCACGATCAGCGTAAAGACGTACAGCCAGCTGATCACCAGCACATGCCGCCGCTTGGTGAGCCAGAGGAAAAGCGGGTGGATCAGAAAAAGCAGCAGCATCCCCGCCAGCCCCACCACCAGAAAGTGGAGCTGCTTGTCGCTGAAATGCGTCTCGTAGGCGTCGTTCAGGCTCAGGATCTCGCTGTGAAACCGGGCCACCAGATCCATTATGCGGTATAAAAGTTCCTTCATGTATCTCCTTTACAGAAGCGGGGCGATCACTTTCATCAGCATCCCCGCCAGTTTGACAGAGAGCTTTTCTTTTTTCACGCTCTCGGGCGTCACCTCCCGGGAGGCGGCGAACATGCCGTCAAAATCCGTCCGGATCTCCGCCAGGCAGGGCACGCCGTTCAAATAGACGGCGCACTCAAAATGGTGGTACAGGCTCCGGTAATCCAGGTTGATGGTGCCCACTACCGCCTCCCTGCCGTCGGCCAGGCAGGTCTTGGCGTGGACGAAGCCGGGGCTGTACTCATAAATCTTCACGCCTGACTGCAGCAGGGACTTATAGTGGCTCTTGGCCAGGGCCCAGGGCAGCTTCTTGTCCGGCACCCCCGGCAGAATGAGGCGCACATCCACGCCTCGCTCCGCCGCGAACTTGATGGCCGTCTCCATCTCTCCGTCCAGGATCAGATAGGGCGTCATCATATAAATATAGTCCTTGGCTCGGTTGAACATATCCAGGTAGACCCACTCGCCCACCCGCTCGTCGTCCAGGGGGCAGTCCCCATAGGGCAGCACGTAGCCCGCCGCCTCTGGCTGCGGGTCAGTGGACTGCTCCAGATAGCCGTCATAGTCCGGCTCCTTGTCGCTCAGGCACCACATCTTCAAAAACATCATGGTGAAGCTGCGCACGCCCTCCCCCCGGAGCATCACGCCGTTGTCCTTCCAGTGGCCAAAGCGCTGGGTCCGGTTGATGTACTCGTCCGCCAGGTTGATCCCGCCGGTGAAGGCCACCTTCCCGTCGATCACCAGGATCTTCCGGTGGTCCCGGTAGTTGTACAGGGTGGAGACAAAGGGCGTGATGGGCGCGAAGGTCCGGCATTGGATGCCCAGCTCCGCCAGGCGCCGGGGGTAGTTGTGGGGCAGGCAGGAGAACTCGCAGGTGCCGTCGTACAGCAGGCGCACCTCCACCCCCTGGGCGGCCTTCCGGGCCAGGATCTCCAGGACGCGGCCCCACATGAGCCCCTCGTCCACGATGAAATACTCCAGGAAGACAAACTTCTCCGCCTTCTCCAGCTGGACCAGCAGCTCCTCAAAATAGTCCTCCCCCAGGGGTAAATACTTGACCTCCGTCTGGGCGCAGACCGGGTGGCAGCCGGTGCGGCGCAGGTAGCGGGCCAGGCCCGCCGCCTCCGGCGCCTGTTCCTCAAAGCGGCGCAGGGTCTCCGCGTCCTGGGGCAGTCTGTTTATGGTGTCCTGGGTGCGCTCCATGAACCGGTTCCGCATGACCCGGTGGCCCACGTCGCTGCGGGTGTAGAGCAGCAGCAGGGCCCCGAACAGCGGGGAGACCACGATGGCCGCCAGCCAGGTGATCTTAGAGGTAGGGTCAATGTGGCTGTTGATCAGATACAGGGCCATGCCCGCGCTGAAGAGCAGGGACGCCGCGTAATAATGCGGGAAAAATTCCCGGTAGTAGTGCAGCACCACTGCCACCAGCCCCACCTGGATCAAAATCAGCACCGCCAGCAGGCCCGCCCGGCTGAACAGCATGCGGGACAGACCCCGGCGGCCCTTCTTCAGCAGATTCAGGCCCATATTCTCCTGTCCGTGTCCCTCTGCCGCTTTCATCCGCGTGCTCCTCTGCCTTGACGGCGGTCCGAAAAAGTTCTATACTTTTCTTATAAATCCTTATCTGTATCAGTTAAAGTTCCTGAATTAATTTTAGTATAGCGTTTTTCCGCCGTTCCGTCAAGGGCGCGGCGGAAGGAAAGGTGGGAGGCGTCATGACCCTGCTCCTTGTTCTGCTTGCTCTTTTGCTCCTTGTCCTTCTTCTGGCCGCCGGCGCTTTCCGCCTGGCCTTCTATAACGGCCCCCGCCTGCGGCTGGACCCCTACCGCATCCCCTCCGGCAGCCAATACCAGCAGAACAAGGAGAAGACTCTCTCCCTGATCCGGGAGTTCGACGCGCTTCCCTATGAGGAGGTCTTCATCCGCTCCTATGACGGGCTGCAGCTCTTCGGCCGGTATTACCATGTGCGGGACGGGGCCCCGCTCCAGATCCAGTTCCACGGCTACCGGGGCACCGCCCTGCGGGATTTCTGCGGCGGCAACAAGCTGGCCCGGGAGGCGGGGCTGAACACCCTGGTGGTGGATCAGCGGGCCCACGGCCGGAGCCAGGGCCGGGTCATCACCATGGGCGTCAAGGAGCGGCAGGACTGCCTGTTCTGGGCCCGGTACGCGGCGGAGCGCTTCCCGGAGACCCCCATCACCCTGGCCGGCGTCTCCATGGGGGCGGCTACGGTGTTGATGGCGGCGGAGCTGGAGCTGCCGGAGAATGTCAAAGGCATTCTGGCCGACTGCCCCTATACCGAGCCGGAGGCCATTGTGCGCCAGGTGCTGCGGAGCAGAAAGCTCCCTGCGGGGCTGCTCTGCGGTCTGCTCTCTCTGGGGACCCGGCTTTTCGGCGGCTACCGGCTGACGGACGCCTCGGCGCTGGAGGCCGTGCGGCATGCCCGGGTCCCGATCCTGCTGATCCACGGGGAGGACGACCTTTTTGTGCCCTGTGATATGAGCCGGCAGCTGGCACAGGCGGCCCTGGCCGCCGGCCGGGAGATCCGGCTGGAGACCTTCCCCGGCGCGGGCCACGGCCTCAGCTATATGGTGGATGAGCCCCGCTACCGCGCTGCCGTTGAGGCCTTCCTCCGGGATTTGTTCTGAATTATTCTATCCATTCTCCTTATAAATAAGAACTTTTGGGGCTGCAACTGCAGCCCCTTGTGTGTTTGTGTTCAAAACATTTTCCAAAAACAATGAAAGTTTATATGAGGAAAGCTACCTTTCTCAGCTCGTCTCCTTCGGTCACCAGCGGAAACCGGGTTTTGTCTCTTGGGGTTATTGTTCACTTCTCTTGCCTCGTCGCAAGAGAAGTGAACCGAAGAGAAAGACGCCCGGGGAAGTATCCCCGGGACCCCTCTAGGAGCAGGGTACCACAGACCCGTTCTTAGGTCGCCCTTCATCTTTCCTGCCGGTTTGCCCCGGTGCAGACACTGGCAGAAATCGTTTCTGCGGTTGCTCGCACATACCGACAAGGCTCGCCGGGTATTTGATTACCTGCGCACCCTCATGCCTCCCCTTACACAGGGGAGGCATGAGGACTGGCGCTTTCTTGCTCAACTAAACTTTCGTTTACCTTCCAGAACATCCTTTTTTCAGATTAAGAGACTGCAGCAAAAAACACCCCCGGAGTTTCCTCCGGGGGTGCAATCCCGCAAATGCCGTGCCGGCCCAATTATAACCTGCACATGAAGGCAGGTGGGTCGCCTAAGTTCTGTTTCACTGCTTCCAACTTCCGGCGGTAAGGCCGGGAGGCCTGCAATCCGCAGACTCAAATCGGCATCCCTTATAAGAGATGTGGGTTTAATGGGCCGCAAATGTCTCAAAAAGGCAACACGCACACAGCAGGAACTTGTTTTCTCTCGTTCGTTTGCGGGCACAGCAAAGCATATGCCCGTCCGGTCCGGCTTAGTACAGGCCGGGGAACAAATCAGTCCTCTTCCTCGTCATCATCAAAGAGGAGCACCATGAAATGCTCGTACACATCCTGGAGCTGGTCCTCGTCGTCAATGGACTCGAACAGCTCGTCCCCATTCTCGTCAAAGACCGAGCGCAGAATGATGATGCCGTAGTCCGGATCGTTTTCATCCATATTGGCCGGCAGGAAAGCGGCGTAGCTCTCGCCGTTATAGTCCATGGTGTCCAGGACCTCCAGCTCAAACTCCTGGCCGTCGTCGTCCACAATGGTGATAAAATCGCTGCCAAACGCTTCGCTCATAGCACCCTCCGCTCTGTTCGCCAGGGAAGCCAGCCTGGCTGCCCCTCCCTGTTGTCAATATTGTACCCTATATGGCGGAAGAAATCAATAGTTTATTGCGTTTTCACCAAAAAACTTTCCCGGCGCCTTCAGGAACCCAGATCCTCCAGCAGCTGGAGCAGCTCCCAGCGGTCGGACACCGGCAGGCCCTCCTCGATCATCGCCCGGTCCGCGCCCCGCAGACAGTCCAGCTCGATATCCGTCACGGAGAGGGGCTTTTTGTCTCGCTCCTTCTGATAGACCGCCACATAGCCCTGGTCGTTTCGCAGAAAATACTGGGCCGTATCCGCCCGGACCGTGTAGGAGGCGTAGATTTCCTCCGGGATAAGGCTTTCCCGCGCCGGCTGGAGAGAGCGGTAGGCCTCCGTCCCCGTGTAGACCGCCGCCGCGGCGGCGCACATCAAGAGCGCAATTTTAAATCTGAGCCCCATGTCGCACTTCCCTTCTGTAAATCTGTCAATCGCATGGTAATTATTCCGCGATTTTGGGAAAATATACATAGTGTTCTCTCTCCTCCTTCCCGCCGCAGAAAAAATTAACATTTTTTACACCCCAGGTTGACAGAACATGTTATAATATATTTTTGTATACGCTGTGTGCTATCAGTGTGCTCTTTCCGCGCGTACCGCGCTTAACTATCGTCCGCTCCCGCAGTTTTGCGGTGGCGGGGAATCGTCTTGTAAAGGAGGCGCGTATATTCCGATGAAGAAAACGCCTGAGGAACAGGAAAAGCAGGCGGACGGCAGTCCGGTGGAAAAAGCCGGGAAGGCCGGGAAAAAGGCGGGGCTCTTCGCCCTGAAGGCCGCCGGCTTCACCGTGGACGCCGTTTCGTCCACGGTGGCCGCCGTGTTCAAGCTGATCGGTTCCGTGCTGCTGGTCCTTCTTCTGACCGGCATGCTCTTTGCCTGCGTATTTGCCTATTATGTCAAAACCTGCCTGACCCCGGAGCTGGATATCTCCCTGGAGGACTACCAGCTCAACGAGTCCAGCACCATCTGGTATCAGGACGCCGGCGGCCAGTGGCAGGAGCTGGTCACGGTGATCTCCGCGCAAAAGCGCATCTGGGTGGAGGACGACCAGATCCCCGACTATATGAAGCAGGCCCTGGTGGCCATCGAGGACAAACGCTTCTATGAGCATAAAGGGGTGGACTGGTACCGGACCGCCGGCGCCTTTCTGGAGATGTTCGCCCGGATGGAGGGCAGCTACGGCGGCTCCACCATCACCCAGCAGCTGATCAAAAACCTGACCGGGGAGGACGAGGTCACCATCCAGCGGAAGCTGACGGAGATTTTCAGCGCCCTGGAGCTGGAGAAGCAGTACGACAAGGACGAGATCCTCCTCTGGTACCTCAACGCCGTCTACTTCGGCGAGAGCTGTTACGGCGTGCAGGCTGCGGCGAACACCTATTTCGGCAAGGACGTGTCCCAGCTGGACCTGGCGGAGTGCGCCGCCATCGCGGGCATCACCAACAAGCCCACCCTGTGCGACCCCTTCTACAACCGGGATAAAAACAAGGAGCGGCAGGAGACCATCCTGCGGGAGATGTACGAGCAGGGCTACATCGACTACAGCACCTATCAGGACGCGGTGGCGGAGGAGCTGGTCTTCACCCACGGCCCCGGTGAGGAAGATCCTATGCCAATCTATTCCTATTATGAGGAAGTGGTGATCCAGGACGTGACCCGGGACCTGGCGGAGCTCAAGGGCATCACCCAGGGCGCGGCCTCCGACCTGCTGCAGACCGGCGGCTATCAGATCTACTGCTGCCTGGATCCCAGCATCCAGGCGGTGGTGGACTCGGTCTACACCGATCCCAGCGCCATCCCCCGCACCTCCCGCAGTGACCAGCAGTTCCAGAGCGCCATTGTGATCATGGACCCCTATGACGGCCGGATCGTGGCCCTCAGCGGCGGCGTGGGCGCCAAGACCATCAACTACGGGCTGAACCGGGCCACCGGGACCCAGCGGCCCGCCGGCTCCTCCATCAAGCCTATCGCCTCTTATGGCCCGGCGGTGGAGGCGGGGCTGATCACGCCCAACACCATTGTGAGCGATTCCCCCAACGTCCGCCTCAGCGGCACCAGCTGGTATCCCCAGAACGACGGCGGCGGCTATATGGGCGACGTCACCATCTACCAGGCGCTGCAGTACTCCATCAATACCGTGGCCGCCCAGATCATCGACAAGCTGACCCCCCAGCGGGCCTATGACTTTCTGATTACCCGCCTGGGCGTCACCAGTCTGGTCCCGGACGACGCCTCCTACGCTCCCATGGCCCTGGGGCAGCTCACCAACGGCATCACGGTGCGGGAGATGGCCCAGGCCTACGCGGCCTTCCCCAATGACGGCGTCTTCACCTACAGCCGGACCTACACCGTGGTGACCGACGCCAGGGGCAACGTGGTGATCGACAACGCGCCGGAGACCATTGTGGCCTTTTCCCCCAACACGGCCCACGTCATGTCCTACATGCTGAAGAATGCCGCGGCCGCCGGCACCGGTACCGAGGCCAACTTCTGGAGCATGCCCGTGGCCGGCAAGACCGGCACCACCAGCGATTATAAGGACCGCTGGTTCGTGGGCTACACGCCCTACTATGTGGCCGCCGTCTGGACCGGCTATGACACGCCGGAGCGGATCTACGTCAGCGGCAACCCCGCGGCCCAGATCTGGCGGAAGATCATGGCCCCCATCCACGAGGGCCTGCCCTACAAGGATTTCCCCTATCCCTATATAGGCGACAACACGGGCATCTTCGGCCTGGAGGACACGCCGGAGGACGAATACGCGGAGGAGGTCACCCCGGAGGAGGACGACTACACCGGCGGCAATGACTACTACACCGGCGGCGGTTATACCGGCGGAAACGATAACTACACCGGCGGAAACGATGATTACACCGGCGGCGGCTACACCGGCGGGAATGACAGCTACACCGGCGGCGGAGACGAGTTCGACAACGGCGGCTTCAGCGGCGGCATTGTGATCGGCTGAGCGGTTATTCACCCGGCGGTCTCCGGAGGGAGACCGCCGGGTGGGAAAAGCTTCCTTTTCACCCGGTTTTTTCCGGTTTTTCCAGAAATTAAAACCTTAAGAATTTACAAATTACCCTGTTATCTGTTGACAAATTTGAAGCGTTGTGTTACATTTTAGTTACAATACTGGAGGTGCTTTGATTGGCAAAGACATTGGAGTATAAGGGTCACCCCCTCCAAAGGAAGGACAACATCATCTATTACGGCAGCTTTGCGGACAAATACATCATTATGCTGCAAATTCTGGACACCCAGAAGGTCAAGGATCTGGACGTGGCCTCCCGGGTATCCGTCCAGCTCCAGCTCACTGACCCGGACATCAAGTCCCGGGATCGGATCGTGAAAAAAAGCGAGAAGGACAGCCTCTACTCCGCTATCGACGTAGCCGCTGTGTGGCTTGAGCGCGCCTTGTCCTCCAGATAAGGGTCCTGCCCGCAAACAAGACCCAATACATAGAAAAAGGATCTGTTTCAAATGCGCAAGAAAATTTTGAGGACGTTTGCCGCCACGTTGCTGATCTGCACTGTGCTCACCGCCAACGCGCTTCCCGCGTTTGCGGAGGGGGCGACGGTGACCGGCAGTGACGTGAACCTGCGTTCCGGTCCGGGCACGGGCTATTCCGTGCTGGACTGCCTGCCCAAGGGCGCCTCCGTCACGGTGACGGACCGCTCCAACAGCGACTGGACCGCGGTCACCTATAACGGGACCTCCGGCTTTATCTCCTCCCGTTATTTGAGCAGCGGCGGCAGCGGTTCCGGCAGCTCCGACGGCAGCGGCAGCGTGTACAGCGACGGGGTCAAAGGCATGATCAACGCCATGTATGTGCGTTTCCGCAGCGGCCCCTCCACCGATCATGAGATCCTCGGCTCCTACAACAAGGGCAAGGAGCTGACCATTACCGGCACCAGCGGCAGTTGGACCGCCTGCGTGATTGACGGCGTCTCCGGCTATGTCTCCAGTCAGTATGTGAGCACCGTCTCCGGAGGCGAAAGCGCGCCCCGGACCGGCAGCGGGTCTGACGACCCCTATGCCGCCGGCGGTTCTGACGGCAGCTCGGGCGGCATCGTCATAGGCGGCGGGTCCAGCGGGGAAGAGCAGACGCCCGCCCCCTCCACGCCGGCCCCCTCTACTTCTGATCCCTATGCCGGCGGCTCCGGCGGCATCGTTGTGGGCGGCTCCTCCGGGGAGAGCCAGACGCCCGCCCCCTCCACGCCGGTCCCCTCCACGCCTGAACCCTCTGCCCCCAGCGTAGAGCCTTCGGAGACCAAGTCCGGCACCATCAACGGGGACTATGTGTGCTTCCGCACCGGCCCCTCTACCAGCTACCGGGTCATCACCACCTATAACCGGGGCAAGGCTCTGACCGTCACCGGCACCTCCGGGGATTGGACCGCCTGCGTCATCGACGGCGTGTCCGGCTATGTGTTCAGTCAGTATGTCAGCCTCAGCGCCGAACCCGAGACTAAGGCCGACCCTGAGCCCTCCGAGCCGGAGGTCGCCGCCCCCTCCGGCGGCAGCTCTGAGCCCGGCTACATCACCGGCAACAACGTCCGCCTGCGGGGCGGCCCGTCCATGAGCTCTGAGGTGCTGGACGAGCTGTTCTACGGCAACACCGTCACCATCACCGGCGTCACCGGCGACTGGACCGCCGTGATCTCCGAAGGGCGCTCCGGCTATGTGTTCAGCCAGTACGTGGCCAAGGGCGAATACAAGCACGTCAGCAGCGGCGGCGGCTCCGAGCTGGGCCGCGAGATTGCGGACTACGCCCTCCAGTTTGTGGGCTATCCGTACACCTGGGGCGGCCGCTCCCCCGACACCGGCTTTGACTGCTCCGGCCTGATGTACTATGTGTACCAGCAGTTTGGCTACACGCTCAACCGCATCGCGGAGGACCAGGCCCGGAACGGCGTCCATGTGGATCCCTCCGAGCTCCAGCCCGGCGACCTGCTCTGCTTCTACTCCGGCGGCAGCTACATAGGCCATGTGGGCATGTACATTGGCAACAACCAGTTTGTCCACGCCGCCAACTCCAACATGGGCGTGATCATCTCCGATCTGTCCGGTTACTATTCCAGCCGCGGCTATGAGGCCCGCCGGATCATCTAGTATCTTATAAGAATCCCCCCGCTTGTCCGGTCAAATCGGACATGCGGGGGTTCCTTTTTGCTTCCTTCGCCGGGCTTGACAGCGCTGCTCATCTGCTATAATATGTTGGCGGCCGGGGTTCGGCCCTCATAAAACACAGAAAAGAACACAGAAAACGGAGGAACTGCCATGGGCGTTACGGTACGAAAATACCGCCTCCAGGACGAGGCGGCCATGATCGAAATATGGAACCAGGTGGTGGAGGACGGCATCGCCTTCCCCCAGGAGGAGCTGCTGGACCAAGAGAGCGGGCACGCCTTTTTCGCCGCCCAGTCCTGGTGCGCCGTGGCGGAGGACGAGGCGGGCGTTATTCTGGGCCTCTACATTCTGCACCCCAACAACGTGGGCCGCTGCGGCCACCTGTGCAACGCCAGCTTTGCCGTGGCGCGGCAGGCCCGGGGCCTGCACATCGGCGAGCAGCTGGTGAAGGACTGCCTGGTTCAGGGGAAGGCCCTGGGCTTCGGCATTCTACAGTTCAACGCCGTGGTGGCCTCCAACCTCCACGCCCGGCATCTCTACGAACGGCTGGGCTTCGTGCCCCTGGGGCGCATCCCCCGGGGCTTCCGGATGAAGGACGGGCACTACGAGGACATCTGCCCCTATTACCACGAGCTGTGACGCTTATGGCTCCAGCTCCCGGTACATGGCCGGGGCGTCGGCCTTGCCGGCCGTCTCGCTGATCTGGGTCACCTCCACCTTCAAGGTCCGCTGGCCGAAGGCGATCTCGATCACATCCCCCAGCTTTACCTGATAGCTGGCCTTCACCTGCCGGCCGTTGACGGAGACCCGCTCCCCGTCGCAGGCTTCGTTGGCCACGGTCCGGCGTTTGATCAGCCGGGAGACCTTTAAATATTTATCCAGACGCATCCGGGCCCTCCTGTCCTCTCCGCCATAAGGCGGGTAATTGATTTAAGAACGTAAAATACCCATGTGCTTTATAAACTGCACATGGGTATTTTATCATAAATCGCGCTTACTTTGCAACGGCATCCTTCAGGACCTTGCCGGCCTTGAACGCAGCGGCACGGGACGCGGGGATCTCGATCTCCTCCTTGGTCAGAGGATTGCGGCCCATACGGGCGCCGCGCTCCTTCACCTCAAAAGCGCCGAAGCCCACCAGCTGGACCTTTTCACCAGCGGCCAGAGCTTCCGTAATGCTGTCGAGGGCGGCGTTGACGGCCTTCTCACTGTCCTTCTTGGAGAGACCGGTCTTCTCCGCGACTGCGGTCACGAGTTCTGCTTTGTTCATCTGTGTTCCTCCTAAATCCTTCGGCTGTTTGCCGGGTTATAGTTGAGTGTGCCCGAAAATCCGGTAAAATACTCAACTTTCGCGGCGGCACGCGCCTGCGCGCACGCAGCGTTGTAAATCTACCACATTTCCCGGCATTTATCAAGTATTATTTCCCAAAATCTCAAGCTTTTACACAGAATTCAGCGCATATGCAGCAGCCGGGCCAGTTTGTCCCCGCCGGGGATCAGGCCCATGTCCTCCCGAGTGACGGTCCGCAGGGCTATGGCCGACACCAGATATACCGCCACCGCCACCAAAATGGCCGCGGCCAGGCACAGCAGCATCTGCATCCGCCCGTCCGTGCCTACAAAGCGGCCCGCCAGGCCGTACACCGCCCAGGCGCTGGCCCCCATCAGCGCGCTGCACAGCAGCGGCCGGAGGGCAATGACCCGGAGCCGGGGATTCTTGTCCAGCACCACGCACATGAACACAAAGTTCATCACGAACATCACCACATAGCTGCTGAGAGTCCCGATAGGTGCGCCGTAGATGTTGATCCTCGGATTCGCCACCAGAAACCAGTTGACGGTGATTTTCACGATCCCGCCCACGATCATGGAGTACATGGGCAGCATCTCCTTGCCGCTGGCCTGGAGGATGGCGTTCTCCATCAGCACCATGCACACGAAGAAGGAGGCCACGCCCATGATCGCCAGCAGCGCCGGGCCGGACTCATGGGTGACGCGGAACAGCCCGCCGATGATGGGCTTTGCCATGACGGCCAGGCCCACACCCATAGGCAGGCTCAGCACCGCCGCGATCCGCATGGAGTCCTCGGAGATCCGGGTGGCCTCGTCGTCCGCTCCCCGGACGATGGCCGCGGTGATGGCCGGCACGATGGAGATGGTCAGCGGGGTGATTACCGCCGCCGGCAGGTTGAACAGGGTCTGGGCCTTGCCGTAGGCCCCGAACAGCACCTGGGCCTGGTGCAGGCTGAAGCCGGCGGCGGACTGGAGCCGGTCCATGCAGAGGCTGGAGTCCACCAGGTTCAGAATAGCCAGCACGCTGGAGCCCAGAGCGATGGGAATGCCAATGCGCATGAAGCGGCTGAAAATCTTCCGGTCGCTGTCCGGCCGGTCCGGATCGGCCACCGGCTCCTCCCGGTACTTGCGCTTTTTGAAAGCCGCCATGTACAGCAGGGCGGCCAGGGAGCCCACCGTCACGCCGAAGATGGCGGCGGCGGAGCCGTACTCCTTGCCAAGGCCGGCGTTCATAACGATCTCCGCCAGCACCAGGCCCACGATGACCTTGACCAGCACCTCCAGCACCTGGCCCACGGTGGTAGGGATCATGTCCCCGTAGCCCTGGCAGTAGCCCCGGTAGGCGGACACCAGGCACACCAGCAGCACCGCCGGAGACATGGCCCGGATGCTCAGGGCCGCCGGGGGGTTGTGCATGATGGCGCCGGCCAGAAAGTCGTTGCAGAAGAACATGGCCAGGGTGCAGGCCAGGCCGATCGCCAGGAAGCTGCGCCAGGCCACCGTGAAGGTGCGCCGCGCCTGCATGACCCGGCCCTCGGCGTTGGCCTCGGAAATCATCCGGGACAGGGCAATGGGCAGGCCCGCCGTGGACAGGGTCAGGAACACGTTATACACATTGTACGTCACCAGAAACAGGGAATATCCGTCATCGCCAATGATGTTGGCAATGGGCACCTTGTAGATAAAGCCCAGGATCTTCATGATCACCACGCCCGCGGTCAGGATCGCCGCGCCGTGGAGATAGTTCTGGCCCTTCTTTTCCGCCATAGCCTGCCTCCGGTTTACCATAATATTAGTCAGCCCCTATACTATACACGGAAAAGAGGAAAAAATCAAGGGAACGGACCCGTCCCCTTGAAATTTTTATGTTAACTTACAGTTTTTGACAAGCGGCGCCGTCCTCAGCCCAGGGACAGAATATGCCGGGCCACGTGGACGCCGCTGGCGGAGGCGTGGGACAGGGAGTGGGTCACGCCGGAGCCGTCCCCGATCACATAGAGCCCCTCGCTGGAGGTCTCCAGATTCCGGTCGATCTCCACCTCCATGTTGTAGAACTTCACCTCCACGCCGTAGAGCAGCGTGTCGTCGTTGGCGGTGCCCGGGGCGATCTTGTCCAGGGCGTAGATCATCTCGATAATGCCGTCCAGGATGCGCTTGGGGATCACCAGGCTCAGGTCCCCCGGCGTGGCGGCCAGGGTCGGCGTCACGAAGTTCTCCTGGATGCGGGCCACGGTGCTGCGCCGTCCCCGGACCAGGTCGCCGAAGCGCTGGACCATCACCCCGCCGCCCAGCATATTGCTGAGCCGGGCGATGCTCTCGCCGTAGCCGTTGGAGTCCTTAAAGGGCTCGGAGAAGTGCTTGCTCACCAGCAGGGCGAAGTTGGTGTTCTCTGTGTGCCGGGCCGGGTCCTCATAGCTGTGGCCGTTGACGGTGACGATGCCGTTGGTGTTCTCGTTGACCACAACGCCATGGGGGTTCATGCAGAAGGTGCGCACCATGTCCTCGAACTTCTCCGTCCGGTAGACGATCTTGCTCTCGTACAGCTCGTCGGTCAGGTGGGAGAAGATCTCCGCCGGCAGCTCCACCCGCACGCCGATGTCCACCCGGTTGGAGTGGGTGGGGATCTCCAGGCTGCGGCAGACGCTCTCCATCCACTTGCTGCCGCTGCGGCCCACGGAGACGACGCAGCGCCGGCAGCTGTAGCTCTTCTCCCCCGCCTGCACCTCATAGCCGCCCTCTATGCGGCGCACGGTGGAGACGGCAGTCTCAAAGAAAAAGTCCAGCTTTCCCTCCAGCTCCGCATACAGCTGGCCCAGCACCACATAGTTTATATCTGTGCCCAGATGGCGCACCTGGGCGTCCAGCAGATGCAGGCCGTTTTCCAGGCACATACGCTTGATGCGGGTGTTGGCAGTGGAATAGAGCTTGGTGCCCTCGGCCCCGTGGCTCAGGTTGATTTGGTCCACATAGCGCATCAGCTCGATGGCCTCGGCCTTGCCCACGTGCTCGTAGAGGGTGCCGCCGAACTGGTTGGTGATGTTGTATTTCCCGTCGGAAAAGGCCCCCGCGCCGCCGAAGCCGCTCATAATGGCGCAGGTGGGGCATTTGACGCAGGACTTGATCTTCTTCCCATCGATGGGGCACTTGCGCCGGTCCAGCGGCTTGCCCAGCTCGAACAGGGCCACCTTCAGCCCCCGGTCCTCCTTCGTCAGTTCATAGGCGGTAAAGATCCCGCCGGGGCCCGCGCCCACAATGATCACATCGTAATCCATGCATTTCTCCATTTCCGCTCACAAAAAAACAAACGCCGGCATGAACGCTGCCGTCCCGCGGGAACCGGCAGCCTTTCAGGCGGCGGCACAAAGTATCCTTAACTCAATTTAACATGAACCTAGCGATTTGTCAAGAAAAACCCCGGAAAGCCAGGGCTTTCCGGGGTTTAAAGAGGCTTTTGCTCAGGCCTTGCGCACGGCGTCGATGTGACGGGTCAGGTCCAGCATCTTGCAGCTGAAGCCCCACTCGTTGTCATACCAGGCCATCAGCTTCACGAAGTTGTCGTTCAGGGCCAGGCCGGCCTTGGCGTCAAAGATGGAGGTGTGGGGATCGGTGCGGAAGTCGGAGGAGACGACCTCTTCGTCCACATACTCCAGGACACCGGCCATGGGGCCTTCGGAGGCGGCCTTCATAGCGGCGCAGATCTCGTCATAGGAGGCGCCCTTGGCCAGACGCACGGTCAGGTCAACGATGGACACATCGCCGGCGGGGATCCGCATGGAGGTGCCGGTGAGCTTGCCCTTCAGCTCGGGGATGACCTTGCCCACAGCCTTGGCAGCGCCGGTGCTGGTGGGGATGATGTTGTTGTACACGGAGCGGCCCAGTCTCCAGTTCTTCTTGGAGAAGCCGTCAACCACGCTCTGGGTGGCGGTGGAGGCGTGCACGGTGGTCATCAGGCCTTCCACGATGCCGAAGTTGTCGTTCAGGACCTTGGCCATGGGGGCCAGGCAGTTGGTGGTGCAGGAGGCGTTGGAGACGAACTGCATATCAGCGGTGTACTTGTCCAGGTTGACGCCGCAGACAAACATGGGGGTGTCGTCCTTGGCGGGGCCGGACATGACGACGACCTTGGCGCCGGCGTCGATATGCGCCTGAGCGGAGGCCTTGTCCAGGAACTTGCCGGTGCACTCCAGGACGTACTCTACGCCCATCTCGCCCCAGGGCAGCAGGGAGGGATCCCGGTACTGGGCGTCGGCCAGAACGGCGACCTTTTTGCCGTCGACGGTCAGGGTGCTGGCCTCGTCGTCGGCCACGATGGTGCCGTTGAAGCGGCCGTGAACGGTGTCGAACTTCAGGGAGTAGGCCAGCTGGCTCGCGGGATGGCCGGGAGCGTTGATGGCGACGACCTCGATGTCGTCAGACTTGATGGCGGACCGGAAAGCCAGGGAGCCGATGCGGCCGAAACCATTGATAGCGACTTTGATCATGTTAAAATATCCTCCAAAAAATTTTTAGCGGGTACGAATATGCAAAAGCCCTGTCAGGGGCGGTTTGCCAGAAAATACATGGGGCGCCTTCTTTTTAACGCCTAAAGTTTAACATATAATATCAACAAAAATCAAGCTTTCCGCCTATGTATTTTTCACAAAATTATGCCGAAATTTTCGTCTGAATTCCGCTTATTTTCCGCCAAGTATTGTGTATTTTGTCGATTTTTGGTATAATCTTCAAAAAGCAGAAACTTTTCAGGGGATTTTCCGCGTCTTCGGCGCGGATTGAGCGGCCGCCGCCCCTCTGATCTGCCGGCGGCAGAAAGGGAGAGAAGCCATGAGCCATTCAACCGATATTCTTGCTCTTACCTCGGAGGCCGCCGTGGTGGTCCGCGGCGGCCGGATCGTCTACGCCAACTCCGCCGCGTCCCGCATCCTCGGCGAGGGCTGCGTGGGCAAAAGCGTCCGGGCCGTCTTTGGGGAGGAGCTGGCCGCCGCCCAGGCCCCCGCTTTTGTGGCGGGCGTGCCCCTGGGCGGGAAGCACTATATCATCCGCATGAACCGGCGGGAGGAGGAGCAGCTGTTTTTCTTCTCCAGCACGGAGCCCTCCCCTGCCCTGCTGAACGACTCCTTCCTCTGCTCCATGCGCAACACGCTCATGAACATGAGCCTCTCCGCCGACCGGATCCGGGACCTGGCGGAGAGCAGCGGGGACCGGGTCATTCTCGAGTGCGTGGCCGCCCTCACCCGCAGCTGCTACCAGCTCAACCGGCTTATCGCCAACACCTCTCTGATCCTGGACGTCTCCCGGGGGCTGCTCCAGGCCTCGGCGGTGGAGCTGAACCTCTCTGAATTCTACCAGGATCTGGTGGAGACCGCCGCTTTCTTCTATACGGGCGTGGCTTTTCACACCGACCTGGGCTCCAATATCACCATCCCGGCGGACCCGGCGCTGCTGAGCCAGCTGCTTTTGAACCTGATCTCCAACTGCCTGGTCCACGCCGGCGGCCTCAGCCGGATCCACATCACCCTGACCGACGCCAAGGAGAGCGTGCTCCTCTCCGTCAGCGACGACGGCTGCGGCATTGACCCGAGCCTGCTGCCCCTGGTATTTGACCGCTATCAGCACAACTTTGACGCCTCCTCTATGAACGGGGGCACCGGCCTGGGGCTGACCGCCGCCCGCACGGTCACGCTGCTCCACGGCGGCACCCTCCTGCTGGAGAGCCGCCCCGGCTCAGGCACCTCGGTGCGGGCCTCGTTCTCCCGCCGCTCGCCTCTGGCGGCGGGGGCGCTCCGGGCTCCCCGCTCCGGTGATTTTGACTGTCTGCGCGCGGTCCTGACCGGCCTCTCGGACGTGATCCCCGCCCGCAGCTTCAGCGAGCGGTACATGGACTGAGCGCCGGAGGAAGCATTCCGGGCCGGGGTGCTTTTCGACAAGATTATCCTTGACAAGAAATGCCCAAACGTGTAAGCTTAGACCATCACTTCAAGAAAGGTTGGGACCATAAATTGGCTGGAAAATCCATTGAAGAGCGCATCGTTCTGATCGACGAAAAGATCGCGAAGAAGCAGGCGGAGATCGCCGAGCTGGAGGCCAAGAAGCAGGCGCTTCTGCACCCTCTCACCATGAAGGACGTTCTGGACAAAGCCAAGGAGGCCGGCCTCTCCCCCAAAGAGGTGGCCGCAAAGCTTGGCCTGGAGCTGTAAAAGCAGCAAACATCCCATACGGACCGCGCCGGGCAAACCGGCGCGGTCCGTTTTTTGCCGTGTTTTCTATTGCGTGCGTCTCTGTTTTGTGTTAAGATAATCGCCGGAATTGTGCATTTGCTGCTTTTTTTCGGCAGCTTATGCGAATAGAGGTTTTTGTATGCGGCTGTATATTGACCCCGGCACGGGGAGCATGCTGTTTACTGTCCTGATCGGAATCGTGGGCGCCGCCCTGTATTCGCTGCGGATGTTGTTTATCAAGCTCCGCTTCCGGCTCAGCGGCGGTAAGGCACAGGAGGACGGGAAGACCGTTCCCTTTGTGATCTTTTCTGATGACAAGCGGTATTGGACTGTTTTTGAGCCCATCTGCCGGGAGATGGACCGGCGGGGGCAGGACCTGGTCTATATGACCGCCTCGGAGGACGACCCGGCTCTGAGCAGCTCCTATCCCCATGTGAAGGCGGAGTTTATCGGCAAGGGGAACCGGGCCTATGCCCGGCTGAACATTCTGCGGGCCGGCATTCTGCTGTCCACCACCCCCGGCCTGGACGTGTATCAGTGGAAGCGCTCCCGGGAGGTGCGGTACTATGTGCACCTGCCCCACGCGGCCAGCGACCTGACCATGTACCGGATGTTCGGGCTGGACTACTATGACGCCGTTCTGCTCTCCGGGGAATATCAGGAGCGGCAGATTCGGGCCCTGGAGCAGCTGCGGGGCCTGCCTGCCAAGGAGCTGCGGCTGGTGGGGATCCCCTATATGGACGAGATGGCCGCCCGGCTGGAGCAGGCGGGGCCCGCTCCGGCGCACCCGCGCACGGTACTGCTGGCCCCGTCCTGGGGGCCCAGCGCCCTGTTCAGCGTCTACGGCAGCCGGATCCTGGACCTGCTGCTGCAGACCGGCTACCATGTGATCGTGCGGCCTCACCCCCAGTCCTTCACCTCGGAGAAAGAAATGATCGACAGGCTCATGGGGGAGTATCCCGCCTCCGGGCAGCTGGAATGGAACCGGGACGCGGACAACTTTGAGGTGCTCCGCCGCTCGGATATTCTGATCTCCGATTTCTCCGGGGTCATCTTTGACTTTGCCCTGGTCTACGACAAGCCGGTGCTCTATACGGACCCTAAGTTTGATCTGAGCGTCTACGACGCCTGGTGGCTGAAAGAGCCTCCCTGGACCGTGGGCGCGCTGCCCCGGCTTGGCCAGGAGCTGACAGAGGAGAACCTGGGCAGCTTAAAGGAGCTGATCGACGCCTGCCTGGATGACCCCAAATACGCCGAGAGCCGGCGCCGGGTCCTTGAGGAGACCTGGGCACACAAGGGGGAAGGCGCCGCGCGCACGGTGGATTATCTGTTGGAGCGCTATGAGGCCCTGGGAGGGGAAGAGAAATGAGCTTTTTTTCCATTTTGGAGACCCTGCTGATCGGGCCATTAAAGCTGGTCTTTGAGGTGCTGTTCGACTATGCCAACCGCATCACCGGGCATCCGGGCACGGCCATCGTCTTTCTGAGCCTGGCTATGAACCTCCTGGTCCTGCCCCTGTACCGGCGGGCGGACGCCATGCAGGAGGCCAGCCGGGACACGGAGGCCCGGCTCCACGACGGCGTGGCCCACATCAAAAAGAGCTTCTCCGGGGACGAGCGGATGATGATGCTCCAGACCTACTACCGGCAGAACAACTACCGGCCTACGGACGCCCTCCACGGCTCAGTCTCCCTCCTGCTGGAGATCCCCTTCTTTCTGGCGGCCTACCAGTTTCTCTCCCATCTGGAGCTGCTGCAGGGCGTGGCCTTCGGGCCCATTGCGGACCTGGGCGCGCCGGACGGGCTGCTGGTCCTGGGCGGGCTGAGCATCAACCTGCTGCCCCTTCTCATGACTGCCGTCAACCTGATCTCCGGGGCCGTCTATCTGAAGGGCTTCCCGCTGAAAGCCAAGGCGCAGCTCTATGCCATGGCCCTGGTCTTTTTGGTCTTTCTCTACGGCTCCCCCGCCGCCCTGACCTTCTACTGGACGCTGAACAACCTCTTCTCCCTGGTCAAGAACATCTTCTACAAGCTGAAGCACCCCGGCCGGGTACTCAGTTGGCTCTCCGCCGCGGCGGGGGCCGCGCTCCTGCTTTTTGCCGTGTTCCTTTACCGAGCCGGCCCGCTCCGCCGGCGGGTCATGATAGCTGGGCTGGGCCTTGCCCTGCTGCTGCCGCTCTTCCTCCCGCTTTTGAAGAAGCTCCCCCTGTTCCGGGGGGAGAGGGAGCCCCGGCCGGACCGGAGGCTTTTCTGGCTGGGCGCGGCCTTCCTGACAGTGCTGGTGGGCCTTCTGATTCCCTCCGCCCTTCTGGCCTCTTCTCCCCAGGAGTTTACGGACATCAGCTATTTTTACCATCCTCTGTGGTATCTGGCCAGTTCTCTCTCCATGGCCGCTGGGTTTTTCCTGGTCTGGCTGGGGGTGTTCTACTGGCTGGCCAGTCTCAGGGGGAAATGTCTGTTTGAAAAGCTGATCTGGGTCCTGTGCGGGGGCATGCTGACCGACTACATGTTCTTCGGCACAGACCTGGGCCTGATCACTTCCTTTCTTCAATTTGAAAACGGCCTGGAGTTTTCCCGGACGGAACAGCTGGTCAACCTGCTGGTGCTGGCCGCCGCGGCAGCGGTCCTCCTGCTGTTCTCCGTCAAATGGAGACGGGCAGTGAAAGGCTTGCTGGCCGTGGCTCTTGTCTCCCTGAGTCTGATGTCCGCCCGAAACCTGGCGGTCATAAGCAGCGCGGTGGAAGAAATTACCCCCGTCGTTGCCTCCGGCGTCAGGGATCCCCAGCTTTCGCTCAGCAAGACCGGGAAAAACGTGGTGGTGCTCATGCTGGACCGGGCTATGGGCCAATACATTCCCTATCTCTTTCAGGAAAAGCCTGAGCTGGAGGAGCAGTTTGACGGCTTTACCTACTATGACAATGTGATCTCCTTCGGCGGCTTTACCAATTTCGGTTCCCCCGCCCTGTTCGGCGGCTACGAGTACACCCCAGTGGAGATGAACCGGCGCAGCGAGCTGCCCCTGGTGGAGAAGCAGAACGAGGCGCTTAAGCTGCTGCCGGCGCTCTTCTCCGAAAACGGGTACGCGGTCACCGTTTGCGACCCGGTCTACGCGAACTATCAGGCAGTTCCGGACCTGAGTATTTATGACGGCTATCCCGGAATTAAGGCCTATATCACCAAGGGCTGGTTCAACGACCCCGCGGAAATGGAGCTGAGTATTCAAAACCGGCACCGGAGCTTCTTCTGCTACAGCCTCATGAAGACTATGCCGCTCTTCCTCCAGCCCACGATCTACGGCAACAGCCTGTACCACCAGCCAGACCCCTACAACGCCGGCGGCGGCATTTACGTCTCGCAGACCATGGAGGGCATGTCCGTCTCCACCGGCTACAAAGACGCCTTCATGGTGTCCTACCGGGTTCTGGAAAACATGGTGGAGATGACCCGGTTCACCGACGGCGGGCAGGGAAGCGTTCTCCTCATGACCAATGACACGCCCCATGAGCCCATGCTGCTTCAGGAGCCGGACTATGTTCCCGCCCTGGAGGTGGACAACCGTGCCTACGATGCGGAACACAGCAGCCGTTTTACCGTGAATGGGCGGACGCTTAAGGTGACAAGCGGATACCAGATGAGCCACTATCAGGCCAACATGGCCGCGCTGCTCCGCCTGGGAAGCTGGTTTGACTATCTGCGGGAAAACGGCGTCTACGACAACACCCGGATCATCCTGGCGTCGGACCACGGCCAGCGCCTCTATCAGCTGGACGAACTGAACCTCGGCGGGGAGGGGAAAATCGACGCCGGCTTCTATTTCCCGCTTCTGATGGTGAAGGACTTTGACAGTCAGGGCTTCACCGTCTCCAGTGAATTCATGACCCAGGCGGATGTGCCTACCCTGGCCTTGGAGGGCCTGATCGAGGACCCGGTCAACCCCTTCACCGGCAACCCGGTCAGCAGCAGCGAGAAGACTGCCCATGAGCAATACATCATTGTCTCCAACGACTGGTCTATCGCTTTTAACAACGGCAGCACCTTCCTCCCCGCCCAGTGGCTCAGCGTCAAGGACAGCATCTGGGACAAGGACAACTGGACCCTATATGAGGATCCCATGATCCTGGCTCAAAACAGCATCCCTTAAACAAGGAGGCCTCAGGCCATGAGCGGAAAGAGAATTGCAGTAGCCGGCGTCGGCTACGTGGGGCTGAGCCTGGCGGTGCTGCTGGCCCAGCACAACCGGGTAACCGCCCTCTGCCGGACTCCGGCCAAGGCGGAGCTTATCAACCGGGAGAAGAGATCTCCCATCCGGGACGCGGATATCGAAGCCTGGCTGGCCTCCGGAAAGCTGGATCTGCGGGTCACCACGGACCCCCGGGAGGCCTTTGCGGGGGCCGAGCTGGTCCTGGTGGCCACCCCTACCGACTATGACCCGGACCGTAATTATTTTGACACCTCCGCGGTGGACGCGGTAGCGGCGCAGGCGGCGGAGCTCTGCCCGGAGGCGCTGCTGGTGATCAAATCCACCGTCCCGGTGGGCTATACCCAGGCCCTTCGGGAGCGGACCGGGCGGAAAGCCATCCTCTTCAGTCCGGAATTTCTCCGGGAGAGCCGGGCCCTCTGGGACAATCTCCACCCCAGCCGGATCATTGTGGGGACAGACCCGGAGGACGAGGCCCTGGTGCGGGCGGCGGAGGAATTTGCCGGGCTTTTGCAGGAGGGGGCGCAGGAGCGGGATGTGCCCGTGCTGCTCATGGGGCACACAGAGGCGGAGGCGGTCAAGCTCTTCGCCAACACCTATCTGGCCATGCGCATCTCCTTTTTCAATGAACTGGACACCTATGCCCAGCTCCGGGGCCTGGACCCCCAGTCCATCATCCGGGGCGTGTGCCTGGACCCCCGCATCGGCAGCCATTACAACAACCCCTCCTTCGGCTACGGGGGCTACTGCCTGCCCAAGGACACCAAGCAGCTGCTGGCCAACTACGCCGACGTGCCCGCCAGTCTGATCCGGGCCGTGGTGGAGAGCAACCGGGGCCGGAAGGATTTTATTGCCGGGCAGATTCTGGAGCGGGCCGTCGGCAAAGGTCCGGAGGATGCCGGCGGGGCCGTCGGCGTGTACCGGCTGACCATGAAGACCGGCAGCGACAATTTCCGGAACAGCTCCGTGCAGGGCGTGATGAAGCGGCTCAAGGCCAAGGGCCTGCCGGTGATCGTGTACGAGCCCACGCTGGCCGACGGCAGCAGCTTTTTCGGCAGCCCGGTGGTCAACGATCTGGCCGCCTTCAAGGCCCGCTCCCGGCTGATCATCGCCAACCGCTATGACAGCTGCCTGGACGATGTGAAGGACAAGGTCTACACCCGGGACCTGTACAGAAGAGATTAAAAGCAACCTGTCAAGGAAGGGCCGGAACAGCCCTTCAGAAATAAATTTCAGCCTCCGGTAAATCGGAGGCTGAAATTTATTTATCTCCCAGGCGGGCCATAATGATTATCGCATAGCGAAAACAATCGAGCGTTCGATTGTTTTCGCTGCCAAACGACAAGTTTGGCAGCCAATGATTCAAAGAATCATTGGCGCGATGCTCATTGCAATGCGTATATGGCAAAACAGCAATGCTGTTTTGCTGAGCAGCAAAGCTGCTCGGCGAAACGCTTTTTGGCGTTTCGCCATCATATAAGCATTATCAGAAGCGGGCCGTTCTCCTTCAGCCAGCGGCGGTGTTTCTTGTAATCCGGGAACACCCGGAGCACCTGGGCGTAAAAGCGGGGCGAGTGGTTCATCTCCTTCAGGTGGCACAGCTCGTGGACCACCACGCTGTCCAGCACCTCCGGAGGAGCCAGCATCAGCAGGCAGTTGAAGCTCAGATTCCCCCGGCTGCTGCAGCTGCCCCAGCGGGTCCGCTGGCAGCGGATGCTGATCCGCCCATAGCGCACGCCCACCAACGGCGCGTACAGGGCTACCCGCTGGGGGATCAGCTGCCGGGCCTGCTCCTTCAGTTGGCGGAGCTCCTCCGCCGAGAGCTTTTGGACTGTCCTAAGCTCCGCCTGCCGGGCCTGGGCCGCGGCCAGCCGCTTTTCGATCCAGGCCCGGTGCCGCTCCAGAAAGGCGCGGATCTCCCTCTCCGTGGCCCGGGCCGGCGCCCGGATCAGCAGCCGGTCCCCCCTGATTTCCACGGCCAGGGTCTTCCGGGCGCTGCGAATCACTTCTACTTCCATTCCCTCGTCCTCCTCCCTTCTCTTGGGAACACGATACTGCCGTCTCCCCTTTTCTCAAGGGGGCCCTTTTCCCGGCGCGCTCCCTCTTTTTCATTTTGCTCTTGCCTTTTTCCGCGGCCTCTTTTATAATGGACTATCCGCATGCATACGCGTGGGCTATCTGCATGCATACGCGGACAGACGCGGCCTGCCCGCGTTGGGAAACCGAGAGGAGAAAACATTATGACCGATTACCAAATTTTCGCGGACACCACAGCCGACCTCTGCCCGGAGATGCTGGACGGGCTGCCGCCGGTCCACTTCATTCCGATGGAGGTGGAGATCGGCGAAAAAGAATATACTTACGGGCCGGGCGGGGATCTCACCGTCGAGGCCTTCTACGCCCTCCAGCGGGCGGGGCATTTCGCCACCACCTCCCAGATCGCGCCGGGGGCCTTTCTCCCCTGGTTTGAGCCGGTGCTGGAGGCGGGGCAGGACCTGATCTACTTCCCCCTCACCTCCGGCCTCTCCGGGACCTATCAATCCGCCCAGCTCTGCATCCGGGATCTTAAGGAGAAGTACCCGGAGCGGACCATTCTCTGCGTGGATACCTTCTGCGCCTCGGTGGGGCAGGGCTTTCTTATCCGGGAGATCGCCCGGAAGAAGGCCGAGGGCCTGGGCATCCAGGAGCTGGCCTCCTGGGTGCATGCCAACAGCTTGCTGGTCTGCCACTGGTTCACGGTGGACGTGTTTGACCACCTGAAGCACGGCGGGCGGGTGTCCGCCGCCACGGCGGTGCTGGGCACCGCCCTGCAGATCAAGCCCATGCTCCATGTGAATGACGAGGGCCGGCTGGAGGTCATGGAGAAGCCCCGGGGCCGGAAACGGGCCGTCGCCGCCCAGCTCGCCCGGATGAACGCCGACTGGCTTCCGGAGCTGGGGAAGCTGGTGGTCATCGGCCACGGGGACGATCCGGAGGCCGCCGGGCTGCTGAAGCAGGAGGTGCTCTCCGCCCACCCGGACGCCCAGGTGTACACGGCCCCCATCGGCCCCATCATCGGCGCCCACACCGGCCCAGGGATGCTGGCCCTGATCTACTGGGGCAAGAACCGCTAACTGTCTAAGAATATCAAGAAATTTCAACCTGAGCAGGAAAGGGAGAGAGCAGCGGGGGAGCACGAGGGGGCCAAGGCCCCTTACTCGCCTTGCCGCAAAGCCTTTTCCGGGCCTGCTTCGCAACGCCCCGGAAAAGGCGCGGCTGCGGAAAGCAAGCTCTGCCTGCATCTGCCACCGGCAGCGACAGGGCTTGCTTCTCGTGTTTCAATCACCGCCAGCAAAATGCCCGGCTTACCGGGCTTTTGCCGAGCGTAGCGAGTTTTTTCAGAAGGGTAAGCCCTTCTGAAAAAAAGTGGCGGCTAAAGCGTGCAAAAAAGTCCCAAAGGACTTTTTTGCCACGCTGTCTGAGTCCCCCTGCCGGAGAGGCAGGGGGACTCAGGCGCGGCACTGCCGCGGTTTACAGCTCTTCCCACCTGATTTGTCTTTCCTTGTAATAATAGGCTCTGTCCCGCTCGTTTACCTCCCGCAGCACCCGGCAGGGATTTCCCACGGCTACGACCCCCGCGGGCAGATCCTTCGTCACCACGCTGCCCGCACCCACCACCGTATTGTCTCCGACGGTGACGCCGGGCAGCAGAATGGCCCCCGCGCCGATCCAGCAGTTCCGGCCGATGCGGACGGGCATATTGTACTGGTAGCCCTGCTCCCGCAGCTCCGGCAGGATCGGGTGCCCCGCCGTGGCGATGGTGACGTTGGGGCCGAGCATGGTGTTGTCGCCCACATAGATGTGGGTGTCGTCCACACAGGTCAGGTTGAAGTTGGCGTAGACGTTTTTCCCGAAGTGGATGTGCGCGCCGCC
Source organism: uncultured Oscillospiraceae bacterium (assembly GCA_947626315.1). Lineage (GTDB taxonomy): Bacteria > Bacillota > Clostridia > Oscillospirales > Oscillospiraceae > Limivicinus. The sequence continues at coordinate 2,485 of CANQRQ010000012.1, read as the reverse complement.
GAAATTGGCGTGGAGAGGCGGCTCCACGTAACAGCCCTCCCCCAGCTCCGCGAACATCTCCTTCAGCAGCGCCTGCCGCTTTTCTCCCTCGCCGGGCCGGGTCTGGTTATAGGCGTACAGCCGTTCGAGGCATTTGGTCTGCTCCGCAAGGATCTCCCCGTCGTTTGGGAGATACAGCTCCCCCGTGTGCAGTCTGTCCTTCATGCTTCCCATGGTCTGTCTCCTTTCACGGCGTTTCCGGTTTTTGCCCGGCAAAACGCTTTTTGTGTTTCGCCATTATAATGATTACCGCATAGCGAAAACAATCGAGAGTTCGATTGTTTTCGCTGCCAAACGACAAGTTTGGCAGCCAATGATTCTTTGAATCATTGGCGCGATGTTCATTGCAATGAATATATGGCAAAACAGCTATGCTGTTTTGCTGAGCAGCAAAGCTGCTCGGCGAAACGCTTTTTGGCGTTTCGCCATCATATAATCATTATAATAGCACGGCTTTGTAAAAAAAGATAGCTTTACCGGAGGATGGGCAATGCAGCGATTATACAGGAAAAGCGAGCTGACCTTCGGCCTCGTCTGGATCGGGCTGTACGGCGTCCTCCAGGCCCTGGCAGGCCCGCTTGACCGGCTGATCGGGACGGCCTGCTCCGCCAGCGCCGCCTTTTGCCTGCTGCAGGCCCTGTTTCTCCTCCGCTTCATCCGGCGCAGCGGCCTGATGGAGCGGTATGGGCTCCGCAGGCCCTCCGTGGCCCCCCGGCGGCTGCTCTATTACCTTCCTCTGGTCCTCCTGGCCTCGGTAAATCTCTGGAACGGGGCCGCGGTCCGTCTCCCGACGGCGGACATGGTGTGTACCGTCTGCTGCATGCTCTGCGTGGGCTTTATGGAGGAGCTTCTCTTCCGGGGCTTTCTCTTTAAGGCCCTGGCGGAGCGCAGCGTAAAGGCCGCCGTTCTCGTCTCCAGCGCCGCCTTCGGCCTGGGGCATCTGCTGAATCTGTTCAACGGCAGCGGGACGCCCCCGGCCGCCGTCCTGTGCCAGGTCCTGCTGGCCACCGTGACCGGCTTTCTGTTCGTCCTGCTGTTTCACCTGAGCGGGAGCCTGCTCCCCTGCATCGCCGCCCACGGGGCGCTCAACGCGGCCAGCGTCTTTACGGACGGGGCGGGGCTGACGGCGGAAAAGCAGCTCTTTCTGACCCTGCTTGCGTCCGCCCTCGCCGCCGCCTACGCCCTCTATCTGATCCGGGCGCTGCCCGGCGCGGCCCGGAGGCCGGACGGCGGACAGGAAACCTAAAACAAAAGGGAGGCCTTCCTATGGACTTTCGGGAACTGACCTATGTTCTGGCCATCGCCAAATATCAGAACATCACCCGGGCGGCAGAGTCGCTCTATGTGAGCCAGCCCACCCTAAGCAGCTTTCTGATCTCGCTGGAGCGGGAGCTGGACCTGAAGCTCTTCCGGAAGCTGGGGCACAAGTATATCCTCACCTACGCGGGCGAGCGCTATGTGGAGAAGGCCCGGCAGATCCTCCAGCTGAAAAATGACCTGGACGTGGAGCTGGCGGACATTATCAAGCGGGACGTGGGTGTGCTGAACGTGGCCTTCCCGCCCATGCGCTGTGCCTACATGCTGCCCTACACCCTGCCCGCCTTCCAGAAGCGCTATCCCCACGTGAAGGTGAACATTTTTGAGGGCCACTCCTCCGCTAACGACGTCCGGCTGCTGGACGGGCAGGTGGACGTGGCCTTCTACAGCAAGCCCAACACCCTGCACCCCCAGATCGAATACAGGACCCTGGCCCGGGAGGAGATGCTGATCTGCACCTGCAAGGGCCACCCCCTCGCCCGCTTCGCCCAGCCGAATCCGGCCAGCCGCTACCAAAGGCTGGACACGGCCCTGCTGAAGGGGGAGCGGCTGCTGCAGCTGATGCCGGAGCAGCGCACCCGTCAGATCGTGGACGACTATCTCCGGGAGAACAATCTGGACTTTGCGGATGTGATGGTCACCAGCAACATGTCCGCCATTATCAACCTGGTGGCCGTGGGCTACGGGGTCTCCTTCATCTTTGAGACCCACCTGCGCCACCACGCCACGAACCTGCCCATCGACCGGTACAGCTTTGGCGAGCCCAAAACCTGCTCGGACTTTGTGGCCGCCTATCGGAAGGGGAGCTACCTGCCCGCCTATGCTGCGGATTTTATCGACCTGGCCCAGGCGCTTTTCGACGAGGATGAAACAGCCTCCGCCGGAGAGCCGCGGTAAGCAGGCCAAAATACATACAAATCCCCCGGAGCCTGTTGGCTCCGGGGGTTGATTTTTTATAGGCCTCTTACTTTTTGGCCTGGCCTTTCTGGCGGGCATACTCGGCGGCGCCCAGCGCGCCCATCAGCTGCGGGTCGGTCTTCAGCTCCACCACTTTCAGCTTCAGCACGTGCTCAATGGCCTCCTTCAGACCGTCGTTCTTCGCGCAGCCGCCGGTCAGCGTGATGCTGTC
>CANQRQ010000011.1 GCA_947626315.1 uncultured Oscillospiraceae bacterium | reverse complement strand
GGCATATCCCTAATCTTCCTGTCCGAAGCTCAGGGCTTCCCTAAACTGCGAGTGTCCATTCTGCAGGGTACAGTTTACTGTTTCTTCAGTCCTCGGTGTTGTTTTTTCCTGGGCCGTTTTGCTACAGCCCCTCACCCGCCCGCCGCGCGGCGGGCGGGTATTCCTATGGTATGCGTATAAAAACGGGCGCGCGCCGCCCGGCGGGAGAGGTACGACTATGTTCGGAAAAATGGCGGCCCTGAAAAACATCATCTGGGCGGTGGGGATCGTGGTATGCCTGGGCGCTCTGGCCGTGGGCCTGATTTTCGCCTCCGCCGTCCGCTATGACGGCAGCGGCCAGGTGCAGGAGCTCTCCTCCCCCGACCAGTCGGAGGAGCCGCTGGTCACCGTCCCCGGCAGCGGCACGCTGCTGACCCTGGAGGAGACGGAGGACGGCGGCCAGGCCTATATCGACTCCCTCACCTTCCTGTGCGACAGCGCCCTGATCGGCCTGCGGGATTACGGCCTGCTCAGCGCGGGCATGGCCACCACCCAGGTCTGGGGCAGCAGCGCGGGGAACATCCCCGCCGCGGATATCGCCCAGTGCGTCATCAAATACCCGGCGGACGGCACGGAGGTCCCCGCCGCCACCGCCGCCATGGCGGCCAAGCCCCGCATCCTGGTCATCTCTCTGGGCTGTGACAGCCTGGCTGAGACCAACCGGGAGGACTTCATCGCCAACTACAGCAGCCTGATCAGCTCCCTCCGCTCCGCCAGTCCGGACACAAAGCTTGTCTGCTGCTCCATCACCTCCGTGACCACCGGCTACACCGGCAGCGACGGGCTGACCGCGGAGCTGGTGAGCAGCGCCAACGACTGGCTTCGGGAGGTCTGCACCAACAACGGCGTCTGGTACGCGGACGTGGCCTCCGCCGTGTCCGACAGCTCGGGCACGCTCTTTATGGACTACGCCTCCTCCAACGGCAAGACCCTCAACTCCGCCGGCATTTCGGCGATTTTGACCTATCTGCGCTCCCACACCGTCTGACCGCCGGTCTCCGGCCCATTCTCGCATAGGGGGTAGGATTCGCCTTGGTTTTCAGTTCGGCCGTTTTTCTCTTCTGCTTTCTGCCGGCCGTGTTCCTTGTGTACCGGCTGCTGCCCGGTATAAAACTGAAAAACGCCTGGCTGGCCCTGGCCAGCCTTGTGTTCTACGCCTTCGGGCAGCTGGCCTACGTGCCCCTTTTCCTGGCCTCGGTGGCGGTCAACTATACTGCCGGCCGCCTGCTCCAGTCCAGGCTTCGCCGGCGCGGCGCGGTGCTGGCCGGGGCGGCGGCGCTGAACCTGGGGGTCCTCTGCGTCTTTAAGTACACGGACTTTCTCCTGGCCAACCTCAACGCGCTGCTGGGCCTGGCGCTCCCCCTGCCGGGGATCGAGCTGCCCATCGGCATCTCCTTTTTCACCTTCCAGGGCCTGAGCTACGTGATCGACGTCTACCGGGACAGGGACTCCGGCAGCCGCAGCTTTCTGAAGGTCCTGCTCTACATCTCCTTTTTCCCCCAGCTGATCGCCGGGCCCATCGTGAAGTATCACGACATTGCCGGGCAGATCGACCGGCGGCAGGCCACGGCCGAAGAGGCGGCGGACGGCGTCCGCCGTTTCATCCTGGGCCTGGCCAAGAAGCTGCTCCTTGCCAACACCGCCGGGCTGATCGCGGACCGGATGTTCAACGAGCTGCTGCCCGCCGGAGCGTTGGACTGGCGCCTGGCCTGGCTGGGCGGCGTCTGCTATACCCTGCAGATTTACTTTGATTTCAGCGGCTACAGTGACATGGCCATCGGCATGGGCCACCTGTTTGGCTTTACCATAAAGGAAAACTTCCGCTATCCCTACGCCGCCCTCTCCATCCGGGATTTCTGGCGGCGCTGGCACATCTCCCTGTCCACCTGGTTCCGGGAGTATCTGTACATCCCCCTGGGCGGCAACCGCCGGGGCAGGGCCCGGACCCTCCTGAACAGGATGCTGGTCTTTCTCTGCACCGGCATCTGGCACGGGGCCAACTGGACCTTTCTGGTCTGGGGCCTGGTCCACGGGGCGCTGACCTGCCTGGAGGATCTGGGCCTGCTGCCCACGGAGCGGCTGAGCCGGTCCCGGCTGGGCCGGCTGCTCTGCCGGGTCTATACGCTCCTGGCCGTGACGCTGCTGTTCGTCCTCTTCCGGGCGGATTCCCTGGGCGCGGCCCTGGCCTATATCGGGGCCATGTTCTCCGCCCCGGCCACCGCCTACGGCAGCTATCTGCTCCGCTCTCTGCTCCCGCCGGCCAATCTGCTCCTCCTGCTGCTCTCGGTGCTGGCCTGCGGGGAGCTGACGCCCCGGCTCAAAACCCGGTGCGCCGGGCTCTCCGAAAAAAGGCAGGCGGCGCTGGGCTTGGCCGGCCGGGCCGCCAGCCTGGTTCTGTTGCTGCTGTGCATGCTGAACCTGTCCTTCGGGGGCTTTAACCCCTTTATCTACTTTCAGTTTTAAAGGGGGCGGCAGCGATGAAAAAATTCGGAAGCCTTCTGTACATTGCCCTCTTCCTGCTGCTCCTGCTTCTCCCGGTGCTGGGTCTGGCCGTGTTTGGGGAGGCGCAGCCCTCTGCCAACGAGATCCTGACCCCGCGCCCCCGGCTGACGGAGCCGGACGGCAGCTTCAACGCCGCTTTCCTCTCGGATTTCTCCGACTATATCGGGGACCGCTTCGCCCTCCGGCAGGAGTTTGTCACCGCCTGGGCCTGGCTCAACGCCCGGCTGCTGCACACTTCCGTGGAGGAGCAGGTGGTTCTGGGGCAGGACGGCTGGCTCTACTATGCCGAGACCCTGGACGACTATATGGGCCGGGGCCTGACGGACGGGCAGCTGCAAAGCGCCGCCCGGAACCTGGCGCTGATGGCGGAATACGCCGAAAGCCGGGGCGCAGCCTTTCTCTTCACCCTGGCCCCCAACAAAAACAGCCTGTACCCGGAGCGGATGCCGGATTATATCCCCGCCGGAAGCGGCTCCAACGCCTCCCGGCTCCCCGCCTTTCTGGCGGTGGAGGGGGTCCCCTACGCGGACCTGTTTGCCGCCTTCCGGGGGCAGGACGAGGTTTTGTATTACGAGACGGATTCCCACTGGACCAACCGGGGCGCGGCCCTGGCGGCGGACAGGCTGCTGGCCGCCCTGGGGCGGGACCGGGCTTATTTTGCCGGCCCCTTCCCCGCTCCGGCGGAGCACTTAGGGGATCTGTATGAGATGCTCTACCCCGCCGGAAAGCGGACGGAGGCGGACGTGTCCATGGCCTTTCGCTACAGCACCGACCGGGACCCCAACGGCGGCGACGCCATCAGCATCCGCAGCCACTCCGAAGGCAGCGGCAGCCTGCTCTGCTACCGGGACTCCTTCGGCGCCGCCCTCTATCCCTATCTGGCGGAAGACTTCGGCGAGGCCCTGTTCTCCCGTCAGGCGGCCTGGGATCTGACCCGGATCGGCGAGCTTTCGGCGGACACGGTGCTCCTTGAGCTGGTGGAGCGGAACATCCCCTGGCTTCTCAGCCAGCCCGCCGTGTTCCCCGCCCCGGAGCGTCCGGCGCCGTCCGGCCTGCGGGAGGCGGAGGGCAGTCCGGTCCCGGTGGCGCTCCGGCCCGGCTCCGAGGGGACCGAAGGCCTGGTCTGCGTCTCCGGCGCCTGTCCGGAGGAACCGGCAGGGCCGCTGCTCCTCCAGGTGGGGGAACGCTGGTACGAGGCCCTGACCACCCTGGACGGGGCCGGCGCGCCCGGCTTTTCCGCCTGGGTCCCCGCCGGGCAGCTGTCCAGCGCTTCCTTGGCTCTCTCCTGCGGCGGCCAAAGTCTTTGGCCCTGCGCAGCGAAAGAATAGAGAAAACATTTACAGACAGAGGTAAAGAATCATGAGACGACTTCTTTCCGTGCTCCTGCTGCTGGCCCTGGCCCTGTCTCTGGCCGCCTGCGGCTCCAAGTCCGGCTCCGGGGACGAGAGCTCCCCCATCGCGCCGGTGGTGGTCACCCCGGCAGCTGAGACCGCTCAGCCCGAGGCCGGCCTGCCCACCCCCAAGGTGACCGACTCCCCGGTGGACGGGGAGGTGCCCGACTCCGCGATCCCGGCCACCCCGGAGGACCTGAAGGCCATCGCCGAGAGCTTCGTGACCCGGCCGGTGGAGGAGCTGTACGCCGCCATTGGAGAGCCGGACAGCGCCGACTACGGCCCCAGCTGTCTGGGCCCCGGTGAGGATGGGGAGCTGATTTACGAGGGCTTCACCGTCTACACCTACCGGGAAAACGGCGTGGAGACAGTCAATGTCGTTCGTTAGTTCCGGCGGCGCCCACGCCAAAGGCGGGGCCCACGCCGCGCCCCCGAAGAGCCGGGGGAGCCGGGGCGGCCACGAGGCGCCGGAGCGGCCGCAGAGAGAGCCGGTTCCGGACCGTGCCAAACGCCCGGAGCGGCAGCCTGCCGCGCCAGGGGCGCAGCAGGCTCCGCCCCGGCGGCCAACTGCGCAGCAAACGCCGGCCCGGAGGCAGAGCCGCCCGCCGGAGCGGGTGGAGCGGCCTGCTTCCAGGCCGACGGAGCCGCCTCGGCGCGCCCCTGACAGGCCGGAGCGGCCGCCCAGGCGCTTCTCCGTCACCACGCTTCTGTGCGTGCTGATGGGGCTGGTCTTTGTGGGCCTGGCGGCGGCCTTTGTCCACTTCGGTCTCTTTCAGGTCCGCTACCGGCTGCCGGACGGCAAGACCAGGACGGAGCTGGTGCTCCGGGGCCGGACGGCGAACAAGGCCCCGGAGCCTGTCCAGGAGGGCCAGACCTTCATCGGCTGGGAGGACGCGGAGGGCGCTCTCCTCTCTCTGGAGGACTGCCCCATCTATGAGGACACCGCGTTTACCGCCCGGATGATGCCCGTGCTGGGCGCCGGCGGGCACATGGCCTATCTCAGTCCCGACCAGCGGGGCTTCATCCAGCCGGACGAGCCTCTGCTCCGGGGGGAGGCCGCGGAGATCCTGTGCTCCTTCCTCTCTGTCGACCTGCCGCTGGGGGACAATTACAGCGACGTGGAGCGCACCGCCGCCTACGCCGGGGCCACCGCCGAGCTGAAGAGTCTGGGCGTCTTCACCGGGGACCGTTTCCGGCCGGAGGAGCCCGTCACCCGGCGGGAGCTGCTGGCTATGGCGGGGGCCTTCATCCCCCTGCTGGACTGGGAGGAGATCGCCGTCTATGAGGAGGGCGTGGACCCGGACGATCCGGAATCCCCCTATACCCTGCTCTACAGCTTTGACGATGTGTCCGTGCGGGACCCGGACTATGCCCTCTTCTGCACCGCCGCCGCCAGGGGCTGGGTGGACTACGGGCCGGAGACCCCCCTGGAGCCCAACAACAGCCTGAGCCGGGCGGAGGCCGCCGCGCTTTTCAACCGGATTTTAGGCCGGGGCAAGGGGCTGCAGCTGTCGCAGGAGCAGGCGGGCGTCCTGCCGGACCTGCCCCCGGATCACCCTCTGTATCTGGAGGTGCTGGAGGCCGCCGTGCCCCACACAGCGTCCTACTCTGAGACCGGCCAGGAGACCTGGCAGAGTTCCCAGCCCTTCGTCTTTCAGGCGGAGCCGGGCCGCTTCTTCATCGGCACGGAGATGTACTGCGTGGGAGAGGACGGCTACCTGGTGACCGACGACAGCGTGGACGGCTTTACCTTCGGCCCCGACGGCCGCTTCACCAGCGGCATGCCCGAGCTGGACGAGCTGGTGCAGCAGGTGCTGGCCGAAATCATCACCGAGGACATGGACGACATGGAGAAGCTCCGGGCCGCCTTTGACTACACGGTGAACACCTTCACCTATGTAAAGGGCAATCATTATGAGCGGGGCGACGTGAGCTGGGCGGAGGAAGAGGCCTATGTCATGCTCTCCACCGGCTATAACAACTGCTACGGCTTCGCGGGCTCCTTCTATGAGCTGGCCCGGGCCATGGGCTTTGAGCCCACGCTGATCAGCGGCCTTTACGGCAAGAACTATCTCTACCATGCCTGGGTGGAGTTCACGGTGGACGGGGAGCGGCGCATCTGCGACCCGGAGGTGCAGTGGACCTATCTGGACAACCCGGAGCTGGAGACCCCGGACCTGTTCATGATGACGCCGGCCTATTCCACCCGCTGGAAATACACGGTATAGGAAACTTTTTCCTGCCCCGGACGTCTGATATTCACAGCAAAAAAGATTTCCCACCCTGCCGGAAAACGGCAAAATGGAGTACAAAATGAATTTGAAAAAGCTTCTGTTATTCTGCCTCTGCGCCGCCCTGCTGCTGGGGCTCTGCGCCTGCCAGCTGCCGGATCTGCCGGACTTGCCGGATCTGCCCGATCCGGACGCCAGCCCCACCCCGGGCGAGGGAGAGGCCGTGGTCGTCGAGGCGGAGGAGACGTCCGAGCCCGTGCTCTACACGGTCCGGGTGGACAACTGCCCCTACAACAGCGCCGGCTCCTCCTTCCCGGAGCCGGGCCAGCCGGGTCTGGCCGCGGGCACCGCAGGGACCTTTGTGGAAAAGAGCGGGGATTTCACCCGTCTGGCCCTGGCCGACAATTCCCTGGTCTGGGTGCATGACTGGTACCTGGACGCCCAGGACGAGGCGGTGCAGAGCCAGCGGGAGGCCGAGCGGCTGGAGGCCTACCGCGCCTCCCCCAGCTTTGAGCCGGCGGAGAGCTTCCTGCCCTCGGCGGACCACAGCGTGATCTGCATGGCCGGCAACGGGCTCAGCGGCCGTTTCCTGCCGGGCGACAGCGCCCCGGTCCTGGCCAGCGTCCCCTTCGGCACGGAGCTGACGGTCCTGGGCCGGGACGGGGACGACTACCTCTGCCAGATGGCGGACGGCAGCTGCCTCTACTTCGCCTCCAAGTCCCTGTCCTCTGACAAGACCTATGTGGACCTGCCCGGGGCGGTGGATCTGCGGGTCTTCCTGCCCAGCATGGAGTTTGAGATGCTCTTCGCCTCCCCTAACAACATCACCGGCGAGGCCATGTACCCTGCTATCCCGCTGCTGGAGGAGAACACCGCCAACATGCTGGCCCAGGCGCTGGAGCGCTTCCAGAACGACGGCTACACCATCAAGATCTATGACGCCTACCGGCCCAAATCCGCCCAGTTCAAGCTCTACGACATTGTGCAGAGCTCCTGGTACATCGCCAACCCCTACCTGGGCCGCTCCTGGCACCAGCTGGGCCGTGCGGTGGACATGTCCCTGGTGAACATGGCCACCGGGGAGGAATTGGAGATGCCCACCCCCATGCACACCTTTGCCCCCGACGCCTGCCGCTTCAACAGCGGCCAGTGGTCGGAGACGGCCCGGCAGAACGTGGACTACATGACCAACGTGATGACCTCCTTCGGCTTTGGCACCATTGAGACTGAGTGGTGGCACTTTGAAAACACCGGTCTGGGCGGCTACCTGGACGACAACATGGATTTTTCCACTCTCACCTACCGCCCCGTCTCGGAGTACATCCAGGCCCACCAGGGCGAATAAAGACAGGTACCATAAACATCAGGCGCTCCCCGCTTTCGCGGGGAGCGCCTGATGTTTATGGAGGTTATCGTACGATATCTTTGATAAAGGCGGGACGGGTCACCGGGGTGTCGGAGAAGGAGAAGCACTGCCGCAGAAGCTGCGCTGCCTCCTCCGCCTTCTCTTCGGAGGGGGCGTGGATCTCCGCCAGGCTCTCCCCCGGCTCCACCCGGTCCCCCAGCTTTTTCGCCAGGACGACGCCTACGGACAGGTCGATGACGCTCTCCTTGTCCACCCGGCCGCCGCCCAGGTGCATGGACACCAGGCCCACCTTCTCCGCCTCGATCCGGCTGACCGTGCCTGCCCGCTCCGCGGGAACGGGGAGGACCACCGGGGCCTGGGGCAGGAGGGAAGGATCGTAAACCGCCCGGCTGTCCCCGCCCTGAGCCTCCACCAGCTCCGCCAGCTTTTTCAAGGCCCGGCCCTCCCGGACAGCGGCCAGGAGCTGCTCCCGGGCCCCGGCCATATCCTCCGCCAGGCCGGCCTCCGTCAGCATCAGGCCGCCCAGAGTGAGGCAGAGCTCCAGGAGGTCCCCCTCCTGCTCACCCCGCAGAACGGCCAGCGCCTCCTTCACCTCCAGGGCGTTGCCTACGGCCCAGCCCAGAGGCTGGTCCATGTCCGTGATCACGGCGGCGCAGCGCCGCTGGGCCAGGCGGCCGATCCGGGTCAGGCCCCGGGCCAGCTCCCGGGCCTCCTCCACCGTCTTCATGAAGGCTCCACTGCCGCACTTCACGTCCAGCACCAGGATGTCCGCGCCGGAGGCCAGCTTCTTGGACATGATGGAGCTGACGATCAGGGGGACGGAGGGGACCGTCCCCGTCACATCCCGCAGGGCGTAGAGCTTCTTGTCCGCCGGGACCAGGTCCGCCGTCTGGCCGATGATGGCCAGGCCGGTCTTGTTCACGTTCTCAAAAAACCGCTCCTCCGAGATGCCCACCTGGAAGCCGGGAAAGCTCTCCAGCTTGTCCAGGGTGCCGCCGGTGTGCCCCAGGCCCCGGCCGGACATTTTGGCGATCTTCAGCCCGCAGGCCGCCGCCATGGGGCAGAGGACCAGGCTGGTCTTGTCCCCCACGCCGCCGGTGGAGTGCTTGTCGGCCTTCAGACCCTTAATCCGGCTCAGGTCCATTACCTCGCCGGAGTGCATCATGGACATGGTCATGTCCAGGGTCTCCCGGTCGTTCATGCCCCTGAGCAAAATGGCCATGCACATGGCGGACATCTGATAGTCCGGGATCTCGCCCCGGGTATAGGCCTGGATCATAAAATCGATCTGCTCCGTGGTCAGCTCGCCGCCGTCTCTCTTGACGGCGATCAGATCTGTCATACGCATTTCTGTCTCTCCTTTCTTTAGGAAACGTTGAATAAATCGCCGCGCACATCTGGACGGCTGATTTCCCGCCATATTTTGTCTCAAAATCTTGTTATACACAAAGTATAGCGGCGATTTTTCGCCTTCATCTGGCAAAAAATCATCTCGCCCATCTGCACACTTCGATTTAATTAGCGTTTCCTTAGAATCTTCCGTTTTTATGTATCTCTATTATACCGCTTTCCGCCTCTATTCTCAAGAGCGAAATACCAAATACTCCCTGCCCTGGATCCGCGCCAGCCGGGCCCCCGGCGGCACACGGCGCAGCGCCGCCGGCAGGGCCAGCAGCCGGCCCCGGCCGTCATAAGCGCTCAGGCTGCCGTCCGGCCCGGCAAACCACAGCAGGCCCTCCTCCGCTTCTCCGGCTGGCTCTTCCCTCTCCGGCTCCGCTTCTTCGCCGCCCGGCTCCGCGGGCGGCTCCGTGCAGGCGTATTCCAGGGGCTCCGGAAAGTCCCGCTGAGCCGCGGTGGACAGGCGGCGGCAGAGCCGCAGGCCCTCCTCCCCCGGCTCCATCAGCCCTAAGCAGGCGCTCCGGCCCCCGCCGGCCACCCAGAGCCGGGTCAGGTCCCGGGAGGGCGGCAGCCTGGCCTCAAAGACCGTGTACAGCCCCTCCCGGCGGACCGTAAGCTCCCCCGCCCGGATCCCGCCCTGCCATATGGGATAGCGCAAGTTTGTCCCTCCTCTGCCCGTTCGAACGCAAAAACGCCCTGCTCATAGATATGAGCAGGGTGAGAGCGTGTCGCAAAAAGCGACACGCTTCAAATGCGACCCGCTTCGCTGGGCTCGCATTTGAGTTACTCGCGCTGATCGCAGGGGCTTCGCCCCGTTTGGTCGGCGCGAGGGCTCGCCTTGCTCGCCTTAGAGTGTTTTTGAGGCGGCAAAGCTGCCTCAAAAACGATTTAAATTCTCTTCGCCGCTCTGCGGCGAAGGGTGTGAAGCCTTCTCTATAGTCTGACGCCCTGCTCATAGATATGAGCAGGGCGATAAACTTATGCTCTTTTTTGAAAATTTCCCAGGGCTTTTTACCCCAGCCCGAAGCTCACGGCCAGGGCGCTGTCCACCGCGCTCATAGTGGCGGAATCCAGCTTCCCCATGCGCTCCCGCAGGCGGGACTTGTCGATGGTGCGGATCTGCTCCAGCAGGATGACGCTGTCCCGGTTCAGCCCCACGCTCTGCCCGGACAGCTCGATATGGGTGGGCAGACGGGCTTTGCCGGTCTGGCTGGTGATGGCGGCGGCAATCACGGTGGGGCTGTGCCGGTTGCCCGTGTCGTTCTGCACGATGAGCACAGGGCGCATGCCCCCCTGCTCGCTGCCCACGACCGGGCTCAGGTCCGCGTAATAGATATCTCCTCGTTTGACCATGCTGTTTTTCACACTCCGGAAAAGTGTCGCCCAATACAGTGTATGTAGGGTGCTGACAATATTCTCCCAACCTGCGTGTGAAATTATACACAGCCCGTCCGATTTTTTCAGGGCATGAAGCCCCCGTCCACCGTGAGCACCTGGCCGGTGGTGTAGCTGGCTCCGGCCAGGTAGACCACCGCCTGGGCGATCTCCTCCGGCCGGCCCAGGCGGCCCAGGGGGATCTCCTGGGCCAGCTGGTCCAGGGTCTCTCGGCCCAGGACCTGCACCATGTCCGTGTCAATAACGCCGGGGGCCACACAGTTGACCCGGATGCCGCTGGGGGCCAGCTCCGCCGCCAGGGACTTGGTCAGGCCCACAATGGCGTGCTTTGTGGAGGAATACGCCGACTCGCAGGAGGCCCCGTGGGTCCCCCAGACGGAGCTCAGGTTGATGATGCAGCCCGCGTGCTCATGGAGCATATGGGGCAGCACCGCCTGGACGCAGTTGAAGCAGCCGCCCAGATTCACGTCGAACATCCTCCGCCAGCTCTCCGGGGCGATGTCCTGAAACTGCATCTGCCCGGCGATGCCCGCGTTGTTGACCAGCAGCGTCACCGGCCCCAGCTCCCGCTCCGTCCGGCGCACCATGGCCTGGACCGCCTCCGGGTCGGACACGTCCGCCTGGCAGACCAGGGTCTGGCAGCCCTCGCTCCGCAGCCGGGCCGCCAGGGCCTCCGCCTTCTCCCGCTGCCGTATGTAATTGATGCAGACGGCGTAGCCTTCCCGGGCCAGGGCGGCGGCTGTGGCCGCGCCGATCCCACGGGAGGAACCCGTCACCAAAGCTGTCCGCTTCATCCGTTTCCCTCAGTCCGTCTCGCTGAGCCGCCGGGCGATCAGGTCCCGGCTGTACTCCGCCAGCTCGTTGGTGCTCATGGCCTTGAGCCGCTCCGGCTCCAGCACCTCCAGGATTTCCAGGTACACGTCCGTCCGCCGGAGGGGCAGGTTCCCCTTGACCCGCTCCGTGCCCCATACCGCCGCGATCACCAGGGGCGCCCCCGCCCGCTGGGCGATCTTGAAGCAGCCCGGGTGGAAGGGGAGCATCTCCCCCGCCCGGCTGCGGGTGCCCTCCGGGTACACCGCCATGGAGCAGACCCCCCGCTTCAGATAGTCCGCCGCCTGGAGGATGGTGCGCAGGGCGTTCCGGTCGTTCTCCCGGTCGATGGGCAGAAAGCCCGCCGCGTAGGCGATACGGCCGATGACGGGGATCTGCAGGTTGGAGGGCTTGGAGATAAAGGAAATGTTCCAGCGCCGCAGCCTGTCGATGATCAGGCAGGGGTCAAACATGGAGCGGTGATTGCACACCAGCAGGAAGCGCCGGTCCTCCGGCAGCTTCTCCAGGCCGCTGAGATGGGGACGCAGGCCGCTGTAGGCGTTGAGGGCCCCGATCACCACGCCGCAGCCGGCCCGGCACAGGGCGTTCTGCCGCTCCAGGGGCTTGTCCCGGTCCACCGTCAGAGCCGCCGCGTACAGGAACAGCAGGCACAGCACGTGCAGCAGCAGGTAGACCCCCAGGCCCAGCAGCAGTCCCTGCCAAAGGGCCGCCCCCGCCAGGGCCACCGTCAGGGCCGCCGCGGCCAGCGCGACAGCCAGGAAAACCAACAGGATACTCATGAGATCCTCCCCCGCCGCCTTGACGGCGCTCTGTTTTTCAGAAGAACCGGCTTTTCGTGCCTGGGCGGAAACAGCTCATAGGAGACGCCCAGGAAAATCCCCGTCAGCGCGAAGAAGAGATAGGAGCGCACATCCACCTGACCAAACGCGGGGATCTCCAGCATCCCGTAGAGCAGCGTACCGGAGACCGGCACCGTCAGCAGCCGCTCCGGCAGGCTGAGCCGGGGGTCGGGCGAGAAGAACACCCGGACCATGCGGAGCACCAGCAGCACGCAGAAGGCCAGCACCAGTGCGAAGCCCACAAGGCCCGTGAGCCCCAGGGTCTGGAGCAGGAAATTGTGCAGATGCAGATGGGGCCAGCGGATATTCTGGTTGACGATATCCATCACATGGTCGTACAGGGAGCCCCGCAGCAGGCGGATCGGCTCCTGCTGGATGGTGATCAGCTCGCCCCGGAAAATGTCCGTCCGGCCGGACAGGGTGGACAGGCTCTCCCCCAGATCCCGGGTATCCACATTGGCAGCGGGCACCGCCTCCGGCTGCTCCGGGTCAGCGGTTTCCGCCGGGGCGTCCGCGGGGCTTGGAGCCGGGGCGGCCTCCGGCGCGCTCTCCTCCGCCGGGAGGCGCTGCTCGATCCGCACATAGATCTGCCGGGTCAGGTCAAAGCTCTTATAGCACAGCGGCGCCGCAAGGGCCAGGATCACCAGGACCTGCGCCGCCTGCCGCGCCCTCCCCTTTACCGGCAGATAGGTCCGGGCGATCAGCACCAGCGCCATGGCCAGACAGAGGGAGAAGGTGATCATGATGTTCCGGCTGTAGGCGAAGACCAACAGCAGATAGTCCACCGCCGCGGCCAGGACGATCGGAATGCGCCAGAGCTTGTTCCGGCAGGCGAAAAACTGGAACAGCATCAGGAAGAACATCAGGAAAAACAGCAGGCTGCTGATATTGACGTTCAGATCAATAATGCCGATCTGCCCGGGGAAGCTGTTGGGCACCAGGCCGGCAACAGAGGTCCCGGTCACCGGGTTGTAGAGATAGTGCTTTGTGAAAGAAGCATAGAGGCCCAGGACGCCCAGGACAGAGTAAAAGCCGCCGATCAGGGCGCTGACCCAGTTGAGGAAGCTCCGCCGCCCGTCGCCGTTTAAAAGCAGGCCCACCGGCAGGATCACCGCGCACACCGCCATCTCCCGCACCAGGCCCAGCTCCTCCCGGAGCCAAAGGTCCCCGTTCAGGACCCTGGTGATGTAGAACCAGAGGGCATAGAAGGTCATCAGACGCAGCTCCGGCCCCCCGTTCAGCCGCCGGAAATAATAATAAAAAGCGATCAGAACCGGCGTCCCTATGGCCAGATAGCTGGTCTTCACCGTCTCCCACAGGTAGACATTCACCGGCTCGTACACATGAAAGACCAGCAGCAGGAAGACGCAGACCACGTGCACCCTGGCCCAGCTCCGCTCCCGCGGGTCCTGTATTCTCTCGGACATTTTTCCAACTCCTCGGCAAAAGCTTATTATCCGGTATTTCCACGGCGGGGAGGAAATCCCCGTTCCCCTAAAAACAGTATTTTATATTATACCTTAAACAGAGCTAAAATAAAAGCCCTTCCGGGTAAAAAAGGGGCCGCAGCAAAAAAGCATTTTGCTGCAGCCCCTATGGAATCTATGGTTACTTCTTGCTCTTGATGTACTCGTCGATGCTCTTGGCGCCGGCCTTGCCCGCGCCCATGGCCAGGATCACCGTGGCCGAGCCGGTGACCGCGTCACCCCCGGCAAAGACGCCCTCACGGGCGGTCTTGCCGCCCTCGTCCGCCTCGATGCCGCCCTTGCGGGTAAAGGTCAGGCCGTGGGTGGTGTTCCGGATCAGGGGGTTGGGGCTGGTGCCGATGGCGATCACCACCGTGTCCACCTCCAGGACCCACTCGCTGCCGGGCACAGGCACCGGGCTGCGGCGGCCCTTGGCGTCCGGCTCGCCCAGCTCCTGGCGCTGGAGCTCGATGCCGGTCACATGGCCGTCCTCCCCGCCCAGGATGCGGGTGGGGTTGTTGAGCAGCTGAAACTCGATCCCCTCGGCCTCCGCGTGCTCCACCTCTTCCTTCCGGGCGGGCAGCTCGTCCCGGCCCCGGCGGTAGGCGATGAACACATGCTCGGCCCCCAGGCGCTTGGCGACCCGGGCCGCGTCCATGGCCACGTTGCCCGCGCCCACCACGGCGACCCGGTGGAAGTGTTTGATGGGGGTGTCATAGTCGTCCCGGTAGGCCTTCATCAGGTTCACCCGGGTCAGCAGCTCGTTGGCAGAGTACACGCCCAGCAGATTCTCCCCGGGGATATGCAGGAACTGGGGCAGACCCGCGCCGGAGCCGATGAACACGGCCTCAAAGCCGTCCTCAAACAGCTCGTCCACGGTCTCGCTCTTGCCCACGATGGCGTTGTTGACGATCTTCACGCCCATAGCCTGCAGGTTCTCGATCTCCGCCGCCACGATCTCCTTGGGCAGACGGAACTGGGGGATGCCGTACACCAGCACGCCGCCGGACTTGTGGAAGGCCTCGAACACGGTCACGTCATAGCCCAGCTTCCGCAGGTCCCCCGCGCAGGTCAGGCCCGCGGGGCCGGAGCCCACCACGGCGATCCTGTGCCCGTTGGAGGCGGGAACGACGGGATCTTTTTTCTCCGCATTGGCCATGTGCCAGTCCGCCACAAAGCGCTCCAGCCGGCCGATGCCCACGCTCTCCCCCTTGATGCCCCGGACGCACTTGCTCTCGCACTGCTTCTCCTGGGGGCAGACCCGGCCGCAGACGGCGGGCAGGGAGTTGGTGGAGGTGACGATCTGATAGGCGGCCTCAAAGTCCCCCTCCGCCACCTTGGCGATGAATTCCGGAATGCGCACCGACACGGGGCAGCCGCTCCGGCAGGGCATGTTCTTGCAGCTGAGGCAGCGCTTGGCCTCGTCCATGGCGGCCTCGGCACTGTAACCCAGGGCAACCTCGTCAAAGTTCCCGGCCCGCAGAACCGGGTCCTGCTCGGGCATGGGGTTTTTCTGCATCTTCATATTAGCCATTGCGCTTGCCTCCCGTTATTTTGCAGATGTGCTTGGCCGCCTCGTCCTGCTCGTCCTTGTAGAAGGCGGCCCGCTTGAGCAGACTGTCAAAATCCACCTGATGCGCGTCAAAGTCCGGCCCGTCCACGCAGGCGAACTTGGTCTCGCCGCCTACGATCACCCGGCAGCCGCCGCACATGCCGGTGCCGTCCACCATGATGGGGTCCAGGGAAATAATGGTCTTGATGCCGTAGGGCCGGGTCACATCGGCCAGGAACTTCATCATGATGTCCGGCCCGATGGCGATCACCCGGTCAAACTGGGGCTTGCCCTCGGCGATGTTGGCCTCGATCTCATTTTTCAGGAACACGGTGGTGA
Organism: uncultured Oscillospiraceae bacterium; assembly: GCA_947626315.1. GTDB lineage: Bacteria > Bacillota > Clostridia > Oscillospirales > Oscillospiraceae > Limivicinus. Next base: position 61,710 of record CANQRQ010000011.1, on the reverse strand, counting down.
AGCCCTTCTCGCCGTATGTTCCGTCGTCGGTGCACATGATCAGCTTGTCGGAGACCGCCTTCAGCTCCTCCTTCAAAATCACAATGTCCGCGCTGCGAAAACCGGCGATAAAGGTGACTTCGATGCCCTTTTCATGCATCTCCTTGGCGATGGGGTACGCGATGGCGCAGCCGACGCCGCCGCCCACCACGCAGACCTTCTGCAGGTCGTCCGTCTCGGTGGCCTTGCCCAGAGGGCCCACGATGTCTGAGATATAGTCCCCTTCCTCCACGGTATGGAGCATCCGGGTGGTGCGCCCGGCGGCCTGGACCATCACGGTGACGGTGCCCTTTTCCCGGTCATACCCGGCCACGGACACGGGGACCCGCTCCCCCTGCTCATCCAGGCGGAAGATCACGAACTGGCCCGCCTGGGCGTGCCGCGCTATCAGCGGGGCTTCGATCTCAAAGAGGCAGATGGTCTTCGCGTCATTGAGAAAACGCTTGGTCGCTACTTTGTACATTTCAATCCTCCACGCGCTGCCGCGCACATCAAATTACTGCCGGAGCCTCCGGGCAGAGAAGGCCCGCCGCTCCGCCTGGGAAAACCTGTCACATTTCTGCTTTTATTGTACCTTACCGGGGCATGAATGTCAAACAGTATCCGCCGTTTTGCCGAAAAAAGCGGCCTTTTCACCCGCCGGCGATCCGCTCCTCCGTCTCCCGGAGGGACAGGCCGTTTTCCCGGGCGATCCGGGCCAGATCCTCGTACTCCGGCTTCTCCCGCCTCACTCCCCAGCCCCGGGCCTGCTTATAGCGCAGCGGGCCCAGCGCCGTCTGCCGGGTGGTGAGCTCCCGCCGCAGCTCCGCCCGGCGGCAGGCGGTCTCCCGGACGCCGAGGGTGCTGGTGTGCTTAAAGAGCAGCCGCAGCAGCTCCTCCCGCTGGGCCGGGCGGCACAGGCAGGACAGGATCAGCCCCGGCCGGCCTTTTTTCATGCCCACGGCCGTGGTGTACACGTCCAGCGCCCCCGCCTGCAGCAGCTCCTCCATGGCAAAGGCCACGGCTTCCGCCGTCATGTCGTCCAGATTGCAGCTGAGCTCCAGGAGCTCTGCCGTCTGTTCTTCCGTCTCGCCCAGGAAGGCCCGGAGGAGGTTGGCCGTCTCAAAATCCTTGGTGCCGGTGCCCTGGCCCAGGGCCTCCACCCGCATCAGGGGCAGCGGGCCGAAGTCCGCCGCGAAATGCCGCAGAAGGGCCGCCCCCGTGGGGGTGCAGAGCTCGCCCTGCACGGTCCCCGCATAGACGGGCAGGCCCCGGAGCAGCAGCTCCGTGGCCGGGGCGGGCACCGGCAGCAGGCCGTGGGCGCAGCGCACCGTGCCGCTGCCGACGCAGACAGGGGAACAGAGCACCCGCTCCGGCGCCAGCCGGTACAGCAGCAGGCAGACCCCCAGCACGTCCGCCAGGGCGTCTATAGAGCCCAGCTCGTGAAAATGGATCTGCTCCATGGGCTGGCCGTGGACCTGGCTCTCCGCCTGGGCCACCAGCTCGTAGACCGCCGCGGCGTCCCGCTTCACCTGCTCCGGCAGGTCCAGAGCGCCGATCTGCTCCCGGAGCTGCGCGTAGCCGGTGTGATGGTGGTGATGTTTTTCCTGCGGAGGGGCCGCCCCCTCCTCTTCTCCGTCCACGGACACCCGCATATGGGTGCCCCGGATGCCCCGCTTGCTGTCCGGCAAAGCGGACACCTCCGCCAGGCCCCCCAGGGCAGCGTTCAGCTGGCTCAGAAAGCCCTCCTTATCCGGGCAGAGCTCGTAGAGCGCCCCCATGAGCATGTCCCCGGCGGCGCCCATGGAGCAGTCAAGGTATAAGATCTTCATCGTTTCCGCTCCCCGTCAGTCCAGATGGTTGATCACGCTGGCCATAAAGCCCGCGCCGAAGCCGTTGTCGATGTTCACCACCGCCACGCCGCTGGCACAGGAGTTGAGCATGCTCAGCAGCGCGGCGACGCCGCCCAGGGAGGCCCCGTAGCCCACGCTGGTGGGCACGGCGATCACTGGGCAGTCCACCAGGCCGCCGATGACGCTGGGCAGCGCCCCCTCCATTCCGGCCGCCGCCACAATGACCCGGGCGCTCATCAGCTCCTCCATGTGGCTCAAAAGCCGGTGGATGCCGGACACGCCCACGTCGTACAGCCGCGTCACCCGGTTGCCCAGGGCCTCCGCGGTGACGGCGGCCTCCTCCGCCACCGGCAGGTCGCTGGTGCCCCCGGTGGCCACCACCACCAGGCCCTTTCCCGTGGGCTCCGGCAGGGGTCCCACCAGCCCGGTTTTGGACCGGGGATCGTAGCGCAGCGGCAGCTCCGCTCCCACAAGCTCCGCAGCCTCGGCGCTCATCCGGGTGATCAGCACCGTCTCCTGGCCGTTTTCCCGCATGGTCCGGGCGATCCCCAGAATCTGCTCCGGGGTCTTGCCCGCCCCGTAGATGATCTCCGGGACCCCCTGGCGCAGCCCCCGGTGCAGGTCCACCTTGGCGTAGTCCCCGATTTCGGCGATGGGCTGCATCTTCAGCTGCAGCAGCGCCTCGTCCACGCCGGTCTCCCCCCGGGCCACCTGCTCCAGCAACTCCCGGATCTCCCGTTTGTCCATATTCTCGCCCTCTCTTCAGGATAGATTTTATGATAGGAATATACTAACAGATTTCCCGCCCTCCCGCAAGGCGGAAAAGGCCGGCCGGGCCGGAAAATCCGTGAATTTTTCTGTTGAAATTTCCGCCGCGATCTGTATAATAGAGCGTGTCGCAAAAGGCGACACGCTTCAAATGCGACCCACTTCGTTGGGCTCGCATTTGAGAAACTCGCGCTTATCGCAGGGGCTTCGCCCCGTTTGGTCGGCGCGAGGGCTCGCTTGGCTCGCCTTAGTGTGTTTTTGAGGCGGCAAAGCTGCCTCAAAAACGATTTAAATTCTTTTTCGCCGCTCTGTGGCGAAGGCAATGAAGCTTTGTCTACAGTTTGAATATCAACTATCTGATTGCAGCGAATTCGCGTCTGAAAAAAAGGAGAGCTCTATGAAAGCCATTGTCAGCGTCTTTGCCCAGGACTCCAAGGGCATCACCGCCTACGTGACCGGCCTTCTGGCCGAGAAGGAAATCAACATCCTGGACATCAGCCAAACCCTGATGCAGGAATATTTCGCCATGATCATGCTGGTGGATCTGGCGGACTGCCCCCTGCCCTTCGACGAGCTGGCCCGCTTCCTGCGGGATATGGGGGCCCGGCGGAGCCTGGATATCCACATCCAGCGGCAGGATATCTTTGAAGCCATGCACAGGATCTGAGGCGGGGCGGCGTATGAGTTATCTGATCAACAGCAGCGAGATCATCCAGACCATCGAGATGATCGACCAGCAGCACCTGGACGTGCGCACCGTCACCATGGGCATCAATCTCCTGGACTGCGCTTCCGACAGCGTGGACACCTGCAGCGCCCGGATCTACGACAAGATCTGCCGCAAGGCGGAAAAGCTGGTGGAGACCGGCTGTGCCATCGAGCAGGAGTTCGGCATCCCCATTGTCAACAAGCGCATTTCCGTCAGCCCTATCTCTCTGGTGGCCGCCGCCTGCCGGACGGAGGACTATGTCCCCCTGGCCGGGGCCCTGGACCGGGCTGCCAAGGCCGTGGGCGTGAACTTCATCGGCGGCTTTTCCGCCCTGGCCCACAAGGGCTTTACCGAGAGCGATCTGAAGCTGATCCGCTCCATCCCCCGGGCCCTGACGGAGACGGACCTGGTCTGCTCCAGCGTGAACGTGGCCTCTACCCGGGCGGGCATCAACATGGACGCGGTGGCCCTCATGGGCCGGATCATCAAAGAAACCGCCGCCCTGGGCCCCCTGGGCTGCGCCAAGCTGGTGGTCTTCGCCAACGCGGTGGAGGACAACCCCTTCATGGCCGGCGCCTTCCACGGGGTGGGCGAGCCGGAGTGCGTCATCAATGTGGGCGTGTCCGGCCCCGGCGTGGTGGCCCACGCCCTCCGTTCCTGCCAGGGGCAGCCCTTTGACGTGGTGGCGGAGACGGTGAAGAAGACCGCCTTCAAGATCACCCGCATGGGCCAGCTGGTAGCCCAGGAGGCCTCCCGCCGGCTGGGGGTGCCCTTCGGCGTGGTGGACCTGTCCCTGGCCCCCACCCCCGCCGTAGGGGACAGCGTGGCGGAGATCCTGGAGATCATGGGCCTGGAGAAGTGCGGCGGGCACGGCACCACCGCGGCCCTGGCCCTTCTGAACGACGCGGTGAAGAAGGGCGGCGTGATGGCCTCCAGCCATGTGGGCGGCCTGTCCGGCGCTTTCATCCCCGTCTCCGAGGACGCGGGGATGATCTCCGCCGTGGAGGCCGGCGCCCTGGGCATTGACAAGCTGGAAGCTATGACCTGCGTCTGCTCCGTGGGGCTGGACATGATCGCCGTTCCCGGCGACACTCCGGCGGAGACCCTCTCCGCCCTCATCGCCGACGAGGCGGCCATCGGCGTGGTCAACAACAAGACCACCGCCGTCCGGGTCATCCCCGCCGCCGGCAAGACCGTGGGCGACCGGGTGGACTTCGGCGGCCTGCTGGGTTCGGCGCCGGTCATGCCCCTGCACGAGGGCTCCGCCGCCGAGTTTATCGCCCGGGGCGGCCGCATCCCCGCCCCGCTCCACAGCCTGAAAAACTAAACATCTCAATAAAAGAACCGCCCGAGGGCGGTTCTTTTATTGAGATGCCGCAATGTCGTAGTAGTAGTTCACCAGCAGGTCCACGCAGGCTCCGTAGCTCTTCAGGCCCAGGTCCTGATCGTAGCTGTAGAGGAAATTTTCATACACGGTGTTGGAGACCGTCTGCACCGGGGTCTGAAAGCGGCTCCAGTAGGCCCGGTTGGCGGCGAAATCCCGCAGCACCTCCGGGCAGAGGCTGCCGTAAACCTCCTCCCAGGCGGCCCGGTCCGCCTCATAGAGGGCGTTGCCCAGGTGGGTATAGGCCAGCAGGCAGGCGGAGTACACATAGTCCGTGTCCCCGTATTCCAGGCAGGCCAGCACCGCGGTGAAATTGGCCTCCTGCTCCCTGGCTACCCCCCGCTGGTGGGCCAGCTCGTGGGCCACCGTGGAGGCGAAGAGGCTGGGGGGATAGTCCGTGTTCACATTGGCCTCAGCGGTGAAGGGGAAGAAAAAGCCGGTGAAATCCAGATAGCTCATGATCCGGGAGCAGAGCACCGGCTTGGCCGGCACCTCCGGCCAGTCCAGGATGGGGAAGCGCTCCACCGCCCGGCGGTACACCTCCGGCGAACGCTCCAGCACCGCCGCCCGGTCCGTGGCGCAGATCCCGTTTTCGTCCCGGGGGACCAGGGGGGCGTACTCGTTGGCCAGGCCGGCAAAATAGGCGGTCACGGTTTTCAGCTGCTCCACGCTGACCGCCCCCGTCTCCAGCCCCGCCTGGGCGGCAAAGTCGTCCGCGTAGAAATAGGCGCCCCAGAGCAGGCAGAAGCCCCCGTAGAACACCAGGACGGCGGTGCACAGGCTGACAAAGACCTTGTACAGCCGCCTCCAAACGCCGCCCTTCCGCACTGCGGCCAGCACCGAGGCCAGCAGATAACCCAGCAGGCCCAGCACCGCCAGGGCGATCAGCAGCTCCGCCACCGAAAAGGGGACGCGGGCCGTGAGCGTGGAGAGGAAGCGGTGCGCCGGGCGTACGAAGCGCGACGACACCGCGGCGTTCAGGGCCCGGTTCCCCCGGGTGAGCACATGGACGGCAATGACCGCGGCACAGAGCAGCGCCAGCACATGCCGCACGGGGCAGAGCCAAAAGATGGCGGCCAGGCCGCGTTTTTTCTCCCGAAGCTTTTCCATGGGGCCATTTTACAACAAATGCCGGCCCGGGGCAAGGGCCAATTCCTTCTAAAAAACCATCCCCGCCGCAGAAATGCGGCGGGGATGCTCTTTTATGAAAGGTCTTTTACTGGGCGTTCTTCGCCAACTCGCAGAGAGCGGTGAAAGCGGCGGGGTCGTGAATCGCGGTCTCGGAGAGCATCTTGCGGTTCATATCCACCCCGGCCAGCTTCAGGCCGTGCATGAAGCTGGAGTAGTTCATGCCGTTCATCTTGCAGCCGGCGCTGATGCGGGTGATCCAGAGCTTGCGGAAGTCTCTCTTCTTCTGCTTGCGGCCCACATAGGCGTAGCGGCCGGACTTCATCAGCTGCTGGTTGGCCATCTTGAAGTGGCGGGACTTGTTGCCCCAATAGCCCTTGGCCAGGCCCAGGACTTTATTTCTGTGCTTGCGCGTCATCATTGCGCCTTTAACTCTTGCCATTTACGGTTCCTCCTATCTGAGCGTCGCCCTTATTTATAAGGGATCATTTTTTTGATGGTCGCCTGGTTGGTGACGTCGGCATAAGCCTCGGAGCGCAGGCGGCGGCAGCGCTTGGTGTCCTTCTTGGTGAGGATATGGCTCTTGTAGGCGTGCGCGCGTTTTACCTTGCCGGTTTTGGTGAGATTGAATCTCTTCTTCGCACCACTGTGCGTCTTCAGTTTGGGCATGATCATTTCTCCTTCCGTAACTGGGTTACTGCAGTTTTATCCCTCTGCCTGAGGGGGTTTGGGAGCTTTGGCTTTCGCGCCTTTCTTGGCCGGGGCCTGGGGCTTCGGGGAGAGGAACATGGACATGTTCCTGCCCTCCAGCTTGGCCGCCTTGTCCAGATTGGCAATGTCCGCGCATTTTTCCGCAAATTCCTTCAGCAACTGGGCGCCCAGGTCGGTATGGGCCATCTCCCTGCCGCGAAAGCGCACGGAGACCTTCACCCGGTCCCCGTCGTTCAGGAACTTCTGGGCGTTTTTCAGCTTGGTGTTGAAGTCGTTATCGCCGATGCTGGGAGACATGCGGATCTCCTTGATCTCGATGACGCGCTGATTCTTCTTGGCCTCCTTCTCCTTCTTCGCCTGCTCGAAGCGGAACTTGCCGTAGTCCATGATCTTGCAGACGGGAGGATTGGAGCCCGGGGCGATTTTGACCAGGTCCATCTCGCGCTCAGCGGCAATCTTCAGCGCCTCGGCAGCGGACATGATGCCCAGCTGCTCGCCCTGATCGCCGATCAGGCGTACTTCCCTGTCATTAATCTCGTCGTTAATCTGATGAACGGCGTTAGCGATGTGAAACACCTCCGGATCAAAATGCGGTATAAAAGCAAAAGCGCGGACGCACAGCATCCACGCATAAAAACAGCCTGCTGCCCCCCTGGGGGCGCGGCGCCTTTATTGACCGCGGCTGGCGAAATGGCCGCCGGGTGAGGACGGGGATGCCGTACCTTCTTTGTTTTGGCCCTAATAATATACCAGCCGAAGCGGCTTCTGTCAAGCCCTTGCGGCGGATTTTTTATGCCCTGCCCGAAAAAATTCTATGCGCCCCGGAGGGTTAAAATGTCCGGCTTGGGAAAAGCTAACAGCGGGCTGGGGTTCGATTCCCGTCACCCTTGGCCCGGAAAACAGAAGGGACACGGGAGAGACGAGAGATGGAATTTGTCCTTGTTTACGTGCTGGGGGGCCTGCTCTACGGCCTGCTGGAGCTGCTCTGGCGGGGCTGGACCCATTGGACCATGCTGCTGTGCGGCGGCGCCTGCTTCACCCTGATCTACCTGATCAGCGGCCTGGCGATCCCCCTGCCCCGCAAATGGCTCCTCTGCGCGGCGGCCGTCACCACGGTGGAGTTCTTCACCGGCTGCCTGGTCAATCTGCGCCTGGGCTGGCACATCTGGGACTACTCCTCCCTGCCACTGAACCTGCTGGGTCAGGTCTGCCCCCAGTTTCTGCTGCTCTGGCTGGCGCTGGCCGTCCCCGGCGTGGAGCTGTGCCGCCTTCTCCGGCAGCTGTTCCGCTGACGCGTCAAAAAAGCCCGCCTTTCGGCGGACCTTTTTGGCCAGTTTAGTACTTTTCGTCCGGCGCGCCGGAGGCGCCCTCCTGCTCCATGGCCAGCTTCACGATCCGGCTGGTGCCCAGGCGCTCGGCTCCCAGCTTGATGAACTCCTCCGCGTCGGCCAGGGAGGAGATTCCCCCCGCCGCCTTGACCTTCACTTGGGGCGGGCAGTTCTCCCGCATCAACTTCACATCCTCCGGCGTGGCCCCGCCCTTGGAGAAGCCGGTGGAGGTCTTGATATAGTCCGCGCCGCACTTGGCCACGATCTGGCACAGGCGAATCTTCTCCTCCTCCGTCAGCAGGCAGCACTCAATGATCACCTTCAGGATGTGCCCCTGGGTGGCCTTGCGCACGGCGGAGATATCCTTCTCCACCTCGTCCCAGCAGCCGTCCTTCACCATGGACAGGTTGATGACCATGTCGATCTCGTCCGCCCCGTTGCCGATGGCGTCCGCCGCCTCATAGGCCTTCACGGCGCTGGTGCAGTAGCCGTTGGGGAAGCCGATCACCGTGCAGATGGCCAGCTTGTCCCCTACATAGCGCTTGGCCCCCGCCACGTGGCAGGGCGGGATGCAGACGCTGGCGCAGTGGTATTTGATGGCCTGGTCGCAGAGCTGCCGGATCTCCTCCGCCCGGCAGTCAGTCCGCAAAAGGGTGTGGTCGCATTTTTCCAGAATCTCTTTTATGTCCATTCTGATCCGCTCCTTGTCTGTTTTTGTTTTGTTTCGTGCTTTTATTATAAACGTTTTCCCGGGTATATTCAAGGGCTGTCCGCAATAGATTTAACTATCTCGACGAAAAGGACGGCATACAGCGTATGGACATGAGTTCCGAAAACAATTACACGAGGCTGTGCGGCGTCATGGCCGGCAGTCCCGTCTACTCCCACAGCAGCCGGGGGCAGGATTTTTACAGCTTCCCGCTCCAGGTCCAGCGCCTCTCCGGCAACACGGACACCGTCAACATCATTCTCCGGCGGGAGCAGCTGGCGGCCCTGGAGCCGGAGGAGGCGGAAAAGCTCTGCGTCACCGGGGAGCTGCGCACCTTCAACAACCGGCGGGGCGAGGGGGCCCGGCTGATCATCAGCGTCTTTGCCCGGGAGCTGTGCTTCCTGGACGAGGAGGACAGCAACCTGGTCCGCCTCTGCGGCACCCTCTGCAAGCCGCCCAACCTGCGCACCACCCCCATGGGCCGGGATATCTGCGACCTGATGGTGGCTGTAAACCGGCGCTACGGCCGCTCGGACTACCTGCCCTGCATCTGCTGGGGGGCCAAGGCCCGGGAGGCCGCCCTCTGGACGGTGGGCACCGTGGTCTGCCTGGAGGGCCGCATCCAGAGCCGGGGCTACATCAAGCTCACAGAGGAGGGACCGGTGGAGAAGACCGCCTTTGAAGTCTCCGTCACGGAAATGGAGCTCTGCCCGGCGGAAGAGCCGGAGCCCGTCAACTGAGACGGACAGCCGCGGAAAAGAAAAGCTTTTCCCCTCTTTTGTCGAAGGCCTTGACGGCGGGCCCGGCATAGGGTATGTTGCTTTCCGGAGGTGGTTTTTCATGTGGAAGAAGCTGGCCCTCAGCGGCTTTGCTCTGCTGCTGCTGGCGGCGTCCAACCTGCGGCTGTGCTGCCGGATGCAGGCCGGCGGCCGGGATCTGGAGGGCTGTTATTCGCTCCGGGACGCCGACCGGGCGGCGGAGGCGGCGGCCTGGGCGGCGGAGGAGATCCTCCGGGAGCCTTCTCCCGGACCGGAGGCGGAGCGGCGCTTCTGTCTCCGCTTCGGCTCCCCGGACGGGGACAGGCAGGCCCTGACCGGCGCGCTGCTGCGCTCCGTCCCCGGGGTGAAGCTGGCGGACGTGGCCTTCGTCAACGGGGTCCGGCTGGGGATCGTGGAGGACGGGGAGGAGCTGCGGCGGCGGCTGGACCGCTTTATCGGCAGCCAGATGCCCACCGCCGCCGTCTCCGGCGGCATCAGCGGCAGGCTGGAGATCCGACAGCTCTACAGCCGCAGCGATCAGGCCGTCAACTACGACGACATGGTGCTGCTGGTCTCCGGCATGGCCCCGGTCCTCTATGTGGACGAAAACGGGAAGCTTGTATGACTTGCGCCAATTAAACGGAAAATTGAAAACGCTATGTAACGGGTTTCATCCGATTACATAGCGTTTTTTTGCAATCTCCACGGAATCTTCAAAAGTATGCTCTATTATAATCGCACATTTCAAAAGGAGGAAGCGATTATATGGATATGATTTTGAAAACGACCGGCCTCTGTAAAAATTTCAAAGGGCAGACAGCGGTAAACCATGTGGACATCCACATTCAAAGAAACTCTGTTTATGGGCTGCTGGGACCGAACGGAGCCGGAAAGTCTACCATCTTGAAGATGATTGTGGGCATTCTGCGTCCAACGTCCGGCAGGATCGAATTTGACGGGCACCCGTGGAGCCGCAAGGATTTGAACAGCATCGGGGCTTTGATCGAAACGCCGCCGCTATACGAAAATTTGACGGCCTATGAAAATCTTAAGGCGAGAACACTGGCGCTGAATTTGCCGGAAAGCCGGATCGGGGAAGCGCTGGAGACCGTGCAGCTTGAAAACACCGGCAAAAAGAAGGCGGGACAATTTTCCCTCGGCATGAAGCAGCGCCTCGGCATTGCCCTCGCATTACTGGCCCAGCCGAAGCTTATCATTCTCGATGAACCGGCAAACGGCTTAGACCCTATCGGTATCCAAGATTTGCGCGGACTGATCCGCTCTTTTCCGGAACAAGGGATCACGGTCATCCTGTCCAGCCACATTCTATCCGAGGTGGAGCTGATCGCGGATCACATCGGTATTCTCGCAAACGGACAATTGGGCTACGAAAGCGAGATCCGCAAAAACATCGATTTGGAGCGGGTCTTTATGGATGTTGTTGGCAGCACAAGAGAGGAGGGCTAATGGATGTCAGGCATTCTTCGATCTGAACTGCTGAAAATGCGGCACACTTTTTCTTTGAAATTAATTGTTTTTGCGCCCTTGGTTACGCTCGCGTTGAGTTATCTGTTAAGCGGCGGTTCTGTTCAATTATCGGCGTACAACTGGTGGTATTTCATGATCTTACCGCTTGTGGTCGCTTTATGCTCTGCAAGCATGATCGTTCGAGAGGGAAAAACCGGGATGCAGAATATCGCTTGTCTGCCGGTGCGATTCAATCAAATCTGGCTTGGAAAAACGGCTGCCATGGTTATCCTGCTCTTTGCCTCAAACCTTCTGCTGTGGATTTCAACAACGGCTGCCGGCCTCGTGACAAAAGTCACGGTTTCCCCGTTGGACGGGCTGATCGGATGTATGCTTCTTTTTTTAACTTATTTGTGGCAGATCCCTTTCATCATGCTGTTCGTGAACTTCATGGGGCATATGCCAGCCGTCCTGGTGTCGATGGCTGCGAACATGCTTTTATCAGCGGTTGGAGCCGAAACCGAATGGTTCTTCTTTGTCCCTTATGCGATCCCTGCCCGTGTTGTATGTCCCTTTTTCAAAATGCACGCCAACGGGATCCCGCTTGAAAGCGGTTCGCCTCTTTTATCGGCTGGGTATGTTTTCCCGGCGCTGATCATCAGTCTGGGATTTGCATTCGTTGTTTTTCTGTGCAGCGCAAAATGGTTTTCGAGGGGGGAGGCCGGCGCATGAAGGAATATTGCCGCTATCTGAAAAGCGACCTTTATAAGCTGCGGCACTCGTGGTTTTTCATGGTTCATTTGCTTTTTCCGATTTTAGGGGCAGTGCTTATGCTGCTTTATTCCCATTTCTCCTCCGGCAATGAACTGAACAAACTGGCGGCTTTCGTTCAGATCATGGCAATGGCCTTTCCTTTTGCGATCTCAGTTGGTTGCCAGATCGCTGCGGAGCAGGAATTACAAGCGGGGCATTTTCAGAATATGCTCACGCTCCCGGACCGCCAAAAGGCGATTTTCTCAAAGCTTGCTGTCCTGCTTTTATCGGGTTTGTTTTCCGCTGTATTTGCCACCGTTTTATTTGGGGTCCCGTTTTCCTATAGCACGGGGACGAAGCTTCCGGTAAAATTCTTTCTCTTTATTCCCGTTGTGCTTTGGGCGAGCAATATTATGATATACGGTCTGCACCTGATCTTGGCGTTCCGCTTTGGACGGAACCTCGGGCTCAGCATCGGCGTGATGGGGAGCCTGCTGTCAGCTCTGCTCCAAACAGGTATAGGCGACGGCCGGTGGTTTGTTATTCCCTATGGTTTAGGGATACGCTTTGCGGAAAGAGCCTTGCTCTCCCTATTCCATTTGCCCTCTGGGGGAGATCGTGAAATGCAAATAGGGATCCTTTTCGGCGCTGTTGCCACCGGTGGTATAATCGGTTTAGCAGCCTTTTGGTTTTCACGATTCAGCGGAAGATTTTCTGACAGTTGAAGGAAGGGGCGGGACAATGGCGCACATTTTAGTGATAGACGATGACCCTGCTATGCTCCAGCTGATCCGGCGTGTGCTGGAAAAAGATCAACACCTTATTACCCTTATAGCAGATACCGGGGAAGTCCTTGCTATGAACTTTTCAAAAGTTGATCTTATTCTGCTGGATATTATGATGCCGGAGCTGGACGGCTTCGAGCTTTGCCGGCAGATTCGTTCCCGCGTGGATTGTCCCCTTATTTTTCTGACGGCAAAAATACAAGAGGCTGATATTGTGCGCGGGTTAGGGCTGGGCGCGGATGATTACATTACAAAACCGTTTGGAACGGCTGAGCTCCGTGCAAGAGTAAATGCCCATTTGCGGCGTGATACAAGGGAAAAGAAAAACTCTTTTTCCATCTCCGGCATCGTGTTTCAAATCAACGCCAAAGAAGCGGAGGCGCAAGGGGAAAAACTTCCGCTGACGAAAAGCGAGTATGAAATCTGCGAATATCTGGCGCTGCATCACGGGCAAACCTTTACAAGAGAGCAGATCTATGAAGCTGCTTTCGGCTTTGACGGTGAAAGTGACAGCTCTGTTATTTCCACGCATATCAAAAATATCCGTGGGAAACTGGCCGCTTATCATGTAACTCCAATAGAAACGGTATGGGGGGTAGGCTATAAATGGGTGTAAAAAAACTTCGTTCGGTGTTTATGCAGCACGCGCTGTCTCTCGCGTTTGCCGTTTTTATCGTCATAGCCGTCAATGTGGGGGCTTACCTCTGGTGCGTGGATCGAGGCTTCATTTATCCCCTGAACCGTGTGAGCGCCGAGATAGAAGTCGCAAAGGAAAACCTGCGGTCCGCAGAGCAGCTTACAGAGAGGGATATACCGTTTCTCTGTGAGTATGCCCTGTTCACGAAGGAGGGGCAGTATAAAACGGGTACGATCGTGCCGGAAAAAGGCGTTTCCGTCTGGAATGTCTGCATGGAAAACGGAAGGCCAAGCGACCATCCGTATCTTTATTCGGTCATAGACCGAAAAGCCGACGTTTTGATTTTGAGATACCGCATGACGGCTCAATTTGAAAATCAGACGCTGAGAAGCATCTTTCCGTCCGCCGATCTGCTCTTGATCGGCATCATCTTACTGGAAATACTGCTCTCCCTGATCGTCCTATCCTTTCTTTTTGGCAGATTTCTTGGAAAAAAGCTCGATTGTCTGCTTGTTGTCGTTCAAAGGATTGAGCAGCAGGACTTAAATTTTGAAATTCAAAGGAGCGGACTGTTTGAGATCGACCGGGCACTGGACGCGCTTGAACACATGGGAGCCGCGTTAAAGCAATCTCTCTCAAAGCAATGGCGGGACGACAAGCTGCGCCAGGACCAGCTTTCCGCCTTGGCGCATGATCTGAAAACGCCTCTCACGATCATCCGCGGCAATGCGGAGCTGCTTTTAGAGACAGTCCTTTCAACGGAACAGAGAAAATGCGCGGAATACATTGAGAACAGTTCCTTACAGATGCAGGACTATGTGCAGACCTTGATCGAGGCCACAAAGTCGTGGGACCGTTACCAACCTTGTATGCAGAAGATCCATATGGATTCTTTGCTTCAGGAGTTAAAAAAGCAAATGGACGGCCTATGCGCGGTAAACAATATTACCTTGAATTGGGATTGTGGGCAGCCGCCCGAATATATGACGGCAGATCACGATTTGCTGTTAAGGATGCTCGTCAACGTGCTTTCAAACGCAGTCGAACACACCCCGCAGGGCGGAACTGTCACCTTTGAAATACGGGAGCATGACAGCGAGCTTCTTTTTTTGATTACAGATACCGGAAAAGGATTCTCTGACGAAGCCTTGAAACACGCAACAGAACAATTCTTTATGGATGACGGCAGCCGAAGCGCAAGATCTCATTATGGGATCGGCTTGTACGCTGCGGCATCCATAGCAAAAAAACATAACGGGAAAATCCTTTTAGAAAATTCTGCTTCGGGCGGCGCGAGCGTTACCATACAAATTCCATACGGACACGCGGCAGAAAAACCGGCGCGGCGTCAGAACAAGGCTGTATAGCCACTTGGCGGCCCATGGCCCGCCAAGTCGGCGGACAGCCTTGTTCTTCCTTAGCAAAACCAAAGCGTTGGCTTTGGTTTTGAGCGGAGGCAGAAGCTGCCTCAAAAACGATTTGAATTCTCTCTTCGCCGCTCTGCGGCGAAGGTATTAAAACTTTGTCTACAGTCTGAAAATCCCTCCGGTTTCCCGGAGGGATTTTGTCATGTCAGTTACTTCAGGCGGCGGGGGTGACGGAGGTGATATGGGGGTTGACGCCCTCGTACCAGTACAGGAAGCCCTCCATGTCGATCACGTCGCCGATCTGGAGATTCTTTACCGCGGCGTAGACGTCGGTGGTGTTGTCGCACAGATAGGACTCCACGGTAAAGTTATAGGTCTCGCCGTTGAGGGACACGTTGAAGTACAGGTCGTTCCCGTCCTCGCCGGAGCCGTCCCAGTTGTACAGGAAAGCCACGTCGTTGCCGTCCGGGTCCTTGGAGGCCTCAACGGTCAGGCCCTTGAAGGACACCAGCTCGTTCTGGTGGTCGATCAGCTCTTCGGTGCCCAGCAGCTCGGTCACGTCGGCGGGTTCAGCCGTCCAAGTGTCGCCCTCGACGATCTCAAAGGTGGCGTCCGTGATCTCCACCTCGCCGGACCACTCAGACTTGTAGCCGGTGACGCAGATCTTGGTGCCGGGCACCAGCTTGGCGGCGTCCTCCTCAGCGCAGGCCATGTTGTAGATAAAGTAGGCGCCGTCAGGGCTCTGGGCATAGACGGTGATGCTGTTGTCCCACCAGGACTGGGTGGCCTGGACATAGGTCTCCACCGTCACGGGGGAATCCAGCTCGGCGGCCACGTACTCCTCATGGCTCATGACGGCGGGCGCTTCCTCCGCGGGAGCCTCTTCCGCGGGCTCCTCCGCGGCGGGGGCCTCGGTGGCGGGGGCTTCCGCGGCAGGGGCCTCCGTGGCGGGGGCGGAGCTGCCGGAGCCGCCGCAGCCGGCCAGCGCCAGCACGCTCAGGCAGAGAATCAGCGCGACAGCCAGAACACGGGTAAGATTTTTCATCATAATAGTCCTCCTCATTTGGGTTTTCGTATGCCTCCGGCATACGGCAGTATGATACACCTAATTTCCCGGGAAATCAACTGCCCCGGCGCTTTTTTGCCCTTTTCTTTTTGACGGCGCCGGCCAGCACCCAAGTCCCCCTACCCAGCCAGGTCAGGCCCAGGGCGGACAGGAGCAGCACCGAGGTTTTCGGCAGCGGGCCCAGGTCTGCCCCCGGCGCGCCGGCACCGCTCTGGGTGTCCAGCTGGTCCAGATGGTACAGGGCGGCGGTGTCGCTGTACAGCCGGTCCAAGTAGGCCCCGTCCACGGTCTGCTTCCGGCGGACGGACTTGGTCACGTCCTCGATGAGCTGCCCGGCGGCGTCCCGCAGGGAGGCGGAGCCGTTGAACACCGGCGTCACGAAGGTGTCCTCCGTGTGCTCCAGCAGCAGCCGGGTGGCCTGGAGCTTCACGGCGTAGTGCTCGTCCTGGTCCTCCCCCTCCCGGGCCAGATAGTCCCGGTATTCCGGATTCTGCCGGGCCTTGGAGGTGACGGGGACATAGCCCTCGGTCTTGGCGTAGGCGATCTGCACCCGGTCCGTGAGCAGGTACTGGGTGAAGAGCCAGGAGGCCAGCACCTCCTGGGGGTCGGCCTTGTTGAAGACGCAGACGGAGGGGCCCTGGGAGATCATCTGGGGGTGCTCCGGGTCCAGCTGGGGGATGGGCAGCACCGCCGTCTCAAAGCGCACCAGCTTGTCCTCACTGATGTCCACCAGGGGGGCGTCGCTGCCCATCCAGGTGGCGCCGGCGGTGGAGTCCACCGCAAAGACGCACTGGCCGGCGTTGAGGAAGTTGGCGGGATAGCCGGAGATCTTGAAGGTGGAAAAGGCCCCCTTGGCCGTGTGCCCGGCGATCTGGGTGAGAAAATCCCGCACCGTGTCGTTAAACAGCAGGATCTCCCCGCTGTCCGTGGAGTAGCCCGCCCCGGCCTGCCGGAGCAGCTGGATCATCATGTTGTCGGTGGACTTGTAGATAAAGGGCAGCAGCACGTTCTGGCCGTTGAGCTTATAGGTCCCGTCCCCGTTCTTCTCCGCGGCCGCCTCGGAGACCTCCCAGACGAAATCCCAGGTCAGGGTCTCGGGCAGGGTGTAGCCCAGGGCCTCCACAAAGTCCTTGTTCACATAGCAGGCCTCGGTGGAGCGCATATAGGGGACGGCGTAGGTCTGGCCGTTGATCCGGCATTCCTCCAGGAACTGGGGGATCAGCTCCTCCCGGCTGGTGGACTCGAAGCGCAGCTGCGCGCCGCCCAGGCCGTAGGCCTCGTCGGCAAAGAGCGCGTCCAGGGGGACCACGCTGTTCTCCCCGGTCAGGTAGGTGGCGATGTGGTCCGGGTAGGTGATGCACACGTTGGGGGTGGTGCCGGTGGCGATGTTGGTGATCACGTCGTTGTAGATCCGGCCGTAATCGGTATACAGGCGCAGATTCACATGCACATTGGGGTACAGGGCCTGGAAGTCCTCGATGGCCTGCTCGTAGATCGCCACCTGGGTGGCGTTGGTGTCGTTCTTGGCCCAGAAGCTGATCTCATAGTCCCGGCTCTCGTCGAAGCTCTCCGGCACCTGAAAGCCCGCCTGCTCCCGCTTCCCGTGGCAGCCGCTGAGCAGCGGCAGCGCCAGAAGCACGCAGAGCAGGAGACAGGCCGTTTTTTTCAGCGTCCCTCTCATCCCTTCGTCCCCCCTCTGGACACGCCCTCCATGATCATCCGGCGAAAGGCCAGGAACAGCAGGATCAGGGGGGCGGAGATCACCACCACCGCGGCCATCATGGCGGGGATGTTCTCCCGCCCGAAGCCGCTCTCCCGGATGGTCTGGATGCCGTTGGACACCAGGAAGTACCGCTCGTCGTCGGTGATCAGCCGGGGCCAGACATAGGAGTTCCAGCACTCGATGGCCTTGAGGATGGTGATGGTCACCACCGTGGGCCGGCAGATGGGCACCATCACCTTGAAGAGATACTTCAAGTCGGAGGTGCCGTCCACCTTGGCGGCGTAGTACAGCTGCTCCGGCACCTGCTCAAAGTTCTCCTTGAGCAGGTAGATATAGAACACGGAGGTCACAGAGGGCAGGATCAGCCCCGGGAAGCTGTTGCGCAGGTCCAGCTCCGTAATGGTGACAAAGTTGGTGATGACCACCAGCTCGCTGGGGATCATCATCAGGGAGAGGAAGAGGACAAAGACCAGGTTCTTGCCCCTAAAGTTCAGGCGGGCAAAGGCGTAGGCCGCCAAAACCGTCACCGCCAGCATCAAGGCCGTGGTGAGCAGGGTAAAGAGCACCGTGTTGGCAAAGAAGCGGGCCAGGGGCACCGCGGTAAAGGCCTCCCGGTAGTTCTCCAGGGTGGGCTGGAGGGTGAAGAGCTGGGGGATATACTCCGCGTTATAGGCGCCGTAGCTCTTCACGGAGCTGAGCAGCATCCAGTAAAAGGGAAACAGCACCACCAGGGCCCAGACCGTCAAAAGCACATAGGTCAGCCCCCGCAGGGCTCTCTTTTTGCCCAGGCCGCCGCTGTATTCATGTTCCATCTCTCTGCCCCCCTTCAGGAAAGATAGCTGACATGCTTCCGGCTGATCAGCAGGTTCAGGCAGGTGATGGTCAGCACGATGGCGAACAGCAGGATCGCCGCCGCGGAGGCGTAGGAGGGATAGCCGCCGCTGCTGCCGTAGAGCATGTCGTACACGTAGCCCACAATGGTGTTCATCCCCGCCGCGTTCAGGTTGGTCCCGAACAGGGCCACCGCGTCGCTGTAGGCCTTGAACGCGCCGATAAAGCCGGTAATGATCAAATAGACGATGGTGGGCGAGATCATGGGGACGGTGATCCGGGTGAAGATGCGCCAGGCGGGGGTGCCGTCGATCCGGGCGGCGTTGTAGTAGTCCCGGTTCACGGAGGCCAGGGCGCTGGTGAGGATCAGGATCTTAAAGGGCATCACGATCCAGACCGTGTACAGGCACAGCACCGTCATCTTGGCCCAGTAGGGCCCGTCGATAAAATCCACCGGCTCCGCCCCGAACAGGCCGATGATCAGGTTGGCCAGGCCGTCGGTATAGGGCGTCCGCTTGAACAGGATCATGAACACCAGGCCCACGGCCAGGGTGTTGGTCACATAGGGCAGGAAAAAGATGGTCTGATACAGCTCCCGGAGCCGGGAGATGGAGCTCAGGCCCAGAGAGATCAGCAGCGCCAGCCCGGTGGAGACCGGCACCGTAATGGCCACCAGAAGGAAGGTGTTTTTCACCGCCTGGAGGAAATAGGGGTCCCGCAGCACATAGGCGTAGTTATAGCTCCCCACGCCGTAGTAGCTCTGGGAAGCGAAGTTGAAGCCCTCCTCAAAGGAGTAGATAAACACGTCCACCAGAGGGTAGAGCAGAAAGACCCCCAAAAACAGGAACGCTGGCAGAATGTAGAGCCAGCCCTTCGCGCTTTTCTTATCCATGAGCGCCTCCCTTACAGAAGCCGTTGGTCCCCGGTCTTGTCAAAGAGAAAGACCTTGCCGGGCTTCAGATCAAAACGCACCGTGTCCGCCGCCGGGTCCGGCCGCTCCTGGGCGTTGACAATGGCCCGGATCACGGCGCCGGGGCAGGCCTCGTGAGCGGCCAGCACGCTGACGTCCCGGCCCAGGACCTCCACGCCCCGCAGCCTGCAGCCCAGGGCCCCGTCCGCTTTCAGCAGGAAGCCCTCGGGCCGGACGCCCACAGTCACTTCCCCGCCGGCCAGGCCCGGCGCGGCGAGCACCGCCTCTTCGCCGATGAAGACCCGGCCGCCGCTGACGCGGCCCTCAAAGAGGTTAATGGGCGGACTGCCCAGGAACTTGGCCACAAACAGGTTGGCCGGCTGGTCGTAGACCTCCTGGGGCCGGCCGATCTGCTGGACCAGGCCTTCCCGCATCACCACGATCCGGTCGGAGATGCTCATGGCCTCCTCCTGGTCATGGGTGACAAAGACGGTGGTGATCCCCGTCTCCTTCTGGATGCGCCGGATCTCCTCCCGGGTCTGCAGCCGCAGCCGGGCGTCCAGGTTGGAGAGGGGCTCGTCCATCAGCAAAATCCGGGGCATTTTCACCAGCGCCCGGGCGATGGCCACCCGCTGCTGCTGGCCGCCGGAGAGCTCCGCCGGCTTCCGGTCCAGCAGCTCGCCGATCTGCACCAGCTCTGCCGCCTCCCGGGCCCGCCGGTTCATCTCCGCCTTGCTGAGCTTCTCCGCCCCCTTCAGGTTCTGCAGGGGGAAGAGGATGTTCTGCAGGACGGTAAGATGGGGGTAGAGGGCGTAATTCTGAAACACCATCCCCACGCCCCGCTTCTCCGGAGGCAGCTGGGTAACCTCCTCCTCGCCGAAGAAGATCTGCCCGCTGTCCGGCCGCTGCAGGCCGCAGAGCAGGTTGAGGGTGGTGCTTTTGCCGCAGCCGGAGGGGCCCAGCAGCGCCACCAGCTGGCCGTCCGGGATCTCAAAGCTGAAATCGCTGACCGCCGTCACCTCCCGGTCCTTCTTTCCCCGGGCCGGGAACTTTTTCGTCACATTCCGCAAGACAACTTTCATGGCTCTCTCCATCCGTTCCGCGCCGCTCCGGCGTTTTTTCATAGCAATCAGTATAGCACAGCTAAAAAACGATTACAAGCAAGCAAAAAAATACTCCCGGACAGGCACATGACCTGTCCGGGACAAAAGGTTTAAGAGAAGTATTTTTTGGCGCTTCTAAAGAGGCCGATGTCGTAGTCCCCGGGCACGTTTTGGTAGAGGCCGGGGCCGGTGCGCTCGCTGTGGCCCATCTTGCCCAGCACCCGGCCGTCGGGGCTGGTGATGCCCTCCACGGCCCAGACAGAGCCGTTGGGGTTAAAGGCAGTGTCCATGCTGGGCGCGCCGCTCAGATCCACGTACTGGGTGGCGATCTGCCCCTTGGCGGCCAGCTCCTTCAGCAGCGCCTCGGAGGCCAGGAAGCGGCCCTCCCCGTGGGAGATGGGCACGCTGTACACGCCGCCCTCCTCCGCCTCCAGCAGCCAGGGGGACAGCTTGGAGCAGACCCGGGTGCGGACAATGGAGGACTGGTGCCGGCCGATGGTGTTGTAGGTCAGGGTGGGGCAGCTCCCGTCAGTGTCCACGATTTTCCCGAAGGGAACCAGTCCCAGCTTGATGAGGGCCTGGAAGCCGTTGCACACGCCCAGCATCAGCCCGTCCCGGACTTCCAGCAGGTCTGTGACGGCCTGGCTGAGGGCGGGGCTTCTCAGGAAGGAGGCGATAAACTTGCCGGAGCCCTCCGGCTCGTCGCCGCCGGAGAAGCCGCCGGGGATGAAGACGATCTGGCTGCGGCGGATGGCCGCCTCCAGCCGGGCGGCGGAATCCGCCAGGGCCGCCGGGCTCAGGTTGCGCACCACCACGATCTCCGGCTCCAGACCGGCCCGGAGGCAGGCCCGGGCGGAGTCGTACTCGCAGTTGGTGCCGGGGAAGACGGGGATGGTCACCCGCGGCCGGGCGATGCCCTTGGGCAGCACCGCCGGGGCCTTGCCCGCCCAGGAGATCGCCGGCGCCTCGCCGGGGGCGGCGGCGGTAGTGGGGAACACCTGCTCCAACACCGCCTCGTTGAGCGCCAGCAGCTCGTCGATGGGCGCGCTGTCGCCGCCCAGGTCGATCACCGGCTCGGGCGCGGTGACGCCCACACGGCGGGCATAGGGGCAGTCGGTATCCGACTTCAGCTCCGCCACGATGGCCCCGTAAAAGGGGATGTGCCACATGTCCCCCGTCATCTCCTCGTTGGCCTTGAACCCGATCCGGTTGCCGAAGGACATCTTCATCACCGCCTCGGCGGCGCTCTCCTCAATGGCCCAGGCGGCCTTCACCCTGCCCTGCCGGGCCAGAGCGTGGAACGCCTCCCAAGCGGCCTTCGTGTTCTCCGGCACGTCGCCGCCGAACACATACACCGGATGCCCCGCCTCTTTGAACTCGGCAGAGAGCACATCCCCGGCCCGGATAGGCGCGATGGCAAAGGAGATCAGCGTGGGGGGCACGTCCAGGTCCATGAAGGAGCCGGACATGGAGTCCTTCCCGCCGATGGCGGCGCAGCCGTAGTCCAGCTGGGCCTCCAGGGCCCCCAGCAGGGCGGAGAAGGGCTTGCCCCAGCGGTCCGGGTCCTCCCGCAGCTTTTCAAAAAATTCCTGCAGCGAGAGATAAGCGGACCTGTAGTCCGCCCCCGCCGCCACGATCTTGGTCAGGGACGTGACCACGCTGTCCATAGCCCCGGCATAGGGGTCCACGGTCAGCCGGTCCGGATCGCAGCCCCAGGCCATGACGCTGCCCTGCTCCGTCTCCTGCCCCGGCAGCACCGGCAGCAGCGCCGCCATGGCCTGGGCCGGGGTCCTCTGGGTCCTGCCGCCGAAGGGCATCAGCAGGCTGCCCGCGCCGATGGTGCCGTCGAAGCGCTCCGTGAGCCCCCGCCGGGAGGCGCATTTCAGGCTCCCGGCCATCTCCCGCAGGGAGTGGAAGCGGGGCTTGCCCATGGCGGCCCGGTCCTTTTGGGGCACGGACACCGCCGCGCGCTTCACCGCGCCGTTGGTGTTGAGGAAGGCCCGGCTCAGGTCGGCCACCTTCTCCCCCCGCCAGGTCATGACCATGCGGGGGCTCTCGGTGACCACCGCCACCCGGTAGGCCTCCAGGTTCTCCCGCTCCGCCGCGGCGATGAAGGCCGCCTCGTCCTGGGGGGACACCACCACGGCCATGCGCTCCTGGCTCTCGGAGATGGCCAGCTCCGTGCCGTCCAGGCCCTCGTACTTCTTGCGCACCGCGTCCAGGTCGATCTCCAGCCCGTCGGCCAGCTCGCCGATGGCAACCGACACGCCGCCGGCGCCGAAGTCGTTGCAGCGTTTTATCAGCCGGGTGACCTCCTTCTGCCGGAAGAGCCGCTGGAGCTTCCGCTCCTCGGGGGCGTTGCCCTTCTGCACCTCGGAGGCCATGGTGGTGAGGGATTTCAGATTGTGGCTCTTGGAGGAGCCGGTGGCCCCGCCGATGCCGTCCCGCCCGGTGCGGCCGCCCAGGAGGATCACCACATCCCCCGGCGCGGGCCGCTCCCGGCGCACGTTCTCCGCCGGGGCGGCGGCCACCACCGCGCCGCATTCCAGGCGCTTGGCGGCATAGCCCGGGTGGTAGAGCTCCGCCACGTGGCCCGTGGCCAGGCCGATCTGGTTGCCGTAGGAGCTGTAGCCCGCCGCGGCGGTGACAGTCAGCTTCCGCTGGGGGAGCTTGCCGGGCAGGGTGTCCTCAAAGGAGGCCCGGGGGTCGGCGGCCCCGGTGACGCGCATGGCCTGGTGCACATAGGCCCGGCCGGACAGGGGGTCCCGGATGCAGCCGCCGATGCAGGTGGCCGCGCCGCCGAAGGGCTCGATCTCGGTGGGGTGGTTGTGGGTCTCGTTCTTGAACATCAGCAGCCAATCCTGCTCCTCCCCGTCCACCAGGGCGGGCACATGGATGGAGCAGGCGTTGATCTCCTCGCTCTCGTCCAGCTCCGGCAGAAGCCCCCGCTTTTTCAGGGTCTTGGCGCCGATGGTGGCGATGTCCATCAGGGTCCGGGGCCGCGCCGCGGCCTTCTCCGCCCCGTAGACCTCTTCCCGGGCGGCCAGGTAGCGCGCGTAGGCGGCCTGCACCGCCGGGTCGGCGATCTCCGGCTCCTCCAGGTGGGTGCCGAAGGTGGTGTGCCGGCAGTGGTCGGACCAATAGGTGTCCACCAGGCGGACCTCCGTGATGCTGGGGTCCCGGCACTCGTTGTTTTTGAAATAGTCCTGCAAAAATGCAAGGTCGTCCAGGTCCATGGCCAGGCCCAGCTTCTCCAGCAGGGCCGCGAGGCCCGCCCGGTCCAGGGCGGTAAAGCCCGTCAGGGTCTCCACCATGGGGGGCTGGGGGTGGCTGCGGACCAGGGTCTCGGGCTTGTCCAGGCTGGCCTCCCGGCTCTCCACCGGGTTGATCAGATAGGCGCGGAGCTTGTCCAGCTCCTCCCCGCTCAGCTCACCCTCCAGGATATAGACCTTGGCGTAGGCGATCAGGGGCCGTTCGCCCCCCGCCATCAGCTGGATGCACTGGGCACAGCTGTCCGCCCGCTGGTCGAATTGGCCCGGCAGGGCCTCCACCGCCAGCAGGCTGTGGGGTCCCTCCGGCCGGGGGAAGTCCTCCCCGTAGCAGAGGTCCACCTGGGGCTCGGAGAAGACCACGTTCCGGGCCCGGTCAAAGACCTCCGGCGGGATGCGCTCCGCGTCGTAGCGGTTGAGGATCCGCAGGCCTGTCAGGCTCCGGATGCCCAGAAAGCCCCGGAGGTCCGCCAGCAGGCTGCCCGCCTCCGGGGAGAGGCCGGGGCGTTTTTCCACATAGATGCGATAGACCATCAGCAGTTCTCCTTTACCGCGTTCAAAGCCCGCGCGCCGATATCCCGGCGGCAAAAGGCGTTGTCAAAGTGGATCCTGTCGGCCAAAGCATAGGCCTTGCTGACAGCTTCTTCCAGGGTATCGGCCACGGCCACGGCCCCCAGGACCCGGCCGCCGGAGGTGACCAGCTGCCCGTCCTTCCGGGCCGCCCCGGCAATATAGATCCGCTCGTCCGCCCCCGTCTCCGGCAGGGTGATGGGGAAGCCCTTCTCGTAGTGCTGCGGGTAGCCCTTCGAGGCCAGCACCACGCAGCAGGCGGATTTATCGCTGAATTTTACCTCCGTCCCGGCAAGCCGCCCCTGGGAGACGGCCAGCATGATCTCCAGCAGGCTGCTCTCCAGCAGGGGCAGCACCACCTGGGTCTCCGGGTCGCCGAAGCGGCAGTTGTACTCAATGACTTTCGGCCCCTGGGCGGTGAGCATCAGGCCGAAGTACAGGCAGCCCTTGAAGGGCCGGCCCTCCGCTTTCATGGCCCGGACCGTGGGCAGGAAGATCTCCTCCATGCAGCGCGCCGCCACCTCCGGGGTGTAGTAGGGGTTGGGAGCCACGGTGCCCATGCCGCCGGTGTTCAGGCCCCGGTCGCCGTCCAGGGCCCGCTTGTGGTCCATGGAGGACAGCATGGGGACAATGCTCTCCCCGTCGGTAAAGCTCAGCACCGAGATCTCCGGGCCGCTGAGGCACTCCTCGATGACCACCTTGGCCCCCGCCGCGCCGAACTTGCCGCCCTCCATGCAGTCCCGCAGGGCGGCCTTGGCCTCCTCCACCGTGGCCGCCACGGTGACGCCCTTGCCCAAAGCCAGGCCGTCGGCCTTGATGACGATGGGCGCGCCCTGCTCCTCCACATAGCGGAGGGCGGCGTCCAGCTCCGTAAAGGTCTCGAAGCGGGCGGTGGGGATGCCGTATTTCTTCATCAGCTCCTTGGCGAAGGCCTTGCTGCTCTCGATGAGGGCGGCGTTCTGCCGGGGGCCGAAGCAGGGGACGCCCGCCGCCTCCAGGGCGTCCACCGCCCCCAGGGCCAGGGGGTCGTCCGGGGCCACCACGGCAAAGTCCACAGTCTTCTCCTTGGCAAAGGCCACGATGGCCGGGATATCCGTGGCGCCGATGGGGACGCAGACCGCGTCCGCCGCGATACCGCCGTTGCCCGGCAGGGCGTAGACGGTCTCCGTCCGGGGGTCCTCCCGGAGTTTTTTAATGAGCGCGTGCTCGCGGCCTCCGCCGCCGACAACCAAGATCCTCATATCTCTTAAATTACCTTTCATTCAATTAGGAATTATGAATTAGGAATGAGGAATTACATATTCCATTCCTGACCCTGTATCCATTAATTTCTAATTCTTAATTCCTCATTCCTAATTCTTTTTAATGGTGAAAAAGCCTCATCCCCGTAAACGCCATGACCATGTTCTGCCGGTCGCACTCGGCGATCACCAGGTCGTCCCGGATGGAGCCGCCGGGCTGGGCCACATAGCGCACGCCGCTGCGGGCCGCCCGGAGGATGTTGTCCGCGAAGGGGAAGAAGGCGTCGCTGCCCAGGGCCACCTCAGAGCGGCTGTCCAGCCAGGCGCGCTTCTCCTCCGCCGTCAGAGGCTCTGGACGCGTAGTAAAGTACCGCTGCCAGACGCCCTCGGCGCAGATGTCCTCCTCGTTGCCGTTGATGTAGCTGTCCACGGCGTTGTCCCGGTCCGGGCGGCCCAGGGTGGGCAGGAAGGGCAGGGAGAGCACCTTCGGGTGCTGGCGCAGAAACCAGGTGTCCGCCTTGGTGCCGGCGAGCCTTGTGCAGTGGATGCGGCTCTGCTGCCCGGCGCCCACGCCGATGGCCTGGCCGTCCACCGCGTAGCAGACGGAGTTGGACTGGGTATATTTCAGGGTGATCAGCGCCACGATCAGGTCCCTCTTGGCGCTCTCGGGCAGGTCCTTGTTGGCGGTGACGAGATTTTCCAGCAGCCAGGGGCCGATCTTGAACTCGTTGCGGCCCTGCTCAAAGGTGATGCCGTAGACCTCCTTGGTCTCCTGGGGGGCGGGCACATAGCCGGGGTCGATCTGGACGATGTTGTAGTTCCCTTTGCGCTTGGTCTTCAGGATCTCCAGGGCCTCCGGGGTGTAGCCGGGGGCGATCACCCCGTCGGATACCTCCCGCTGGATGAGCCGGGCAGTGGTCCCGTCGCAGATCTCGCTGAGGGCGGCCCAGTCCCCGAAGGAACAGAGCCGGTCGGTGCCCCGGGCACGGGCGTAGGCGCAGGCCAGGGGGCTTTCATCCAGGCCGGGCACGTCGTCCACAAAGCAGGCCTTCTTCAGTTCCGGGCTCAGGGGCAGGCCCACGGCTCCGGAGGTGGGAGACACGTGCTTGAAGGAGGCGGCGGCGGGCAAGCCCAGGGCCTCCTTCAGCTCCTTGACCAGCTGCCAGGAATTAAAGGCGTCCAGGAAATTGATGTAGCCGGGCTTGCCGTTCAAGACGGTCACCGGCAGGTCGCTGCCGTCCCGCATGAAGATGCGGGCGGGCTTCTGGTTGGGGTTGCAGCCGTATTTCAGTTCCAGTTCGTTCATCGTTCTCCTCCTTATACGCTCAGTTCCGCGCAGATTTCCTCGTCCGGGTAACGGGCCAGCAGGGGGGCGATCTCCTCCCGCAGAAACTCCTCCACCTGGCTGGGGGCCCGGCCCACATAGCGCTCCGAGGCCATCTGCGCCTGGATCTCCTCCCGGCTCAGGGGGAAGCGGGGGTCGGCGAGAATGCGCTCGATCAGGTCGTTGGTGCCGCCCTCCAGCTTCACCTTCCGGGCCGCGGCGTGAGAGTGCTCCCGCAGGGCCTCGTGGAGCTCCTGCCGGCTGCCGCCCCGCTTCACGGCCTCCATCATGATGTTCTCTGTGGCCATAAAGGGCAGCTTCTCCAGCACCCGGCGGCGAACCACCCGGTCGTAGACCACCAGGTTTGCTGTGATGTTGATATAAATCTCCAAAATGGCGTCCACCGCCAAAAAGGCCTCCGACACGGCCAGGCGCTTGTTGGCGCTGTCGTCCAGGGTCCGCTCGAACCACTGGGTGGCGGCGGTCATGGCCGGGTTCACCGCGTCCTGGATGACATAGCGGGCCAGGGCGCAGATGCGCTCCGAGCGCATGGGGTTTCGCTTATAGGGCATGGCGGAGGAGCCGATCTGGCTCTTTTCAAAGGGCTCCTCCAGCTCCTCAAAGGACTGGAGCAGCCGCAGGTCGGTGGCGAATTTGCAGGCGGACTGGGCAAAGCCGGACAGCACCGAGAGGAAATAGGCGTCGGTCTTCCGGGAATAGGTCTGGCCGGAGACGGCCACGCACTTTTCAAAGCCCATCTGCTCCGCCACCAGCTTTTCCAGGGTTTTGACCTTCTCCTCGTCCCCCTCGAAAAGCTCCATAAAGCTGGCCTGGGTGCCGGTGGTGCCCTTTGCGCCCCGCAGCCGCAGGGCGGAGAGCTGGTACTCCAGGTTCTCCATGTCCATCACCAGCTCGTTCATCCACAATGTCGCCCGCTTGCCCACGGTGGTCAGCTGGGCGGGCTGGAGATGGGTATAGGCCAGGCAGGGCAGGTCTTTATACTTTTCGGCAAAGGCGGAGAGGTTTCGCAGGACCTGGGCGGCCTTTTTCAGCACCAGCCGGGAGGCGTCCCGGAGGACGAGGATATCCGTGTTGTCCCCCACATAGCAGGAGGTGGCCCCCAGGTGCAGGATGCCCTCCGCCTCCGGGCACTGCTGCCCGTAGGCGTAGACATGGCTCATTACGTCGTGCCGGACCTGCTTTTCCCGGGCCTCGGCCACGTCATAGTTGATGTCCTCTGCGTGCTCCTCCAGCTGGGCGATCTGCTCCTCCGTAATGGGCAGGCCCAGCTGCCGCTCCGCCTTAGCCAGGGCGATCCAGAGCCGCCGCCAGGTGCGGAACTTGTTGTTGTCGGAGAAGAGGTACTGCATCTCCCGGCTGGCATAGCGGGTGGACAGAGGGGAGACATATCCGTTGCGGTCTCGTTCCATGTCGGCCTCCTTACTGGTTTTTGTTGAGGATCACCGTATCCCGCTCCCCGCTGGCCAGATCAATGAACTGGACGAAGAGGGACACCTTGTTGCCCCCGTTCAGGCTCTCCCAGAGCTCCTCCGCCCAGGTCCGGGCGTCGGGGGCGGTCAGGGCCACGGGCCGGGGCTCCCCGGCAAAGGAGGGCAGCGGGCTGCCGTCCCCCTCGTAGGTGGAGAGGAAATGCCCCCTTCCCGCCTGGGGGGCCTCATACTCAAAGAAATACCGGCAGCAGCAGGCGCTGTCCCCCTCCAGGCTCTTGAGGATGGAGAGGCGGTAGCTCCCGTCCGGCAGCACCAGGCCGGAGATGCGGGGGGTCCAGTTGGGCCCGTCCGGCTCAAAGCAGCGCGTGCGCAGGGCGCCCTCGAAGCTGCCGCCGGCGAGCAGGGCGTCCCGGACGGTGTCCGTCTGGTCGCCGTTGGTGACCACGGTGGTCCCGTCCGGCAGGACGCGGACCGGGTGGTAGATGATCAGGGAGGGGTCGGTCATTTTGCTCTCGTCATAGGCCCTGGTGCGGATGCCGTCCTCCGTCTCTTCAAAGATCCGGTTGCGGCTGTTGACGCTGCGGCCCATGATGAAATAGGCGACGGCGGCCTTACCGCCGCCGGCGCTGCGGCCCAGGACGATGCCCCGGCCGGGATAGGGATTGCCCTTTAAAAGGGCGCTCAGGTCCTTTGTCATCTGTCGTCTCCTCCGTCTATTGTGACTTTGCGGCCCTCTACACGCAGCCGCCCCTGGCAGAACAGGGCCACCGCCCTGGGCAGAAGCTTCCACTCCGCCTGCTCCATCACCCGGCGCTGCAAGAGCTCCGGCGTGTCCTCCGGCAGCACCTCCACCGCCTTTTGCAGCACCACGGGGCCGCCGTCCGGCTCCTCGGTGACAAAGTGGACCGTGGCCCCGGTGACCTTCACCCCGTAGGCCAGGGCCATCTCATGCACGTGGAGCCCGTAGGCCCCCGCCCCGCAAAAGGAGGGGATCAGCGCCGGATGGACGTTCAAAATGGCGTTGGGATAGGCGGAGACAATCTCCTCCGTGAGGATATGCATAAAGCCGGCCAGCACCACCAGGCCGATCTCCCGCTCCCGCAGCAGCTGCGTCAGGGCGTGGGTGTAGGCGGCGCTGCCGGGATAGTCCTTTCGGGGCAGCACGGCGGTGGGGATCCCCGCCCCGGCGGCCCGCTGAAGGGCATAGGCGTCCGGCCGGGAGGCGACCACCAGGGCCAGCTCCCCGCCGCCCAGTTCATCCCGGCGTCCGGCGTCGATCAGGGCCTGGAGATTGGTCCCCCCGCCGGAGACCAGCACGGCGATCCGGCAGGGCTTCAGCACAGCAGCACCTTGTCCTCTCCGGGGATGATCTCGCCCATCAGATAGGCGTCCTCCCCCGCGGCCCGGAGCAGCTCCAGGGCCCGGTCCGCGTCCTCCTTGGGAACCACCAGGCTCATGCCCACGCCCATGTTGAAAGTGTTGAACATGTCCCGCTCCGGGATCTCCCCGGTCCGGGCCAGCAGCTCAAAGACCGGCGGGGTGCGCAGGGCGGCCTTGTTGATCTTCGCGCAGAGGCCGTCCGGGATGCTGCGGGGGATATTCTCGTAAAAGCCGCCGCCGGTGATGTGGGAAATGCCCTTCACCGTCACCTGCTCCAGCAGGGCCAGCACGGGTTTTACATAGATTTTCGTGGGCTCCAGCAGCGTCTCCCCCAGGCTGCGGCCGCCCAGAGCCTCCAGGGGGCTGCGCAGGTCCGCCCGCTCCACGTCGAAGACCCGGCGGACCAGGGAGAAGCCGTTGGAGTGGATGCCGCTGGAGGGCAGGGCGATGAGCACGTCGCCGGGGACCATGCTCCGGTTGTCCAGGATCCTGCTCTTATCCACGACGCCCACGGCGAAGCCCGCCAGATCGTACTCGTCCGCCGGGTAAAAGCCGGGCATCTCGGCGGTCTCCCCGCCGATCAGCGCCGCCCCGGCCTGGACGCAGCCCTCCGCCACGCCGGAGACCACGGCGGCGATCCGCTCGGGGATGTTCTTGCCGCAGGCGATGTAGTCCAGGAAAAACAGGGGCCGCGCGCCGCAGCAGATGATATCGTTGACGCACATGGCCACGCAGTCGATGCCCACGGTGTCGTGCCTGTCCAGCAGGAAAGCCAGCTTCAGCTTGGTGCCCACCCCGTCGGTGCCGGAGACCAGGCAGGGCTGGCTCATGCCGCTCAGGTCCGGGGCGAACAGGCCGCCGAAGCCCCCAATGTCGGAGATCACGCCGGGGGTCACCGTGCGCTGCACATGCCGCTTCATCAGCTCCACCGCCTTATACCCGGCGGTGATGTCCACGCCGGCGGCGGCGTAAGAGGCGGAAGTACTCTCGCTCATGTGTCAATCTCGCTTTCAAATATATTTTTTTCCGTCTGCCGGGGCACCTCCATGGGATACTCCCCGGTAAAGCAGGCGTCGCAGAGGCCCAGGCGGCAGCCCCGGGCGATCTTCCGGGCCGCGTCCACCGACAGGAAGCCCAGGCTGTCCGCCCCGATGATCTGCCGCATCTCCTCCTCCGTGCGGCCGTTGGCCAGCAGCTCCTCCTCCGCCGGGATATCCACCCCGAAGAAGCAGGGGTGCCGGAAGGGCGGGGCGGAGACGCGCATATGCACCTCCGTGGCCCCCGCGTCCCGCACCAGGCGGATCAGCCGGGCGCAGGTGGTGCCCCGGACGATGGAATCGTCCACCAGGATGACCCGCTTGCCCCGGACCGCCTCCCGCAGAGCGTTGAGCTTCAGGCGCACGGAGCGCTCCCGCTGGTCCTGGCTGGGCTGGATAAAGGTCCGGCCGATATAGCGGTTTTTGATGAGGCCCACCCCGTAGGGAATGCCGGAGCAGCGGGCGTAGCCGATGGCGGCGGGAATGCCGGAGTCCGGCACGCCCATCACCATGTCCGCCCCCACCGGATGTTCCAGAGACAGATATTTCCCAGCCTCCTGCCGGGCCAGCTCCACCGAGGCTCCGTCCAGCACGGAGTCCGGCCGGGCAAAATAGATGTATTCAAACACGCACAGGGCGCTCTTGGCCCCGCTCTTGGCGTGGAGGGAGCGGATGGAGCCGTCCGGGTCCACGACCACCACCTCGCCGGGCTCGATATCCCGCTCAAAGCTGGCGCCCAGGGCGTCCAGGGCGCAGGACTCGGAGGCAAAGACCACCGCCTCGCCGATGCGGCCCATGCACAGGGGGCGCATCCCCCGGGGGTCCCGGGCGGCGATGAGCTTCCGGGCGGACATGACGCACAGGGAATAGGCCCCCTGGACCTGCTCCATGGTGTTGACCACCGCTTCCTCGATGGAGCGGGCCTTCAGCCGCTCCTGCACCAGGGTGTAGACCAGCACCTCCGTGTCGGAGGAGGAGCGGAAGATGGCCCCGTTCAGCTCCAGCTTCCGCCGCAGCGCCATGGCGTTGACCAGGTTGCCGTTGTGGGCCAGGGCCAGATTGCCCTTCACATGGGTGATGGCCAGGGGCTGGGCGTTCTCCCGCCGGGCTTCG
The DNA here is from genome assembly GCA_947626315.1 of uncultured Oscillospiraceae bacterium. GTDB lineage: Bacteria > Bacillota > Clostridia > Oscillospirales > Oscillospiraceae > Limivicinus. The sequence goes on along the minus strand of CANQRQ010000011.1, from coordinate 30,317 downwards.
CCGGTGGTGGAGTAGCGCACGTGGCCGATGGCCATGCTGCCCCGCATGGCGTCTAGCCGCTTCCGGTCGAACACCTCTCCCACCAGCCCCAGGTCCCGGTGGCAGCGGATCACGCCCCGGTTGTTCACCGCGATGCCGCAGGACTCCTGCCCCCGGTGCTGCAGGGCGAAAAGCCCGGCATAGGTCTCGTGGGCGGGGCTCAGGTCTGAGCCCTCCGGGGTCCAGATGCCGAAAACCCCGCACTCCTCATGGAGGCTGCCGGAGAACGGGCAGCCGCGCAGCGGCTCAGTCATGTTTCCTCATTCCTTCCCGTTCCAGCAATAGGTGCAGATTTTGTTCCGGTCGATGCCGATGGCCTCCAGCAGGCCGTCCAGAGACTGATAGCCCAGGGAGTCAAAGCCCAGGGCCTCCCGGATGGCCTTCAGCAGGCACTGGCCCCGCCGGGTCTTCACGTCCGCGTACTCGTCCAGGTGCTTCTCCCCCTCCGGGCCCTCCAGCTCCTGGACGGTCTTCCGGGCGATCAGCTCCATGGCGGAGTTGCTGCGGGAGAAGTTCAAAAACTTGCAGCCGTACATGATCGGCGGGCAGGCGGAGCGCATGTGGACCTCCTTGGCCCCGCTGGCGTAGAGGAACTCCACCGTCTCCCGCAGCTGGGTGCCCCGGACGATGGAATCGTCCACAAACAGCAGCTTCTTGCCCTCGATCAGCTCGGGGACGGGGATCTGCTTCATCTTGGCCACCTGGTTGCGCACCTCCTGGTTCTCCGGCATAAAGGACCGGGGCCAGGTGGGCGTGTATTTCACAAAGGGCCGGGCAAAGGCCTTGCCGCTCTCGTTGGCGAAGCCGATGGCGTGGGGCAGGCCGGAGTCCGGCACCCCCGCCACATAGTCCACATCCGGCAGGGCGCCCCGCTCCGCCTCGTCCCGGGCCATGATCTGCCCGTTGCGGTAGCGCATCAGCTCCACGTTGACCCCCTCGTAGTTGGAGTTGGGGTAGCCGTAGTAGGTCCAGAGGAAGGCGCAGATCTTCATGTTCTTCCCCGGCGGGGACAGGGGCTCCCAGCCCTCCGCCGTGAGCTTCACGATCTCCCCGGGGCCCAGGCTGTAGGCGTCCTCATAGCCCAGCTTGTGGTAGGCGAAAGACTCGAAGGATACGCAGCTCCCCTCCGCGTTTCTGCCGATCAGCACCGGCAGGCGGCCCAGCTGGTCCCGGGCGGCGATGATCTCCCCCTGCTCCGTGAGGATCAGCAGGGTCAGGGAGCCGTCGATCAGGGTCTGGGCCCGGCGGATGCCCTCCGTCAGGGTCGCCCCCTGGTTGATCAGGGCGGCGGCCAGCTCGGTGGAGTTGACCTTCCCGGAGCTCATGGCCATAAAGTGGTTGCCCCCCTGGGCGAAGTGCCGCTCCACCAGCTGCTCGGCATTGTTGATGATGCCCACGGTAGTGATGGCGTAGAGCCCCAGGTGGGAGCGGACCAGCAGGGGCTGGGGGTCCGTATCGCTGATGCAGCCGATGCCGGAGCAGCCGTGAAAGTCCTGCAGATCCCGCTCAAACTTGGTACGGAAGGGGGTGTTCTCAATGGAGTGGATCTGGCGCTGGAAGCCGTCCTTCCTGTCGTGAATGATCATGCCGCCCCGGCGGGTGCCCAGGTGGGAGTGGTAATCCACTCCGAAGAAGATGTCCAGGGTCACGTCCCGCTTGGAGACGGCGCCGAAAAAACCGCCCATGCCTTACTCTCCGAACACCCGGCGCATCATCTCCTGATAGGCCTCCTCCACGTTCCCCAGATCCCGGCGGAACCGGTCCTTGTCCAGCTTCTCGCCGGTCTTGGCGTCCCAGAAACGGCAGGTGTCCGGGCTGATCTCGTCGGCCAGGACGATGCTGCCGTCCGGCAGGCGGCCGAACTCCAGCTTAAAATCAATGAGCCGCACACCGCAGGAGGCGAAAAACGCCTTCAGTTCCTGGTTCACCTTCAGGGCCATTGCCTTGATGGTCCCGATCTCCTCCTTGGTGGCCAGCTTCAGGGCCAGGGCGTGGGAGGTGTTCAGCAGGGGGTCGTGCAGCTCGTCATTTTTGTAGGAAAACTCAAAGGTGGGCTCGTCAAAGACGATCCCCTCCTCCACGCCGTAGCGCTTGGCGAAGGAGCCGGCGGAGACATTGCGCACAATGACCTCCAGGGGTACGATCTGTACCTTCTTGACCAGGGTCTCCCGGTCGTTGAGCTCCTCCACATAGTGGGTGGGGATGCCGGCCTCAGCCAGCCTCTTCATCAGGAAGTTGCTCATGCGGTTGTTGACCGCGCCCTTGCCCCGGATGGTGCCCTTTTTGGTGCCGTCAAAGGCGGTGGCGTCGTCCTTATAGGAGACGATGACCAGAGCGGGGTCCTCCGTGGCGTAGACCTTCTTGGCCTTGCCCTCATAGAGCTGAACGGTTTTTTCCATGGTTCGCGTGCCCTCCATAAAGTAAAAAATCTTCTTGTTGTCTCTGTCGTTTACTTGCCGGCGTTCAGGTCCCGGTCCGCGGCCAGGGCCTTCTGCCGGTCGGCCTCCCGGCGGGCGGCCAGCTTCTCCGCCAGGGCCGCGTCCTCCACCGCCAGGATCTCCACCGCCAGCAGCGCAGCGTTGGTTGCCCCGTCGATGCCCACGGCGGCCACGGGGATGCCGGAGGGCATCTGCACGGTGGACAGCAGCGCGTCCATCCCGTCCAGGCTTCCGGCCTTGATGGGGATGCCGATCACCGGCAGGGTGGTGGCGGCGGCCAGGGCCCCCGCCAGATGGGCCGCCATGCCGGCGGCGGCGATCAGCACCCCGTAGCCCTCCTCCCGGGCGGAGAGGGCAAAGTTCCGGGTCTCCAGCGGGGTCCTGTGCGCAGAAAAAATATGGGCCTGGGCAGGCACGCCAAAGGCGGCCAGGGTGTCCAGGGCCTTCTGCACGGTGGGCAGGTCGTTGGCACTGCCCATGATAACGGCAACTTTTTTCATGAACCTTCCTTTCTCAAAAGCAAAAAGAGCAGACCTTCCCCTCTCGGTGGAAAAGGCTGCCCAGACGGCCGGCAGGGGGCGTCCTCCGGAACGCCGCCCTCGACCCCGTCCGTTCCCTTGTGGTGCTCCACACTTCCCGTCAGTTGCGGATGGGGGTTGTTCGGTTGTTGGCTTTTTTCAGTTATAGGCTATCATTTTCCCGGGAAAATCGCAAGATGGAAAATTGTATGAATCGCGCAGAGTATTCCTACTAAAATTTGATAAATCGTCTGTTTTTCGGCTTCTCTCTTGACTTTTTTACCCATTTGTGACATAGTGAGCAAAAGCAAAAAAAGCGCGGCCCGGCCCGCGCAGTCCTATGAAGCTAAAAAAGGAGGAACAAGCTGCCTATGGCCACCTATTATTCCGAGCCCTCCCACACCTTCAGCGAGTACCTGCTGATCCCCGGCTACACCTCCCCTGCCTGCATCCCCGCCAACGTCTCCCTGCGCACCCCTCTGGTGAAGTTCCGCAAAGGGCAGGAGGACTGCCCCATCACCCTGCGCATCCCCCTGGTCTCCGCCATTATGCAGTCCGTCTCCAACGACACGCTGGCGGTGGCCCTGGCCCGGCAGGGCGGGCTCTCCTTCATCTACGGCTCCCAGTCCGTGGAGGACGAGGCCGCCATGGTGGCCCGGGTCAAGAACTATAAGGCCGGCTTTGTCCCCAGCGACACCAACCTGCCCCCTGACGCGGTGCTGCAGGACGTGCTGGATCTCAAGGCCCGCAGCGGGCACTCCACCGTGGCCATCACCGAGGACGGCACCGCCCAGGGCAAGCTGCTGGGCATCGTCACCAGCCGGGATTACCGGGTCAGCCGGATGGACCCGGCCACGCCGGTCAGCAGCTTTATGACCCCCCTGGATCACCTGATCACCGCCCCCGAGGGCACCACCCTCAAGGAGGCCAACGACATTATCTGGGATCACAAGCTCAACTCCCTGCCCATTGTCTCCGCCGACGGGCGGCTGCTGTATTTCGTCTTCCGCAAGGACTACGAGCAGCACAAGGAGAACCCGGACGAGCTGCTGGACAGCCAGAAGCGCTACATGGTGGGCGCCGGCATCAACAGCCGGGACTACGCCGTGCGGGTCCCCGCGCTGGTGGAGGCCGGGGCGGACGTGCTCTGCATCGACTCCTCCGAGGGCTACTCCTGCTGGCAGGAGCAGACCCTGGCCTGGATCCGGGAGCAGTACGGGGACAGCGTGAAGGTGGGCGCCGGCAACGTGGTGGACCGGGACGGTTTCCTCTTCCTGGCCCGGGCCGGGGCGGACTTTGTCAAGGTCGGCATCGGCGGCGGCTCCATCTGCATCACCCGGGAGACCAAGGGCATCGGCCGGGGCCAGGCCACGGCTCTCATCGAGGTGGCCAAGGCCCGGGACGAGTACTTTGCCGAGACCGGCGTGTACGTGCCCATCTGCTCCGACGGCGGCATCGTCCATGACTATCACATGACCCTGGCCCTGGCCATGGGGGCGGATTTCCTGATGCTGGGCCGGTACTTTGCCCGCTTTGACGAGAGCCCCACCGCCCGCGTGCTGGTGAACGGCCAGTACATGAAGGAGTACTGGGGAGAGGGCAGCAACCGGGCCCGCAACTGGCAGCGCTACGATCTGGGCGGCAAGACGGATCTGAGCTTTGAGGAGGGCGTGGACTCCTATGTGCCCTACGCCGGCCCTCTGAAGGACAATGTGGAAAAGAGCCTGTACAAGGTCAAGTCCACTATGTGCAACTGCGGCGTCACCACCATCCCCGACCTGCAGCGGGACGCCCGGCTCACCCTGGTCTCCGCCACCTCCATCGTGGAGGGCGGCTATCACGACGTAGTCCTCCGGGCCCGCAGCGGCCGGGAAAACGGCTGAATCCTTTCGCCAATAAAAAGACAACCGGCATGGCTTCACGGCCATGCCGGCTGTCTTTTTTATACCTTGCTTTTTTCCTTCAGCAGCTCCACGGCCTCGGTGAGGATCCCCGGCAGGGGGATGCCCATGAGTCCGGCGTTTTCCAGGATGCTCAGCAGCTCGTTGACCATAAAGGCAATAATAATGGCGTCCCGGATATAGACGAGCCCCAGCAGCTTGTCCAGCTGCGCCCCGATCAGGACGATCAGCAACGTCATGCCCTTGCGGACCAGGCCTTTCCACCCGGCCCGGCTCTCCAGGGCCCCGCTCTCGCTTTTGGTGGACTTGTGGAACACCCCGGCCACCACCAGTCCGGAGCCGTAGTCAATGCCCATGAAGATCAGCAGCGCCGCCAGAGAGGCGTCCCAGCCGCCGAAGGCCGCGCAGATCACCCCGCCGATCAGGCCCATCGCCGTGCAAAAACTTGTTTTCATCTTTCCTTTTCCTCCTCTGTTTATATTTTTAATTGTCTCCTGTCAGCAGGCTTGTCCAGGTGTTGACGCCGATCACGCCGTCACTTTCCAGGCCCCGATCTCGTTGGAAGCGCAGGACGGCGTTTTTGGTGTTTGGCCCGAATTCCCCGTCCGCGCCGTCCGGGCCGCAGGAGCAGCCCCGGCCGATGAGGAGCAGCTGGGCCGCCTTCACCGCCTCGCCCACACTGCCGGAATAGAGCTCCGGCAGCTCCACCGTGCAGCCGCTGCCGCTCTGGCCCCCGGGCTTGTCCGCGTAAGGATCGGCCTCTGCTGCCGTCACGCTGCTGCCGGTGTCCGGATCGGACACGTCCCCTACGATGCTCCAGTCCGGCCGGCCGTATCCGGCGATATTCCCCGCCCCCAGGGCGTAACTCCGCTCGAAAACCCCGTCCGATGTGTTGCCCTCGACGGTATGTACCTTCCCGCCGCTGACCTCCGTCACCAGGCCCGTGTGACTGCTGCTGCCCACACTGCCGAAGAAGATCTGATCCCCCGGCTGAGGGCCGCTCCGGTGAAACTGCCCGTGCTGGCTGTAGTAAGCCAGGGAGTAGGTGCAGCCCGCCCCGGCGCTCCGGTCCGGCTGGCAGAGGAGCTTCTTCGCCGTCTCCGCCCCGAAGGCCTGCACAAAGCACCAATCCACGAACACATCGCACCAGGCATAGCCGTTCTTCGGCCCGTTGTAGAAGCCGCTCACCGCGTCCAGGTCCCGGGCGTACTTGGTCCAGTTCCCGCTCCCCGCGTTGGCCGTCTTGCTGTCCAGGCCGCTGCCGCTCCCCTTCTCCCGGTAGCCCAGCTCCCCCCGGGCGATCGAGATTACTTTATCTGCTGCTGTCATTTGATCATCTCCCTATCTCAGTTCTAGTTCATAAATCGTCATGGAATAGTTATATGATAACGTAGGGCCAAAATAAGCGGTCTGATTAATCCCGCTTATATCCAAGTCATAGTCCGCTGTTCCCGTCTTTATCTGTATCTGTGCCAACCCGGAAGCGTTTGAATTGGTGACTCTGCCACCCCAAATTTTGAGAAGGATAGCGGCAGCATTGTCATTAGTAGCCGCCCCACCGCGGAAATGGAGAGTTTTGAACGGCGTTACATCAATTGGCCCAAAGATTGCGCCGGCATATCCTCCCTCGTTTCCCTTAAGTGTAGTATATCCGTTTCCTGCGGTAAAACTTGGATTCTTATTAAGCGTAGTTGTGAGGTAATAAGGTAAAACGATTTTCCCCGGTTCAATAGCTGTTATTGTCAGGCTGATCCATTTGCCGCTCTGATAGACAGACGCCGGTTTAAACACCCATGCACCATTTACATATTGCTGGCAATCTGCCGGATACGCCCAGATACCAGAATTCTTTACAACTTCTATTGGGGCAAGGCTGCCTGAACGGTAGCAAAACCAGACCATTCCAGCTACAGGAGATTCTGGTTCGGTCACTGACATAACATAAGAGGAAATGGCGGTACTCGTATTAACCCATATCGTATTTTCTTTCGGAGAAGCGGGCACTGTCGTACCTCCGACAACGGTCAGGTTAATGCCGCCCCCGCCTGTCATATTAAGAACCATTTGCTCCGCCTCCTAGTTAAATATAACGACATTGACCGTCAGCGCAGCCGTCGGTTTGCTATCCGCCGTGAAGGTCAGCTTCCCAGCAGCTTGAGCCGTGCATCGAACACCGGCCTCACCATAAGCCGCGAAACTGGCCGGAGCCGGAGAGATGATCACCGTATTCGAGGCCGTGACGCCTGCCGCGTTGACGGTGATGGTGTTGGACGCGCTCCAGGAGGCGACAGCGAGAGAGACGGTGATGGCAGTGTGCTTCGGCTGCCCGCCGAGATTGGACAAGGCGGTCGCAGCCGCAGCCGCCCCTGTTCCTCCTCTGGCTATCGCCAGCGTTCCGGCGGTCGCTTTGCTCACGTCAAGGGCGGTGACCTCAAGATTGACCGCTGCGCTTCCGTCGAAGGTCTTCGCGGCAGCCGTGGCCCCGCCGCTGATGGAGATGTTCCGGGGTGTTTCCAGCTTCTCAGCCGCTGCCGCCGTCTCTTCCTTCCCCAGCTTCTCCGCCAGGCCCTCTGTGATCTGCGTTCCAAGGTCCTCCTTCGCCACGTCGATCTGACCGGTCAAAGTCTCCGTAGCATCGGATATCTTCCCGTCCGTCGCCTGGGTGATGTTCGCCAGCAGCTTGTTGTTCTCCTCATCCGCCTGATCCTTGGTATAGTAGTTGGACAGGTCCGTGGCCTGGTGGGAATCCTTCCAGCCGGCAGTCTCCCTGTCCCAGACCCAAATGGTATCCGTAGAGCCCACAATGGCCCAGTCGCCCGCCGTCCCTTCGGGGACGGATTCCCGCAGGGTCTCCGGCGTCTCGTAGTAGCCCTTGGCGCCCTGGGCAATGCTCTGGGCCCGGTTAGCGGCCTCCTCGGCCCGCTCCGCCGCCAGATTGGCGTCATCGTCCGCCGCCTCCGCCCGGTCAGCCGCCTCCGGCGCGGCCTGGATCGCCTCCAGGTTCTCCGCCGCCGTGCGCACGGCCTCCATGCCCTGGCTGACGGTCTGCACCGCCCCGATCTGGCCGCCCACGGTCTGCACGGCCTCCATTCCGCCGCTGACAGCTTGGATATCCTCCAGATTGTCCCGGATGCTCTGGATGGCCTCCCGGTTTTCCTCCAGGACCTGGACGCTCCCCGCCGCGCTCTCGGCGCTTGCAGCCGCCTGGGCGGCCGCCTCTTTGGCCGCCGCCGCGCTGCCGCTGCCCACGGCCTTCATCCAGTCCTCCCCCTCCTCCGGGGTCACGCCCTGCAGGCCGGACTTCCGGGCCAGATAGCCGTCATCCCCGAAGAGCACATAATCCAGGCGCGTATAGACCGTCTCCGGGTCATAGACCCCCTTCGGCACGATGGACACCCGGCCCAGATTGGTCGTCACTTTGTTCGCTTCACCCGGCAATTAAAATCACCTCCAAATCTGCCCCGTCCCGCAGCTGAAACTGCGGACCGGTATAGGCCTTGTCATAATATTCGTATAATTCTCCCGTCGTCTCGTCGACGAAAAACGCCGCGTACAGCACGTTGCCAACGGCGATCTCCCCCGTGTCCCGGTACTCCTGCGCCTCCGCGTCCCAGGTCCACCAGGTGAAGTCCCCCGCTTCGTTCTGCCGGATGACAGGCGGCTTGCCGCTGTACTCCCTGGCCTGCCGCTCGCTCTCGGCAACGTTGGCTTCGCTCTGCTTTGCTGCGTCAGCTGCGTCTACAGCCGTCTGGACATAGATTTCAGCGGATTTCTCCCCGTATTGCCGAAATTGCCTGCCGGTCATGCGCATGGCCATTCCCTGCTGTTCGACAGGGAGCAGGCTGTCGTCGTACAGCTCCAGGACTTGCGGCAGGTCGCCGATCGGTACTTCTTTTACCGGGTCAAGTTCGCCGATGGTTCTATCAGCCATTTTCTGCCTCCTGGGCCTGTTCAGCCGCCTCGTCTGTGTCGTCAGCCGCTTTTGCCGCCTGCCTGATGGCCTCCCGGGTGCTCCTGCACTCCCGGACTACCTGCCGCACGGCCTCAGAGCAGCCCACCAGCTTCTGCATGGTGTTGAAACCCTCAAGCGTCGCCGGGAGCTGGACGCTCTCAAGGGTGTAGATCACCCGCTCCAGCAGGGCAATAGATTGATCGGTCATGCTCATTCCTCCAGCGGGGCGAAGGGCCGCTGCAATGCCACGCGGACCTCTTCCGTGCCCCTGAAAAGATTTTCTATGTATGAAAGGGCTGTGTACCCTTTCACGCTCCGCTCTTCCTCAAAGCCGTTGCTCTCGTAGATGTAGCGCAGCTCTTTGTTGTTCGCCGGGTCCTTAAACGCCTCATAGGCGTCCACAAATCCCATTTGCACATCCATGACCAGCACGCCCTGTATCGCCAGGCCGAAGAAATTGCAGGGGATCTCCTGTCCCGCCGCCGTTATCACTCTGTTCATGCGTCCTCCTTAATACGTGTTTCTCGTGATGTAATATTTCCCGTCATCCAGGCTTGTGCACCGGCTCCAGTAGCAGGGATAGCCGTTGAAGCTGAAACTCGTGCAGGAAAAGCTGGTGGCCGAAGCCAGGCCGGAGGTAATGCGGCTGGCGGTGATGGCGGAGGCGATCACGTTCTGCAAGTCCGCGTCCAGCTTGGCGTTGGACACACAGCCGCCGGACAGGGTGCTGTTATAGATAGAGCCGGACTGTATGCAGCGGTTTTCAATGCTGTTGGTCCCCATGTTTCCCACGCCGATGGTCTGAGAGCCGATGTTGCCGCCGCTTATCGTGCTGCTGCCGATCTGGCTCCCGGTAATGTAGCCGTTGTCGCCGCCGACTTGTATTTGATTTGCCCGGACCTTCCCGGTGAAGGTCCCGCTGCTGGCCGTCAGGTTGCCGGAGCTGTCTACCTTGAATTTCCCACCGCCCAAAGCGATTCCATCGGTCCCTATGTACACGCCATTCGTAGTGCCGGAGAAGGATGAAAGCCCGTTATACAGGGAGGAGGTTCCAATGCTGAACCCGCCGATCTTGCCGCCCGTGCATTGGAGGTATCCCTGTGTGTCAATTTGGAAAGTTTTGTTAATCGACACAGCGCCCTCAAGGCTGATTTTGCTGGCATTGATCGTGATCTGCTCCGCCGTCTGGTTAATAGAGGAAATAACCTCGTCATAGCCGACTTTTTTGGCTACCTCCAGCGTGATGCTCTCCGCCGTCTTGGTTATCGTGGCGCGGGTGTCCGCGATCTGGCGGTTAAAGGTCTTTGTAACTTCTCCCGCTGTTGGAAATTCGTCCTGTGTTTCCTCTTCGCCGGGGGCCTCTAAGCTTGGATAGCCGTCCCCGTCGTCATTGATGCGGGAGATCACGGAGTAGATGCCCCCCGCCGTAACGCCGTCCCCCAGCTCTGCCGCCGGGTCGATGCTGGCCGCGTCTGCCGTGTACATCTGATACTTGTAGCCTTTGAGCCGGGCTAAAATGGCGTCCGCCATCGCCTGGGTGGCGTGGGGGCAGTCAGCTGTCAGCTCTAAGCCGCTGTCGTCTCCCGCTGTGATCACGTGGTCGCTGTCCACGAGGAGGGTAATACGGGAGACGGGGCGCATGACGCCGTTATCTTCAAAGCCCGTCAGGTTCAGGCCCACATAGTGCTTGCTAGACAAGTATTCTCGCCTTCCCTTCTCCTTGACCGAGGGTAATAACACGGCCTGTCTCCGCGATGAGGTAATTGGTCTCCGGTGGTTCGCTGCCCAGGGGTAGAAGCAGGAGCTTTCCCTCTCCTGTCACGATCCAATTCCCCCCGTGGGCCGCCGCGATGTATTGCAGCTCCTGCCGGATGGTTGTGCCGGTGGACGGGTAGTCCATCGTGTACGCCGGGTTCAGCTGTGTGCGCGGGTCGATCTGACAGCCCATAGCCTGGGCGAACAGCACAACGGCCTGGGGCATGGTGATGGGAAACTCGATGCTGCCGCCGGGTATCCACTCGGTTTCAGCCTTGCGCAGCACGTCATAGGCCTCGATGTTCCATACGCCATCCTCTTCTGCCCGCCGGTTGGTGAAGAACACGCCCGCCGGGAGCCACTCGCTGGCCTCCTCCCCGTTCACCAGCCGCACATAGCGCCGTATCTCAGCGCCCCTGGGGATGTTCTCCGCAAAAACGGAAAGCCTCATTTGCGCCGCGTTGGCGTTTCCAATGCCGATATCGCTGTAAAGCTCATTGCTGACGCTGTGGGAGACCTCGGCGTCCTCGCCGTAGCGGGCGCCCGCAATGTCAAAGCAGTATTCTTTTCGCGTGCCCTGCTTCTCCAACAGGGCTTGCCATAGTTCGCTGGTAGAAAGTGCCATAGCTCACCTCTCATGGATGCTGAAGGAGATATTCCCCCACATCAGGTTGCTGCCGTCTATGATCATTCGGAGCTTGCCCGGAAGCTGTGAACAGTAGAAAGTTCTGGTCCTGTCCCCGTGGGGGTCGTGGTAGGTAGCCTGGAAGAAGGGCTCGTGCAGGTCCTCATCCAGCTGGGCAAACAGCGCCTCGGGCATGTCCCGCATGGTATAGGTCAGGTTGCGCTTCTCCGCGATCTTGTCCCTCCGCATGTCGCCGGTTTTGACCCGCACGGTCTTCTCGCTGTCCAGGTCGTCCCGGCTCCAGTCGTAGCCGTCGTCCTGAATATAGGAAGAATAATCATGGCCGTTGATGATCAGTAATTGCGCCGCCATACGTCCCTCCTTATATGTCTAAGAGCTGCCGCCCCGCCGCCCGGTTCACGCCGTTGATGCTCCGAATAGCCGTGCGGCCAAAGGTGGTGCCGTCCACTTTGATAACTTGCCCGGCCTTGATGGCCTGCAGAATTTCCCGCAGCAGCGCCTCGTTCCCGCCGCCGGACTCCTCCCGGACGATCCGCCGGATCAGGTCCTCCGGGGCCTCGATGTTGGTGCCGCTCTTCTGGTCGCCCAGCACCGCCATAAACTCCCGGTTTGGCGGGATCACCGCGCCTTGCGCAAGGCGGGGGATGGAGACGCCGCTGACAAGCGGGATGTTGAAGCCGAAGCTGCCGCCGCCCAGCCAGGCCGGGAAGTCGATCCGCAGCCGGTTGAGCTGGGAAAGCATCCAGTTGATGCCGCTGATGATCAGGTTGACGGCTCCCTCCAGGACGGAGACGATCCCGTTCCAGACGCCCCGGAACACGCCGCTGACGCCCTCCCAGGCCCGGCCCCAGTCCCCGGTGAACACGCCGGTGACGAACTGGAGGATGCCGTTGAGGACGGTCTTCACGCTCTCCAGCACCGGGGCAAACCTGCCCAGGATGCCCTCCAGCAGCCCGTCCATCAGCAAGCCGCCCAGCTCCGCCATAACGGTAGACGGGGAGTGGATGCCGAAGATTTTTTTAAATCCCTCAATAAAGGGGCTCGTAATGTGCTTCAGCAGCCAAGCAAAAATATCTCCGATACCGGCTCCGATTCCCATCAAAAGGCCGTTTCCTACATCAACGCCCGCATCGTTCGCAACCTGCGTCCAATCATCGAAGTGCTCCCTTACCTGCTCCAACGCGCCGCTAAACACGCTCAGCAGCGTTTCGCCCAAAGCTCCAAAAGCGGTGCCTATCGCCGTCGATACCGCTATTGCGATACCGTTCCAATCCAGGTTGGCAAAGAACAGCTTTATCTGTTCTCCAACTGCTTCCCAATCGGTATTTCTGATAGTCTCCAGCATAGCGTCCAGGAAGCCGGTCACCATCTGGTTTGCCGCCCGGGCCAGCTGAACCATGTCCAGGCTCAACAGCAGCCCGGCAAGAAGGTCGATGGCGATTTTGAACCCGCTCCACAGCAGCTGCCCCACCGCTTGCCAGTCGATCGCCGCGACAACCCCGTTGATCCACTCTGCCAAATCAGCGCCCAAACCCGACCAGTCAACGCCAAACAGAGCCTGAACAGCAAACTGGACCGCCAAATCCAGCCCTGCGCCGAGCGCCGCGCCGAAGCTGCGCCAGTCCATTCCGGCCGCCAGCTTATTGAGCGCTGCCGCCAGCTCCCGGCCGATGCGCCGCACCTTGTCCCGCACGCCCTTGAAGGTGAACATGTCATAGAGCTTTTGGGAAAAGCTGTTGAACCAGCCGGCGAAGCGCTCAAAGCCCTTCCGGAGCCGGGGCAGGCCCCGGTCAAGGATCTCGTCCAGCAGGGTGGAAAAAGCCTCTCCCCAGCTGGAAAACACTGTCTCGTCCAGGGAGAGCTCCGGCGCCGCGGCGCTCCCGTCCTCTCCGGTGCTGCCGCCTCCGCCGCCTCTCCCGGCCTTGTCCTCCGTCTCGATGGTGTTGATCTCGTCAAAGGCGGCCAGCGACCCGGCGGCCTCTTCTGCCGCTGCCCCCGTCCCTTTCAGGGCCTTTGTCTCCTCCTCAAGAGCTTTGGAACTGTCCTGGGCCCGCTTGCCCGTCCCGCCGAACAGCACAGCGATAAAGCGCCCCACCGCCTGGGTAATCTGGGTCAGTGCCCGCAGCAGCGCCGTCAGTGGCGGGAGCGCCGCCTGATAGATGGGCATAAAGGCTGTGACCAGCGCGCTTTTCAGGCTCTCCAAAGCCCCGTTCAGGGAGCGGTCGGACTTGGCCAGCTCCAGCATCTTTGTGCGCAGCAGCTCCAGGCCCTTTTCCACCGGCCCCAGGATAAAGGCCTTTTTCAGGAGCTCCCCCGTCTTTTTCAGCGCCGGTGCAACCGCCTTGGACAGTCCAGTGAAGACATTCAGCTTCTTTGCGGCCTCAAAAGCACTTTTGCTAAACTCTGTTATGAATTTCCATCCTGCTGAAAAAACTGTTTCCATCGCTTTATGCAAGCCGTTCAGTCCTTTTTGCAGAGCCTCCCGGGCCGCCTGTTCCTGGGCCGCCCGTTCCTTCACCTCCTGCACCAGCTTTTTTTCTCTCTTCTCCATCTCGGCGTAGGCCATGCTGGTATACTCGATTTCCCGGTTTTCCTCCCGGACGCGGACCCTGTAGAGCTGGGCGCTCCGCCCCAGCCGCTCATACTCCGCCTGGAGATTTTTCAGCTGTTTGATCTGCTCTGTGAACGTGCTGTCCGGCGTCTGATTAAAGACGATCCGTTTATTCTCTTCTTTTTCCGCTATTTCTCTCATCCCCTTTCAGGATCTATACAAAGAACCTCTGTCTCCCCGCCGTCGGGCACTGGACATTTCCCCCGGTTTATGGTACTTTCATAAGGAAGGGGGAATGGCTATGGTGTGCCCGCGCTGTTCGGGAGATAATGTTAAAATCAGGCTGCTCCGCGAAGGAGCGGCGGCGCCCGGTTCTTATCGCGCCGGTGCGGAGGAAGGCCGCTTTTCTCCGTTTGAGGAGCCTGCCGGGGGCGGCGGGAGACGGCGTCCCTTCGCCTGCTGTGAGGACTGCGGCTATACCTGGAGGGCCGCCGGCCGGTCCTCTTACCTGCCTGTTCTTCTTGCTGCCCTGCTCCTGCTGCTCTTTCTGCCCGGCATTCTCGCCGGTGTCAACGCCTTTCTCGCCCATTTTGACCCGCCCCATTCCGGGAGCCGGCGCGTTTCCTCCCCACAGGAGGCCGATTCCGTCTGGGCCCAGGCCTATACCCCGCTGGAGGATTTCGATTTCTACGTGGACGGGGAGACGCTCCACCTGACGCGCTGCAAAAGCCGGGAGGACAAGATTTACATTGCCCCTTCCTACGACTACAACGGCCGGACCCTTCCGGTGGTCTCTCTGGAGGGCGGCATGTTTTTCCCTTCGGTGGACAGCATTATCCTCTCGGAAGGGATCGAGTCCGTTGATCTCGCCGTCTTCAACAGCTGCGGGGTGAAGAACGTCTATTTCCCCTCGACCGTCAAGGACTTCGACGGCTGGTCCTATTTCCATCATGGGGAAATTCTGTATTATGGGGGAGACGAGGCCATGTGGAGCGAGATCTTCCCGTATGAGCGCCGTGAGCTCGACTTCGTGGAAATCGTGTGCAGCGCCTCCGTCTCCGATCTGCTTGGCCTGGGGCAGAGCCCTGATCGATAGGAATAGGCATAAGTTTTTCACGTTGAAGCCGCTTTGTCTTCAAAAAAATCCCGCCGTCTCATAGAGACAGCGGGATTTTTTATCTGCTTGGTTGTCTTGCCGGACCCCGGTTCAGACCTTGGGTTCCTCCGGTTTGGAGCCGTTTTTCTTCACAAAGGAAATCAGATTGAGAATGCCCAGGGCCAGGCACCAGGTACTCCAGATGTACAGATCGCCGTAGCTGCCGGCATTGCCATAGCCGAGCAGCGCCGCCAGGACAAACAGGATAAACGCCGCGATGGAGCCGCCCTTCTTTTCGGACTTGCGGGAGGCCACCTCAACAATGCCGCCCGCAAGCATCAACATTGCCAGCAGGAAGCCGGCGCTGCCGCTCACCTCTCCGTTGGCCGCAAGGGTGTTGGATACGCCCACTGCGCAGGACTGGAACACGATCAGCACCGTAAAAACCATGCATAAAATACCGGTCACAAGCTTAGCTGTTTTCATCTTGCATCCTCCTCTGTTTTTTACCGGTTCTTGCGAACTCAGCGCCTCAATGGCGCTCCCACGTTGTCACGGAAAGAACCCAGCAGCAGCTTGACAAAATTAGGCCCCCCAAAAAACGCCCAGCAAATTACAGATAGCGGGATGACCATGCTGCCTGCCGTTTCCGATATTGCATAAACGGTCATGAGTCCAATGGCGCCCAGGATCAGATGGATCAATCCGTTTTTGATCTTTCCCACATAGAAATTTTCCAGGCCCAGGAATCCCAGCGCGCCTATCGCCCAGATGAGGAGCGCCGTTTTCTTCGATTTGTCGCTGGCGTTGGATGTGAAGTTTGCCATTTCTCGTTTCTCCCCTCTTACAGATGGTAAGAATATCTTAACATACTTTCCCAAACGCCGCAAGAGGTCTTCCGGTATTTCCGCTGTCTCTATGAACTTGTCAAGGTACGCTCAGAGCCAGCCCTTCAGCAGCTCCTCCTCCGCCTGGGTGTAGCTGCGCCGGAAGTCCACCAGGCTCCGGTTTTTCCGGTAAAATTCCCGGTCCGCCTTGTCCAGCTTCCCGGCAGCCTTCCGCTCCCGGACCCGGACCACCTGGGCGAACAGGCAGTCTCCGATCTCATAGAAGGCCCCCAGGAAGGTCCACCAGTGGACGCTTTGGCCCGGCCGGCGGATCTCGGTCCCCAGCACCCGGTTCACCGGCGGGGCGATCAGGGCGAAATCCTGCTCCCAGTCCATGAGCCGCCGGGCCTTTTGCCCCTCCTCCGGCTCCGCTCCGCCGCCGATGAACCAGAAGCACTTCTCCAGGGCCTCCTTGGCGTTTTCCGGGGAGATCCGCTCCGGCTCCGGGTAGAAGATGGCCAGCGCCGCCAGCTGCTTGCTCCGCTGGGACAGCGCCGGGTCGGACAGGGCGCCCAGGATATCCAGGATCGCCCTGTAGTCCGTCCGGATGGGGACCTCCCGGCCCCCCAGGCTCACGCTCTCCGGCAGGTCGCAGTTCATACCCGGTACTTGGCCAGGACCTTCTCCAGGGCCGGGTCGGTGAGCTTCTGCTCCCGCCGCAGGCTCTCCCCCGCCTCGTCCAGCAGGGCCAGCAGGAGATTGGCCCAGACGGGCAGCCCGCCCGCCAGGGCATAGACGTTCATCTCCCCGAAGAGGGCCTCGCAGATGGGTTTATCGAAGAGGCCGTCCAGCTTCTCCCGCATCTGCCGGTCATAGCGGCGGGACAGTGCAAAAAGCTCCCCGCCGTCCCCGGCCCCAGCCAGCTCCCGGCTCATACGCTCCTGCATCCCGTCCAGGTCGGAGAAGACCCGGCTGAGCTTTTCCGCGAAGCTGCTGTCCGTGGGGTTGAAGGCCACCTCGCAGCAGCCGTTCAGGCTGTAGCTTTTAACGCCTGTGGCAAAGCTGATCTCTCCCATGGCTTACTCCTCCCCGGCGGCCTTGGTGAAGGTCACGCCCTCGGCGGTCACCTTGGCGCTGCCGGTCTCCCGGATGCCGCCGAAGGTGATGCTGGTGGGCAGGGTCAGGGAGCCGCCGCCCTCGCCGCCGGGGCCGTTGGGCAGCACCATGCTGGAGGGGAAGCGCTCCGCGAAGGCGCTGCCGCTCTCGTCGGTCAGGTACAAGTGCACCCGCAGCAGGTCCTGATTGGCCAGGGCCTGGACGTTCTGCTCCACCACCAGCAGCTGGATGAGCTTGGCCTGGTACTCGTCCTCCGGGTCGATCTCGCAGGGGTCAAAGTCCTGAGTGATAATGGGCCGCTTCATGGTGCCGTAGGTGCCGCCCAGGATGTCCTGCTTGCTCTCCTCGCTGAAATCGTTTTCCGCGCTGGAGTCCTCCACCCGCTTGCCGATGGGGTGCCACTTGGGGGCCTCGTAGGTCCCGGCGTTGCCGTACACCACGTACAGCTCCCGGGCCACGGTCTGGCCCGCCGGGGTCTTGATCGTGAATTTTTCTTCCGCCATTTTTTCACCTCATAAAAATAGTATTATATGGATTCTTTTGTTCTGTAGCGCAAACCTAACAGAACGCTGTGATCCTCCTCGCCTCCCGGGTGGACGCGGGTCAGCGCCGCCCGCTTCAGCACCCGGATCTCCCGTGCCTCCAGGCCCCCGTCCAGCGGGGGCCTCTGTCCTGCCGCCCAGACCGCCAGACGGTCCAGCAGCCGGTCGGCCTCCAGCCGCTCCCGGCTGTCCCCGGGCCGGACCCGGTACTCGATCCTAAAGCGGTACTCCGCCTCCAGGCCGCCCAGGATATCCCGGACAGCCTTCCCGCCCGGAACGGGGATCAGGGCCATGCCCGGGGCGTCCTTGGCCAGCTGGCCGTACAGGACCGCCCCTTCCTGCAGTCCGGCGGGGGCCTCAGGGAAGCTGTTGACCCAAATCATCATCCGTTCGCCGATCCCTTCTTCCCCGGCCTGCGCCGTTTGCCTCTCTTCCATGTCTCTCTCCTCTCCGTTCCGGCGTTCATGCGCCGGTGATCGTCAGGTGCCGCAGTCCGCCGTAATCTCTGAGCTCCGTTTTGCTCACGCCGTACACACTGCCGCCGTGTTTCTCCAGCAGCTGCCGGAGCTTTTCCGGCGGCCAGTCCTCCTCCGGCAGGACCTGCCCGGCGGTGAAGAAGCAGTCCGGCCCGGCCTCCGCCGTCCAGAAGCCGCTCCTGTCCGCCAGCCGCTTATAGGCCGCCGGGGCCAGATAGCGCAGCGTCCGGCCGGTCCGGCCGTCCTCCGCCCGGACCGCCAGGGGGATGACAAGCGACGCGCCGCCGCTTTGCTCCGGGCCCTCGGTCCGTCTTTTGACGCTCTGTCCCTCCGCCAGCAGCACGCCCCGGAGCACAAAGGCCTCCCAGCTCGTCCGGCTCTGAAAGCTCTCCCTCTCCGTCTCCCGCCGCAGGAGAAACAGCGTCGCCGTGTGGGGAAACATCTCCATCTCAGCGCCTCCCGCTCCGGGGGGCGGCGGGCCAGCTCTGCACCTTTCCCGGGAAAAGTCCCCCCAGATACAGCGCCAGTGCCTCCCGTTTCCGCCGCTCCAGGAGCTTAAGCTCCGCATCCGTGGGCCCGGAGACGGCGTAGCTCCGGCTCCAGTCTCCCACCGTCTCGGCGGCCAGACCCCGGCTTTCACTGAAAGCGGCGGCGTTGAGCCGCTCCTCGTCCTGCAGGACCTCCGCCAGGGCGCACACGGCTTTTTTCACCGTCTCCGGGCTCTTCTCGTCCGGCCCCACGGTGCCCCCTGTCCAGGCGCTGATCCACTCCCCGGCCCGCTCCGCCAGCCGGGGGAAATCCTCCTCCCGGATGGCGCTGCCCAGGTAGCGCACGGTGTAAAACGTATAGTCAATGGCCGCCACAGGCCCGCCTCCTTTCTGCCGGCTTACTCTCCCGCCTTCTCCTTGGCGATCCAAAGGGAGTTGGGATTGTACAGCACGGGCATGAACAGGCCGCTGGCCTTGGTCCACAGCACCGCCGGATCCCACTCCATCTTCTGGGTCACGTAGACGAAGGGCTGCCGTCCGCTCTCCGACACCGGGTAGAAGCCCGCCAGGGCCGCCTCGGGGGGATCGCCCCAGAGGCCCACGCCCACCCGGCCGGCGGCGTTGGCGGCAAAGAAGCTGATCCTGTCCTGGGGGAAGTAGCGCTTGCGGGTGACCACCGGCCGCCCGTCGCTGCCGATGCCCCCGTCCACGCCGTAGCTCAGGTCGTCGGTGATGACGCTGCCCAGCCCGAACTCGTCGGCCAGCCAGGCGGCCAGGGCGGCCCGGCTCAGGGTCAGGCCCTGGCCCAGCGCGCCGTTGACGGCGCCCTGGATGGCCCTGTTCTGCCGGAGCTTCGTGAGCATCGCCCGGGAGGTCACCAGGCCGCTCAGGGCCACGCCCTTGGCGGCGGCCTTCTCCACGATGTCCTGGAGCTGGCCCACCAGGTCGTCTTCGGCGCCCAGGCTCAGCTCCAGCCCGGTCTGCTCCGCCGGTACGCCGTAGTCCACGGTCAGATCCAGCTTGTTCTCCTTGATGGTCACCTTGCCGGTGGCCAGCATCTCCGCCTTGGCCACCTTGGAGCGGGTGGCCACCTGGTCGGCCAGGCGCACGCCGTCCTGGAGGATGTACTCCTTCAGCTCCCCCTCCCGGACGCCGGCGCGCAGCAGCTCCCGCATCCGCTCGGACTGGTTGAGCTTGACCTTGATCAGGCCTTTCTCGATGTGGTGGTTGTCCACCGGCACATGGAAGGTCCGGTTGGCCTCGGTGTCAAAGCCGTGGAAATTGGCCATCACCGGGGTCTGGTACTCCGCGGCGATGCTCTGCCAGGAGGCCATAATGTTGTTGGTGCGCTCGTCGCCGATCAGGCTGTCCAGGGGGTCGTTGGGCCGGGCCACGGTCAGCCCCACGTCCAGCCACTCCTCCTGGCTGATCAGGCCCAGAATGTTTTCAGGCATAACGCTGTCTCTCCTTTCTCTCAGTAGGGCCGCTCTACGGCCGGGGCCTTCTCGATGAGGGTGAAGCCCGCCGCCCCGGCCAGGCCCGTCTGGGTCTCCTCCGGCAGCCGGTCCTTATAGACCCGCCCCGCCAGGACCACGCTGCCGGGCATGTCGCCGCCGGTCACGTTCACGTCCTCATAGACAATGCCCTTCTCATCGCCGTCCTCATAGAGGCTGCCCGCCGGGACGATCTTCTCCGCCCCGCAGGCGCTCCCCTTCTCCGCCTTGATCTGCCGGGTCTTGCGGACCAGGCCCACCTCGCTCTCCACGAAATACCCGGCCTCAAAGCCCCTGGATTCCGTGTTCCGGATAAATGACATCAGATCTTTTCCTCCTTTTTTGTTCCGTACAGACTGTTTTGATACTGTTCGGCGATCTCCGCCGCCCGGCTTCTGCCGCCCGCGGGCGGTCCCCCCAGGCCCAGCCGTCCCGCGAAGCAGGGCGCGGGCCTGTCAGGGGCGAAGGCGTCCGGGTCCGCCTCCCTCTGTTCCCGCAGGAAGTCCCCGAAGCCCTCCAGCGCGCCGTCCTTCAGCGCCAGCCTCCGGTCCCGCAGCGCCGCCTCGAAGGCCGCCCGGGCGCTCTTGCTGCTGAAGCGCAGCCCTTCACCGCCGATGGCCCTGGTGATCGCGTCGCTGTAGTCCCGTTCGGCCAGCTGCTGCCGCAGGGCCCCGGTGTCCGCGTCATACCGGGCCTGGAGCGCGGAGAGCTGCCGCCGGGCCTCCTCCAACTCGCCGGGCTGGGCGCCGCGCTTTTTCGCGTCCGCCCTGAGCGCGTCCACAGTCTCCGTGTGCGCCTGGATGACGGCCTCCACCTGTTCCTCGCTGAGGCCCATTCCTTTGAGAAATTTGCGGGTGATTGCCATGTTTAGAATCTTCCTTTCCTTCGGGGGCTGTTCTTCGCCCTTCAGATTTTTATAAAAACCGCCGTTCTTCGCGGGTTTTACCGTATTTCAGTTGTTGCAAAAAATGCAACAGTTGGAAAAAGAGCCACCAGATACCGATAAACCCTCGGTAACTGATGGCTCTTGGCTCTTTGGCTCTTGGCTCTATTCGATGTTCACTTCTATGTCGTGCTTACACGCTTTGCAGCGGTATGTGAGGTTTTTTATGACCGTATCAGGCTTCACGGGGAACAGCGACTTATTGCAATACGGGCATTTGTACCACTTTTCGACTGATTTAATATCGGATGTTGAATTGGTCACGGATATTCCACCCTCATTCTCTCGATCTGCCGGGGCAAGCCCGCCGCCTTGCTGAAAGCCGTGTATTTCGCGTTCAGCGCCCGCAGACGCGCCCCAGCCGCCGTGGCGTCCTCTGTCTGTCCCGCCGCCTCAAACGCCGCCTTGCGCCGCTTTTGCTTGCGGATGGTGCGCTCTAACTTGCGCTGCATTTGCGTGGCCTGGTAGTCATCGTACTCAACGCCGTCAAAGGTGATTTTTGGCCGGTTCTCCGGCTTCATGGCCTCTAATTCGGTGTCTGTGTACGTTCGCTCTGATACGCCCTCGATATAGGGCCAGTAGCTATGCCGTACATCGACAGTTAGCCCCGCCTATACCTTGCACGTCGCCATAGCCGCAGGACTCTACAAAATCGGGGTAATCTGCCACAACATCACCACCTTTGACCATGCCCCCTACCCGTGGTATAATGGCAACGAAAGGGGGTGAACTATTGAAATCAGATTTTAAAAATTTGGATGCAGCATTAAAACGGGAGGCCATGAAAGCCGCCGGGAAAAGGGCCTATGATGTTTCCTGCAAAAACTGTCATAAAAAGGTCACTGTTCCTGTTGGAAAAAGTATTTGCCCATATTGTAAGAGAGAAATCAATTTAATTCTCGACTTTCACGGATAAATTGATTTCTACGCTGGCCAGCTCCTTTACAAGGGAGCTGGCATTTTCCAATAAGGAGTTCAGCTCTTTTGCTTTATCCATAACGCGATCAAGCTCGCTGGTATCAACGCTTGCTTTCAGATGAATGGTGTTGCTTTCATCTTCCATAAACGGAAATGGTATCCCGGCTAAGCTCTCCAGAACGTCCACCCGGTCGCTTGTAATAATGATTGCGGTATGCGGGTGGTGATACTTGCGCAGGTGATCCACAAGCGGTCTCGCCAATTGTTTTAACTCCTCTTCGCTTGCTTTCGGGCAAATGGACTTGCTCTCAATTTCCATGATATCCTCCTTTTCCCGTTGACTTTTTGCTGCAAATCGCGTATAATAAAGATAGAAACGGATTCCGTTTCATGGGTGAGATATCCCTTCGCTATTAGGCGGGGGCGGTATCTCACTTTATTTTTTGTATCTGAGCATTTTTATTTCACCATCATTAAGAACGAGCATAATATCAACTTGCGATCCTTCTCTGATCCACTGCATCCGTTTCCCGATAACTTGCATAAGAAGGTCCACATCTATTTGAACGCCCCTGTAATCGAGCATCACTCCACCTGGGTTTTCTTTGATTTGTGCTAAGCCTCTCTGTATTGCTGTGTTTGCGGCCTTTTCCGTTGAAGATGTTTTCAAATCCCACAATTTTCCGTTCCATGAGTAATCGGGGTTCTTTTGGTTTTGAATGTTTCTTTCTTTCAAAAGACGAATATTTCCACCAAGTTTTTCAAATATCCATTTTGCAAAATTGGTTTCGTCTTTGTTTTTCTCCCTATCGTATCCATTATCAAATGTGAATTCGCCCTGTCCAGGTGTTGCGCTGCTTATGTATTCTTCTGTAACGTCTATGGGCTCTGGCATATTCCGTGTGGCCGATGCAGGGGCAGATGTGATCGGTGTAATAGGGGCTTTTTGAGCCGATGCCGGTTCCTTTTCAACCGTTTGCTCAGGTTCTTTTTGCTCTGTGCGCTCCCCGTGGTCTTTCCATCGGTATACCTTCCCTTGCCATTTAGCGTGGTTCTCCCAGCCTTTGGGGCCGTCTATGTTTCGTGCGCCCAGGTGGGCCGTTACCTCCACCAGATCGGTCTCCAGGTAGTCCATAGAGGCTTCCCGGTATTTCTGGTTCAGCTGGTTTACGCCGGTCATCACGGCTCTACGGGCTGCAACGTCTATCTGATCTACATGCCCGGACTCATAGTCCACGGTTTTTAAGCCGCTGTCTGCAAGCTCCCGCACGGCCCGCCGGATAGCCTCATTATAGCTTATAGAGCCGCTCTGGATGGCCATTACCGCGCTGTCAAGCGCCCACTGATACGCTTTCGCCGGTTTGAGCATCGTGCGCCCGGAGTCCACCAGAAAGCCCATGCTGGCCGTGATGTTGCGAAACTCCCGCTGCGCCTGTTTGCGTATCGCCTCGATGTCGTCAGCGTTTACAAGCGTGGCCGGGGCCGTGACGTGGGCCAGGTCTATCATCTCGGTATAGTACGCCTGGTTTCGCTCCACAACATCGTCCAAGAGCTTGTCCAGCTTCTTTTGGGAGATGCCGGTCACATCCCAGATGGCCTTTTCTATGTCCTTTTGGCTGATACCGTGGGAACGCAGGGCGCGCATAGCGTCCACGGTGACCTCGTTGAGCTGGTCAGCAAGGTTCAGCCGCTCGCATATCTGCTTTAACAGCGTCAGCTCCAGGCCGCGGAAAAGCTCTGCCAATTCTTCAGGGAGGGAGTCAAGAACAGAGGGGCATTTACTCTATCTCCCCGCTGTCCATTTGGTCGGTCATGTCCCCATCTTTGCCAGCCTGGCCTTGGCCGTCTCCTCGTTCTCCCCCTTGAAGGCCACCCGGTACTCCCAGGGGCTTGTGATGCCCGCCGCGATCTCCTGGAGCATCAGCGCCTTGTCCTGCCGCACCGTCTCCGGGTCGTCCAGCACCCCGTCGCCCCAGCTGAAGTTCAGCTCGTAGTCCCCCTCCGGGGCCAGGCGGTAGAGGCTGGCAAAGGCGTCCAGGGCATAGATCAGGCCCTCCAGGGCAGCCTGGAAGCTCTCCTGAATGGCTTTGACGGTGGTCCGCTGCCGGCTCTTGGCCGCCAGGATCTCGGTGGCCGTCTTCTCCACGCTCTGGGGGTCGCTGAGGCTGCCGTAGCTGAGCCCCACCGCGTACTCCAGCCGCCGGAGGATATCCTGAAAGCCCTTGTACAGCGCCCCGTCCCGAAATGCCGGGCTGAAGGTCTCGAACAGGCTCCCGTCTGCGGTAAACCGGCCCCTCATGAAGAGCTCGTCGTCGAACTGCTCCGGGCGCAGGGCCTCCCCGTCGCTGTAGATTTTCCGCTTGCCGCTGCGGTACTCCCAGCGCAGCAGGTACCACTGCTCCTCCGCCTCCCGCAGCAGCTCCACCGTGGGCGCCGCCCCGTAGATGCTGGCCCCCACCGGGCTGCCCGGGTCCAGATCGTTGGCCCCCGGGTTTTTAAAGTAGGCAAACAGCGGTCCCTGCAGCCCCTGGATCCGGACCTCCGGCTCCAGCTCCGCCCATCTTGGGACGGCGGACAGCGGCAGCTCCTGGCCGCCGGGCTCTCCCCGGTAGGCCCGGCTGCGGATCACGTAGCTCCCGTCCGGCGCAAAGCCGTGGGCCTCCAGACGAGTGTATCTCTGCCGCTGCCAAACCGTCTCTTCCCGGAAGATCCCGCCCACGGCCCGGCCGTCTCCGTCAAAGTCCGTGGGGGTGAAGGCATTGGCCCCGCACACGTCCACGCAGAGCTGCCCCCGGTCCAGGCAGGGCCGCAGCGCCGTCCCGCCCAGGCAGAGGCCCAGCTCCATTGCCCGAGGGAAGCCGCTTCTGGCCCGCCTCAACACGCCGTTCAGATACTCCGCCCTGGCCCCGCCGGAGACGGACAGCGCAAATTCCGCCAGGGCGTTGCGGGTCAGCTCCCGGCCGATGGCCCCCGGCAGTCCGCTGGGGCTGAGCCTGGGGTCCTCCTGCCGCCAGGGCGGGTCGTTGACGTACAGGCTGTACCACAGGGCGATCCCCTCCCGCATGGGGCGGGACAGACAGCTCTGCACGCCGAAGGCCCGCTCCGCCGGTGCCTCGTCCGGCAGCCGCGCTCTGCTCCGGCCAAACAGATTCTTCAAATGCTCAAAAGGCAGCATGGCATACCCTTCCTTTTTCCATAAGGTACATGATTGACATTCCTAATTCCTCATTCCTAATTGTTTAGTTCCCCATCCACTTCCAGATCTCCTCGGTGGCGTAGCGCACCGCGTCGATATGGTGGTTGTCCCGGTCCGGATAGCCGCTCACGATCTCCCCGTCCTTGGTCCGCTGATATTCATATTGGATAAACTCCCTGTGTGTTTTCGGACATCGGTTCGGGTCGATCACGATCCTGGCCAGGGACTGGAGCCACTTCATGGAGTAGTCCAGGCTGCCGGGCCCCTTCCGGGCCCCCACGCAGTTGAAGCCGAAACTCCGGTAATCCGCCACGCTCTTGGGCTCGGCGCTGTCGGCGGTGATCAGCGCCTCCCCGGTCACCCCGGCGGCTCGGAGCAGCTCCGCCGTCTCCCGGTTGCCCTTCTTCAGGGCCGTCAGCTCCTGGAACACGTAGAGCACCCGCCTGGCCGCGTCGTAGTACACGCCGTTGAAGGCCCAGGGGTCCGGGTAATAGCCCCAGTCCACGCCGTAGAGCCGGCGGTCAAAGCGGCTGATCTGCTCGTCGCTGATGGGCTCCGCCGCCACGTTTTCAAAGACCAGGCCGCCGTTGCCGTTGGGGATGCCCAGGTACTCGTGCTCGTAGGCGGTGAAGTTGACCTCCTTCTGGTAGGCCGCCTCCTCCAGGAATTCCCGGCCCAGCCACTGGGCGGGCACGCTGCGGTAGTCGGTGTGCAGCACGATCCGCCGCTCCTTGGGGATCTCCGCCTCCAGATTGGCCCAGTTGTTCCGGCTCTTCGGCGGGTTAAAGCTCTGGAAAACATAGGCCGTGTCGCTGCCCCGGATGACGGACTGCCGCACGCTGCGGCACTCCTCCGGCCCGGCGAACTGGTCCAGCTCCTCGAACCACAGGATGCCCACGCTGCCCACCCGGGGCTTGATGGACTTGAGCTTCATCGGGTCGTCCAATCCGGCGAAATAGAGGGTCTGGCCCGTGGCCTTCAGGCTGATCTCCAGGGCGCTCTTCCGGACGCTGAACTGCTCCGCCAGGCCCAGGACCCCGATGGCCCAGAGGATCTGGTTATACACGGATTTCTCCAGGGTCTTTCCCACCTTGCGGAGGATCACCGCGTTCATGCCCGGGTTGTTCATCATCAGCTCGATGATTTTCAGGGAGATGAAGGAGGACTTCAGGGAGCCGCGGCCTCCCTTGAACATGTACTCCGTGTGGTTGTGGGCGCTGATATCCCGGTTGATATCCGCGTAGGCGCTGCCGATCAGCTCCGCCGGGAGGGTGAAAGCCTTGTCCTCATAGGACGGCTCCTTCTCCTGCTCTCCGGAGGCAAAGCGGTCGATCAGCGTCTCGATGGCCCGGGTGATCTGGGCGGGGTTGGCCTCCGCCAGCTTGTCCTGGCTGTTGAGGACGCTCAGTCCCTTGTCGATGATCTCGCAGACCAGATCCTTTTTCCCGTCCATATAGTCCAGGATCGCCTTGGTGTTCTCTTCCTTTTTCTCCGCGATGATCCTGGCCGCCTCCGGCTCGTTTTTCCACACCCGCCGGACCGTCGAAACGGACACTCCGAACCTTTCCGCCAGCTCCCGGGCGCTGCGGCCCTCCGCCCGGGCCGCGATGATCTGTTTTCTCTCCTTGTCTGTCAGCTTCTCCACCTTCGCCACCTCTCCTGTGCCCCGCCGGGCCCTGCTCCGCTGTCCGGGCCCCCGTCGAGCTCGTGGCTTAGTATATACCCGTTTTGAGGATTTGTAAAGACATAAAATCTCCAAATTGTGGATTCTCTTTTTGTGCAATTTACCCAAATTGAGGATTCTTCTTGACAAAGCAACTCATTTTGCGTATGATCTCTATGGAGGTGATCTTATGAACCGCATTCGGGAGCTCCGGAAGGAGCAGGGGATCTCCATGAAGGAGGCCGCCCGGCAGCTGAACCTGCCCTACACCACCTATGCCAACTATGAAAAAGGGGCCCGGGAACCCAGCGCCGAGACCTTGATCACTCTCGCCGCCTTTTACCGGACCACTATTGACTATCTGCTGGGGAACTCTTCCCACCGGGACCCGCCCCTCCCCGAGAACATTCCCAACATTCTCCCTCTGCCGGAGATGAAGAGCATCCCCCTCCTGGGGGAGATCGCCTGCGGAGAGCCCATCCTGGCCCAGGAGAACATTGAAAACTATGTGAGCCTCCCCGCCCGGCTCAATGCGGACTTTGCCCTCCGCTGCAAGGGGGACAGCATGATCAACGCCCGCATCTTTGACGGGGACATTGTGTACATCCGCCAGCAGCCGGTGATCGAGGATGGGGAGATCGCTGCCGTGCTCATTGACGACGAGGCCACCCTCAAGCGGGTGAAGCTCTACGAGGACCATATATCTCTGGAGCCGGAGAACCCCCAGTACCGGCCCATTGTCAAATGGGGCCCGGAGATGGAGACGGTGCGCATCCTGGGCAAAGCGGTGGCCTTTATCAGCGCCGTCCGCTAGGCCAAAAAACTCCTTAAAGCGCGAAAAAATCCCGGAATCTTGTGATTCCGGGATTTTTCGGCATTTATCGTTTCGTCTTTACTGCTCGGCGGGCTCGAAGTCCTCCCTGCCGTGGTGGCAGATGGGGCAGACGTAATCCTCCGGCAATTCGCCCTCGCAGGGCTCGAAGTGGCCGCAGACCGCGCAGACATAGCCCTTCTTCTTGGGGGCCGTGTTGGGCGCCACATGCTCGAACTCGTCCGGGCCGTGCTTGCACAGGGGGCACACAAAGTCCTCCGGCAGCTCGCTGCCCTCGTGGAAGTAGCCGCAGACCTTACAGACATAGCCCTCCTTCTGCTCCGGGGCCGGGTTCTTCTTGGGCTTGATGTGGGCGTGATAGTAGGCGTAGGTGCAGGAGGGGGCGCTGGAGAGGACCTTGGCCTCCACCACGTTGGCGATGTAGAGCATCTGGGTCTCCACATCCCGGCAGTCGATGACCTCGCAGGACAGCACCGCGTTGGTGTAGGTGGGCACATAGCGGATGCCGTTGGCCATGCGGCAGTCGTAGTCCACCTCCGCGAACTTGTCCACGTCCCGGCCGGACTGGAAGCCGAAATGCTGGAACAGCTTATAGGGGGCGTCCTGGGTGATGATGGAGATGTTGAACTTGCCGGCCTTCATCACCATGTCGCAGGTGTTGTTCTTCTTGATGACGGAGATGGTGATCTTCTTGGGGTCGCAGGAGGCCACCTGTCCGGCGGTATTGATGATGCAGCCGTAGTCCTTTCCGTCCACCCGGGTGGTCAGGACCTCCACGCCGTAGGAGAACTTGTGGAACACGCCGCCGTCCACGTCCAGCGGGGCGGGGACAGCCGGGGCCGGGACAGCGGGCAGGACCGCCGCCGGGCGGATGTCGGCAGCGATGGCGTCCGCCAGGGCGTCCAGCTCGTCCAGCTGTCCCTCGGTGAGGGCGGAGCGGAGGCTCACATTTTCCCCGATGAACTCCGTGCCCTTCAGCTTGGAGAGGAGCTCCCGCATCAGCTTGCCGCTGGTGGGGGCCCAGCTGCCGTTCTCCATAATGGCGATCTTCCGGTTCTGCAGGTTGTGGTTCACGATATCGTGCAGCAGATTCTCCATGTTTACGAAGATGCCCGCGTTGTAGGTAGTGGCGGCAAAGACCAGGTGGCTGCAGCGGAACGCGTCGGAGACGATGTAGCTTGCCGGGGTCACGGAGGTGTCGTACATCCGCACCCGGACGCCCCGCTCCGCCAGCTTCACGGCCAGGATGTTGGCGGCGTTGGCGGTGTGCCCGTAGACGGAGGCGTAGGCCAGCAGCACACTCTTCTCCTCGGGGGTGTAGCTGCTCCAGAGCAGGTACTTCTCCAGGAAGTCCCCGAAGTGGCTGCGCCAGACGAAGCCGTGCAGGGGGCAGACGGTGTTGATCTCCAGCCCGGCGGCCTTCTTCAGCACCGCCTGGACCTGGGGCCCGTATTTGCCCACGATGTTGGTGTAGTAGCGGCGGGCCTCGTCCAGGTTCTCCACAAAGAAGTCGGTCTCGTCGTTAAAGAGCCGGCCGTTCAGGGCGCCGAAGGTGCCGAAGGCGTCGGCGGAGAAGAGGATCTTGTCCGTGGTGTCGTAGGTCATCATGACCTCGGGCCAGTGGACCATGGGGGCCATGACGAAGGTCAGCGTGTGCCGGCCCAGGCTGAGGGTGTCCCCCTCCT
Organism: uncultured Oscillospiraceae bacterium; assembly: GCA_947626315.1. Taxonomy (GTDB): domain Bacteria; phylum Bacillota; class Clostridia; order Oscillospirales; family Oscillospiraceae; genus Limivicinus. The sequence continues at coordinate 1,242 of CANQRQ010000011.1, read as the reverse complement.
TGACCAGAACGGTCCGCCCGCTCAGGTCGATGGGGAAGAACTGGGCCAGCATGGTCTGGATCTTGGCGTTGCAGACGATCTTCGCCTCCGGGTAGCGGATGGCCAGGCTCTCGATGGTGGCCGCGTGGTCCGGCTCCATGTGGGAGATCAGCAGATAGTCCAGCTTCCGGCCGTTCAGGGCATAGGCGACGTTTTCAAAGAACACGTCAGCCACGGCCTTGTCCACGGTGTCAAACAGCACGGTCTTCTCGTCCAGCATCAGATAGGAGTTGTAGGACACGCCGTCCGGCACGCCGTATACTCCCTCAAAGCAGGCCAGGCGCCGGTCGTCCGCGCCTACCCAGATCAAATCGTCCAGAACTTTTCTTGTGCAGTGCATGGTGCGCTCCCTTCCGCCGCCCGGGGCGGCGCTTTTTCTGGACCTATTATACCCTCTTTCTCTCACGAAAACTGTTGCGTGCGCAACAGTTTTCGTGGTATAATCCGACTATACTATTAATTAGAAGAGGGTGAGGCCGTGACGGAGGTGCAGTTGTTCCAGGGCATCCAGCCGGAGCAGGTGCAGGCCATGCTGGCCTGCTTCAAGCCGGAGAGGCGCGCCTTTCGGAAGGGGGAGACCATTCTGGTCTACGCTCAGGAGCTGGAGAATCTCTGCGTGCTGCTCAGCGGCCGGGCCCAGCTCTACTGCATGGACCGGGACGGGGAGTACACGCTGCTGGAGCACTACGGACCCAACGACATTTTTGGGGAGGTCTTTGCCATCCCCTTTGGGGACCTGGGCTATGCCGTCCAGGCGGACAGCGACTGTCAGGTGCTCTTCATCCGCTTTTCCTGTGTCTGCGGCCGCTGCCCCAAGGCCTGCGCCCACCACAGCCGGCTCACGGCCAATCTCTTTGAGCTCTCGGCCCGCAAAGCCCAGGCTCTGGCCATGCGCATCAGCCTGATCAGCAAGCGGAGCCTGCGCCGGAAGCTGTGCGCGTACTTTGAGCTGGAGCGGAGCCGGACCGGCTCGGACAGCTTTGAGCTCCCCGTCTCGCTGACCCAGCTGGCCAGCTACCTCTGCGCCGACCGGGCGGGCATGATGCGGGAGCTGAAGGCCATGGCCGCCGCCGGGCTCATTGCCCGCCGGGGGCGGCGGGTCACGGTTTTGGATTTGGATCGGGAATAAAGAAGTCTGCAAATAAAAAGTCAAGAGGAAAATGAAAAAAGGCAGCGAAAAATAACGGCGGAAAAATAGGCATG
>CANQRQ010000010.1 GCA_947626315.1 uncultured Oscillospiraceae bacterium | reverse complement strand
TCCGTATTCGTCCTTATTATACCACGCGGGGGACTTCTATGGGTCAAGTTGTTGTACGGACTATGGGATACAGTTTATTCCCGCGAAAACAGCACAAAAAATCCCCAAAACCTCGCGGTTTTGGGGATTTTTTGGAGCTGCTGGGCAGATTCGAACTGCCGACCTCATCCTTACCAAGGATGCGCTCTACCTACTGAGCTACAGCAGCAAACGATATGCCCCTAAAAGAAGGGGCATATGTGGCGACCGAGAAGGGACTTGAACCCTCGACCTCCGGCGTGACAGGCCGGCGTTCTAACCGACTGAACTACTCGGCCACGGCTTAGCTACTATACCAAAAACCGCGGCTTTTGTCAATACTTTTTTTCGCAGGGGGCCGCGAACTTTTGCGCAGGAGCTCCCGGTCCCCCAGGCAGGCTGCAGGCTGGCAGGAGAACCAGGTATTGACATGCAGGGGGAGAGGGCAGAGAGGGGGCGGGAGCCCCTTTCGACATTCAATCTACTCTTATACAAGAGCATTTTTGAATGCTCTTGTATAAGCCTGCCGGTTCTCCGCCAAAGCGGAGAACCGGCAGGCAAAGGAATTGGCTTTGAAATCAGTCCGCGAAAAGCGGGGTGGAGAGATAGCGGTCGCCCGTATCCGGCAGAAGGGCCACGATGGTCTTGCCCTTGTTCTCCGGCCGCTTGGCCAGTTGGATGGCCGCCCAAACCGCCGCCCCGGAGGAGATGCCCACCAGCACGCCCTCGGCCCGGCCCACCAGCTTGCCGGCGGCGAAGGCGTCGTCATTCTCCACGGCAATGATCTCATCATAGACCCCGGTGTTCAGCACCTCCGGCACGAAGCCCGCGCCGATGCCCTGGATCTTATGGCTCCCGGCGGTGCCCTTGCTCAGCACCGGAGAGGAAGCGGGCTCCACCGCCACCACCTTGACCTGGGGATTGCGCTCCTTCAGATACTCCCCCACGCCGGTGATCGTGCCGCCGGTGCCTACGCCGGCCACAAAAATGTCCACCTTTCCGTCGGTATCTTCCCAGATCTCCGGCCCGGTGGTGGCCTTGTGGACAGCCGGGTTGGCTGGGTTCACAAACTGGCCGGGGATAAAGCTGTTGGGGATCTCCTTTGCCAGCTCGTCGGCTTTGGCGATCGCCCCCTTCATGCCCTTGGCGCCCTCGGTGAGAACCAGCTCCGCGCCATAGGCTTTCATCAGCTGCCGCCGCTCCACGCTCATGGTCTCGGGCATGACGATGATGATCCGGTAGCCCCGGGCTGCGGCCACGGAGGCAAGGCCTATGCCGGTGTTGCCGGAGGTGGGCTCAATGATCACAGAGCCGGGCTTCAGCAGGCCCTTGGCCTCCGCGTCGTCGATCATGGCCTTGGCGATCCGGTCCTTTACGCTTCCGGCCGGGTTAAAATACTCCAGTTTGCCCAGAACAGTCGCCTCCAGGCCCTGTTCTTTTTCTATGTGTACCAGCTCCAGCAGCGGCGTTTTCCCGATCAGCTGGTCGGCGGACGTATAAATCTTGCTCATGGTGTTTTCCTCCTGATGATTTATTATTTAAAAGATTTTATTAAAGCACGGTCCTCATCAGGCGGCGACATCGAAAGGGCGCGGGGATTCTCATATAATTACCAACCTTTCAAGTAGGGTTATAGGGATTATACCGCCGCTTTTGGCTTCTGTCAAGGGCCTATCTAAAATTTCAGGAAAAATTTTTTAGGGTGGACCGTCAGACGGTTTTTGCGGTTTTCCTTGATTTCCTATTAACCAGGTTATATAATAGGTTTATAGAAAAAAAAGGGGGGGCTTTCCTATGCTCATTTCAACAAAGGGGCGCTACGCGCTGCGGGTCATGATCGATCTGGCGGAGCACCGGACGGAGGGTTTCATCCCTCTGAAGGAGCTGGCGGAGCGGCAGGAGATCTCCGAGAAATACCTGGAGAGCATCGTCAAGCTGCTGGTCAGGGCCCGGTTTCTCAGCGGCCTGCGGGGCAAAGGCGGCGGCTATAAACTGACCAGGGCCCCGGAGGAGTATACCGTCGGCAGCATCCTGCGGCTGACGGAGGAATCCCTGGCCCCGGTGGCCTGCCTGGAGGAGGGCGCGCCCGCGTGCCCCCGGGCCGCCATCTGCCGCACGCTCCCCTTCTGGCAGGGGCTGGACCGGGTCATCACGGACTACCTGGACAGCAGCACCGTGGCCGATCTGATGTGCCAGGGCTCCGGGAACTACGATTATGTAATCTGAGCCGCCCGGCGGCTTGCAAAGGAGGTTTTTAGGTGCCGAAAGAGACTGCGCTGCGGCTGTTTCTCGCCCTGGACTGCCCCGGGGAAATCAAGAGCGCGCTGGCTGAGAGCGCCGCGCTCCTGGCCCGCTCCTGCCTCCGGGGCTCGTTTACCCGCCCGGAGAACCACCACCTGACCCTGGCCTTTCTCGGCCAGGTCCCCCGGTCCCGGGTGTCGGAGTTGGCCGGACTGATGGACGGCTGCGCCGCCGCCCCCTTCTCCCTCACCATCGGCCATCTGGGCCGCTTTAAGGGCCGGGACGGGGACCTGATCTGGCGGCAGGCAGACGGTGGGGAAGCGCTGCTCCGCCTCCAGGCGGAGCTGGAGCGGCGGCTCCGGGCCCAGGGCTTTGCGCCAGAGGACCGGGCCTACAGGCCCCATTTGACCCTGGCCCGGCGGGCGGTGCTGGCGGCGGACATAGAGCTCCGGGCGCTGTCCGAACAGATGCCGCCCCTCCGCTTCACTGCCGGGGAAATCAGCCTTCTGAGCTCCCGGCTCACCGCAGACGGGCCGGTCTACACGCCGCTGCACCGGGCTGTTCTGCAAGATTCCATATAAAATATGACCGGGGGAAGACATTTTCCCCCGGTTGAGACTGTCAAAAAAGGGCCTTGGCCCTTTTTTGACAAAGGGGCTGAGAAGTGTTTTTTCCGAGGCACGTGTCCTCGGAAAAAACGATTAAACCTCTTTCGCGCCTGCGGGCGCGAAACTCTGCGAGGCTTTTTTGACAAGCTGGACCGGGGGAAGGCATCTTCCCCCGGTTGTTTATTTCTCGTGCCGGCCGTGCTTCTTTTCCCAGCGCTTCCGCTGCTGCACCCGGATGGCCTCCTGGGTGTTATCCTTCAGCCTGGGCAGCAGGTCGTCCGTCAGCTTGTCCCTGCCCCGGCGGAGCACCCGCACCAGGAGGACGATCACCGTCACTGCCGGCAGCAGCGCGGCGGCCAGGCACAGGAGCAGCAGCAGAGCGCTCCAGTCCTCGATCATCCGGGCGGCGTTCTCCCAGTAGGGGTACATCACCCCCAGGGGGCGCATGGACCGCTGGCCGAACTGGCCCACCACCTTCATCAGCCCGGTGAAGGAGAAGCGGCCGGAGTTGGCCACGATCTCCCCCTCGCCGAGGGGGAAGATCTCCCGGACCATGCTTTCGGCGAAGCCGTCCACCGGCTCCGCGGCCACCAGCTCATAGCAGCTGACGCCGGCGGTCTCCTCCAACTGGGCATAGGCGGCGTAGGACATATACAGGCCCATGCCGGAGGTATAGGCCTTCCGGCTGGCAAAGTCGTCCTCCCGCTCTATTACCCCGGCCACCACGAAGGGATAGCCGTTGATGCGCATTTCCAGGCCCTGCAGGTCCGTGCCGCCGAAGAGCAGCCAGGCCAGCTCCGGGTCCAGCAGCACCCGGTCCTGCATCAGGTCATCCTCGGAGATATAGTTCCCGCTGAGCAGGCGGAGCGGGTGGAAGCTGAAGAACTGCCCGCCCACCGCGATCACCGCGGCCTCGCCGCTGCCCAGGGCGGAGCTCACCTTCAGCTTGCCGGTGGTGCTCCAGGCGTCCACAAAGAGGCTGTTGTCGTTGTCCACATCCAGGGCCGCCTCATGGAATTTGGTCTGCATGTCCGTGCGAAATTTATAGATATCGTCCAGCGTCAGCTTCCCGTCCTCCGGCAGGCAGCAGGAGAGCTGGGCAAATTCCATCTCGCTCTCCCCCTGCCAGCGCTCCGCCTCCTTCTGGGAGGTCAGCAGATTGGTCAAAACCAGCACCGCCGCCAGGGCGGCCAGGGACAGGAGGACGCACAGCCCGTTGCCGAGCCAAAACGCTATTTTCTTTGTCTTTTTTCCCCGTTTTTTCATATCAGGTATCCGCCATCCGCACCATGTCCCCGTTGTTCACCGGCGCGTTGCTGGTGGTGATCACGTAGGTGCCGTAGCCCAAATCGCCGGTGACGGCGGAGTTGATATCGTCCGCCGCCAGGACCTCCACATCCACCCGGCGGGCGATATACCGGTTGCCCAGCGGCGAGCTGCGGGACTCCACCGCCAGGACGAACTGGCCGTTGGTGTCGCTGCGGATGGCGCTGTTGGGCACAATGGTGTCATAGTTGGCGCTGCGCTGGCCCACGGAGAGGGTGATCTCCGAACCGGCGTTCACGTCCCCCTCCAGGTCGAAGGTCAGCAGCTTGTTGGTCTGGGGGCTCTTGGGGTCCACCCGGATGGTGCTGAGGGTGGCGTCGATCTGGCTGCCCCAGTAGTAGTTGGTGACGCTGGCTGTGTCCCCGGGGCTCAGGCGGCGGGCCTGGTCGTTGGTGACGGAGAAGCTGAGGGTGTAGCCCTGGTCGGGCACCTCGATGGTGCACAGCACGTCCCCTTTCAGCTTCAGGTCCCCGGCGGTGCACTCGATAGACTCCACCAGGCCGGAGACGTTGGCGGTGACCTGGTTGCCGTCCCCGCCGGAGAGCTCCTCGATCTGCTGCTTTTTCCGCTCGATCTGGGCGGCGATATCGGACATCTCCAGCCCGGCCAGGGCCTGGCTCTTGCCGTCCTCGGTTTTCTGGGTATCAAGGGCATCCTTCAGATCGTAATAGGCGTTCTCTGCCTCCTTGGCTGCGGCCAGGGCAGCGTTGTAAGCCTGCCTTTCCGGGCTGTTGGTCAGCGCGTCATACTGAGCCTGGGCAGTATCCACTAAGGTCTGGGCCATCGTGATCCGGGGATCCGGCCCGGCGTTCAGGGCTGCAAGGGCCTCAATCGCCTTGTCCAGGCGCTCTTTGGCTTTCTGCAGTTCATCGGGCCCGCTGCTGAGAAGCACAAGCTTCGGGGCCCGGTTAACCATCGAAATAACCGTCGGGCCGGGCTCCGTGGGACTGGTTTCCGGCATATCCACCTGGGGGCTGGGAAGACTGTCCGCCGAATCCAGACTCTCAGTGGCGGAAGGTGAGGTCGGCGCCGGCTCTTCCGAATGACTAGCGGCCAAAAGATCGTCATAGGCTTTCTGAGCCTCTTCTACCTCCAGCATAGCGGCCTGCTGTTCAGCCTGGACCGTCTCTTCCATCTCTTTGAGCTGCTTTTTGGCATCCGCTAAAATGGTTTCCGCTTTCTCTATTGCTTCTTTATTTTCATCATCAGGCAGCTTATCGTCTTCCTCGTCCACCTTTTTTAGGGCATCCTGCCAGGTCTGATAGGCATCTTTGACCTTCCGCTCAGACGTGCTGTAATTGAAGGTAGGAGAACTGATCGCCGCCCGCTGGTAGCTGATCTGGAGCTGGCGCAGCTCCTCCTGGGCCTGCTCCAGCTCGTCCGCAGAGCCGCCGCCCAGGACAAAGAGCACGTCCCCGGCGTTGACCTCCTGGCCCACCCGGACCATGACGGAGCGGATCTCCCGGTCCGCGTCCGCCTTTACCTGGTGGCTGCCGTTGGCGACGACGGTCCCCGTCCCCCGGACGCGGGCGGTGACCGCCCCGTCGGTGACGTACTGGGTGGCCACCTCCGGCAGGGTGCGGTTCATAATGGTGTTGGAGAAAAAGGTCAGCACCAGCAGCACCGCCAGAAAGACGATGGCGGCGTTTTTCACCCATTCCCTGTTTATCGGTTTGAATTGCATACGGATCGCAGGCTCCTTTCCTTATCCCTTGACGCTGCCGGAATTGGCAATGCCCTCCACCAGATACTCCTCGCCGTGGAGGAACAGCAGCAGGGACGGAATCATATAGACGGTGGCCATGGCGAAGGCCAGGCCGATTTCGCCGGAGTTGATAGACGAGAGGAACACGGACAGGGGCTGGGCCTCTGCGTCCTGGAGCAAGATCAGGGGCTGCTCCACCATGTTCCAGTAGTCTATAAACACCAGGATCGTGATCGAATACAGCGCCGAGCGGCACTGGGGCAGGCAGATTTTGGTGAAGATGTCCCACTCCCCGGCCCCGTCCACCTTGGCCGCCTCAATGAGGGAATAGGGGATGCGGCGCATAAACTTGGTGAGCAGGAAGACGGAGAAAGGGGCGAACATTCCCGGCAGAATGATGGACCAGCGGGTGTTGAGGATCCCCAGCCAGTCGCTGACCAGGTAGTTGGGCACCAGGGTCACCTGGTAGGGCATCAGCATCAAAATCACGTAAAAGAAGAAGATGCCGCTGCGGATCTTCCCCCGCCAGCGGGTGAAGCTGTAGGCCGCCACGGAGGCGATAGCCACCTGGCCCGCCACAATGGGCACCACCAGCAATAGGCTGTTCCAAAACTTCAGCAGATATTCCGGGGATTTGATGAGCCCCGTGATATACTGGGAGAGGGTCACCTTGTCCGGAATGAACTTCAGATTCACCTTTTCGGACACATAGCCCCCGGAGGTAGTGGAGAAGATCATGCCGTAGTTGGAGTTGATCTCCGCCTCGGACATAAAGGAGTTGGTGATGGTCAGCACCGTGGGCAGCAGGAAGGCCACGGCGAAAAAGGCACAGAGCAGGAACATGGCCCCCCGGCCGAAATACCGCTTTTTCTTCATCCCTCCACGTCCTTTCCGAACCAGTCCTCCGCCTTGAACAGCAGGGCGATCAGGAACACCATCACGATCGCCATCACCACCGCCGCCGCGGAGAGCTTCTGATAGTCCAGGGATTTGAAGGTGTTGTTCATGAAGTGCTGGAGCATGTACAGCTTTTCATAGGGGTAGTCCCCCGTCAGCAGATACACCTCCCGGAAGACCTTAAAGGAGTTGATCAGGGAGAGGATAGTGACAAACAGCACCGTGGGGGACAGATAGCGCAGTTTGATGGCGAAGAATTTATAGACCTCCGAGGCGCCCTCCACGTCCGCCACCTCCAGCAGCTCCCGGGGGATGTTGGCCAGGCCCGCCATAAAGAGGATCATGTTATAGCCCAGGTTTTTCCACAGAAACAGCAGGATGACCACCCACTGGCAGTAATCCGACTGGAGCCAGTCGATCCTGCCACCGCCCAGGAGCAGGGCCAGCTCGTTGACGGAGCCGTTGTAGTTGAACAGCACCTGCCAGATCAGCACCACCGAGGCCACCGGCACCATCATGGGGCTGAGGAAAAAGGTCCTGAACTGGGACTTCAGGGGGATGCGGCACTCCAGCATCAGCGCCAGCACCACCGCCAGCACCACCGCCAGCGGCACCGCCAGCACGGAAAAGCGCAGGGTGTTCCCCGCCGCCATGAGGAAGGCGGAGTTTTTAAACAGGGCGATGAAATTTTTCAGAAAGACAAAGTTCCGGGAGCCCACCCCGTCGATCATGGAGTAGTACACCACCACGCCAAAGGGCACGATGAAGAACACCGCCACCCCCAGCAGACTGGGGGAGAGATAGCACAGGCTCTTGAGAAAGTCCTGCCGGCCCTCCTTCGTCCGCAGGGAGTTCCCCTTCTTCTTCCGGGGTTCCTCGCCGCTGTTTTGTTTTTTCGGTCTGATTTTCTTCATTTCTTAAGAATTGTTTCCGTTTTGTAATATATTGTGCCATTCTCCTGGAATTATACCATATATTGTACGCAGTCGCAAGATTTTGACCCTTGTGAATTTATTAAGTTTTCTTAATTTTGAGGGCTCCGGGCACCGAGCCCCGGGCGGCAAAATCAAGAGCCGCAAAGAAAGGATGCTCATGCAGATAAACGAAAGTTTAGCTTCCTAAAAAGGTAGTTTTTCCTCTGCTCGTTTCCTTTGGTCATCAGCGGAAACAGGGTTTGGTCTCTTGGTGGCTTTGTTCACTTCTCTTGCCTCGTCGCAAGAGAAGTGAACCGAAGAGAAAGACGCCCGGGGAAGTTTCCCCGGGGCCTCTCTGGGAGCAGGGTACAGCAGACCCGTTCTCAGGTCGCCCTTAGTCTTTCTTGCAGGTTTACCCCGGTGCAGACACTGGCAGAAGTCGCTCCTGCGGTTGCACGCACATACCTACAAGGCTCGCCGGGCACTTGTTTCCTCCTATAAACTTTCGTTTATCTGCATGAGCAGCATTTTTTCAGCGTAAGAGGCTGAAGCAAAAAAGCGTTTTGCTGCAGCCTCTTGTTTATGCTTTTCTATTGTACGCCGTCCCGGAGGCGTTCCACCACCGTGGCCCTCGCCATGCTCCGGTAGCACAGCAGCGGGACCAGCCCCGCCAGAGCGGCCAGAGGCAGCGCGGCCAGCAGCACCGGCGTCAGGGTGAAGCGGACGGTGAAGGCGGACATGTCCGCCGTGAGGGCCCGGAGGACCGTGAGGTTGACCAGGGCGGACAGGGCCAGGGCCAGGGCGATGCCCAGCCCCACGGTGCCCAGCCCCTCAAAGATCAGCATTCTTTTCAGCTGGCCCCCGGTCATGCCCACGGCCTGGAGCATGGCCGTCTCCTGGCGGCGGGTGAGCAGGTCGGTAGCCGTGGCGTTGATGAAATTCAGCAGGCCGATCAGGGCCAGCAGGGCGCAGAGGGCCCCGCCCACCAGGCTGAACATCCGGAGAAAGCCCCGGTACTCCTCCCGGAGGGACGGCAGAGAGCGGTAGTCCAAAGTGGGGTCCACGTTCTCCGTATAGTTCTTCACAAAGGCCTCCGCCTGGGCCATGTGCTCGTCGTCCACGTCAAAGACGGTCAGCATAGGCAGGCGGAACTCCTCGTTCACGTATTGCAGATATTCCGCCTCCGGGAGAATGACCAGCGTGCCGCTGCCCATGCTGGTGCCGCTGTAAAAAGCGCCGGGCAGATCCACCACCGCCAGCACCTCATAGGTTTTGACAATGCGGGCCGCTGCCTCGTCCCAGTAGTTATACGCAGCGCCGTCCACAAGCTCCGTCAGGTCCACGCTCATGATGTCGCCGGGATGATAGAGGCAGTATTTCCCGCCCCACAGCGCGGCGGGCGTGATGAACAGGCCCTCTCCGGCCCGCCACCGGTCCCAGTCCAGCTCCCCCTCCAGGGCTGTGAGCTTCTCAGCGGCGTAATCGTCCAGACCGTAGACGGCGTAGGTCATATTGCCGCGGGTGCCGTCTGTCCCGTCCAGCTGGCCCACGGCGTTCTGATACATGCGTGATTGAGCCACTTCTTCATATTGCCCCGCATCCCGGATAATGGCGGCCAGCTCCTCCGTGATGGGCTGATCGGCAAAGAAGCTGTACACGCTGCCCATGCCCTCCAGCCCCTCCAGGGCGGCGATGCTCCCCCGCAGGCTGTCGTCCACAGCGGAAAGCCGGGCGTTCCGGGTCATGCTGTTGATGATGCCCGCGTCCCCCACGGCAAAGTCGTTGACCAGAAAATCGGAGATGAAGCTTTCAAAGTCAAAGCCCCCGGCGAAGGCGGCCACGCTGTTGAAAATCACCAGGCTCAGAGCCAGGCTGAGGACCACCACCAGCAGCTTTTTCCGGCTCCGGCTCAGGTTCTGCCGGGCCAGGCGGCCGGGGCTGACGGGCTTGGCGGCCCGGGCCTTTTTGGCGGGCGCGGCGGCCTCGCTGTAGCGCAGGGCCTCCATGGGGGAGACCCTCCCGGCAATCTTCGCGGGCTTGCGGCAGCTGATGAACACGGTCAGCAGGGCGAACAGGGCCCCGGCCAGGAAAATGAGCGGGTGCGCGCTGTGTACGGAGACGGTTTTGGAGATGGCCATGTTCCCCAGAATGGCCGGGGACAGGACCGTGCCCAGCAGCCAGCCCAGGGCCAGGCCCAGGGGGATGCCCACGGCGGACAGCCGCAGGGCTTTTTTGTATACCAGGCTCCGCAGCTGCCCGGAGCTGGCGCCGATGGCCTTCAGCAGGCCGTAAAAGCGGATATCCTGGGCGATGGAGATGGCGAAGATGTTGTAGATCAGCAGCCAGCCCGCCGCCAGCACCAGCAGGACCAGGGCCAGCACCGGCAGCGCGTCCGTCAGCTTGAAGCTGGACAGGGAGTAAGCGGCGTTAAAATGGAACTCCCCGGCCAGGCCGTGGTCGCTGAAGATCTGATAGGCCCGGTCCTCCAGCTGCCAGGAGCTGGGCAGCATGAAGGAGGCATAGACAGTGCCGCTGTATTCGCCCTCGGGCGCCTCAGAGGAGCTGCCGTGGCGCGCCGGGGCGGCTTGATCCGCATAGCGCCGGGAGAGCCAGAGCATCTGGGCCCCCGCCGCCGGGTCCCCGTCCCAGACGCCGCAGAGGGTGAAAGTCCCGGTGACCGTCTCCGTGTCGGTTTCAAAGCTGAGGGGCACCTCTGTCCCCAATTGGTCGGGCACCCCCAGCGCCTTCAGAACCAGACGGCTGGCAGCCAGCTCGTCCTCCGCTTCCGGCATATGCCCCTCTGTGGGCGGGCAGAAAACGGTCTCTGCGTAAAAATCGTCCGCCCAGCGGACCTCGGCGTTGAGCTTGGCGAAGGCCTCTCCCACCGCCTTCCCGATAAAGACGGAATACCCGCTGCCGGTCCAGCGGCTGTCCCCGGCCAGCTCCTCATATTCCTCCAGCGTGGCCCGCTTCAGCCCCGCGTGGGCATAGCCGCCCATATAGCGCATGTCGTTCTGCTCAACGGCGGCCGTCAGGTTCACCACCACGGTGAACAGGCCGGTAAACAGCAGGGCGGAGAGCAAAATCGCCAAAATGGCCACGGTGTTTTTCCGGGCCTTCAGGCTCCGCCGGGCCAGGTTTTTTACCGCGGCGGAGGTGTCGTTTTCAAAAGGGAAGCTCATAGGGCGCCTCCCACGATTTTCCCGTCCTCGATGCGGAGGATCCGGTCCGCCGTCTGGGCGATGGCCTCGCTATGGGTAATCATGACGATGGTCTGCTGGAATCGGGTCCCGGAGAGCTTCAGCAGGCTCATCACGTCGGCGCTGGTGCGGGAGTCCAGGTTCCCCGTGGGCTCGTCCGCCAGCAGCAGGGCGGGCTTGGTGATCAGCGCCCGGGCGATGGCCACCCGCTGCTGCTGGCCGCCGGAGAGCTGGTGGGGCATGGCGCTGCGCTTTTCCGTCAGGCCCAGGGTGGACAGCACCGTGTCCAGATAGGCCGGGTCTGCCCTCTCCCCGTCCAGCTCCACCGGCAGGACGATGTTCTCCAGCACGTTCAGCACCGGCACCAGGTTGTAGCTCTGGAACACAAAGCCGATGTTCCGCCGGCGGAAAACGGTCAGCTCGTCCGGGGATTTCTCCGTCAGGTCCTGGTCCCGGACCAGGACCCTGCCGGAGCTCGGGCTGTCCAGGCCGCCCAGCAGGTGCAGCAGGGTGGACTTGCCCGAGCCGGAAGAGCCCACCACGGCTACGAATTCCCCCTCCTCCACCTGGAGGCTCACCCCGTCCAGAGCCCGGACCAGATTGGGCTCCCGCCCATAGGTTTTTTTCAAATCAAATGTCTGTAAGATCTGCATATGCAGCGGCTCCTTTCCTTGGATGGGAACCAGTATACAGAGGAAAAGTCTCAAAATCCTCCGCCGGGCGGAAAAAAGAGGCTTGAAAACTCCTGTCTTGGGGACCTTTCACGCAAGCGGCAGGGACACGGTGAAGGTGGAGCCCTTCCCCAGTTCCGAGGCGACGGTGACGGTCCCGCCCTGGCGGGCGATGATCTCCCTGGCCAGATACAGTCCTATCCCCACCCCCGGCAGCTCCCGGACCGTCTCCTCCCGGTAAAAGCGCCGGAAGACGGCGGCCCGGTGCTCCGGCGGGATGCCGATTCCCCGGTCCGCAATGCGGATGTGCACAGACATCTCCCAGCGCTCCACGGTGACACGGACCGCGCCGCCCTCCGGGCTGTACTTCACCGCGTTGTCCAGCAGGTTGAACAGCGCCTCCGCCGTCCACTTGCTGTCGTGGGGTAGGCGCAGATCCTCCGGGCAGTCCACCGACACGGTCAGCCGCTTTTCCTCCGCCGCGTAGACAATGCCGCTCATGGCCTGGGCCAGGGTCTCGTACAGAGGCGCGTCCCGCTTCTCCGGGGCGATCAGCCCGGTCTCCAGCCGGGAGGTCTTCACCAGGGCGTCCAGCAGGAAGCCCAGCTTGTCCGTCTGCTCCCAGATGCCCCGGAGGAAGTCCCTCCGCTCCGCCTCCGTCACCGGCCGGGCAAGCAGGGTATCCGACAGCATCCGCAGGTTGCTCAGGGGCGTTTTCACCTGATGGGAGATATCCGACACCAGCTCCTGCAGCTCCCGGCGCTCCCGCTCTCCCTTGCGGCGGCTTTCGGTCAAGACGGTGCAGAGCCGGACCAGCCGGTGCTGGACGCGGGAGAGCAGGGTGTCCCGGTCCTCGGCGGGGAAGGCCGCCTCCCCGGCCAGCAGCCGGTCCAGCGTCTGGCAGAGGGCCTGGGCGAAGTCCTTGAGCCGGGCGTTGAAAACCGCCGTCAGCACCCAGAGCCAAAGCCCGGCGCAGGCGCTGAGGATAAGCCCGCCCAGCAGCAGGCGCGGCTCCCCGGTCCACCGGGCCAGCAGCGCCGAGAGCAGCGTCATGCTGGAAAGGGCCCCGGCCAGGACCCAGCCGAAGAGCACTTTAAACGGCCGTTCCTTCACGTCTTCTCCCCTCCCGTCCATTGATAGCCCATGCCGTAAACGGTCTTGATATAGCGGCCGCCGCCGGCTTCGATCTTGCCCCGGACGCGGCTGACGGTGGTGGTCAGGGTGTGCTCGTCCACAAAGCGGCCCTTGCTGTCCCAGAGCTTCTCCAACAGCTGCCCCCGGGTGAGGACGCGCCCGGGATGCCGGCACAGCAGCTCCAGCAGCCGGAACTCCAGGTCGGACAGGGCCAGCGGCGCCCCGTTCAGCGCCCCCTGCCGGCCGTCGAAGTCCAGAAAGAGGCTGCCGTCGTCGTAGAAGCTGCCGCCGTCCCGGCTGTGGGAGAGCTGGGCGAACATCGCCTGGATCTTCCGCAGCAGCGCCGCGGTGGAAAAGGGCTTGGTGATATAGTCCACCGCCCCCAGCTCGTAGCCCCGCAGCTGGTCGCTCTCCCGGTCGTTAGCAGTGAGGAAAACGACCAGGGTCTCCGCCTTCGCGGGCTTGATCAGGCGGCAGAGCTCATAGCCGCTGCCGTCGGGGAGGTTGACGTCCAGCAGCGCCAGGGCAAAGTCCTCCGCCTCCAAAAGCCGCTCCGCCTCCCGGCAGCTCATGGCCGAAGAGATCCCGTATCCCTCCAAGGCCAGATGATAGCTCAGCGTCCGGTTCAGGAGGACGTCGTCCTCCACCAGCAGTATTTTTTTCACAGCGCCGCCTCCTCCCATGGTATATAGTTCAGTTTAGCACACAAATGTCCGAAAAACGTTACGGAAGCTTGTAGAAAAAACGCCCTGCCAAATGACAGGGCGCGGGTCGCATTTGAGGCTTTTTAGTCTATCCGCTCGGAGCCCCAGAAGAAGAGGGCTACCGTGCCGGGGCCGGTGTGGGCGCCGATGGTGGTGCCGATGGGGTTGATCTCCACCTTTCCGTTGAGCTTTGGGAACCGGGCTTCCACCAGGTCCGCCACCTGCCGGGCGTCGTCATAGCAGGCGGACTGGGAGATGTAGCACTTGCCGTCGTAATCCAGCCCGTCCCGGGCGCACTCCTCCATTTTCTTGACAATGGTCTGGATCACGCGCTTTTTGGTGCGGATCTTGTAGCGGGGGATCAGCCGTCCCAGATTGTCCATGTTCAGCAGCGGGCAGATCTCCAGCAGGCCGCCGAAGACCGCCGCCGTCTTGGAGATGCGGCCGCCTTTGACATAGCTGCTCAGGTCCGTGGAGAAGAACCAGTGGTGCAGCTTCAGCCGGTTTTCCTCGATCCACCGGGCCAGCTCCGCCGCGCTCAGGCCCTCGTCCCGCTTGTCGGCGGCGGTGTCCATCAGCAGGCCGAAGCCGGAGGAGGCCCCCAGGGAGTCCACCACGTAGATCTCCCGCTCCGGGTAGCGCTCCTTGACGATCAGGGCGGCGTTCCGGGCGGAGTTGACGGTGCCGGAGATGCCGGAGGACAGGGACACGTGCACGACGTCCTTCCCCTGGGCCGCGAAGGCGGAAAAATAGTCCACGTACTCGGTGATGTTGACCTGGGAGGTGGAGGTGTCGGCCCCCTGGGCCATCCGGGCATAGAACTCGTCAAAGCCCATGCTTTGGCCCAGGTCGTCCGGGTATTCCTGCCCGTCCAGCCGGTAGTGGAAGCAGATGTAGTGAATATCCCGGCGCTCAAAATGCTCCCGGCTCAGATCGGCCGTGGAGCAGCAGCTCAAAACATAATCGCTCATTGGCAAGGGTCCTTTCTTTCCTTTCTGTCTCTTTATAGCTGACTCTTTATAATAAGAGCATATTTCAATTCGCCCCGCATTGCAAGCTATTGCCGGGGTCTACCGCTCTACCGGCAGGGAAAAAAGGGCTCTACGATTCGTAGAAGAACCGTAGAGCCTGCAATTTTTACTTTTTCCTCCGCAGCCCTTTCGGCCGGCGGCGGATGTGACAGCTGAGAAAGACGATGACCTCCGCCGGAACGGCCATGAGGAACAGCTGCCAGGGGTTTTCCATGGGCAGAAGAAAATACACCATGATGAACACGGACAGCACAAAGGCCCCAATCACCAGGGGCAGATGCTTCTTCCGGTGGAACGCGCAGATCAGCACCAGATAGGTCAGCAGGGAGACCGGCAGCGCCACGATGAAGATCCGCCACCAGATGATATCAAAGAGCCAGAGGGTGACAAAGCCGGTCAGCGCGGCAGTCCACACCCCCACCACCGCGATGGCGATGATCACCCCGGCGCTGTAGCTCTTCTCCGGGGCCTGGGCGCGCTCCTCGCCCTCCCAGCCGTCATGGGCGGACAGCAGATAATCCACCGTCACGCCGAACAGCTGGGCGATCTGCAAAAGCACATAGGCGTCCGGAATGGCCTCGCCCCGCTCCCACTTGGAGATGGACTTGTCCGAGTAGTTGAGGGCCGCGCCCAGCTCCGCCTGGGTCATGCCCGCGCCGGTGCGCAGCTTGATAAGATTGCTGGCCGCAACCAGCTTCAGTTCCGCTAATTCCATAATGCTCTCCGAACCGTTTCCGCCAAGTATATTTCTATTTTAATCAAAAAAGGCCCGGCCGTCAAGAGGGGCCGGGCCAGCCTCTTCTTTTGTTTCATCTGTTTAAGTTTTTATGGACAAACTGTAAAATTCCCCCTTTTTTGATTGCGCAGGCGGGCAGGACCTGCTACAGTATGGACTGTCAGGAAGGCGGCGGGAGTCCGCTTTCCCGTTGTGAGGTACGCATGAAAGAGCTTAAAGGAAAAGGGTCCCGGGCCGCCCGGCAGCTGCTGCGGCTGCTGCCGCTGCTGTGCATGGCGGGGGTGGTGCTCTGGGCGGTTTTTCGGGGCGGCGAGTTCTCCGTGGAGGCGTTTCTGCAGTACGCGCCGGAGGACCGGGTCCAGGCGGCGCTGTTTCTCTGGCTGGCCTTCGCGGTAAAGAGCCTGTCGCTGATGCTGCCGGTCATGCTGCTGTTCGCGGTCTCCGGGCTGCTGTTCCCACTGCCTGTGGCGCTGCTGATAAATCTGGTGGGCATTTTCATCACCCTCAGCCTGCCCTACGGCGTGGGCCGGTTTTCCGGGCCGGACCTCACCGGGCGGCTGATGAAAAAGCACCCCCGGCTCTCCGAGCTCAGGACCTTCCGCTCCCGGAACAATTTCTTCTTCTCCTTCATCGTCCGGGCCGTGGGCGTCCTGCCCTGCGATATCGTGAGCCTCTACATGGGCAACACCCGCATGCCCTACGCCCCGTACATCGCCGGCGGCGTGCTGGGCTTTCTGCCGGATCTGATCTGCGCCACGATCCTCGGCATGCAGATCACCCACACGGACTCCCCCTGGTTCTGGGTGATCGTGGCGGTCAACCTGCTTTTCTGTCTGGGCTCCGCCCTGCTCTACCGCTTCACCCGGCGCCGCTCAGAGCGAAAGGCCGGGCAGCGCCCGCCGGAGCAGGCGGACGAATAACAATATGCCATCAAATACTCGGGGCGGACCTGTTTGGTCCGCCCCGATCTTCTTTATTCTAATATTTTTGCCCGGGCCGCCTTAAAGGCGTTGACCAGGATGGTGGCGTCCATGCCGTAGGTGACGCTGTCGTAGCCCAGGCGGAAGCCCTCCCGGGCCGCCTCCTCGTTGGCGGCAAAGAGAATGGAGGGCTTGCCGGCCTCCCTGCAGACCCGCTGCACATGGCGCAGGGCCTCCTGGAACTCCGGCCGGTCAAAATCGCCGGGGATGCCCATGGCGGTGGACAGGTCAAAGGGCCCCACGAAAATGCCATCGATCCCCTCCAGGGCGGCGATCTCCTCAATATGCTCCAGGCAGCCCAGCGTCTCGCACTGGGGGATCAGCATCGTCTCCCGGTTGGAGACCTCGAAGTAGTGGGGCAGGCCATGGCTGGCGTAGTCCTCGAACCAGAAACCGGAGCCTGCCGTGTTGGCCACGCCCCGCCTGCCCTGGGGCAGGTACTTTCCGTACTCCACGATCTCCTCCGCCTCCGCCACCGTGTTCACGTTGGGGATGATCAGACCCTGGGCCCCCACATCCAGCAGCTTCAGGATGGCGGGCCGGGAGATCTCCTTCACCCGGGCGAAGGGCGTGATGCCGTAGAGCCGGGCCGCCCGGACAAATTCCAGCGCGCTCTCCGGTTCAAAGGGGCCGTGCTCCGTGTCGATGATCAGATAGTCCAGCCCCGCCAGGCCCAGGCACTCCGCCGCCGTGGCGGTGCCCAGCTCCTGGAAGGTCCCCAGAGTCTTCTCGCCCCGGAGCATTTTTTCCCGCGCGGTGTTCTTCATGGCGTTCTCTCCTTTTGTATGTATGTAAATGGTAAAAACTTTTTCGACGGCGTCCTATACGGCCTCTTTCAGCGCCTCCAGCCAGGCATAGGGCACGTCCAGCCCCACGCCCAGGGGGACCTGGGGCTTGGCCTGGCCGTGGAAGTCGCTGCCGCCGGTTTTCAGCAGGCCGTACTCCTCCGCCAGGGTCTCCAGATACCGGACCTGCTCCGGGCTGTAGCCGGTGTAGCGGCACTCCATCCCCCGCAGGCCGCTCTCCAGGCAGGTCTCGATCAGCTCCCGGAGCCCGGCGGCGTCCAGCCGGTACTGGAAGGGGTGGGCCAGCACCGGCAGCCCTCCGGCCTGGCGGATGATCTCATGGGCCCGCTCCAGGGGCAGGATGGTCCGGGGCAGATAGTATTTCTGCCCCCGCTCCATATAACGGGCAAAGGCGTCCTGCATGTCCGACGCCAGGCCCAGCTCCACCAGCAGCTCGGCAAAATGGGGCCGGCCGATCACCTGGCCGAAGCGCTGCCGCATCTCCTCATAGCGGACCGGCAGCCCGTCCGCGGCCATCAGCCGGGCGATCTTCCGGTTGCGCTCGTCCCGGTCCCGGACCAGTCCCTCCGTCACCTCCCGGAGGCTCTCCGCCTCCGGGTGGATGTAATAGCCCAGAATATGCACCGCCCGGTTGAATTTGGTGCTGATCTCGATGCCGGGGACCACCTCCAGCCCCAGCTCCCGGCCCGCCCGGGCGGCCTCCGCGTAGCCGGAGGCGGTGTCATGGTCGGTGACGGCGATGGCGCGCAGGCCCTGCTCCCTGGCCAGCCGGACCAGCCCGGCGGGGCTGCAGCTGCCGTCGGAGGCGGTGGTGTGGAGATGCAGGTCTATTCTGTCCATGCTCCCGCCCCTCCTCACAGCCGGGCGGCCATCTCGTCGTGGGCCCGGAGCTCCGCCTGGTCGTCCAGGGGCTCCAGCTCCGCCGCGCCGTATTTGCGTGTCAGGGCCGTCAGCAGCAGATGGTCGCAGAAGGCGGGGTTTTTGGGCAGCAGGGGGCCGTGGCTGTAGGTGCCGAAGACGTTTTTATAGTGGGCGCCCTCGGTGCCGTCCTCCCCGTTGTTGCCGAAGCCGGCCAGGACCTTGCCCAGAGGGCGGACTCCGCTCCCCAGCCAGGTCTTGCCGCTGTGGTTTTCAAAGCCCACCACCAGGCTGCCCCCCGCCTCCGGGCTGCACTGGAATTTATAGTTGCCGATCATGCGCTTTTTGGAGCCCACGGTGTACAGATCGACCGCGCCGATAAAGTCGCACTTCTGGCCGTCATAGGTCTCGTAGTAGTTGCCCAGCATCTGGTAGCCGCCGCAGATGGCCAGGAAGGGCAGCCCGTCCTCCACCGCGGCGCGGATCTCCCGGTCCTTGCCCCGGTGCAGATCGTCCAGCAGCACCTGCTGCTCGAAATCCTGCCCGCCGCCGATGAAAACCAGGTCAAAGCCGGCCAGCCGGGCGCTCTGCCCGATGGGCAGGCGGCTGACCTGGACCTGGATGCCCCGCCACCGGAGCCGCTGGCTCAGGCAAATGATGTCCCCCCGGTCCCCGTACAGGTTCAGCACGTCCGGGTACATGTGGCAGATCTTCAGTTCCATGTCCGCGTCCTCCCTCAAACCCAGAAGTCCTGGCCGCCGCAGCGCTTGATGACCTCCTGCCGCAGCTCCAGCATGGCGGTGTAGGTGGGCATGATGTAGACGGGCTTTTCCTGCCGGGCCATCCAGTCCACCAGCTTGCCGTAGTCCCGCTCGGTGCGGATTCGGCTGTCCGGGATGCCGGCGTATTTGATGCGCACCCGCATATCCTCCGCCCGGTCCCCGGAGACCACCAGCGTCTCCAGGCGGCCGCTCAGGGCGGTCAGGCCCTCAAAATCCGCGTCCCAGATCCAGGACACGTCGGTGCCGTCGGCGCTCCGGTCGTTGAGGCAGACCACCAGGCTGAAGCGCTCCTTGACCGTGCCCAGAAACTCGATCACCTGGTTGCAGCCCGCCGGATTCTTCACCAGCATCATCTTGGCCCCGCCCCGGCCCAGGGCGAAATCCTCCATCCGGCCAAAGCCGCACTTGAAGCGGGCCAGGGCCTGAATGGCGGTGTCGGCCCCCAGGCCCATCTCCGTCACCGCGGCCACGGCCCCGGCGGCGTTATACAGGTTATACATGGCGGGGAGATTCACGTCCACCAGCTTTTTCTCCCCCCGGATACGCATAACGGCGGTGCTGCCGTCAGCCCGCAGCCCGGTGATATCCGTGACGGCGTAATCCGCCCGGGGGCGCCGGTAGCCGCACTTGGGGCAGCGGAAGCCGCCCAGGTGGCCGTAGCTGATGTAGTCGTACTCATATTCTGTCTTGCAGCGGATGCAGTGGGTGGCGTCGGAGATCTCCGGCTTGGCCCGGGCGGGCACCGCGCTGCCGTCCACACCGAAGAACACCGCCCGGTTGGGCAGGTCCTCCGCCAGGGAGGCGGTGAGGGAGCAGTCCGCGTTCAGGCACAGCAGCGCCTCCGGCGCGCCTTTGAGGGCCTCCCGGATGTTCTCCAGGGTGTGGGTCACCTCCCCGTAGCGGTCCAGCTGATCCCGGAACAGGTTCGTCACCAGGACCACCTGGGGCTTCAACTGGCCGAACACCGTCCTGGCCGCCGCCTCGTCGCACTCGATCACCGCGTACTCCTTCCGCATCCTCCCGGTCAGGCTGCAGTTCATCACGAATTCCGTGGTGATGCCGCTGATCAGATTGGCCCCGGAGCGGTTGGCAAAGTAGGTCAGCCCCTTCTCCGCAAAGGCCTCCTCCACCATGCGGGCGCTGGTGGTCTTGCCGTTGGTGCCGGTGATGGCCACGGACTTCACGTCCTTCGCCAGCAGGGCCAGCAGATTCGGGCAGAGCTTCAGGGCAAAGCGGCCGGGCATGGCCGTGCCGCCCCGGTGCACCAGCCGGGAGAACAGGCGCAGGGCCTTGCAGAGGAGAATGGCGAAAATCGCTTGAAGGCTCATAGGAAAGGCTCCTTAAAGAGAGATCTTACTTTTATCAAGAAAACAGTATAGCACGTCCGTTTCCCGCAGGCAAGGCGAAAAAAGCGTGTCCGCCGCGGCGGGCGCGCCCTGTCCTCTTCCCAGCAGATGCACCAAGGGGGAAAAACAGAACCGCCATATAAGAAAAAGGAACGGCAAAACCGTTCCTTTTCCTTATATGGTTGAGGACAAAATGAAAAAGATGAAAAACTGCTGCTTGCAGAAAGTATCTTATCCAAAAGTTGTTTCCGATTAAACCGCAATTCTGTTACAGAAGTGTAAAATGACCTACAGAATTTTTATGGATTCCCCGCCGGATGGAGCACCAGCGTCACCAGCTCCGGCCGGTTGAAGAGCCGGGGAACGGGGATGGAATTGCCCAGGCCCCGGGAGACCTCCATGCAGTAGCGCTCCGTCCGGTACAGGCCCGCCTCGTACTCCGCGCCCAAATGATGGTTCACGTCCAGCACGCCGCCCAGCCCCGGCAGGCGGATGATGCCCCCGTGGGCGTGGCCGCTGAGGATCAAATCCACCGGGAGCGCCGGATAGCGCCGCGCCCAGTAGTTCCGGTGCCCCAGCCAGAGGACAAAGTCCTCCGGCAGTTCCCGCCGCAGCTGCTCCGCCAGCTCGCCGGGGCTTATCATGTCCGCCCAGCTGTTGGGGTCCTCTACCCCGGCCACCGTCAGCCGCGTCCCCCGCAGCCAGAGGGGGCGAAACTCGTTTTCCAGGCAGAGAACGCCGTAGTCCCCCATCAGCTTCTTGACGGCCCCGGCCACGCCGCCGGCCCACTCGTGGTTCCCGGTGACATAGTACGCGGGGGCCAGGCCCTCGATGCCCCGGAGCAGCTGCTCCACCGCCGCCAGTTCCCGCTCGCTGCCGGCAAAGTCCCCGGTCAGGGCGATCAGGTCCGGCCGCTGCTCCCGCACCAGCTGGACCAGCCGCCGGTTCTCCCGGCCGAAAACCGCCCCGTGCAGGTCGCTCAGGTGGACGATGCGCAGCCCGTCCAGCGCCGCCGGCAGGCGCTCCAGCGTCAGCTCGTATTCCGTCAGCTCCAGCCGGTACCGGCTGTCCGCCGCCGCGGCCAGCAGCAGAACGGCCAGCAGCAGGACGGCCAGAGCTGCCCGCCTTCCTCTCCCCTTTTTACGGCCGCCGGCCCCGCTTCTGCTCATAAGCTCCTCCCTCAAAACCGGATTCAAGTGTTCAGCTTACCACAGCCAGCCTGCCGGCGCAAGCCAAATCCGGCGAATTCAGGCCGCTCCCAGCAGCTGCGGCCGCAGCAGCTCCACCGCCTGCCGGATGCGCCCCGGCGCGAAGGGGCTCTCCAGGCCGCAGGCGGTCAGCGTGTCGATCAGGCCCTCGTGCTCCCGGGGCAGCAGCTCCAGATATTTCTCCACACCCAGGCCCGGCTCCCGCTGCTCCAGCTCATACAGCTGCAAGGCGGCGTCGTTGGAGACGGGATAGGTGATCACATAGAAGGGCATCTCGAAGAAGTGGACAATGTCGATCCAGCTCATGGCATAGTACTCCTCGCTGACCCCGTCGTAATAGCCGTAGTCTATGGCCAGGCGCAGGGACAGCTCGTTGAGCGTTTCGGCGTCCAGCTCCGCCGGGTCCGCGGCGTAGACCTCCCGCTCAAATTCCGCAAAGGAGGCCTGCTGCACATAGTTCTCCACCGTGTCCAGCATCTGCATCAGGCGGAGATTGTCCGCCTCCTCCCGGTCCAGCAGCTCGTCAAAGCGGGACAGCACCAGGTATTCCATTCCCTGGGAGAAGCACTCGGACACGTCGATGGTCTCGTAGGCGTCCCGGTTCACATAGGCGTCCACACAGTGGCCGAACTCGTGGGCGAAGCTCAGCAGGTCCTCCGTGTCCCCATAGGCGTCCAGAAAGGCAAAGGGGGCCTCATAGTCCGTCAGATAGATCTGGAAGGACATGGGCGCCTTGTCGGCGCTGGGGCGGACGTCATACAGGCCGTACTTTGTCATGAAGGCAAAGACCTCCTCAACCTCCCCGCCGATGCTCTCCGCGGCGGCGCCCAGAAGCTCGCACAGCCGCTCCTCCGGCAGCCAGTCATAGAACACCCGGCCGTAAGGATTCCGGGCCATCACCTCCCGGTAGAAAGGCACCATATAGGTCCGGATATCCTCCACGTAGGCCGCCGCGTCCTCCGGGCTGTAGTCCCGCTCAAAGGTGTAGTCGTACTGCATCTGCTCGTAGCTGTCATAGCCCAGCTCCAGGGCCAGCGCCTGCCGGACCTCCACCAGCTGCAGGTAGATGCCGGCAAGGGGGCCGTTGTATTTGTTGTAATAGAGGCTCATGGCCTCCTCCAGGGCCTGACCGCTCAGCTCCGCCAGACAGTCGTCATACGCCCACTCCCGGCCGTTGAGGGTGATGCTGGGGCTGGCGCTCAGCGCCCGGTACTGGGCCAGCAGGGCGCTCTCCCGCTCCATCAGCTCCACCGCCCGGTCACTCAGGCTGCCGCCGTTTTCCTCCCCGTAGTCCTGGGCGAAGCCCTCCCAGAAGTAGGCCTGCTCCAGCTCCCCGGCCAGATCCGAGCCACCGCAGGCGTAGAGCAGCTCCTCCATGATCTGCCGTACCTGGGCATAATGCTCGCTGCACCAGGCGTACTCCTCCGCGTAGAAGGCGTTCTTGCTGTCCTGGCAGGCGCGGATATTGGCCAGGCTGTACATGGTATCATAGTCGTCATAGGCCGCATAGCACTCATCCAGCAGGCGCACCACCGCTCCCAGGTCCTCGCCCCCGTCCAGGGCGCGCTCCACCGCGGCTGCGCCGTTCCGGAGCCGGTCCAGCTCCGGCCGGACATATGGGATCTGCTCAAAGGGCAGCATTTTCTTTTCGCTCCGGGCGTTCTTCCCCGCGACAGACACAGCGTCGGCCAGGAACTCGTTGACTGGCGGCGCCCCGGCGCAGCCGCAGAGCAGCACCACAAGAAGCAGCAGTGCCAGAAGGCCTTTTCTTTTCACGGCGCTCCCCTCCTTTCCGGGCAGACGGGTTCAGAACCTATCGGCGCCATAAGTTTATTATACCAGCTTTGTTTGCCAATTAAAAGACACAAATAGCTCTTGAATTTATGGGCGGAATTTCCTATAATGGACCTATAGATCACACCGCTCAGGGGGATTTTTTTCACTTTTCCCATCGGGCGGAACGGAGGCCGATATGAACGAAATCTACGTCACCGGGCACCGCAACCCGGATACCGATTCTATTGTCGCCGCCATCGCCTACGCCAATCTGCGCAACGCCTTGGGGGACCGGGAATACCGGGCCGTCCGCATCGGCTCCATCAACGACGAGACTCAGCACATGCTGGACCGCTTCGGCTTTGAGGCGCCGGCTCTGATCAAGAACATGCGCACCCAGATCTGCGACCTGGATTTTGACCATCCCCCTGAGCTGGACCGGTCCGTCACTATGGACCTGGCCTGGCGCACCATGCGGGAGGGGGAGATCGCCACGCTCCCCATCCTCAACGATGACGGCACCCTCTACGGGATGCTCTCCGCCGGGGACATCGCCTCCTACGATATGCAGACGATCTACGACAGCCACGTTGACGAGCTGCCGGTGTTCAATCTGCTCAGCGTACTGGAGGGCCAGTTTGTCAACGAGTTCGGCAACCTGGTCAACACCGTGTCCGGGGACGTGCGGGTGGCCCTGCCCCAGGACTATGAGGACTACAGCCTCTACAATAAGGACAACATCCTGGTCTGCGGCAGCCAGCCGGAGGTGGTGGACCGGGCTTTGGAGGCGGGGGTCAACTGCATCATCCTCTGCCAGTCGGAGGTGCCCAAGCGCTGGACGGAGAGCGATTCCCCCAGCTGCCTGATCTCCACGCCCCTGGACGCCCGGCGGGCCGCCCGTCTGATCTATCAGGCCATCCCGGCCATGCGGGTCTGCCAGACCGGCGATATCGTCTGTTTCCGCCTGACCGATTATATCGACGACGTGCGGGAGCAGATGCTCAAAAGCCGCTACCGCTGCTACCCGGTTCTGGACGAGCAGGAGCACGTGGTGGGCACCCTGTCCCGGTATCACCTGCTGCGCCCCCGGCGCAAGCGGGTGGTGCTGGTGGACCACAACGAGGCCGCCCAGTCAGTCTCCGGCCTGGACCAGGTGGAGATCATGGAGATCATCGACCACCACCGCCTGGCGGACATTCAGACCAAGCAGCCCATCCGGGTGCGCAACGAGCCGGTGGGCAGCACCAACACCATCATCACCTCCATGTACCAGGAGAACGGCGTGGTGCCCTCCCCCCAGATGGCGGGGCTCATGGCCGCGGCCATCCTGTCGGACACGGTGATGTTCAAATCCCCCACCTGCACCAAGCGGGACAAGGCCATGGCCGAGCGGCTGGCCCGCATCGCCCGCATCTCTCTGCACGAGCTGGGGCAGGAGCTCTTCTCCGCCACCGGGGCGGACGACAAGAGCGCGGAGGAGCTGCTGCGCACGGACTACAAGATGTTCCATATCGCCGAGCAGAACATCGGCGTCAGCCAGATCACCTGTGTGGATTCCAGCCACCTGATGGCCCGGCGGGAGGAGTTTATGCAGACCATGGCCAAGCTCCGGAAGGACCAGGAGCTGGACATTATTCTGCTCATGCTCACTGACGTGCTGCTGGAGGGCTCCCACATTCTGTATCTCGGCAGCGACGATATCATTCAGCAGGCCTTCTCCGTCACGCCGAAGGACAACTGCTTCTTCCTGCGGGGGGCCATGTCCCGCAAGAAACAGATCATCCCCATGCTGACGGCGCTTTGGGGATAAGGCTGTCAAAAAAATGTTTTGGGGGCTGTGAAGAATCACAGCCCCCAAAATTTATACAGTCACTTTCACGCCGCGCCGCCAAAGACGGCGGGCACGCCGTCCCAGGCGCCGCCGGCGGCATAGGCGGCCAGCGCCGCGTTCAACGCGCTCTCCGTCTCCCCGTCCGTGGGGAGGGCCCAGGGCACCGCCGTTTTGCCTCCCTCCGCGTCGCTCAGGGCCCGGGCGATCAGCGGATTCTCCGGGGCCGGGGCCGTCTGCGACGGCAGGGCATAGCCCATAGCCGCCAGCGCCGCCGTCCCATTCTCCGAGCTCAGGCACCAGCTCAGGAAAGCCAGGGCCGCCTCTGTATCGTTCAGGTCCGCGTCCTTGTTGACGCACCAATACTGCCGCCCGTACAGGCAGAGGCCCTGCGCCGCCTCGGCCTCCCCGCCGGCGTACACCGGCAGCAGGCTGAGCCCGGCGTCCGGCATTGCCGTCTGGATGTCCGCCCAGTCCCGGGCGTCCGCCAGGCAGAAGACCGCTTTGGCGCCGGTGAATTCCTTCTGCCCGTCCTCCGGCGTCAGGCCGCTGAGCTGGGCGGGCGCGGAGGCGGCGTTCTGGGCCGTCAGGTCCCAGAGCTCCTGCAGGCGGCCGGAGAAGCCCTCCGCCTCCCCGGCCAGAAAGGCCGCGTTGGCCAGCAAGGCGGCGCTCCCCGGCTGCCGGGCGTCCTTCAGCCCCGGAGAGGCAAAGGCGGCAAAGCCCAGCTCCTCCCGCCGGGCCGTGATATCCTCCGCCGCGGCACGGAGCCCGGCCAGGCCGCTGAGCTCCTCCAGGCTGTGCCCCGCCTGCTCCAGCAGGGCGTTGTTGACCAGCAGGGCGGCGGCGCTCAGGTCATAGGGCAGAGCCCGGGGCACCTCCCCCTCTGTGAGCGGGGCAACGCCGGGGCGGAGCCCCTCCAGCAGCGGCGAGCCGCTCAGATCCAGGGCGTAGCCGCCCCAGGTCTCCAGCGCCGCCGGGCCGCTGACGGCAAACACCGTCGGCCCCTCTATTTTAGCAAGCTCTTCGGCCAGGGTCTCCTCATAAGTCCCCTCCTCCGGGCTCAGCACCCGGACGGGCACCCCGGTCTCCTGGCTGTAGTGGGAGGCCAGCTCCTGCCACTGGGCGTCCAGCGCCGCATCCGGATTCAGATAGTACACGGTGGCCTCGTCGTTGGTGGCCTTTTCCACCACGGGCTCCGGAAAGGCCGCCCCCTGGCAGGCCGCCAGAGCGAAGGCCAGGGCCAGGCTCAGCGCCGCGGCCAGGATCCTCTTCCTGCGCCGGATATTTTTCACAGTTCTTCCTCCACTTCTATGTCCAGGCCCAGCTCCTTGGGCAGGAAGCGTGGGCAGACGTTTTCCGACACGGTGATCACCGACGAGGCCAGGTGGGTGCCCACGCGGATGGCCTCCTCCATGCTCTTGCCGTAGGTCAGGCCGATGGCGACGCCGGCGCAGAAGGCGTCCCCGGCGCCGGTGGTATCCCGCACCTTGACGGGCCGGGCCGGATAGACGCCCCGGCCGCCCGCCAGGTCCGCGTACACCGCTCCCCGGCTGCCCATGGTCACCACCATGGCGGGGATCCGGGCGCTGACCACGCACTTGGACAGCTCCCGGCTCATCTCCTCCGGCGTGAGGGCGGAGAAGTCCCGCACAAAGAGGATGCCCGCCTCCTGCACGTTGCACACAAAGCAGTCGATGGACTGGAGAAAGTCCCGCCGCTGGGAGGCGATGCTCATGTTGGCCACCACCGCGTAGACCTTCTTGCGGTACTTCTCCGCGTAGCGGAAGACCTGTTTGATGATCTCCTTATCCATGTCCAGCTCTACCACGATGCTGTCCGCGTCGGCGAAGATCTCGTCGCCCTTCTCCTCCAGCAGCTGCGCCATGGCGTCCATCACCGGGCGCTTGGAGATGGCGCTGACCAGGTCCCCGCTGCTGTCAAAGATGGCCAGCCACATGCCCATGCCGTCCGGCACAGGGATCACGTAGCGGGTGTCCACCTTGTGGTTGCGCAGCTTGCGGAGCACCTCTTCCCCCTGGGCGGTGTCGTCCACCATGCTGACGAAGCGGGGCCGGAGCTCCACGTTGGCGATGTCCTCCACCACGTTCCGCCCCACGCCCCCGTGGACGATCTCCACCCAGCCGGAATTGCGCCCGGCCGGGATATATTTTGTGTCGGGAAAGCCCTTGATATCCACGAACACATTGCCTACCACCACAATCGCCATATCTCTGTCCTCTCGCTCTCTTTTTTAAGGGTAAAGCCGCCCGGACCGCCGCAGCAGTCCGGGCGGCATATTTGCTCTTGAAAGCCAGGCCTCTACTTATGCCTCCTTCAGGAAGCGGTGCAGCACCTCCAGCAGGCGGTCCATATTGATGGGCTTGCTCACATGGTCGTTCATGCCCGCCGCCAGGGCCAGCTGCCGGTCCTCCTCAAAGGCGTTGGCCGTCATGGCCACAATGGGGATCTCCGCCCGGCGCTTGTCCTCCAGGGCCCGGATGGCCCTGGTGGCCTCGTAGCCGTTCATTACCGGCATCTGCACGTCCATCAGCACCAGAGCGTAGGTGCCCGGCTCGGCTTCGGCCACTTTGCGGACAGCGACGGTGCCGTCCTCGGCGATGTCCACCGCAAAGCCGTTTTCGGTCAGCAGCTCCTGGGCGATCTCCCGGTTGAGCTCATTGTCCTCCACCAGCAGGAGCCGGGTCCCGGCGGGCACGGCGGGCTTGGCCGCCGGCTCCTCCTTCCGGACGGAGCGGCCCACCGCGGCGGCCAGGGTATCCCGCAGCTCGGAGAGGAAGATCGGCTTGCTGCAGAAGGCGGTGACGCCCGCCGCCATGGCCTCCTCCTCGATCGCGCTCCAGTCATAGGCGGTGAGCACGATGATCGGCACGTCGTCCCCTGACAGGGCGCGGACCTGCCGGGCCACCTCGATGCCGCTCAGGTCGGGCAGGGCCCAGTCGATGATATAGGCGTGGAAGGCGTCGCCCACCTCCAGGGCCTGCCGGGCCCGGAGCACCGCCTCCTTGCCGTGGAGCGTCCACTCGGAGCGCATGCCGATCTGCATCAGCATTTTGGTGACGCTGTCGCAGGTGGTGAAGCTGTCGTCTACCACCAGAGCGTGCATCCCCCGCAGCTCCTGGATCTCCTCCGCCTGGCCGCTTTCGGCCTGAAGGCGGAAGTCAAAGTGCAGGATGAACTCGGTGCCCTTGCCGGGCTCTGTCTCCAGCTGGATGGTCCCGCCCATGGTGTCCACAATGCTCTTGGCGATGGCCATGCCCAGCCCGGTGCCCTGGATGCCGCTGACGGTGGTGTTCCGCTCCCGCTCAAAGGGCTCGAAGATGTGCTCGGCAAACTCCGGGCTCATGCCGATCCCCGTGTCCTTGACCCGGATCTCGTAGCTGCCGTAGCCGGTGGGGGCGTTGGGCAGCTGCCGGACCGTCAGGGAGACGGAGCCCCCCGCGGGGGTGAATTTGATGGCGTTGGACAGCAGGTTCAGCAGCACCTGGTTTACATGGAGCTTGTCGCAGTAGATGTCTTCGTCCACCACGTCCACCGTGTCCATGAAGAAGTTCAGCTGCTTGGACTGCATCTGGGACTGGATAATGTTGCGCATATCCCGGAAAATGTCCGAGATCTTGCACTCCTTCTCCTCGATGTTCAGCTTGCCGCTCTCGATGCGGCTCATGTCCAGCACGTCGTTGATCAGGCTCAGCAGGTGGTTGGAGGAGGACATGATCTTCCTCAGGTACTCCTGCACCCGCTCCTTGTTGTCCAGATTTGTCTCCGCCAGGGCCGTAAAGCCGATGATGGCGTTCATGGGCGTGCGGATATCGTGGCTCATGTTGCTGAGAAAGGCGGTCTTGGCCTTCTCCGCGGCCTCCGCCTTGTGCAGCTTTTCCTCCAGCACCGCCCGCTCCACCGCGTGGTCCATGGTCTCCTTGGCGAAACGGTGAATGAGCAGGTAGTACGCGGTGACGGCAGCGGCCATGATCATCGCCGCCACGATGCAGACCTGCTGGATCTGGTGCAGGCTGGAAAAGGCCTCCCGCTCCGGCACCGAAACTGCGATAGACCAGCCGTTTATGCCGGCGGGGGCATAGTACATGTACTCCCAGCCGTCGCTCCTGGCCGTGCGGAAGATGACATAGCCGGTGCCCAGGTTCAGGATGTCCTCGGTGTAGCTGGTCCAGTCCGTCTTGCCCCGGGTCTCCCGCCCCGGATCGTGCTCCAAAGAGTATTCGTTGACGTTGCCCAGCTCGTCATGGAAGGTGTCCATGATGAAGTCGCCGTTCTGCGTGTCCACGATGTAGACGTTGGCGGTGCCGTTATAGATGTTGTCTATGTTGAGGGTCTTGGGCATGTCCGGCAGGGTGGTGATGCCGTACAGCAGCGCCACGGTCTTCCCGTCGCGCTCCACGGGCACAAAGTGGCGCAGAATGGGCGTGCCTTTTCCCAGGCTGTACACCCGGTCTGACACATGCTCGCCCAGGGGCGCCTCCTCCGCGAAGGAGATGCTGTCGATCTGAGAGACGTCCGTCACGCTGCCGTCCAGGGAGATCACCGTCTCGTCGGCCATGAGCAGGCTGATGTTCATAGTGTCCAGCAGCGGGGCGACGCTGGCCATCATCTCCCGGACGGACTTGGCGTCCAGCCGGTCTGCGGCGGCGATCATGTCGGCGGTGGAGTTAAGGATGCGGCTGTCCTGCTCCAGCTTGCCGGTGACCTCCTCCATCACGGTGTGGACGCCCTCATCCAGCCGCTCAAGGCAGCGCCGGGTGATGATCTGGTCGCAGCGGACGTAGGTCAGGCCGAACACCAGCGCCACCAGAAGCAGGAGCACCACCGTGGCCGTCACGCTCTTTTCCCGCAAAAAGCGTTTTTTTATGTTTTCCTTAGCCTTGTTCACAAGCTCTCCTGAAAGCTGCGGATGCCTTCCACCGTCTTCTGATAGTCCGCCTTCACCTGCTCCAGCAGGCCGTCCGCCGCAGGGGTACGGCCGTTCCTGAGAGCCTCCGTCAGCTCATCCGAGGACTTGCCCAGACAGGTGAAGCTCAGGTTCTGGCACATGCCCTTGATCGTGTGCGCCGCCCGGAACGCCTCTTCATCGTTTCCCTCCGCAAAGGACCGCAGCAGCAGGTCATAGCTGCCGTCGTCCAGGAACTTCAGGACGTATTTCTGGATGAAACGCTCGCTGGGCAGGCGGCCGGTGACGTCGGCATAGTCGCCGCCGATCCGGTCATAGAGTTCCCTTAGTGTCATCGTCTTTTCCTCCTGTTTTATTTAAGAAGCGCCAAGGCGCGCTCATGTCTCCGCTTCGCCGCTGTCGCTGTCAATGGCGGTGCTGGGGTCGGAAAGAATGTCGGCCATGCTCTCGTCATAGAAGAGGTATTTGCCCCGGCCGCCGCGCTTGCCCGCATACAGGGCCTGGTCCGCCGCCTGGAGCAGCCGCTCATAGTTGGCCGGCTGCACCGCCGTCGTGCAGGCGACGCCCATGCTGATGGAGATGTCCACAGGGCCGAACATGCCGATCAGGCTCTCATAGATACGGTGGATAATGCTCTCCAGATTGTCGTTGTACTCCAGGTACAGAATGAACTCGTCTCCGCCGAAGCGGGCGCAGATATCGTTGCCGCGGGTGCTGTGCAGCAGCCGCTCCGCCACGCACTTCAGGGCGTCGTCCCCCACCGAGTGGCCGTACTGGTCGTTGATCTGCTTGAAGAAATCCAGGTCGAAGAAGGCCAGGGCGGCGTGTCTGCTGGGGGAGAGCTGGGACAGGCGGTTGTCGATCTGCTCCTTGGCGCTGGCCCGGTTCAAAAGCCCGGTGAGCCGGTCCCGGGAGGCCTTCCGCTCCAGCTCCTCCAGCATCAGGTGGGTGTCGTGCACGTCCAGGATCTTGCCCAGAGCGCCCTCATACCGGGGATGGCTGTCCCCGGACCAGATGGAGCGGGCGATCAGCTGGTGCCAGCGGCTCTCGCCGCCCACGTTCAGCTTGCACAAGTACTCCACCCGGGGCTTATCCGGCGTGGAGGAGCGCAGCAGCTTGGCCAGGGCCTTCCAGTTGTCCGCCCCGATCACCCGCTGTATGGCCTCGTCCTTCTCCGGATGCAGGGTGATTTCCGATACGCCCAGCTTTTTGGCCCCCTTGGGGGTGAAGGACAGCATATCGGTGGGGAGGGTAAACTCAAACTGGATCTCCTCCGTCAGGTCCGCGAAGAAGTTGTATTTCATCCGCTCATAGTCCAGCAGGCGGAGGCTCCGGTCAGAGGCGGCGGTCTCCTCCCCCTGGTTCAGCAGCTCCTTGGCCGTGGCCTGGAGCTCCTGGGTGCTCATGGGATCCACCGCCTCCCGGTCCTTCACGATCTGGAAGCGGTCGGCGGCCTCCTCCAGGCAGTCCAGCAGCAGGGGGTTGAAGGCGCCGCACTCCCCGTTGAGGATCATATGGACCGCGGTCTCCTGGGAATAGGCCTTTTTATATACCCGGTCGCTGGTCAGCGCGTCGTACACGTCCGCCAGCGCCACCACCTGAGCGCTGATGGGGATCTGGTCCCCCCGCAGACCGTCGGGATAGCCCCGGCCGTCAAAGCGCTCGTGGTGCCAGCGGCAGATCTGATAGGCCGCCTGGATCAGGGGGTCGTCCTTGTGGACGGGCAGGGCCTCCAGCATCTGGGCGCCCAGGGCCGAGTGGGTCTTCATGATGGCGAATTCCTCGTCGGTAAAGCGCCCGGGCTTGTTGAGGATCTTGTCGTCAATGGCGATTTTCCCGATATCGTGGAGGGCGGAGGCGGTGCTGATCAGGGAGATCTCCGAGGCGGTCAGGTGGTAGCGCCCGGTGCGGCGGTTGAGCAGCTCCAGCAGGATATCCGTCATCCGGCGGACGTGGAGCACGTGCTGGCCGCTCTCCCCGTTCCGGAACTCCACAATGTGGCTCAGCACGTCGATCATCAGGCTGCTGCGCTGTTCCTTCTCCCGAATCTGGTCGTTGACCATTTTCACCAGCTTTTTCTGGTTGGCGCAGAGCAGGATGGTGTTGTTGAGCCGGCGGCGGACGATCGCCTCGTTAAAGGGGCGGGTAATAAAGTCCGTGACGCCCATCTCGTAGGCCCGGGTGACCTGGGCGGGCGCAGTCTCGGAGGAGATCATAATGACCGGGATCTCCTCCAGCCAGCGGTTTTCGTTCATGGCGGCCAGGACGCCGAAGCCGTCCAGATAGGGCATCACAATGTCCAGCAGGAGCACCTCGATATCCCCGTGGTGCTGCTTGAGCAGCTCTACCGCCTGCAGGCCGTCCTCCGCCTCCAGGATCTCGTATTCCCCCTCCAGCATGTCGGCCAGAAGGGCCCGGTTCATCTCCGAGTCGTCTACAACCAGGATTTTTTGCAGTTTGTCCAACTTGTCCATCTCCCGCTTACAGTTTTCTGGCCAGCATATCCGGGTTGGAGCTGTGGGCCAGGGCCTCCTCCCGGCTGATGCGGCCGGCCTTGCACAGGCTCTGGAGGCTGGAATCCATGGAGAACATGCCGCTGGCCGCGGAGGAGGCGATCAGGCCGTCGATCTGATGGATCTTGTTCTCCCGAATCATATTGCGCACGGCGGTGGTAACGGTCATCAGCTCAAAGGCCGCGGCCACGCTGCCGTTGACGGTGGGCACCAGCTGCTGGCTGACCACCGCCTGCAGGACGGAGGCCAGCTGAATGGCGATCTGCCGCTGCTGGGTGGGGGGAAAGACGTCAATGATCCGGTCAATGGTGTTGGCGGCGCCCAGGGTGTGCAGGGTGGAGAGCACCAGGTGCCCGGTCTCCGCGGCGGTCATGGCGATGGAGATGGTCTCAAAATCCCGCATCTCCCCCAGCAGAATGACGTCCGGGCTCTGGCGGAGGGCCGCCCGCAGGGCCACCACATAGCTCTCCGTGTCGGAGTTGATCTCCCGCTGGCTGATGATGCTGTTCTGATGCCGGTGCAGGTACTCCAGCGGGTCCTCCAGGGTGATGATGTGCTTTTCCTGGGTCCGGTTGATCCGGTCGATGATGCAGGCCAGGGTGGTGGATTTGCCGCTGCCGGCGGGGCCGGTGACCAGAACCAGGCCCTTTTTCAGGCCGCTCAGGTCCATCACCTGGTCCGGGATGCCCATGAGCCGGGCGTCCGGCAGGTCAAAGGTGATCACCCGGATCACGGCGGACAGGGAACCCCGCTGCATATAGGTGCTGACCCGGTACCGGGACAGGCCGGGAATGGCAAAGGAGAAGTCGTCGTCCCCGGTCTCGTGGAGCCGGTCAATGCTCCGGTGGGCCAGGGAGTAGATCCCGGAGACCAGGGCCTCGCACTGGTCGGGCATGACCCGCTCCTGGTCAAGCTGGCGGATCTTCCCGTCCTTTTTAAAGGACAGCGGACGGCCTGCCACGATAAACAGGTCGGAGGCCCCCTCCTTGGTGGTCCGCTCCAGAAATTCGTATATGGTCATAGGTTTCCTCCTTTATCCGTCCAGCCCGGTGGGCATCTGCCCCGGCTGGGCCACCTGCAGTGTGTCCTCATTGGTCCAGTCATAGCCGGAGACCGCCTGCCAGGCGGTGATCTCATAGTGCCAGCCGCCCTCGGCCGCCTCCGGGAAGACCCGCAGCTGCACCCGGAGCACCTGATTCTCCCCCAGGGGGACCTGGTAGAGCAGCTGCCCGTCCTCCGTGACGGACACGCTGTCCGGCTCGCGCATGCGCTTGACGACCTCGCCCGCGAAGGCGGGGCCCTGGCTGTCGTAATTGACGCTGCTCAGGTAGCGGGCCTGGACCGCGCTCCTGGCCGCGTCCTCCACATCGATGAGGATCTCATTGGCGGCGTTCTCCGCCGCGTAATAGTCCGTGGTGCGCTGGGCGCTCAGCCGGCTCAGGCGCAGGTTGGCCTGGGCGCTGACCAGGGACAGCACGGAAAAGGTCAGCATGCACAGCAGCACGAAGATCAGCACGAGAGAGGTGGTGCCGGTGCTGATCACGGCGGGAGAGCTTTTCCGGTTCACAGCGCTCCCTCCTCTCCGGCGGGCCAGCGGAGCTCCAGTTCGTACAGCACGCCGCTTTCATTATATACGCTCACGTGGGAGGCCCTGGCGGAGCCGTCGACCCCGGTCTCCACCCGGAGCACATAGGCCGCCTCGTCCTCCCCGCAGGGGGCAAAGCTCTCATCGTAGCAGGCGAACAGGACGCCTTCCCCGTCCACCGTGGCCTGGGGGAAATACTGGGTGATCTCCTCCGGGTCCCCGCCGCTGAAGCGGACCACGCTGGCCGCGCTGGAGGCCGTGGAGGAGGCGAAGGCCAGGTCCCGGGCCTCCTGGCCGATCAGGTGGGCCTTCACAAAGGCCTGCACGCACACGGCGCTGCCCAGGGAGAAGAACAAAATGGCGATGATCAGTTCAATGAGAAAGAGACGGCTGGACCGGTTGCTCTGAATCTGATGCACGGTAGGCCCCTCCCTTCCTCAGTAGGCGCCGCTGCGCTGCCGCAGCAGGAAACGCGCCACGCTGCCGCCGCTGTCCGCGGCGGTAAATTCCAGAAATCCGTTCCCCGCGTCGGCAATGGTGAAATCCCGCACCTGGAGGATCTGCTCCCCCAGCTCCGGCCGCGGCTCCGTCCCGGCGCGGACACTGAGCTCGTAGAGATACGCGCCGTCGGAATAGATGTACGTATAATAGTCCTCGCCGTTCAGGCTGTCCGTCAGCCTAAGGGCGTTTTCCCCCTCCAGGCTGACCAGCTCCACCCCGCCGGCCACGTCGTGCTGCCGGACCTTCTCCGCCACATAGGAGATGGCCGTGCGGGTGGAATAGGTGTCCTGCATGTGGGCGACGGTGTTTTGATAGACCTGGATGCCGATCATCACCAGGATAAAGGCCGCCGCGGCAAAGACGCAGAAGAGGCCCAGGGTGAAGAGCATATCGGTCATATGGCTCTGAGAGCGTTGGTTGTTCATAGGCGCCCCCTCAGTTCAGCGGAATAACCGTCACGTCCGGCATCAGGTTGGAGCCGATGACCTCATAGGAGATCACGTATTTCTCCCGGTCATAGCGCAGGCCGTAGTGCTCCTCCAGATAGGCCAGGCTGTCCGGATAGAAGCCCTCCAGGGCGTAGCAGTGGACGGCGCTCTGCCGGATACTGTTCTCCAGCCCCTCCGCCTCCTGGCGGGCGGTCACATCAGAGATATGGTCCAGCCCCAGGATAAAAAGGCCCAGCACGGCCAGAAAGACCAGCACAGAGGCCAGCCTGCCCAGGCCGGGGCCCCGGGAGCGGGCTTTTTGAAAGCGGTTCATGGGCGCCTCCTCAGCCGATGTTGGCCATGATGCCCATCAGCGGCAGCATGACGGACAGCAGGATCATCCCCACTGCCACGGACAGCAGCGCCACCAGCGTGGGCTCCAGCTTGGACACGGCGGCGGCCATGCGCTGCTCGATCTCCTCGTCATAGCGCAGGGAGATCTGATACAGCACCTCGTCCGTGGAGCCGGTCTTCACGCCGATGTTGATCATGCGGGCATAGATGCCGGAAAAGAGCTCCGTCTCCGAGATGGCGTCGCTCAGGCTGCCGCCCTCGGCCACCATCTGCCGGACCCGCTCCACCTTCTGGCCCACCGTGGGGTGCTCCACCAGCCGGGAGACCAGCTCCAGGCCCTGGTCGATGTTCAGGCCGCTGCACAAAGCCATGTGCATGCCGCTGGCGAAGCGGCCGCAGGCAATCATCTCAGAGAGCTTCTTCGTGGCAAAGAAGCGGGTGGAAAAGCGCCGGAGCCAGGCCCGGCCCCCGGGGCTGAGGAAGAGCGCGGCGCAGGCGGCCGCCAGCACCGCCGCAGCAATGATGAACACCACGCTGTAGCGGCTCAGGGCGTCCCCCATGCGCAGCACCGCGCCGGAGACGCCGGTCAGCCCCGCGCCCAGCTGCTGGAACACCTGGTTAAACACCGGCAGGACCTTGACGATCAGCACCAGCATCACCACCACCATCATCCCCAGCATCACCAGGGGATAGGCCACGGCGCTCTTGATGCTCTTGGCCAGTTCGTCCTCCCGCCGGTAATAGGTGGAGAGGGACTGCATCGCGTCGTCCAGGCAGCCGGACTGCTCGCCCAGCTCCAGCATGCTGCACAGATAGGGCGGGAAGCAGCCCGCGCTCTCGATCGCCTCGTGGAGGGTCCCGCCGGTCTCCAGGCAGCGGAGCAGCTCCTGGAGCAGTTCCCGGCCGGAGCCGGTGGGCGCGTCGTCCAGCATGATGGAGAGCCCCTCCGTAACGGAGATGCCGGAGCGGAGGATCAGGGCCAGCTGGCCGCAGAAGCTGGCCAGCTCGGCGTTGGAGAGAGTTTTCATACAGGAAGTCCCCTTTCTGGTCTCAGTGGTCAGTGGGAATATTGCAGAGCATAGTTTGATCCGTCACCAATATATTTTAGGATCGCGTCACTGCTGTTATTACCGGAAGCAAAGGTGGGGTCCATCCGGGTCCAGGCGTTGCCGCTGAACTCGATCATCCGGTCGATCCAGCCGGTCTCCTGGGTGTAGACGCTGATCCAGGCGTGGTAAATGGAGCCGGCGTAGCCGATCTCCAGCTTGGTAGGGATGTTCTGGGAGCGGAGCATGGCGGCGGTGAGGGCGGCATAGTCAAAGCAGATGCCGGTGCCGCTGCGGAGCGTCTCATCCACCACGGGCAGGTAGCCGCTGGTGACGGTCTCCGCCTTGTGGGTGTCGTAGCTCACGTTCTCCACCACGTAGTGGTACACCAGGGAGACCGCCTCCAGATCGTCCGTCGCCGGGGCCACGATCTCCTGGGCCTTGGCCACCGTCTCCGACTCCCCGTTGAAATCCACGTACACGTTGGGGTACAGAAACGGCAGCAGTTCGTCCGTCAGGTCCGCCTGGAAGCTCTCCTTGAAGAGCACCATGTACTGGCTGTCCTGGACATTTTCGTAGCCGTCCACTGCGTAGGCGCCGCTGCCGCCGGTGAGGGGCAGAGCCTTGAACTCCTCCGACGGGGGGAGAAAATATTTATAGGTGATCCCGTCCGGGCCGGTGAGCTGCAGGTTGGCCTTGGCGGCGGAGCCGTTGTAGCGGGCCATCACATAGCCCTCCCCGGCGTTGGACACGTCCACCACCAGGGGCGGCGCTCCTACAAACGCCGTGCCTGACGCCTGGGGCACATAGATGACCGGCTCGTTGGGCCGGAGGGCGGCGGGCTGCGCGGCGGCAGCGGGCTGCTCAGCCTGGGGGGCCTCCGGTTCGGCCGTGGGGGACGGCTCCCCTGCCGCGCCGCAGCCGCTCAGCAGCAGCAGGGCACAGAACAGCGCCGGCAGTCGCCGGAGGCGGCGCCGGGAATCCGTTTTTCCGTTTTCGGGGTGAAGCTTCATACTTTCTCCTTCAAATGAGAAAAGCTTTTTTTCAGGGCCAGCTGGGCCCTTTGAATATAGCGCTTAACGGAGGCCAGACTCACATCCATGAAGTCCGCCAGCTCCTCCAGCTTCAGCTCGTGCTCATAGCGCAGCAGGAAGGCCTGCCGCTCCCGCACCGGCAGCTTCTCCAGCTCCAGGCGCAGCTGGCGGGACAGATCCCGGTCAAACACCGGCCGGAAGCAGTCCTCCTCCGTCTCCACGGCGGCCAGGCCTGTCAGCAGCCGGTCGTCCGCCAGGTCATAGGGGCGCTCCTTGCTGTTCCGGACGCGGCGCAGATAGTCGCAGCTCTCATGGTAGGCGATCTGCTTGATCCAGGGCAGGACCACCCGGTCCGTCTTCAGGCCGCCGACGTTCCGGTAGACGGAGATATAGATCTCCTGGAGCACATCCTCCACGGCGTTCCGGTCTTTTACCAGATAGTATACATAGCGGTACAGGTCGTCATAGGTGCTGTCATACAACTCCGCGAAGGCGTCCGGATCGCCCTCCCGGATCCGTCTGGCCAGGTGGGCGTAGTATTGATATTCCAGGTCCCCTTTAGCCATCCTTCACCTGCTCTCAACGCCGCATCTTCCGTCCGGCCGTCTCCATCCCTGCCCTCTGTTGGTTTCACATTTCAGTATAGCATACTTCCGGCCTATAGCACAAGGGAAACCTGCTCTCTTCTCCCAGGAAAATATGCGTATCGACAAAGTCGACACGCTTCAAATGCGACCCACTTATCTCCGGCCTAAGAGCCGCCCTTCGGGCGGTTGGCCTCCGAAATGCGCCTGCGGGCGCTACGTTGGGCTCGCATTTGAGGAACTCGCGCTGATCGCAGGGGCTTCGCCCCGTTTGGTCGGCGCGGCGTCAGAACAACGCTGTAGCGCCATTTTGCCGCGCGAGTACGGCAAAATCGGCGGACAGCATTGTTCTTCCTTAGCAAAACCAAAGCTTTTGGCTTTGGTTTTGAGAGGAGGCAGAGCGGAGGGAGCAAGCCCTGCCGCTTGCGGCGGGGCGAGACGATCCGGAGCTTCTGCCGACGTAGCTCGCCTTAGAGTGTTTTTGAGGCGGCAAAGCTGCCTCAAAAACGATTTAAATTCTTTTTCGCCGCTCTGCGGCGAAGGCAATGAAACTTTATCTACAGGCTGATATCTCTCTTTTTCGCGCAAACGCGCCGCGGGGAGGGCTCCCCGCGGCTACTTTGCCGCCTCCGCGCCGTGAAACCCGGAAGCGGTTCCTGTTTAAAGTATGTAAATAATACGCTCCATGTTCTCAGGGTGATGGCGGCGGGCTCAGCGTGATGCTGAGCAGATTCCCCTGCCTGTCCGGCACGGAGATCAGGATGGCCGTGTCCGGCATGGCGAAAGACACAAAGCCCTCCGCCTCGTCGCAGCTGCCCACCGGATAGGGCTGCCCGTTATCGGCGCGCGCCGCCGTGATCTCCGGCCAGTCCACGCCGGAGCCGTCCTCCCCGTCGCTCAGGAAGATACGGACGCCGCCGGCCGCCCGGCCGTGGCTGACCACATGGGGCGCCTCGCTGTCGATCCCCTCCACCGAGAGGGTGTCCGTCCAGACAGAGCCGAGGATGCTCTTCATGGTCAGCGACAAGCGGCCGTTGCTGTCCGCGTACACGCAATAGCTGCCGTCCTCCCGTTCCACCGGCAGCGGGGCCCCGTTGAGGCTGGCGGAGACGCTCTTCATCAGGGCGGGCTTCGTCGCCTGGAAGCTGATCCGCTCCCCCCGTTCGGTCAGGCTCCGCTCCAGATCCTTCAGCCCCACCGGCTCGTGCAGGTAGGTAAAGACCAGCAGCAAAAGCGCCAGCAGCAGCGTGACCCCCAGCAGCCGGGGCAGGGCGTAGCGGATGGCCGACTCCACCCGGTAATTCCGCCTCCGCCCCTTCTCCTGGGGACGGACGTCCAGCTCCGCCGTTATTTTGGCGAACAGCCGCTCCCGCTCCCCTTCCGGGGGCTTGGGCAGCTCTGTGTTTTTCCCTTTGATTCCGTTCATGCTCTTCTCCGTTTCAGGGTACAGGCAACAGCTTTTATCAATACTCTTCATTAAGTTAAGACGCGCCCCGCCGGGAAAACGGCTCAAAATTTTTTCTCACTCTATACAAAACACGCCGCATCCCCAGCCATCGGAAAGCGGCTGGGGATGCGGAGCGCTTATTAAAAGGGACTTTTGGTCCGTTTTATCTGTTCGGTTTGCTGTTGCTGCGGAGAATCTCGCCGGTGAAAGCCTCGATGTCATACTCATACTCGGTGCTCTGAGTCTCAAAATCCACCTCGTAGTAGGCGGAGCTGATCCGCCGCTCCAGTTCGATGTCCACATCGTAGACCTCCGTCTCGGCCAGACCCGCGTCCGCCAGGGCGGCGGCCAGGGCGTCCTCCCGGGTGATCATACCGGCGTCGGCCGTCTCCGGCGCGGGGGCTTCGGCGGGCGGCTGGGGCGCTTCCCCACCGGGGGCCTGGGCCGGCTGCTCAGGGGCCGCCGGCGCCTCGGCAGGGGGCACCGTGGCGACTGCGGGGTACTGCCCCGCGGGAAAGCTCTGGATGTTCCCGGCCCCGCTTCCCTCGCCGGAAAAGGCCAGCACCTGACCGGTCACCGCGTCAATAAAGCAGTTGTAATCCCGGCCGAGGATCTCAAAATCCACCTCATAGCGGGGGTTGCCGTTCTGGCGGCGCTCCAGCTCGATATCAATGTCGTCCACGTCGTTCCTGCTCACGCCCGCCTGATCTAATGCGATGGTCAGCGCCTCTTCCCGGCTGATCGTATTGCCGTTGCCGCGCCCCAGGAAAAAGCCCAGCAGCACACCGCCGGCCACCAGCACGACCGCCAGCACGACCAATAAAATCTTCACGGATTTTTTCATTTTTTTCGACCTCCCTTTGCTTTTTCTGTGAATTTAATATAAAATATTTTTCTTAGAAAAGAATTAACTTTTCTTTAAAATTTCTGAGGTATTCTCTGTTTATAAAAATGAAGAAAAATGAAGGAGGGCCTGCCCATGAGAATCCTGGTTGTGGAAGACGAAAAGAACCTCAACCGCATCATATCCGAGGCGCTGGAGGACGAGGGCTACAGCGTGGACCGCTGCTTCAACGGGCAGGACGGCCTGGATTATGCGGAGAGCGTCCCCTATGACGTGCTGATTCTGGACGTGATGATGCCCAAGCTGGACGGCTTCGAGCTGGTGCGCCGCCTGCGGCAGAAGGGGAACGCCACCCCCGTACTGTTCCTCACCGCCCGGGACGGCGTGATGGACCGGGTGGAGGGCCTGGAGAGCGGCGGGGACTACTATCTGGTCAAGCCCTTCGACTTCAAGGAGCTGATGGCCGTGGTCCGGGCCATGACCCGGAAGTATGCCGGCAACCGGTCCAACGTGTATACCGCGGGGGATCTGCGGCTGGACGCCGCCGCCAAAACCGTCACCCGGGCCGGGAGGTCTATCGACCTGACGGCCAAGGAATACGCTCTGCTGGAGTACATGCTGCGCAACAAGGGCGTGGTCCTCTCCCGGGAGATGATCGAGAACAACCTATGGAACTACGACTATGAGGGCGGCACCAACGTGGTGGACGTCTACATGAGCTATCTGCGCAAGAAGATGGACACGGGCTTTGACAAAAAGCTGATCCACACGGTCTGGGGCACCGGCTGGGTGCTGCGGGAGGACTGAGCCATGTCCGCAAAATTCCGCCTGACTCTCTGGTTTACCCTGATGATCCTGCTGCTGTCGGCCATGGTGCTGGTGTTCCTGCTGGTCATCAACGCCCACGCCCTGCCGGATAACCCCGCCGACCGGCTGGTGGACGTGGTGCTGGACAACGCCGATGACGTGGAGTTTGACAACGGCCGCTTCGACTGGGAGGACCTGGACCCCTACAGCCACGGGGTCTACTGCTTCTTTTACGACAGCGCCGGGCAGCTCCGGCTCTCCGCCGCCCCGGAGGGGCTGGAGCGGACGGAGCCCTTTAAGCCCAACGTCATCCGCACCGTGGACATCGACGGCAGCGAATATTATATGTATGACGCCTATGTGGACATGAGCGTCACCGGGCTCTGGATCCGGGGCCTGATCGACTCCACCGACCGCTCCGGCCTGATGCACACCATCCTGGTCCTGACGGCCACGCTCCTGCCGGCCATCCTGATCCTCACGATTGGCGGCGGCTGGCTGATCGCCTGGGACACCTTCCGGCCCATGGAGAAGATCCTCCGGGCGGCGGACTCCATCTCCGACGGGGCGGACTTAAGCGCCCGGGTCGATCTGCGCCGGGGGCCCAGGGAGATGCGCCGCCTGAGCCAGGCCTTTGACCGGATGTTCAGCCGCCTGGAGCGGGCCTTCCACGCGGAGCGGCAGTTCGCCTCCGACGCCTCCCACGAGCTGCGCACGCCCATCACCGTGATCCTGGCCCAGTGCGACCGGGCCCGGCGCAAGGACAGGACCCCGGAGGACTTCCTGGCCTCCATCGACGTGATCGAGGGCCAGGCCCGGCGCATGTCCGACCTGGTGCAGCAGCTGCTGGGCCTGACCCGGATGCAGCACGGCACCGACCGCTATCCCATGAAGGAGGCGGACCTGAGCGGCTTCATCCGGGCCGGGGTGGAGGAATTTCTCCCGGCGGAGGGCCGGGGCATCCGCCTGGAGGCGGAGATCGAGCCCGGCGTCACCGCCCGCTTTAACCCCACGCTGATCTCCCGGGTGCTCCAGAACCTGCTGGAAAACGCCTATAAATACGGTAAAGAGAACGGCCATATCCGCCTCAGCCTCCGGCAGGAGGAGGGCCGGGCCGTGCTCCGGGTGGAGGACGACGGCATCGGCATCGCCCCGGAGAATCTGGACAAGGTGTGGCAGCGCTTTTGGCAGGCGGATGCCTCCCGGGGCGACGAGGGCAGCAGCGGCCTGGGCCTGGCCATGGTCAAGGAGATCGCCGCCTTTCACGGCGGCGAGGCCAAAGTGGAGAGCCGCCTGGGAGAAGGCAGCGTCTTTACCGTTATTCTATAACATGACAGAGGGGCAGCAGCAAAAAGCCTTTTGCTGCTGCCCCTTCTTTTTACCTTACCAGCCCTTAAGTTAATTGCTCCATCTCGTCCAGCAGCTCGCTGAACAGCCCCAGGGCGGCGTTCACCGGCTCGGGGGTGCTCATATCCACCCCGGCGATCTTCAGCAGGCTGATCGGGTCGGTGCTGCTGCCGCCGGAGAGGAACTTTTTATAGTCCTCCACCGCGCGCTCCCCCTCCGTCAGGATGCGGTTGGCGATCGCCACGGCAGCGGCGAAGCCGGTGGCATACTGGAACACGTAGTAATCGTAGAAGAAATGGGGGATCCGGGCCCACTCCAGGGCGATCTGGGGGTCGGACACCATGTCCGGCCCGAAATACCGCTTGTTGAGCTCGTAATACCGGGGGCAGAGTACGTCGGCGGTGAGGGTCTCCCCCCGCTCGGCCATGCGGCCCATCTCCAGCTCAAACTCGGCAAACATGGCCTGCCGGTAGAGAGTGCCCTTGAACTGCTCCAGGAAGTGGTTGAGCAGATAGGCCCGGCGGCCCTTGTCCTCCGTCCGCCCCAGCAGATAGCGCATCAGCAGGACCTCGTTGCAGGTGGAGGCCACCTCCGCCACAAAGATCACATAGTCGCTGGTGTTGAAGGGCTGGTTCTTGCTGCTGTAATAGCTGTGCAGCGCGTGGCCCATCTCGTGGGCCAGGGTGAACACGCTGTCCAGGTTGTCCTTGTGGTTCAGCAGCACATAGGGGTGGGGCTGGGCCGAGCCGGAGGAATAGGCCCCGCTGCGCTTGCCCTCGTTCTCGTACACGTCGATCCATCGCTTGTCAAAGCCCTCCCGGAGGATGGCGGTGTAGTCCTCCCCCAGGACCTGCAGGGCGGCCAGCACCGTCTCCTTTGCCTGCTCGTAGCTGATCTTCTCCGCCTGGTCGGCCACCAGGGGCGCGCCCACATCGTACATGTGCAGCTCGTCCAGGCCCAGAAGCTTCTTGCGCAGGGAGACATAGCGGTGCAGCTTGTCCAGGTTCGCGTGCA
The DNA here is from genome assembly GCA_947626315.1 of uncultured Oscillospiraceae bacterium. GTDB lineage: Bacteria > Bacillota > Clostridia > Oscillospirales > Oscillospiraceae > Limivicinus. The sequence goes on along the minus strand of CANQRQ010000010.1, from coordinate 35,094 downwards.
CCGCCTCCAGCAGGCTCAGATACACCTGCTCCGGCACCTCGTTCTGGTCCAGAGAAGCGGCCAAAGTGCCGGAATACCGGCGGGCCCGGGCGAAAAAGCACAGCTGCTTGAACTGGGCGTCCAGGGTGGCGGCAATGGTGTTCTTGAACTCCTCCAGGCGGCCGTAGAGCTTTTCAAAGGCGCTGCGGCGGAGGCTTCTGTCCTCGTTTTCCATCATCAGCCCGTAAGAGCTGTTGGTGAGGGGGTGCAGGTTCCCCTGGGAATCCACCGCCGGGGGATATTTCAGGTCCGCGTCCCGGAAGACGCTCCCGATGTTGTCCGGCCCGGCGGCCAGCTCCCCCGCGGCGGCCAGCAGCTGCTCCTCCGCCGGGGACAGGATGTGCTCCGCCCGGCGGCGGATGCTGTAGATATTCCGCCGGTAGCGCTCCAGCTCCGGCTGGGCGATATAAAACAGGTTGAGCCGATCCTCCGAAAGGGCCATGATCTCCGGGTCGCTGAAGGCGGCGGCGCTGGAGACGGCCACCAGGGTGCTGACGGCCTTGCCCCGCAGATCCTGATAAAAGCCGTTGCCCGTGTCCTCGTCCCCCTTGCAGCTGGCATAGAGATACAGCTTGCTCATGCGCAGGTTGGCCTCGTCCGTCAGGCGGAAATAGCTCAGCAGGCTCTCAGCGCTGTCCCCCAGATGGCCCTGGAAGGCGGCGAAGCGGCCCGGCAGGGCCTTCAGCTCCTCGTTCTCCCGGAGCCAGGCCTCGTCGCTTGCAAAGAGATCCCGCAGATCCCAGGTGAATTCCTCCGGGATGTCGCCGCGCTTGGTCTGAACGCTCTGTTCCATGTTCTCGCTTCCTTTCCGTACATCTATAGATTCTGGATTTGCCCCGCAAATAATTCCCGCGGGGCGAATATATTTTTACAAAGCTTGGTTTTTGCCGCCGGCGGCGGCAGAAAGGGAGAATGCGATGAAAATCTATACTGCCCGTCCGGGCGACACGCTGGCCGGCCTGGCTCTCCGCGCCGGCGCCGGCACCGGGGAGCTGGCCCGGCTCAACCAGCTGGGGGACCCCTGCCGGCTTGCCGCCGGCCTGGCCCTGGCCGTTCCCTGTAAGGAGGAAGCGCCCCGGCGCAGCCTGGAGCTGGGCGCCGTGGCGGAGCTGAATGCCCCCGCCTCCGTTTTGCGGGAGCTGCTGCCGGAGCTGAGCTACGTCTGTCCCTTCTGCCGCATCCCGGACCCGGGCGGCGGCCTGAGCCCTGCGGAGGACGGCCGGGTGCTGGACCTGGCCGGAGAGCTGGGCGCCGCGCCGCTGCTCACCCTGGCCAACCTGGACGGAGACGGCGGCTATTCCGCCGCCCTGGCCCACAGCCTTTTAGGCAGCCCGGAGGACCGCCAGGCCCTGCTGGACAGTCTCCTGGCCGCGCTGGGCGAGGGGCGCTACCGGGGCGTCTTCCTCAGCTTCTGCTGCCTCCACCCCTTTGACCGGGACAATTACAACGCCTTCCTCCGCCTGGCCTCCCCCGCGCTCCACCGCCGGGGCTTCTATCTCTTCACCGCCCTGGCCCCCAAGGAGGATGACACGGAGCGGAGCCTGCAGAGCAGCGCCCACGACTATGCCGTGCACGGGGAATGGGCCGACCGGGTGCTCCTCCTGGCCTACGACTGGGGCTATGCCTACAGCGCGCCCCAGCCCGTCTCCCCCCTCAACCGGATCCGGGCCGTGCTGGACTACGCCGCCGGGAAGCTGCCCCTGGGCAAGCTCTCCTTGGCCGTGTCCGGCCGGGGCTACAGCTGGGCCCTGCCCTGGCGCCTGGGGGAGCGGGCCGGGGCCCTGTCCCACAGCGCGGCGGCCAACCTGGCTGCCGCCACCGGCGCGGAGGTCCGGCTGGACCCCCTCAGCCTGTGCAGCAGCTTCCGCTACCGGGACGCCGCCGGCCGGGAGCATCTGGTCTGGTTTGAGGACCTGCGCAGTCTGGACGCCCGGCTGCGCCTGGCGGAGGACTACGGCCTGGCGGGGCTGAGCCTGGTCTGCGGCAGCCGCCTGGACCGGCCGGCTCTCCGCTATCTCCGCAGCCTGGTCAACCCCGAGCCGCTGCCCTGATCATTTCCGGTAGCCCGTCTCGAAATCCACCTGGTTGATCAGCTCCCCGCCGCTGAGATAGGCGCGCAGGTTCCGGGCGGCGATGTCAATGATGGTCTCAAAGGTCTCCTGCAGGTGGTAGCCGCCGGAGACGTGGGGCGTGATCAGCAGATTGTCCAGCTTCCAGAGGGGGCTGTCCGCCGGAAGGGGCTCCGGCTCGGTCACGTCAATGGAGGCGGCGGCGATCTCCCCCTGCTCCAGGGCCCAGGCCAGGGTCTCCGAGGATACGGCGTTGCCCCGGCCGCAGTTGAGGAAGATGGCCGTGTTCTTCATGGCCCGGAAATGCTCCTTTGTATACAGATGGTCGGTGTCCCTGGTGCCCGGCAGGAAGGAGGCCACCACGTCCGCCCGGCGGAGCACGTCCATCAGCTCGTCCGTCCGCCGCAGCTCGTCCACGCCCTCGGGCCGCTCGCCGCCCCGGCGCTTGACGCCGATGGTCACGGCCCCCAGGGCCTTGGCCATGCGGGCGTAGCGCAGGCCGATATCCCCCAGGCCCACCACGGCCACCACGGAGCCGCTGATGGATTTGACCTTGCCGAAGTCCGTCCAAAGGCTCTGCCGCTGGCTGTCCCGGTACAGATGCAGGTTCTTCTGGAGCATCAGGGTCACCGCCAGGGCGTGCTCGGAAACCGTGCGGCCATAGGCGCCGGTGGCGTTGGTCAGCCGGGTCCCCGCCGCCAGCACGCCGGGCGCCGTGTACTCCGCCGCGCCGGAGGAGTTGAGCTGCAGCAGCTCCAGCTGGGGGAAGGCACGCAGCTTGGCCGGGGGCACGTTGCCGATGATGATCTCCGCCTGGGGCAGCAGCGGGTCTATCTCGTCCCCGGGCTGGGTATAGACAAACCGGCAGCCCTGCCCCGCCGCCTCCAGCTTTTCCCTGTGCCGCGCCTCCAGCGGCAGGTATACCAAAACCGTCTTCATGTCCAGATCTCCTCTCCTCTTCAGGCGGGCCGAAGAGCGGCCCGCCGCGTATCTTATGTTTATTATACCGCCTCTCCGCGCTAAAGTAAATCCCCCGGGCCGGGCAAAAAAGCCTTGACAAAGGCGCGGAGATCCGGTAAACTGTTCATAGTTAGATAGCTTTAACCAGTAAGTAAGGGGGTGTTATTTATGCTGGAAATCACCGTGCAGGTGGACGGGATGATGTGCGGCATGTGCGAGGCCCACGTGAACGACGCGGTGCGCCGGGCTTTCCCGGTGAAAAAGGTCCGCTCCTCCCACACCAAGGGGCAGACCGTGCTTCTCACGGAGGAGGAAATCGACCCGGAGCGGCTGATAGCTGTGATCAACGCCACCGGCTACGAGGCCAGGGCCGTCACCCAGAGGGAGGCCGCCCGGAGGCGCTTTTTCTAAGCCGCCCGAAATACGGGCGGTAAAACAAAAGATTTTGGTTAGATTAATCTAACTTTTGGATACATAACGAAGGAGGAAAGCGGCGTGAGCATTGTCATTTTAGGGGGAAACGAGTGTATGGAGCGGCGGTACAAGGAGCTGTGCGCCAGCTATGCCTGTCAGGCCAAGGTGTTTACAAAGCCCGGCGGCGGCCTGAAGAACAAGCTGGGCAGCCCGGATCTGACGATCTTTTTCACCAACACCATGTCCCACAAGCTGGTACACAGCGCCTTGTGCGAGCTCAAAGGGCAGAACACCGTGATCGAGCGCTGCCACAGCAGCTCCCTCTCCGCTCTGCGGGGGATCCTGGAAAAGCACGCGGCCAGGGTCTAAAAGCCGCCGTATGTTCTGTCGTTCTTCCGGAAGCTGACCCGGGGCTTGTAATACTCAAAAATCACCGCGTCCCGGCCCCGCTCGTTCCGGGGCTCGTGGGAGGTCCAGCCCACCTTCATAGCCCCCAGGGCTTCGGCCAGATGCACCAGCAAAGGCCGGGGCCCGATCTGATAGGCGATAAAATGGGGCCGGGCCAGGAAGTTGAGCAGGGTCCGGCTGGCGGCAAAGGCCAGCAGCTTGGACTGCTTTTCGTATCTCTGACGGGGCATGGCCAGCTGGCCCCGGATCAGGTCCGGGCCGTGGAAACGGAACCAGGCCACGATCCGAGGGTCAAAGCTCTCTATGCAGACCTCGCCCCGGTAGTTCTGGAGCATCGCGTAGGTCTTCCGGCAGAGCTCCCGGTTTCTTTTGCCTGTTTTCAGCTCCACGATCAGGGGGCCGGCCCCCCGCACCGTGTCCAGCACCTGGGAGAACAGGGGGATGCCGTACTCCGTCCCGCAGAGGCGCAGCTGCCGCAGCTGCTCATAGGTCCGCTCGTCCACCCGGCCCGGGACGCCGCAGACCCGGTCCAGCGTGTCGTCATGGAAGACCACCACCTGCCCGTCCTTGGACAGCTGAACGTCCAGCTCCATGCCGTAGCCCGCCCGGGCGGCCAGGCGAAAGGCCTCCAGGGAGTTCTCCGGCACGCTTTTGTCCCTCGTGTGGAGTCCTCTGTGGGCAAAATTCCGGCCCAGGAAGGGGCTTTTCCGCCGTTTTGAGGCTTTGCCCGGGGCAACCAGAAACACCGGCGCCGCCAGAGCGGCGGCCGCCGTCAAAAAACAGGCCGCTTTCTTCTTCATGCTTGTTTACCCTCCTCCGCGCTTCCCCCGGCCGCCGCCGGGGGATTTCCCTATCATTCTATGTGTATTTTACCACTTTTTTCCCGGGGCCGTCAATTTTCTTTGGCAGTTTTTTCTAATATACTAGCCGAAAAACGGGCCGCGCCGCACTTTTTTTGTTGTGTTCGCCGCCGGTTTATTGTACAATAGACTTAGAAAATATTGGAGGAAGCTGCCATGAAGCTCAACAACAAGCGCACCATCCTTGTGGGTCTGGCGTTTTTGTCCATCTGCGCCTTTTGGCAGATGTACGATAACATCGTCCCTCTCATCCTCACCAACACCTTTCACCTGAACAAGACCTTTTCCGGCGCCATCATGGCGGCGGACAATGTGCTGGCTCTGTTTCTGCTGCCCTTCTTCGGCGGCCTGTCCGACCGGACCGACACAAAGATCGGCAAACGGATGCCCTTCATCCTCTTCGGCACCGGCTGCGCGGTGATTTTGATGAACATCCTGCCCCTGCTGGACAACAGCTACGCCGCCGCGCCCTCCCCCTTCAAGCTGATCTCCTTTGTCATTGTGCTGGGCCTGCTGCTGATTGCCATGGGCACCTACCGCTCCCCCGCCGTGGCCCTGATGCCGGACGTGACGCCCAAGCCCCTCCGCTCCAAGGGCAACGCCATCATCAACCTGATGGGGGCCGTCGGCGGGCTGCTCTACCTGGCCGTGGCCGCCGTCTACCCCATCCGGGACACGGCGGGCCTCCCCGGGCACCCCAACTACCACCCTCTGTTCTTCACCGTGGCGGCGCTGATGTTTATCTCCATCGGGGTGCTGTTCCTCACCATCAAGGAGCCCAAGCTCTCCGCGGAGAACCGGGCCCTGGAGGCCAAGCACCCGGAGTGGGACCTGGCGGTGGACGACGGCTCCGGCAGCGAGGTGCTGCCGCCCCCGGTGAAAAAATCCCTGGGCTTCCTGCTGGCCTCCATCGCCCTGTGGTTCATGGGCTATAACGGCGTGACCACCTGGTTCACCACCTATGTGGGCGAGGTCATGGGCCAGGGCCTCAGCGGGGCCTCCACCTGCCTGCTGATCGCCACGGCGGGGGCCATCGTGTCCTACATCCCCGTAGGCGCCATTGCCTCCAAGATCGGCCGGAAGAAGACCATTCTCTTCGGCGTCACGCTCCTGGCCGTCTGCTTCCTGCTGGGCTATTTCCTCACCACCATGTACAGCTCCATCAACCTGGTGATGTTCGTGGTCTTCGCCCTGGTGGGCCTGGCCTGGGCCGCCATCAACGTCAACTCCCTGCCCATGGTGGTGGAGATGTGCAAGGGCTCCGACGTGGGCAAGTTCACCGGCTACTACTACACCGCCTCCATGGCCGCCCAGGTGGTGACCCCCATCGCGGCGGGCAGCCTGATGGAGGCCGTGGGCTACAAGGTGCTCTTCCCCTACGCGGCCTTCTTCGTGGCGCTGAGCTTTGTCACCATGCTCCTGGTCCGCCACGGGGACGCCAAGGTGGAGGGCAAGAAGGGCCTGGACGCCTTTGAAAACATGGACGATTAACAAATAGTACTAAGCTCTTCGCCCCGGGCGCATCAGCACCCGGGGCTCAGAGCTTATAAAGATAAACGAAAGTTTATATGAGGAAACAAGTGCCAAGCGAGCCACGTAAATATGTGCGTGCGACCGCAGGAGCGACTTCTGCCAGTGTCTGCACCGGGGTAAACCGGCAAGAAAGATTAAGGGCGACCTAAGAACGGGTCTGCTGTACACTGCTCCCAGAGGGGCCCCGGGGAAACGTCCCCGGGCGTCTTTCTCTTCGGTTCACTTCTCTTGCGACGAGGCAAGAGAAGTGAACAAAGCCACCAAGAGACAAAACCAAGTTTTCGCTGGTGACCGAAGGAGAAGAGCCGAGAAAGGTGTATTTCCTGCTATAAACTTTCGTTTACCTCACGGTCCGACACTTTTTCCCTCCGGGCAGGGGTGTCGGTGCCCTGGCCACCGTCGGCCGGAAAAGGTTACCGAAAAAAGGGGAGTTTTTTGCGCTATAACACAGAAAGAGCCGCGGAAAGAAGCCTCTTTTGTGGGTTTTGGCCGTTGACATTCCCGGCAGGCAGGAGTATAACCAAGTCAGATTGCTGCCGGAGGGGGATTTCCATGGCCTTAGCCGCCGCGCTCTCTGAAAAGATCATCTCCTTTTTCATCATCATCCTGCTGGGCTTCGTCACGGTCCGGATCAAGCTGCTGAGCTTTGAGGACAGCAAGCTCCTCTCCCGCTTTGCCCTGTACATCGCCACCCCCTGCGCCATGATCGACGCCTTTCAGTACGAGTTCAGCCTGGATAAGCTGACCGGCCTGGGCGTGGCCATGCTGGGGGTGCTGCTGGCCACGGCGGGGATCGCTCTGCTGGCAAAGCTGCTGATCAGGCCCCTCCACCTGTCGGTGGTGGAGTATACCTCGATGGAATATCCCAACGCGGGGAACTTTCTCCTGCCCCTGATCGCCAGTGTGCTGGGGCCGGACTGGGTGATCTACTGCAGCCCCTGCTTTCTGACCATGAACGTGCTGCTCTTCTCCCACGCCCAGTCGGTCCTCAGCGGGCAGACGCGCTTTCACTTCAGCATGCTGTATAAGAACGTGGTGCTGCTGGGCATGCTGCTGGGCCTGCTGCTCTTTTTGCTGGACATCCGCTTTCCCGGCCCTCTGGGGGACACGGTCACCTCTCTGGGGAACATGATGGGGCCGCTGTACATGTTCACCGTGGGCATGATCCTGGGCAACGCCGATTTAAAGCAGGTCTTTTCCAACAAGCGGGCCTACCTGATCTGCTTCGGCCGCCTGGTGCTCTGCCCGCTGATGGCGCTGCTGCTCTTCGCCGTCACCGGCATTGCCCGCCTCCATCCGGACGCGCCCCGCTTCCTGCTGGTGGTGTTTATCACCTCCGGCGCGCCGACGGCGGTGATGATCACCCAGTTCACCCAGCTCTACCGCACGGTGCCGGAGGCGGAGAACGCCAGCGTCATCAACCTGCTCTCCACGGTCCTCTGCCTGTTCACGATCCCGGTCCTGGCCGGGCTGTATCAAATAGTGTTGTTTTAAATAGTTGTCAACAAATGCGGCCCGCTTATGCCCTTGAGCACAAGCGGGCCGCATTGAGACTGTAGACAAATAGAACGGCTATCCATAGACATGCAGGGGGAGAGGGCAGAGAGGGGGCGGGAGCCCCCTTTCAGCGTTTAATCTATACTTATCCAAGAGCATTTTGAATGCTCTTGGATAAGCTTTCAAGGGGAAGACAAAGTGTCTTCCCCTTGAAAGCGGCCCGGGGGAACGTTTTGTTCCCCCGGGCCGCTTACACGCACACGCTTCCGCTTCTGCTTTCCCTCTGTCTCTCTCTTTTACTTCCCGCACTCGGGCATGAGCTCCGCAGACATGACCTTCAAAATCTCGTCAAACTTCACCACGTCCTCCTGGGAGAAGCGCCGCTTGACACGCTCCATCACTTCCACCTCATAGGAACTCATCATCGCAGCATAGCTGTAGTACTTCTCTGACAGGACCAGATGGTACTCTCTCCGGTCCACCTGAGAATTCTCCCGCACCAGATACCCTTTCCGGATCAGGCTGTTGACCTTATAAGTTGCATTCGACTGGGAGATGTTCAGAAAATCCGCGAACTGACCCACCGTCGGCCGCCCCAGCGCCTCTATGATTTCCAGAGAAAAGGCCTCCATGGCGGAGAGCGAACCCTCCCGCTCCTTCACGTTGTCAAACACTCTCCTGTAGAAATGCAGCTTAAACTTGTTGAAAACATTCAGGAAACTCTCTTCAAGCACGGCTTCACCCCCTTTCTGCTCGTTTCTATTTTATACCAATTTCAAAGTTTTGTAAATGAAAAAAACTTAAAAAACTCTGATATATCAAGGTTTTTTTGTATTTTGTCCTCCCGGAGGGGCCTGTTTTTCCGCTTCGGGCCCCTTCGCCGGAGCGATCTTGTACAAAATGTGAATTTTCCTCACCGGGGCAGGCGAAACTATTGACAAAGCGCGCTTCCGATGGTATATTAGCACTCGGAACTTAAGAGTGCTAGTAGTCTCAGGGAAAGAGTGCTAATGCAGGCAGAGCGGAGGCGCGCATGGCCATCAGCGAGAGAAAAAAGAAGATTCTTGCGGCCGTCGTGGAGGAGTACATCCGCACGGCGGAGCCGGTGGGCAGCAAAGCCATCGCCCAGAGCGCCGGCCTGGGCTGTTCCTCTGCCACTATCCGCAACGAGCTGGCGGAGCTGGTGAACATGGGCTACCTGGAGCAGCCCCACACCTCGGCCGGCCGGGTGCCCACCCCCATGGGCTACCGGATGTACGTCAACGAGCTGATGCAGCAGCAGAAGCTCTCCCTGGAGGAGACGGAGGAGATTAACCGCCGCCTGAACGCCCGGCTCCAGCAGCTGGACGCCACCATCAGCGACGTGAGCCGCCTGGCCTCCCAGCTGACGGATTACCCCGCCCTGGCCCTGACCGCCCAGAGCGCCGCTTCCGTCAAGCGCTTCGATCTGATCTACGTGGACGCCAACACCTTCATCATCGTCCTGATGCTCAGCAGCAACACGGTGAAAAGCAAGCTGGTGCATCTGCCCATCTCGGTGGACCAGGACATGGTGCGCCGCCTGGCCTCCCTCTTCAACGCCGGCTTCACCGGCATCACCGCCGACCAGGTGACTCCCTTGCTGATCCACTCCACGGAGCGGGCAGCAGACGACACCATGGGCCTGACCGCCGTGATTGCCGCCTTCGTGATCGAGACTCTCACCGAGGTCAACACCCCCACCGCCTTCCTCTCCGGGGAAAACCGGCTGCTGAACCAGCCGGAGTTCCGGGACCCGGAGAAGGCCCACAAGCTCATGAGCTACCTCTCCGGCGGCGGGTACATCCTGCCCCCCAGCGAGGAGGACGCGCCGGCCGGCGTGGGTGAGGTGCGGGTCCTGATCGGGCCGGAAAACGTGGCCGAGGAGCTGAAGGATTCCAGCGTGGTGATCGCCAGCTATGACGCCGGGGACAACACCCGGGGCCTGATCGGCGTGGTGGGGCCCACCCGGATGGACTACTCCGCCGTGGCCGCCAAGCTGAGCTTTCTGGCCGCGGGTCTGTCCCGGCGGCTGGGCGGCGGCGAGGCGCCCCCGGAGGGGATGCATAACAAACTGATCATTAAGGGAGATGATCCGAATGAGCACAGAGGATAAAGTGAACGAGCAGCAGGACGCGCCGCAGCCGAAGGAGCCGGAAACCCCGGCGCCCCAGCCGGAGGAGCCGGAGGCCCCGGCCCCCAAGGCCAAGGAGAGCAAGGCGGAGAAAAAGGCCGCCAAAAAGGAGGCCAAGGCTCAGGAGAGCAAGGCCGCCGAGGAGGCCGCCAGGCTGGCCGGAGAGCTGGCCGCGTTGAATGACAAGTATCTGCGCATCTGCGCCGAGTATGACAATTTCCGCCGCCGCAGCCAGAAGGAGCGGGAGGCCCTGTACGCCGACGTGAAGGCGGACACCCTGATCAAGTTCCTCCCGGTGTACGACAATCTGGAGCGGGCCCTGAAGCAGAGCACGGAGGACGAGGCCTACCGCAAGGGTGTGGAGATGATCATGGCCCAGTTCAACAGCACCCTGGAAAAGCTGGGCGTCAGCCCTATCGACTGTCTGGGTCAGGCCTTTGACCCCAGCCTCCACAACGCGGTGATGCACGTGGAGGACGAGAGCAAGGGGGAGAACGAGATCGTAGAGGTCTTCCAGCAGGGCTTCAAAATCGGCGAAAAGGTGGTCCGTTTCGCCATGGTAAAGGTAGCCAACTGAGGACTTTGTCCTTTAGTTATAAATTTGTAAAAACATTCATTACGATAGAGGAGGAAAAGAACAATGGGTAAAATCATAGGAATAGACCTTGGAACCACCAACAGCTGCGTCGCCGTTATGGAAGGCGGCGAGACCGTCGTCATCGCCAACGCCGAGGGCGGCCGCACCACCCCGTCCGTGGTGGCCTTCGCCAAGACCGGCGAGCGCATGGTAGGCCAGGTGGCCAAGCGCCAGGCCATCACCAACCCGGACCGGACCATCTCTTCCATCAAGCGGGAGATGGGCTCCAACTACAAAGTCACCATCGACAACAAGTCCTACACCCCCCAGGAGATCTCCGCCATGATCCTGCAGAAGCTGAAGGCCGACGCGGAGGCCTATCTGGGCCAGACCGTCACCGAGGCGGTCATCACCGTCCCCGCCTACTTCACCGACTCTCAGCGGCAGGCCACCAAAGACGCCGGCAAGATCGCCGGCCTGGACGTCAAGCGCATCATCAATGAGCCCACCGCCGCGGCCCTGGCCTACGGCCTGGACAAGGAGAACGACCAGCGGATCATGGTCTATGACCTGGGCGGCGGCACCTTCGATGTGTCCATCCTGGAGATCGGCGACGGCGTGATCGACGTGCTGGCCACCGCCGGCAACAACCGCCTGGGCGGCGACGATTTCGACGCCTGCATCACCAAGTATCTGGTGGACGAGTTCAAGAAGGCCGAGGGCGTGGACCTGAGCACCGACAAGGTGGCCATGCAGCGCCTGCGGGAGGCCGCCGAAAAGGCGAAGGTGGAGCTGTCCGGCGTCACCACCTCCAACATCAACCTGCCCTACATCACCGCCGACGCCACCGGCCCCAAGCACATGGACGTGACTCTCACCCGGGCCAAGTTCAACGAGCTGACCCACCACCTGGTTGAGAAGACCATGGGCCCCGTGAAGCAGGCCCTGTCCGACTCCGGCCTCCAGCCCAGCGACATCAGCAAGGTGCTGCTGGTGGGCGGCTCCAGCCGGATCCCCGCCGTGCAGGAGATGGTCAAGTCCCTGATCGGCAAAGAGGGCTTCAAGGGCATCAACCCGGACGAGTGCGTGGCCATCGGCGCGGCGATCCAGGGCGGCGTCATGTCCGGCGACGTGGAGGGCATCGTCCTGGTGGACGTCACGCCTCTGTCCCTGGGCATCGAGACCCTGGGCGGCGTGTTCACCAAGCTCATCGAGCGCAACACCTCCATCCCCACCCGCAAGAGCCAGGTGTTCTCCACCGCGGCGGACAACCAGACCTCCGTTGAGGTCAACGTCCTCCAGGGCGAGCGGGAAATGGCCGCCTACAACAAGAGCCTGGGCCGCTTCCACCTGGACGGCATCGCGCCGGCCCGCCGGGGCGTGCCCCAGATCGAGGTCACCTTTGACATTGACGCCAACGGCATCGTGAACGTCTCCGCCAAGGACCTGGGCACCGGCAAGGAGCAGCACATCACCATCACCGCCTCCTCCAACATGTCCAAGGAGGACATCGACAAGGCCGTGAAGGAGGCCGAGATGTACGCCGCCGAGGACGCCAAGCGCAAGGAGGAAGTGGACGTGCGCAACCAGGGCGACCAGATGGTGTACCAGACCGAGAAGACCATCGCCGACCTGGGCGACAAGCTCAGCGGCGCTGAGAAGGAGGAAGTGGAGAGCAAGCTGTCCGCTCTGAAGCAGGCGCTGACCGGCACCGACACCGCCGCCATCAAGCGCGCCACTGAAGAGCTGACCCAGGCTTTCTACAAGCTGTCCGAGAAGCTGTACCAGTCCGCCAACCCCCAGGGCGCCCAGGGCTTTGACCCCAGCCAGGCCGGCGGCTACAATCCCGGCCAGGGCCAGGGCGGGTCCAACGGCGGCCAGGATTACTATGACGCGGATTACACCGTCGTGGACGACGACAACAAGTAATTCCCCCGCGGTATAACAAAATCCACGCTTTTATCCCGGCCTGACAGCCGGGATAAAAGCGCGTAAGAACGGAGTTTTCCCATGGCAGATAAACGAGACTACTATGAGGTCCTGGGCGTTGACAAGAGCGCCTCGGCCGATGAAATAAAGAAGGCCTACCGGAAAATCACCAAGGCGAACCACCCGGATCTGCACCCCGGCGACAAGGAGTGCGAGGAGCGCTTCAAGGAGGCCAACGAGGCCTACGAGATCCTCTCCGACGAGGAGAAGCGCAAGAAGTACGACCAGTACGGCCACGCGGCCTTTGACCCCAACGCGGGCTTCGGGGCCGGCGGCTTCGGCGGCTTTGGCGGTTTCGGGGATTTTGGGGATATCTTCAGCAGCTTTGGGGACATCTTCGGCTTTGGCGGCGGAGGCGCCGCCAGGAACCCCAACGCCCCCCGCCGGGGCGAGAATGTCCGCGCCACCGTGAACATAAGCTTTGAGGAGGCCGCCTTCGGCTGCGAGAAGGAAGTGACCGTCGCCCGGGTGGAGACCTGCAGCGACTGCAACGGGACCGGCTGCACCCCCGGCACCACGCCGGAGATCTGCCCGGACTGCAAGGGGACCGGCAGCGTGCGCACCACCACCCGCACCCCCTTCGGCATGGCCCAGTCAACTTCTCCCTGCTCCAAATGCCGGGGCACCGGCAAGATCATCCACCAGCCCTGCAAAACCTGCCGGGGCATGGGCGCCGTCCGCCGGCAGCACAAGGTCAAGGTCAACATCCCCGCCGGCATCGACGACGGGCAGACCATCTCCCGCCCGGGCTACGGCAGCGCCGGCTCCAACGGCGGCCCCGCCGGGGACCTGCTGGTGTCGGTGATCGTCCGGCCCCACGCCCGCTTTGAGCGGGACGGCACCTCGGTCCTGCTGGAGCAGGAAATCAGCTACGCCCAGGCGGTGCTGGGCGCGGAGATCGAGGTCCCCACGCTGGACGGCAAGGTAAAGCTGACCATTCCCGAGGGCACCCAGCCCGGGGCGGTGTTCCGCCTGCGGGGCAAGGGCATCCCCTATCTCCGGGGCAGCGGCCGGGGAGATCAGTTCATCTCCGTCACCGTGGCCGTGCCTAAGAACCTGAGCGCCTCTCAAAAGGAGCTGCTCCGCCAGTTCGCCGCCTCTATGGGGGAGATGGACATGGGCAAGAGCGGCCTTTTCGGAAAGAAAAAGAAATAAAATCTATGATCCAACCAGCCGCGGCGCCCTTGCGCCGGGGCTGGTTGTTATGTTGTCTCAAATTCTTTCTTAAAAAACCCGTTCCGCCCTTGCCTTGGCCGCTCTTTTTCAGTATAATGAGGGATAGCTGACGGAAGTCGAAACTTGGATACGCGAGGCGTACACTGATGAAAAAGATCCTGCAAATCGTTTTGATCATCCTGCTGCTGTTCCCGCTGGGGAAGGTGATCTGGAACCGCGTGCAGCTGAAGGAGCCGTCCGGAGAGCGCTTTGCCGCCGTGGACATGAATCCCGATTCCCCCGGTTCCTCCGGGGCCGCCGGGACGGCCGGGACGGCCGAGCCGGGGACCTTTGTGCTCTCCGCCATCGGGGACTGCACCCTGGCCTCCAACGAGAACTTCATCTACAGCGACTACGGCTACAACGCCCGCATGGACGGGGACTACGCCTATCCCTTCTCCAACACCGTCCAGTATTTCACGGCGGACGATTTCACCATTGCCAACCTGGAGTGCGTCCTCTCCGACAAGGACCGGATCGCCGACTACCACGCCCAGTTCCACTTCAAAGCCCCTGCCGACTATGCCCAGATCCTCACCGCCGGCGGGGTGGACTTCGTCACCACCGCCAACAACCATCTGCTGGAGGACTACGGCGAGAAGGGAGCTCAGGACACCTACGAGGCCCTGGAGCAGTACGGCGTGCCCTACGGGAAGGACGGCCAGGCTCAGATCGTGACCACGGACAGCGGCCTGGTGCTGGGCGTCTACTGCGCCTACAACAATTTGAAGCCGGATAAGGACCAGGCTGTGGCGGCGGTAGAGCAGCTGAAGGCCCAGGGCGCGGAGTACATCCTCTGCATGTTCCACTGGGGGGAAGAGCTGAAATACACCCTGCGGGACGCGGATATTGAGCTGGCCCACGCCTGTGTGGACGCGGGGGCCAGCCTGATCTACGGCAGCCACTCCCACATGCTCCAGCCCATTGAGCGCTATCACGGCGCGGTCATCCTCTACGGGATGGGCAACTGGACCTTCGGCGGCAGCACCATGCCCACCTACCCGGAGACCGCCATCGTCCAGATCACGGTGGACCGGGCCGCTGATGGGAGCGTCAGCAACCGGGACGTGTCCATCATCCCCTGTTCCGTCAGCTCCCAGCCCTACGTGGCCAACACCCACTATAACGACTACCGCCCCACCCCCTATGAGGAGGGCTCGGAGGAGTACGCCCGGGTGCTCTCCATGCTGGACGGCAGCTTCCAGCCGGAGCATGAGGGGAAGGATTACTCCGACTGGTGGGCCCAGAAGCTGCAAAGCTGAGCTATGTTGAAAATCACTGCTGGAACTCCCGCCGCGGAGTTCCGGCAGTTTTTCCTCCTTTTCCGGAACCTTTTGTCCCCCTTCTCCGTCAAATTACCATCCTACTAAACCGAGGAGGAACGATATATGAAAAAACCGCTTGCTCTGTTGATGGCCCTGGTTCTGCTGCTGTCCCTCTGCGCCTGCGGCGCCAGCAGCAAGGGAGCCGATAGCGTCCAATTCAGCGCGTCGGCGGACATGGCGTCTGCTCCGGCGGAGGCCCCGGCGGCGCCCATGCCGGAGATGGCAGAGGAGATGGAAGTCTCCGGGGACCCGGCCTACGGCCTGGCCGGCAACACCGCGGCCGCCGATCTCGCCGGCTCTGCCGGGGACGCCGGGAAAATCAACCCGGACAAGATCATCTATTCCGCCGACGTGACCGTGGAGACCACCGCCTTTGACGAGGCGGTGGCCAAGGTCGCCGCTCTCATGGAAGACTACGGAGGCTGGATCGAGTCCAGCAGCGTCAACGACGCCAACTACTACAGCCTCTCCCGGGGCTACGCCAGCAACCGCCGGGCCGACTACACCCTCCGGGTGCCCAGCGAGAAATTCTCCGCTTTCATGTCCGGCCTCTCCGCCCTGGGCAACGTCCCCTACACCCACACCTATACGGAGAACGTCTCCGCCCAGTACTATGACGCCCAGGCCCGGCTCACGGCCTACAGCGCCCAGGAGACCCGGCTGCTGGAGATGATGGAGCAGGCGGAGACGGTGGCCGACGTGATCGCCATCGAAGAAAAGCTCACCGAGCTGCGCTATCAGATCGAGAGCCTCCAGTCCACCCTGAACAACTACGACCGCCGGGTGAACTACAGCAGCGTGTATCTGAGCCTGGAGGAAGTCGAGGAATACACCCCGGAGGCGGAGCAGCAGATCTCCTTCGGCCGCCAGCTGGTGCTGGCCCTGCAGCGGGGGCTCCGGAACTTCCGAAACGGCTGCGGGGACCTGATCCTGGCCCTGGCCGCCGCCCTGCCTACGCTGCTGGTGCTGGCTGTGCTGGTCTTCCTGGCCGTGT
This sequence comes from uncultured Oscillospiraceae bacterium, assembly GCA_947626315.1. GTDB lineage: Bacteria > Bacillota > Clostridia > Oscillospirales > Oscillospiraceae > Limivicinus. The sequence continues at coordinate 19,062 of CANQRQ010000010.1, read as the reverse complement.
TCGGGCTGAAAAGGCTCCGGGCCCGCCGGAAGAAGGCGAAAAAGAACGCCCTTCCCCCGGAAGAGCAGGAGAAAAAGGACTAAGGAGCGCGCCATGATCAACAGCACCCAGTGCTATCTGGAACGGGGAGACGAATATCTGATGCTCCACCGGGTCAAGAAGCGGCAGGACATCAACAAGGACAAGTGGATCGCCCCCGGCGGGAAGTTTGAGGAGGGGGAGAGTCCGGAGGACTGTATGCTCCGGGAGGTGCTGGAGGAGACGGGGCTGCAGGTCCTCTCCTGGCGGTACCGGGGCATCGTCACCTTCGTGCTGGAGCGCTACGGCACCGAGTACATGCACATCTTCACCGCCGACCGCTTTTCCGGCCGCCTCAGCGACTGCGACGAGGGGGAGCTGGAATGGGTGAAAAAAGAGGCTCTGTTCTCCATGCCCATCTGGGAGGGGGATAAGATCTTCCTCCGGCTGCTGGCGGAGGAGGCCCCCTTCTTCTCGCTCAAGCTCTGCTATGATCAAAACGACTGCCTGACCCGCGCCGTCCTGAACGGAAAAGACTTGTAAAACCAACGGAGGAGCCTTTGAACAGCTCCTCCGCTTTTTTGCGTTTATTTTTTGTAATTTCTGGCCGCCTCGAACAGGGCCGGGCCGATGTGGCAGTAGCCGCCTGGGTTCTTCTCCAGGTATTTTTGATGGTACTCCTCGGCGCTGTAGAAGTTTTCCAGCGGGCGGCACTCCACCGCCAGGGGCCGGTCACAGCGCGCCTGAAGCGCCGCCAGGGCCTGCCGGGCCGTCTGCTCCTGGGCCGGGCTGACATAGTAGATCCCCGTGCGGTACTGGATCCCCCAGTCCTCCCCCTGTTGGTTGACGGAGGTAGGGTCGATCACCTTGAAATACTGCTCCAGCAGCTCCGCCAGGCTGAGCCGCTCCGGGTCAAAGACCACCCGCACCGTCTCCGCGTGGCCGGTGTGCAGGTATTTTACCTGTTCATAGCTGGGATTGGCGGTGCCGCCGTTGGCGTAGCCCACCTCTGTCTCCAAAACGCCGGGCAGACAGTCAAAATACCGCTGGGTCCCCCAGAAGCAGCCGCCCGCCAGATAGATCGTCTCGCGCATCGTATCCCCTCCCTTTTTTAGTATACCACATCATTCCCCCACCTTCCACGGGAAAGTTGACTATTTTTTTTCCCTGTGCTAGGATAATGATTATATGATGGCAAAACAGCAGTGCTGTTTTGCCATATACGCATTGCAATAAGCATCGCGCGTATGATCCACAGGATCATTCGCTGCCAAACTTGTCGTTTGGCAGCGAAAATCATTATGAAAAAACGTTTTGGAGGGATGGCCATGAAAATTGATGTGCTGGGCGTCCGCTTTGACAATCTGAGCCGCCGGGAGGCGGCCCTGCGGGGCGCGGAGCTGCTGGCGGAGGAGGGCTTCCACTACGCGGTCACCCCCAACCCGGAGTTCCTGCTGGCCGCGGAAAAGGACCCGGATTTCCGCTCCGTCCTCAACGAGGCCGACCTGGTGCTGCCGGACGGCGTAGGCGTGCTCTACGCCTCCCGCATTCTGGGCACACCCCTGCGGGAGCGGGTGCCGGGTATTGATTTCGCGGCGGACATGCTCGCCCTTCTCAACGAGAGGGGCGGCCGGCTGTATCTGCTGGGGGCCAAGCCCGGCGTGGCGGAGGAGGCGGGCCGCCGCCTGACGGAGCGCTACCCCCATATCAGCCTCTGCGGTACCGGGGACGGCTATTTCACCGACGGCGGCGCGGCCGCCGCCCAGGTGGCCGCCGCCCGGCCCGATCTGCTCTTTGTCTGCCTGGGGGCGCCCAAGCAGGAGCTGTGGATGGCCCGCTGGGGGGAGAGCACCGGGGCCCGTCTGGCCATCGGCCTGGGCGGGGCCCTGGACGTGTTCTCCGGCCAGGTGGAGCGGGCGCCGGAGCGCTGGCAGAAGCTGGGCCTGGAGTGGGCCTACCGCCTGGTCAAGGAGCCTAAGCGGATCGGCCGCATGGCCCGTCTGCCCCTGGTGCTGGCCAAGGCCGCCCTGGCCCGCGTAGGATTATAGACTGTCAAGAAAAGCGGCTCTTGAAGAGAAACGAAAGCTTATAGGAGGAAAGGATTTTGCCCTCCTTCAGCGCAAAACGGGACTGCAGCTCACCCGCTGCAGCCCCGTTTTCCCGTGTTTTTGCCTTATTTCTTGAAATACTGCCGGTCGTAGTTGCCCTGGATGGCCTTGACCATGGTGGTAAGCACGTCGTTCACCGGCGTGGGGATGCCGTACTGGCGGCCGTACTGGGACAGCATGCCGTTGAGCACGTCGATCTCCGTCTGCCGCTTGTTCATCAGCATGTCCTGGGCCATGGAGGGGTAGTAGTCCCCCATGTTCTGGATGAAGTTTTTCAGATGGGTGTTCTCAAACTCCACCGGGTCGAAGTGTACGCCCTTGGCCTCCGCAATGGCGCAGGCCTCCCGGACCACGCCCCGGAACAGCTCCATGCCGTAGGGGTCCTGGGCCACCTCGTAGATCTTCAGCCGCAGCAGGGCGCAGACGGTGTTCACCGTGCTGTTGATGATGACCTTTTTCCACACGTTGGGCCGGTCGTTCTCGCTGTACTCCGCCAGGCAGCCGCCCTTGGTGAAGAGCTCTGCCAGCTCCGCCGCCCGCTCCATGATCAGCTTGTCCGGCTGGAGAGGGCCGAAGTGGACCAGGGTGCCCTTGACCTCGGTGCTGACGCAGCAGCCGGGGCCCCGCAGCTCGGTGCCCAGAGCGCCGCTGCCGCAGAGGATGCGGTTGGCCGGGAAGTGCCGGAGCAGAATGTCGTCGTTGCCCAGGCCGTTGATCAGGGAGCAGAGCACCGTGTCCGGCCCGATGCAGGGCATGGCCGTCTCCACGGCGCTTTCCAGCTGGGTGGCCTTGGTGACGAAGATCACCAGGTCCATGGTGCCGATGCCCTCGGCAGAATAGGCGGTTTTGAAGCCGTCCAGATGATAGTGGGTGTCGGGATAGATGATAAACTCCAGCCCCTCGTCCCGGATCTTGTCCATATGGGCCTCATACCGGTCCACCAGGGTGATATCGGCCCCGCCTTTTCTCAGATAGCCCGCAAAGCAGCTGCCGGCGGCGCCGCAGCCGATCATAGCGATTTTCATCGGTCAAACGCTCCTTCCGCATATTCCGTCGTGACCGCGCCGGTGGCGGCGGACGAGACGGTCTTGCAATACTTCACCAGATAGCCGGCCTTCACCTTCAAAGGCGGCTGCTTCCAGGCGGCCAGGCGCTTGGAAAGGGTCTCCTCATCCACGTTCAGGCTGATGCTCCGGTTGGGGATGTCCACGGTGATCCGGTCCCCGTCCTCAATGACGGCGAAGACGCCGCCCTCCATGGCCTCCGGGGACACGTGGCCGATGGCCGCGCCCCGGGTGGCCCCGGAGAAGCGCCCGTCGGTGAGCAGGGAGACGGTCTCCCCCAGGCCCGCGCCCACAATGGCCGCCGTGGGCGAGAGCATCTCCCGCATGCCGGGGCCGCCCTTGGGGCCTTCGTACTTGATCACCACCATGTCCCCCGGGACGATCTTCCCGGACAGGATGGCCTGGGTGGCGTCCTCCATGTAGCTGAACACCCGGGCGGTGCCGGTGTGCTTCATCATCTTCTCTGACACGGCCGCCGCCTTGACCACGCAGCCCATAGGCGCCAGATTCCCGAAGAGGACGGCCAGGCCGCCCTGGGGGCTGTAGGGCCGGTCGATGGGGTGGATCACCTGGTAGTCCGTGACCTCGTGCCCCGGCAGCAGCTCGCCCAGGGTCTTGCCGGCCACGGTGAGGCAGGAGCGGTCGATCAGGCCCCGCTTGTCCAGCTCGTGCATGACGGCGTAGATGCCGCCGGCCCGGTACAGGTCGTCCATATGATGCTGGCCGTTGGGGCTGATATGGCAGAGGTTGGGGGTGGCGCGGCTGATCTCATCGAATTTCTTCAGAGGCAGCTTCAGCCCCAGTTCGTTGGCGATGGCCGGCAGGTGCAGGGTGGTGTTGGTGGAGCCGGCGATGGCCATGTCCACCCGGATGGCGTTTTCAAAGGCCTTCTCCGTGAGGATATCCCGGGGCCGGATGTTCTCCTTCACCAGGTTCACGGCGGCCATGCCCGCCCGCTTGGCCAGACCCAGGCGCTCGCCGTAATAGGATGGGATGGTGCCGTTGCCGGGGAGGGCCATGCCCAGGGCCTCGGCCAGGCAGTTCATGGAGTTGGCGGTGAACATGCCGGAGCAGGAGCCGCAGCCGGGGCAGCAGTGCTGAGTCAGCTCCTCCTGCTCGGCCTCGGTCATGGTCCCGCTGTGGACCCGGCCCACCGTCTCGATGCAGGCGCTGTAGTCGGAGACCTGGCCCCGGTAATGCCCGGTGGGCATGGGGCCGCCGCTGATCACCACGGAGGGGATGTTCATCCGGGCCGCGGCCATCATGGCGCCGGGCACGGTCTTGTCGCAGCTGACCACCAGAACCAGGCCGTCCAGGCCGTGAGCCATGGTCATGGACTCGATGCTGTCCGCGATCAGCTCCCGGCTGGGCAGGGGGTACATCATGCCCTTGTGGGCCATGGTGATGCCGTCGCAGATGGCGATGGTGGGAAACTCCACCGGGATGCCCCCCGCCATCAGCACGCCCTGCTTGGCCGCGTCCGCGATGCCCCGGAGATGGAAATGGCCGGGGACGATCTCGTTAAAGGTGTTGACCACGCCGATCAGGGGCTTTTTGCCGATGTTTTCCGGCAGGTGGCCGGTGGCGTACAGCAGGCTTCTGGCGTCGGCGTGCTCCACGCCGGAGAAAATTTTATCGGATTGCAAGGTCATGTTCTGTCCCTCACTTCATTGCTTCTTTGGCCGTGTTGACGATATCCTGCACGGAGAGGCCATAGGCGTCCAGCAGCTCCGCGGCCTTGCCGCTGCGGGGATAGACGTCCTGCAGGCCCAGGCGGAGCACCTTGCAGGGGGCCAGCCTGCAGGCGGCTTCGCAGACGGCGCTGCCCAGGCCGCCGTAGATGTTGTGGTCCTCCACCGTGACGGCGCGGCCGCACGCGGTCAGGAGCTTCGCCACGCCCTCCTCGTCCAGGGGCTTGAGGGTGGAGACGTCCGCCAGGGTGGCGTTGATCCCCTGCTCCTTCAGCTCCTCCAGGGCCTGGATCGCCCGGTCCATGACAAAGCCGCTGGCAAAGACCGCCACGTCATGCCCGTAGCTCTTCACCACCCGGAGCTTGCCGTAGGTGAAGGGGGTGCCCTCCGGAAAGACCTCCGGCTCCCGGCCGCTGCCCAGGCGGAGGTAGACGGGCCCCTCCTGCTCCAGCATGGCCGACGCGGCCTCCTTGGCCTGCTGGGCGTCCGCCGGGCAGAGGACCTTTACCCCCGGCATGCTGCGCAGAATGCCCACGTCCTCATAGAACTGGTGGGTGACGCCCTCCCGTTCGCCCCCCAGCATGCCGCCGTTGAGGCCGATGAACTTCACGTTCAGGCCGGGATAGGCCACAAAGGTGCGGATCATTTCACAGGCCCGCATGGTGAGAAAGCCCGCGTAGGTGACCACCACCGGCTTCATGCCGGTGCTGGCCAGGCCCGCGGCTATATCCACCGCGTCCTGCTCGGCAATGCCCACCTCGATCACCCGGTCGGGGAATTCCTCCCGGAACTTGGTGGCCCGGGCGGCGGCCACAGCGTCCGGAGAGACGATCACAATTTTATCATCCTTGCGCGCGGCCTCCTGGATGGCCAGCATCGCGGCTTCACGGGTACTCTTTGTGCTCATTCTTCCACCTCACAGTTTGTCCTTCAGGGCCTGGCGGGCAATCTCCACTTCTTCGTCCGTGGGGACCCGCTTGTGCCAGGCGTTGTTGTCCTCCATGTAGGGGATGTTCTTCCCCTTCAGGGTCTTGCAGCAGATGATGCTGGGCCGGTCCGTGACCTTCTTGGCCTCGGCAATGGCGTTCTGGATGGCGGGGATATCGTGCCCGTCGATGCTCTGGACGTGCCAGTGGAAGGCGGCCCACTTATCCGGCACCGGATACAGGCTGCTCAGATCCGTGACCCTGCCGCCGGACTGGTGGTTGTTCAGGTCGGCAAAGACGATCAGGTTGCCCAGCTTAAACTTGGCGGCGGCCATGGCGGCCTCCCAGATGATGCCTTCCTCCTCCTCGCCGTCGCCGACGATCACGTACACATAGTTGTCGATCCCCTGCATCCGGCAGCCCATGGCCATGCCGGTGCCGATGGCCACGCCGTTGCCCAGGGAGCCGGACACCGTGTCCACCCCGGGGATCTTCTTGCTGTCCGGGTGGCCCTGGAGAAAGCTGCCCAGGGAGCGCAGGCCCTTCAGCTCCTCCAGCGGGAAATAGCCGCGCCGGGCCAGGGCGGCGTAGAGGATGGGGCAGGCGTGCCCCTTGGACAGGATAAAGCGGTCCCGCTCAGGCCAGCGGGGGTTCTGGGGGTCCAGCTTCATCTCTTCAAAATACAGTACCGCCATGATGTCCGCAATGGACATGCAGGGGCCGGGATGCCCGTCGCCCGCGTCATGCACCGTCTCGACCACATCGAGACGGAGCCGGTTGGCGATCCGGGAGAGTTCATCAGCCGTCATATGGATACACCTCCGTTTAAATATCCTATGTAGGATGTTTAAATCCTATCAAGATCTGCCCCGTTTGTAAAGAGCTTCTTTGCCAAGTTCCCCATTTTTGTAGACATGCCCACTTTTTTGAGAGAAAAATTGTGCAGTTTTTACCAGGCTTTGGCGCATTTGCCGGGAGGTCCGGTACTTCTCCGGGCGGAAAAATATTGACAGCGCCTTGTTTTGCAAGTAATATATAATAGATTATAAGAAAAACAGCCGGCAGGTCCGCGGACCTGCCGGGATTATGGAGCGGTATGTATGGATAAGGTCGGCGCACTGGAATACCCTGTACTAAAGAACACCTCCGTGGTGGATTCCGTCAAGGACTGGATCATTGATCAGCTCATCAAAGGCAGCCTCAAGCCCGGCAGCAAGCTCCCCACAGAGGCGGAGCTCTGCGCCAACATGGGCGCCAGCCGCAATTCCGTCCGGGAGGCCATCAAGCAGCTGGAGGCCTACGGGGTGGTCTATATCAAGCGGGCGGAGGGCACCTTCGTCACCGAGCATTTTGACCCGAAAATGCTCTCCCCGGTGCTCTACAGCCTGATTCTCCAGAACAACCGCTGGGAGGATTTTGTGGACCTGCGCCGGGCCATCGACATCGGCACCCTGTATGTGCTCATGGGCAAGCCCCTGGGAGAGGAGCAGCTGACCCCCCTTCTCCGGGCCCTGGAGGAGCTGGAGGCCGCCGTGGGCTGCCCGGAGCTGGACGTGGGGCGCATCACGGAGGCGGACTGCCACTTCCACAATGTAATCATCAGCCTTACCCGGAACCCCCAGCTCATCACCCTCTCGGAGTACATCAACCGCATCACCGTCCCCAGCCGGGAGAAGACCACGGAGACCGTCATTGCCGAGGGGGCCATCGAGTCCTATATCCGCCTGCACCGGCAGCTCTACGAGATCATTCTCCACGCGGACAAGGCCAACATCGAGCGGGCCGTGCTGGACCACTATGTGTTCTGGGAGAAGTTCTCCGGCTGAGCGGGAACTTATCTGTCTCCTTCCCGGCGGCGCTCCGCGCCGCCGGTTTGTAATTTGTAAGCTTTCCTGCGTTTGCGTCAAAAACCGGTTGAAACAGAGGGCAAGACCGGTTGAAACCAATAGGATTTTAGTTAAACTGTTTAATTCCTCCCCGCTTTATTTGTGGATAATTCCAATTTACACCTTTCCCCGCTCTATGGTAAACTAAAAAGCAGCTAGGTCCTATGTAGTATGTTTACCGGGCGGCAGCGCCGCCTGCTGAAAGGAACCGTTCATGAAAGCAATTTATGCCGAGGCGCCCTATGTTATCGGGATCCGGGATATTCCCGTCCCCGAGCCGCGGGAAGGCGAGGTTCTCGTCAAAGCCGCATACGCGGGGATCTGCGGCTCCGATCTCCACGCCTATCACGGCAAGCACGCCTTCCGCAAGCCTCCGGTGATGCTGGGGCACGAGCTGTCCGGCACGGTGGCCCGGCTGGGCCCCGGGGTCTCCGGCCTGGCGTTGGGACTTCCCGTCACGGTGATGCCTCAGATCAACTGCGGCGCCTGCGCCGCCTGCCGGAAGGGCCGGCCCCACCTCTGCGAAAACCGCATTATGCCCTCCACGCCCGGCTGGCGGGGGCTGGGCGCCTTCGGGGAGTATTTTCCCGCGCCCGCCTCGGTGCTCTGCCCTCTGGGGGACGTGCCGCTGGATCTGGGCGCGCTCACGGAGCCTCTGGCGGTGGCGACGCACCTGATGTCCCGGATCCCCAGGGACCACGACGAAAATCTGGTGATCATCGGCGCGGGGACCATCGGCCTGCTGCTTTTGATCATCGCTCCGTCCTACGGGTTCAAAAAAATCTTGATCACCGATATTCAGGACGAAAACCTGCGCCTGGCCCGGGAGCTGGGGGCCCACGCCGCCGTCAACGTGTCCCGGGAGGACGCGGTGGCGGCTGTGAAGGGCTTTTTCGGCCCCCAGGGCTGTGAGAACATTCTGGTCGCCGCAGGCGGGCCGGATATTCTGGAGCAGGCAATGGAGATGGCCCGGCCCGGCGCCGCCATCCTCTTTGTGGCCATGATCACCGCTCCCAGCAGCTTTGTCAGCTATCCCATTGTCTATAAAGAGCTCAACATCCTGGGCTCCTTCAACTACACCCTGGAGGATTTCGCCTCCGCCATCGCTTTTCTCCACAGCCATGAGGCCCCGATCCGCAGGCTGATCAGCCGGGTCATGCCGATGGAGCAGGCGGCTTCCGCCTTTGAGATTCTGGACAGGAAGAGCGAGTTTGCGGTCAAGATTCTGCTTCAAATGTCCTGAGCCGTATTTATAAGGGCTTGCCCTTTTAAATAAAACACAAAACAAAAAGGAGAACAAAAATGAAAGACACCATCAAGAAGCTGTTGGCCATGGCGCTGGCGCTGACGTTGGTCCTGGCTCTGGCCGCCTGCGGCGGCAGCTCCGCCCCCGCCACCCAGGCTCCCGCGGCCGAGGAACCCGCCGCCGAGGAGCCTGCCGCTGAGGAACCCGCGGCCGAGGCCCCTGCCGACGACACCGTTTACACCTGCGTCGCCGCCCTGCACACCACCGCCGGCGCCATTGAGGACCAGACGGTGCAGCGCTTTTCCGAGCTGCTCAAGGAGGCCACGGACGGCCATGTGGACGTCCAGGTCTTCGCGGGCGCTTCCCTGGGTACCGAGCAGGAGAACCTGAGCCAGATCCAGTCCAACGAGGTCCAGTTCGTCCTCTTTGGCGACGTGTTCCTCAGCCAGGTCCTGCAGGACTACAACGCCACCTCCATCCCCTTCGTCTACAGCGACATTGATTCCGCCGTGGCTTACTGGGAGTCCGTCTCCGACGTGATCGATCCCATCGTGGCCGACGCCGGCATGTACATTGTGGGCCGCGAGTACCGCGCTCCCCGTCAGCTCACCGCCAACAAGGCCATCAACACCCCCGCCGACCTGGCCGGTGTGAAGCTCCGCGTGCCTGAGACCACCTTCTATCTGAAGGTCTGGGGCGCTCTGGGCGCCATCGCCACGCCTGTCAACTGGTCCGAGATCTTCACCGCTCTGCAGACCCACGTTGTGGACGCCCAGGAGAACCCCATCGAGACCTACTATGACGCCGGCCTGTGCGAGGTCCAGTCCCACACCATGCTGACCAGCCACATCAACACCTTCTACACCTGGACCGTCAACAAGGACTTCTATGACAGCCTGCCCGAGGAGTATCAGAAGGCCTTCGACGAGTGCGCCGCCCAGGCTCTGGACGAGTGCAACGCCGGTCTGATGGACCGTCAGGATGCCGTCATTGAGAAGATGCTGGCCGAGGGCCACACCATTGTGGACGTGGATACCGAGGTCTGGACGGAAGCCGCCATGGACAGCATCCTTGAGTGCGCCGACAGCCTGGCTCCCGAAGCCCGGGCCGCCGTTTACGAGCAGCTCGGCATGGAGCCGTAAGCTTCTCTCCCAAACGCGCTGACAAAAACGATCGCGAGCGGCTATTTGAGGCAATCGCTCAGATAGCCGCTCCTCCCCATCTCCCGGAAGAACGCGCCGGCGCTTCTTCACGGCCCGGAACATCGCGCAAATGATCCGTAGATCCTTTGCTATGCGGTGATCATTATCAAGAAAGCGAGGGCAAGGTTTTGTGGAATAAGCTTGACAAGGTCATCGCCGGAATCGGAACCGTTTTGTCCATCCTCTCTGTGGGGGTGGTCTCCCTGCTGGGCATTTTGCAGGTCCTTTTCCGTTTTGTGCTGAAGATCTCCGTCCCCTGGACGGAGGAGCTCATGCGGGCTCTCTTTATTTACATCGTCTTTTTCGGCCTGATCCTGGTAGAACGGGAAAACGGCGAGGTGCGCACCACCATGCTGATCGAACGGCTGCCGGCCCGCCTCTACCGGGCCTGGGAGGTTGTCGTTTCCCTGCTCTCCATCGCCTTTAACGTGATCGTCATCGTGGGCAGCGTTATCTCGATCCAGACCACCAACAGCACCCTGGGCTCTCTGCCCCAGGTCTCCATGAAGGTCTTCTTTATTCCCCTTCTGATCAGCCTGCCCCTGATGATCATCTATCAGATCTATCATATCGTCGGGCATATCCGCTGCCTGTTTGCCAAAAAGGAGGGAGGACAAGCATGATCATCGCGGTATTTCTCATCGGCCTGGTGCTGCTCTTCCTTCTGGGCTTCGGCGCGCCTTATGCCATCGGCCTGGTCTCTATCCTGGTTCTGATCCTCACAAGAGGCATCGGCAACCTCCCCTTTGACACCATCGCCACCAAGCTGGCCTTTTCCGCCAACAACTTCACGCTGCTGGCCATTCCCTTTTTCCTGCTGGCCGGCAAGCTGATGAACACCGGCTCCATTACTACCCGCATCTTTAAATTCTGCAATACCGTCATCGGCTGGGTGCCCGGCGGCCTGGGCCACGCGAACGTTCTGGCCAGCATCGTTTTTGCCGGTATGAGCGGCTCCGCCGTGGCCGACGCGGCGGGTCTCGGCACCATTGAAATAAAGGCCATGGAAAACGAGGGCTTTGACACGGATTTCTCCGCCGCCATCACCGCCGCCTCCTCCACCATCGGCCCTATCATCCCGCCCAGCATTCCGCTGATCGTCTTCGGCGTCTCCGCCGGGGGCGTCTCCATCGCCAAGCTGCTGATCGGCGGCGTTGTCCCCGGCATTCTGGTGGGTATCTGCCTGAGCGTGATGGTCTACATCTTCGCTGTCAGGCGGAAATATCCCCGGAACAAGTTCCCCACCGGCCGGGTGCTGTGGGAGGATTTCCGCCACGCGTTCTTCCCGCTCCTGACCCCCATCATCCTCATCGGCGGCATTCTCTCCGGCGTGTTCACTCCCACGGAGGGCGCCGCGGTGGCCTCTCTCTACGCCTTTATCCTCACCATGTTCGTGTACCGGGAGATCAGCTGGAAGGACTTCGCCCTGATCCTGCGAGACACCGCCAAGGAATCCGCCAGCATCATGTTCATTGTGTGCACCTCCGCTCTCTACGGCTATCTGCTCACCCGGACCCAGCTGCCCACCAAGTTCATGAACATGATCTTCACGGTTACCCAGAACAAGACCGTTATCCTGCTGCTGCTGAACGTGTTCTTCCTGGTGATCGGCTGCTTTATGGAGACCAATGCCGCGCTGATCATTCTGGTTCCCATCCTGGCCCCCATGGCCGGCGCCCTGAACATCGATCTGCTCCATCTGGGCGTCATGATCGTGCTGAACCTGATGATCGGCCTGCTGACCCCGCCGGTGGGCATGTGCCTCTACGCCACCGCCAAGGTCGCCAACATCTCTCTGGACCGGATGATCAAAGCCATGCTCCCCTTCTATATTCCGCTGATCATCGCTTTGATCCTGGTGACCTTCGTTCCGGTCACCGTCACCTGGCTTCCCAATCTGCTGATCCACTGATTTTCTCTGTTTGTCCACAGTCTGCGCGGGGCTGCAGCAAATCATTCTGCTGCAGCCTCTTAATCTGCAAAAAAGGTTGCTCTTTGCAGATAAACGAAAGTTTATAGGAATAAGTTCCGCGCCATCATGGCTCCCCTTACACAGGGGAGCCATGATGGTGTGCAGGTAATTGAGCACCCAGCGAGCCTTGTAGGTATGTGCGTGCGACCGTAGGAGCGACTTCTGCCAATGTTTGCACCGGGGTAAACCAGCAAGAAAGATTAAGGGCGACCTAAGAACGGATCTGCTGTACATTGCTCCCGGAGGGGCCCCGGGGAAACTTCCCCGGGTGCCTTTTCTTTCGGTTCGCTTTCTTTGCGGCAAGGCAAAGAAAGCGAACAAAGTCACCAAGAGACAAAACCAAGTTTCCGCTGGTGACCAAAGGAGACGAGCCGAGAAAGGTGTCCTTCCTCCTATAAACTTTCGTTTATCTTCGAAAAATTCTCTCCGTCCTTTAACACAACAAGGGACTGCAGCTCAACTTCTCGTTTTGCTACAGTCCCGGTCTTTTTTCCAGCGGGGCCCGGCCGGGCATTCTTTTGGGCAATCTGCTTAATCTTGGCCGCCAATTATTGTTATACCTTCCAATTTACAGATGGGCCGAAGCGTTGTAACATTAAGACAAGCTCATAACATAGTATGTAGGATGTAACTATTCTTTTAGATTCGAGGAAATGCCATGAAGGTTGGTCTTATCTATACCAGCACCACCCCCGAGCTGATCGAGACGGTGGAAGAGGAAGTCAAAAAACAGCTGGGCGAAGGCGTGGAGCTCTACAGCCTGCAGGACCCCAGCATTCTCGCCGATGTGCGGGACGCGGGCTATGTGACCGCCGCCCCCGCCGCCCGGCTGATCGCCATGTATATGGACGCGGTGCAGGCCGGCTGTGACGCGCTGCTGAACGTCTGCTCCTCCGTGGGCGAAGTGGCGGACTGCGCCCAGGACGCGGCCCGCTATCTGGGCGTGCCCATCGTCCGGGTGGACGAGGAGATGTGCCGGGAGGCCGTCCGCCGGGGCAGCCGCATCGGCGTGATGGCGACCCTGCCCACCACCCTTACCCCCACCAAGAACACCGTGGCCCGTGTCGCCCGGGAGGCCGGTAAGCACGTGGAGCTGGTAGACTGCCTGGTGGACGGGGCCTTCGGCCTGGACCAGGAGCAGTTCCGCGCCCGGCTCACCGAGGCCGCCAAGGCGATCGTGGACCGGGTGGACGTGGTGGTTCTGGCCCAGGGCAGCATGGCCTATGCCGAGCCCCATCTGGAGGCCGTCTTCGGCAAGTCCTTCCTGGGCAGCCCCCGCTTCGGCGCCGCCGCGCTGAAGGCCGCCCTGGAGAGCAAGGGCGCGCTTTAAATCCCCCCTCCCTTCGGTTTTTTGCCTCTCCGGCAATAAAACATAAGACAAAATGAAACGAAAGGAAGAAAACACCATGAAGAAGCTTCTCGCACTGCTCCTGGCGCTGGCGATGGTCTTTGCCCTGGCCGCCTGCGGCGGCGGCAGCTCCGCCCCCGCCACCCAGGCTCCTGCGGCTGAGGAACCCGCCGCCGAAGAGCCCGCCGCTGAAGAACCCGCTGCCGAGGCGCCCGCTGCCGACGCCATCGTTCTGAAGATCGGCATCTCCACCAATGAAGAGGACCCCCGCGCCATCGGCGCCCTCCAGTTCATTGACGAGATCACCGAGAAGACCGGCGGCGCCGTCACCGGCGAGCTCTATCCCTCCGGCCAGCTTGGCGGCGACGCCGACCTGATCAACTCCCTGGTTCTGGATTCCGGCACCGTGGACGTGATCATCTCCGACGCCTCCAACTTTGCCACCCTGGTGCCCGAGATGGGCATCTCCGCCCTGCCCTTCCAGTTTGCCGACTTCGACGAAGCCTGGGCTTTCATGGACAGCGACATTGAGAAGGCCGCCGAAGACCTGCTGATTCCCCAAAATATCCGCGTTCTGGCCCACTACTGCAACGGCTTCCGCTGCGTCACCAACAGCAAGGGCCCCGTGGAGGCCCCTGCCGACATGGCCGGCATGCTGATCCGCACCCCTGAGAACCCTGTCATCATGGCCACCATGACTGCCCTGGGTGCCAACCCCCAGCCTCTGGCTTTCAACGAGCTGTATCAGGCTCTGCAGCAGGGCACCTATGACGCGCAGGAGAACCCCATCCCCGTGATTTACAACAACAAGCTCTATGAGGTTCAGAAGTATCTGTCCGTCACCAACCACATCTACTCCGGCATGTGCTTCGCCATCGCCGAGAGCGTGTGGCAGACGCTGACCGCCGAGCAGCAGGAGATCATCACCGCTGCCGCCGTGTCCTCCGCCGAGAAGGACCGTGAGCTCAACCGTCAGCAGTCCGACGACTTCGTGGCTCTGCTGGAGGAGGCCGGCATGGAGATCAACAATCCTGACCTGGCTCCCTTCGCCGAGGCGACCGCCTCCGTCCTGGAGGAGAACGCCGGCGATTACGGCGATCTGCTGGACCAGCTGGCCGAGTGGAAGGCCGCCAGAGCCTGAGCTTTTCTTCGGACCCGTTCCACGTTGGAAGCAAAGTTGTAAGCAAAGGAATAAGTAAAGAAGGAAAGGCCGCGCTACCGTTTCGTATCCGCGGCCTTTCTCCGTAAATCCTGAAGAAACGGAGAGCGAGCCTATGCTAAAGAAAATTCAAACCTGGATCGACCGGCTCACCACCGCCGTGGCCAGTATCCTTCTGGCCGTCATGTTCCTGGTGCTGGTGGCCAACGTGGTCCTGCGGCTGATTCCCGCGGTAGGCGGCTTCAAGTGGTACATGGAGTTCAGCCAGTACGCCAACGTCTGGGCCATGCTGATCGGCGCGGCGGGCGTGGCCGCCATGGGGACCAACCTGCAGGTGGAGGCGGTGGACAGCATCGCCGCCAAGATCCCCGGCGGGGAGAAGATCGCCAAAATCATCGTGGACGTAGCCCTCATCGCCTTTTACTGCATCCTGGCCTACAGCGGCGGCGAGCTCTCCCGCAAAGCTGTCCAGAAGGTCTCCACCATGCGCCAGTTCACCATGGGTCAGGTGTATTCCATCTTCCCGGTGGCGGGCGTGCTGTGCGCCGTCTCCGCTCTGGTCCACCTGCTGGTGACCGTCACGGAGAAAAAGGATAAGAAGGAGGGATCTGCCGAATGATCGCCTGGTTATTGATCAGCTTCGCGGTGATGATGGTGCTGGGTGTCCCCATCGGCATCTCCCTGGGCCTGTCCGCCATGGGCGGCGTCCTGTTTTTGGGCGGCGGCAACGCGGTCACCATCACCCAGCGCATTTTTGAGGGCATGAACAGCTGGGCCCTCCTGGCTATCCCCCTCTACACCTTCGCCGGCTATACTATGTCCAAGGGCGGCATTTCCAAGCGCCTGATGGACTTCTGCTACTCCATTGTGGGCCACATCTACGGGGGCCTGGCCCATGTCAACGTGCTGGCCTCCATGATCTTCGCCGGCATCTCCGGCTCCGCCGTGGCGGACACCGCCGGCGTCTCCGGCATGTTTATGCCCTCCATGATCGAAAAGGGCTACTCCAAGGAGCTCACCGTCACCGTTACGGGCGCCTCCTCTACCATCGGCATCATCATTCCGCCCAGCATCCCCATGGTGGTAATTGCCGGTATCTGCGGCATCTCCACCGGGCGCATGTTCCTGGGCGGCATTCTCCCCGGCGTTCTGCTGGGCATTTCCCAGATGCTGATCTCCTACATTTTCGCCAAAAAAGAGCATGTGCAGCCGGAGCCGGGCAAGTTCCAGCTCAAGGAGGTGGGCCGCACCTTCCTGAGCAGCTGGCCGGCCCTGCTGATGCCCGTCATCATCATCGGCACCATCACCTCCGGCATCGTCTCCCCCACCGAGGCGGGCGCCATCGCCGTTGTCTACGGTCTGATCTGCGGCGGCTTGGTCTACCGGGAGCTGAAGTGGGAGGATATCAAGTTTGCCTTTACCGAGACGGTCCGGGTCTCCGCCCGCATCTTCGTGGTGATCGGCGGCGCCAAGCTCTATACGATCCTGCTCACCACCGCCGGCTTTGACAAGTGGCTCACCGGCGTCATGCTGGGCTTCAGCACCAACCCCACCGTGATCCTGATCATGATCCTGCTGCTGTTCTTCCTGGTCACCATGTTTATGGAGTCTATCGCGGCGCTGACCCTGTTCATGCCCATTGTCTACCCCATCGCTATGAGCGTGGGGGTGGATCCCATCGTTCTGGGCGTACTGGTGACGGTCGTGATCGGCGTGGGCCTGGTGACCCCGCCTGTGGGCATGTGCATCTACGTGGCGGCGGACCTGATGCATATCCGGGTCGGCCAGACCATGAAGTACCTGCTCTGGTATATCCTGGGGGCCTTCGTGGTCATCGCCATTCTGATTGCCTTCCCCCAGCTGATCACCGCCCTGGGCGCCTTTGTCTGATAAACAGAAGCTACGAGCCTCAGCGGCCGCTCTTTCGAGCGG
This sequence comes from uncultured Oscillospiraceae bacterium, assembly GCA_947626315.1. Taxonomy (GTDB): domain Bacteria; phylum Bacillota; class Clostridia; order Oscillospirales; family Oscillospiraceae; genus Limivicinus. The sequence goes on along the minus strand of CANQRQ010000010.1, from coordinate 2,510 downwards.
CCGCATTTTTTACTTTTTGTTCTTGAAAAAAAGACCGCTATAGCATAGTATAGGAAAAACAGCTCATACGGGAGGAAGCACGCCATGGAGAGAATCAACAACGGCTGGGAATTCACTTCCCACTGGAGCCCGGTCTTCGGCCGGGGCGGCGGTGCCGGAGAGCCGGTGCGCCTGCCCCACTGCGGCCGGGAGCTGCCTCTGCACTACGCGGACCCGGCGGATTATGAGCTGCTCTGCGGCTACCGGCGGAAGCTGTTTCTGCCCGCCGGGGCGGCGGGTCAGCGGGTCTTCCTGCAGTTTGACGGGGCGGCCCATATCGCCACGGTCTATTGCAACGGCCGGGAGCTGCTGACCCACCGCTGCGGCTATACCGCCTTCCGGGTGGAGCTGGGGGACGCGGCGGTTTTCGGGGAGGAAAACCTGATCGCCGTCCGGCTGGACAGCACGGAGAACCCCTCCGTCCCGCCCTTCGGCTTTGTGATCGACTATCTGACCTACAGCGGGCTGTACCGGGACGTGTGGCTGGATATCCGGCCGAAGAAGCTGCTCTCGGAGCTGTTTGTCCATACCCCGTCCCTGGACACGGCCGCCGTCTCCTGCACGGCGGAGCTGGGCCCCCGGGACCGGCTGCGCTTTGAGATCTTTGACGCCGCGGGCACGCCGGCTGCCCGGCACACCGGCGGACCCGGCCAGACAAAGGTCACCCTCTATGTGCCCTCGGCCAGGCCCTGGACCCTCCAGGCGCCGGAGCTGTACCGCTGCCGGGTGACCCTGCTGGAGGACGGCCGGGAGGGCGACGTCCAGGAGACGCTCTTCGGCTTCCGCACAGCGGAATTTAAGGCCGACGGCTTCTATCTCAACGGAGAGAAGCTCTTCCTCCGGGGGCTGAACCGGCATCAGTCCTTCCCCTATCTGGGCTACGCCGTGCCGGAGGCGCTCCAGCGGGAGGACGCCCGGATTCTGAAGCATGAGCTGCAGTGCAATGCCGTCCGCACCAGCCACTACCCCCAGAGCCCCTATTTTCTGGACGAGTGCGACCGGGAGGGCCTGCTGGTCTTCACGGAGCTGCCCGGCTGGCAGCATATCGGGGACGCGGCCTGGAAGGACCAGGCCTGCGAAAATCTGCGGGAGATGATCCTCCAGTGCCGGAACCACCCCAGCGTCATTCTCTGGGGCGTGCGGATCAACGAGAGCCTGGACGACGACCTTTTCTATACCCGCACCAACGCCATCGCCCACGCGCTGGACCCCAGCCGGGCCACCTCCGGCGTCCGCTATCTGGAAAAGAGCCATCTGCTGGAGGACGTCTACGCCTATAACGACTTCTCCCACACCGGGCAGAACGCCGGAGCCAAGCCCAAACAGGAGGTCTGCCCGGACCGGAACAAGCCGCTGCTGATCTCCGAGTGCAACGGGCACATGTACCCCACCAAGCCCTTTGACAACTGGGAGCGCCGGCAGGAGCAGGCTCTGCGCCACGCCCGGGTACTGGACGCCGCTCTGTCCGACGGGGGACACGCGGGCTTCTTCGCCTGGTGCATGTTCGACTACCCCACCCACAAGGACTTCGGCTCCGGGGACCGGATCTGCTACCATGGGGTGCTGGACGCCTTCCGCAACCCCAAGCTGGCCGCGGCCCTCTACGCCTCCCAGGGGGAGGAGGCCCCTGTGCTGGAGACCGGCTCCTCCATGGACATCGGGGACTACCCCGGCGGGCAGACCGGGCCCGTCTACGTCTTTACCAACGCGGAGCGGGTGGACCTGTACAAAAACGGGGACTATGTGACCAGCCTGGAGCCCAAAGGCTGGAAGGGCCTGCCCCACGGCCCCATGCCGGTGGAGGACACCATCGGCTGCCTGCTGGAGACCCGGGAGGGCTTCCCCCCGGACAAGGCGGCGGCCCTGCGGGCCTGCCTGCTCTCGGCCAAAAAACACGGCCTGGCGGGGATGCCGGCGGCGGACAGGCTGAGGATGCTCGCCTGCATGCTCCGGTACAAGCTGCGCTTCCAGGACGGGGTGGAGCTCTACCACAAATATGTGGGCAACTGGGGCGGAGAGGCCACCGTCTGGCGCTTTGACGCGGTGACGGGCGGGAAAACCCTGGCCTCCGTGACCAGGACCCCCTCGGCCCGGCTGCATCTGGAGGTCCGGCCCAGCCACACGGCGCTGCGGGAGGGGGAGGTCTATGACCTGGCCGCTCTGCGGGTGCGGATCCTGGACGAGTTCGGCAATTCGGCCCCCTACGCCCAGCTGCCGGTGCGCTTTTCCGTGGAGGGCCCGGCGGCCTTGGTGGGGCCGGAGGTAGTCACCGCCGAGGGCGGCGCCTGCGGGAGCTATCTGCGGACCCTGGGCCCGGCGGGCGCCGCGCGGGTCACCATCTCCTGCCCCCAGACGGAGAGCGTGATAGTGGACTTTACGGTAAAAACGGAGGATTACTGTGAAAATAATCAACGAGCGCAAAACGTAGAACAGGCCAGGAAAAAAAGGCATAGCAAAGCAAGCCCCTGACG
>CANQRQ010000009.1 GCA_947626315.1 uncultured Oscillospiraceae bacterium | reverse complement strand
TTTGGCTATGCGCTTCCCGCCACCGGGCACGCTCGGGTCTTTCACCCCTTAGATTCCGCCCATGCCGGGCGCACAATGTGAAAAGGCACCGCCATAAGACAGGCGGCGCCTTTTTTGTTATACCGTCAAGCCCACGTTTCGCAGAGCGCCCCGGAGAACGGCCAGGTGCTCGTCGGAGATCTCGGTCAGGGGCAGGCGCAGCAGGCCGGAATCCCGCTCCAGCAGCCGCATGGCGGCCTTGACGGGGATAGGGTTGGTCTCCACAAAGAGGGCGGAGAAGAGGGGAGCGTATTTCCGGTTCAGCTCCGCGGCGGCGGTATAATCCCCAGCGAGGCAGAGCTCGCAGAGCTTAGCGACCACCCCCGGAACCAGGTTCCCCGCCACGGACACCACGCCCAGGCCGCCCAGAGACATGATGGGCACCGTGTCGCTGTCGTTTCCGCTCCAGATATACAGGTCGTCCCCGCAGCGGCTGCGCACCTCGCCCACCAGGGCGATATTGCCGGAGGCCTCCTTGACGCCGTTGATATTGGGGTGCTTGGAGAGCGCCTCATAGGTATCGGCGGTCAGGCCGATGCCGGTCCGGGTAGGGACATTGTACAGAATCAGGGGCAGGTCCACCCGGTCGGCCACGTAGCTAAAGTGCTCTATGATTCCCTTCTGGGTGGATTTGTTGTAATAGGGCGTCACCATCAAAAGGGCGTCCGCCCCGGCGAAGCGGGCTGTCTCCGCCCGGCGCAGGGCGGTCTGGGTGTTGTTGCTGCCGATGCCCACAAGCAGCTTCATCCGGCCCCGGTTTTCCCGCACGGAAAAGCGGACGATCTCCTCCTGCTCCTCTCCGCTGAGGGTCACGCTCTCGCCGGTGGTGCTGCACACGGCGATGGCCGCGCTGCCGTTTTCATACTGGAAATCAATGCTCTGCCGCAGACGCTCATAATCCACCCCCTGCTCGTTGAAGGGCGTGACAATCGCCGTACAGGCCCCTTTAAACACAGGAACTTTTACCATCTTATCTCCAACGCCTCCTGTTTTTTCATGCTGGCCGCCTTTTCGCGGCGGAATAATCTATGCGGATTTGACTTAAGATAGACCGTACAGCGTTGAAAAACGCGCGTCCTTCTGTTATAATCAATTCACCCCGCTTTTTCGCGGGTCAAGACTTTCTGTTAAAGGCGGATTCTTTTATGCGCTCTCAGCCTCTAAAACTCCTGTGCTGCGCCGCCATGCTCCTGCCGCTGATTTCCCTGGTGCCCTGTTCCGTCTTGGCGGAAGGGCCTGCGTCCGGGGAGGGGCCGGGGGGCAGCGTCGCCGCGGAGAACACGGAGCTTGACCGGAGCGCTTACGTGGATGGCTCGGTCTACGACAACCCGGCGCCGGAGCTGGAGCTGGTGCGGATCGGCCTGGACTACGGGGACGGGGCTTTAGAGGAGGCCTGGTTTGAAAACAGCGCGGGCCAGGGCTTTCTAATCGGCGTCTATGACGAGGACCGGACGTTCCGGGAGCTGGCCAGGACAGGGGAGAGCCTGATCCGAATCGGCTGCCCAAGGGAGCGCCTCTGGCAGGTCCTGCTGGAGGAGACTTATGAGAGCGCCAGAGCGGCAAAGGAAGCGGCGGACGTCTGCGGCGGTTCTGTGCGGGAAACGGACGAGGGCTACCAGGTGCTGTACGGCGCTTTCTCAACCCGCTCAGCGGCCATGGAGGCCGCGGAGGAGGGCCCGCTGCCCGGCCGGGCGTATACCCAGGACCCGGCAGGACTATGCGTCACAAAGGGCAGGGGCGGCGAGTTTTTATTTATGCAGACGGGCGCCCAGCCGGCGCTGGCGGTCTTTCCCCTGGGGGACGGCTCCACCTGGCACGGGGGAGAGCTCTACCGGGGCGGCTTTCTCTGCCGGTTTGACGCCTTCGGCGGGCTGACGGTGATCAATTATGTGGGCCTGGAGGACTATGTCAAGGGCGTTATCCCCTATGAGATGAACTACAACTGGCCCTATGAGGCTCTGCGGGCCCAGGCAGTCTGCGCCAGGACCTATGTGGTCTACAACCAGGGGCAATATGAAGACCAGGGCTTTGACATCACGGACGACACCTACAGCCAGGTCTACCGGGGCTTGCAGGAGGCCAACGAGACCACGGACCGGGCGGTGGATTCGACTGCCGGGCAGTACGTGCGCTACGAAGGGGAAATCTGTGAAATCTATTATTCCGCCGCGGACGGCGGCGCCACGGAGGACGGGCGGAACGTCTTTGACGCGGACCGGCCCTACCTCACCGGGAAGATCGACCCCTATGAAGGGGCGGTCGATTTTTCGCTGAAAACCTGGAGCATCCAGCGCAGCGGGGAGGCCATCGCCGCCCGGCTGCTGTGGGACGGGATAGAGCTGGGCCCGGTCACGGGGCTTCTGCCGAAATATTCCGACACGGGCAACGTCATTGCCATCCGCTTTTCGGACGCGGACCGGAACCGGGTCTGGATCAAGGGCCGGCGCTGCTACACGATTCTTGGGCTCAACAGCCCGCATTTCACGGTCACTGAGGACGAAAACGGGGGCTTTACCTTCAACGGCGGCGGCCTGGGCCACAGCTGCGGCATGAGCCAGTGGGGTGCCTACGCCATGGCCTCCGTCTACGGATACGACTATGAGGATATCATCCGGTTTTATTTTACCGGCGCTTATATCGCCTAAGGCCGCCTGTCCAGGCGGCGGAACGGAGCATCTATGAAAAAATCCGATTTCTATTTTGACCTGCCGGAGGAGCTGATCGCCCAGACGCCGCTGCAGAAGCGGGACCAGTCCCGGCTGCTGTGCCTGGACAAGGACACCGGCGCCATGGAACACCGGCATTTTTACCAGCTGCCGGAGTTGCTGCGGGAGGGGGACTGCCTGGTGCTGAACGACTCCCGGGTGCTCCCTGCCCGGCTGATTGGCAGCCGTCCCACCGGGGGCAGCGTGGAGCTGGTCCTCCTGCGGGATCTGGGGGACGGACGATGGGAGTGCCTGAGCCGCCCCGGCAAAAAGACCCGGCCGGGCACAGAGCTGTCCTTCGGCGGCGGGGAGCTGACGGCGACGGTGGAAGAGGTAATAGAGGGCGGAAACCGGATCGTCCACTTTCACTATGAGGGCGTGTTTCTGGAGGTGCTGGCCCGCCTGGGGAAGATGCCGCTGCCGCCCTACATAAAAGCGGAGCTGGACGACCCGGAGCGTTATCAGACCGTGTACTCCCGGGAGCTGGGCAGCGCGGCGGCCCCCACCGCCGGACTGCATTTTACGCCGGAGCTCTTGGAGAGCATTGGGCAAAAAGGCGTGAACATCTGCTATGTGACGCTCCATGTGGGCCTGGGGACCTTCCGCCCGGTGAAGGAGGAGGAGATCGAGGACCACGAAATGCATTCGGAATTCTGCGTGATCCCGGAGCGGACGGCCCAAACCGTCACCGAGACGAAAAAGCGGGGCGGGCGTGTGATTGCCGTGGGCACTACCTCCTGCCGCACGTTGGAGAGCTTTGCCCGGGAGGACGGGAGCCTGCCGGCCGCCTCCGGCTGGACGGATATTTTCATCTATCCGGGCTACCGCTTTAAGTGCGTCGACGCGCTGGTGACCAACTTCCATCTGCCGGAGAGCACGCTGATCATGCTGGTCTCCGCCCTGGCCGGCCGGGAGAACATCCTCCGGGCCTACCGCTGCGCCGTGGAGGAGCGCTACCGCTTCTTTTCCTTCGGGGATGCGATGTTCATTGGAGACGTACAAAAGGATACTAGTGTAAAATAGAAAAAAGCCCGGAAATCAGGGAATTTCAGCGGAGAGACAGACAGAATATGAAAACAAAGTTTCGGATACTTAAACAGGAGGGGCACGCCCGGCGGGGCGAATTTGAGACGCCCCATGGCACCGTGCAGACGCCGGTGTTTATGAACGTGGGCACCCAGGGGGCCATCAAGGGGGCCATCTCGGCGGCAGATCTGAAGACTCTGGGCTGCCAGATTGAGCTTTCCAACACCTACCACCTGCATGTCCGGCCGGGGGATGGGCTAATCAAAGAGCTGGGCGGCCTGCACAGGTTCATGACCTGGGACGGCCCTATCCTCACGGACAGCGGCGGCTTTCAGGTCTTTTCCCTGGCCCAGCTCCGCAGCATCACGGAGGAAGGGGTGCGCTTCAACTCCCATGTGGACGGGCGGCGGATCTTTATGGGTCCGGAGGAGAGCATGCGCATCCAGGCCAACCTGGGCTCGGACATCGCCATGGCCTTTGACGAGTGCGTGAAGATCCCCTCACCGAAGGACTATGTGGCCCGCTCCTGTGACCGGACCTACCGCTGGCTCCAGCGCTGCAAGACGGCGCTGGCCCAATATAACCGGGAGGAGGACGCGGTGAATCCCGGTCAGATGCTCTTCGGCATCAACCAGGGGGCCGTGTTCCACGACCTGCGGGTGGAGCACATGAAGAAAATCGCAGAGCTGGACCTGCCGGGCTACGCCATCGGCGGCCTGGCGGTAGGGGAGAGCCACCAGGAGATGTATGACACCATCCAGGTGCTGGACGAGGTCATGCCCAAGGACAAGCCCCGCTATCTGATGGGCGTGGGGACCCCCGGCAATATCATCGAGGGGGTTTACCGGGGCGTGGACTTTTTCGACTGTGTGATGCCCGCCCGGAACGGCCGCCACGGCCATCTCTTCACCTGGCAGGGGATCCTCAACATAAAGAACGAGAAGTATGCCCGGGACAGCGGCCCGATCGACCCTGTCTGCGGCTGCCCCGTGTGCCGGCGCTATTCCCGGGCCTATCTGCGGCATCTCTTTAAGGCGGAGGAGATGCTGGCTATGCGCCTGGCCGTCTCCCACAACCTGTATTTCTACAACAGCCTGGCAAAACGGATCCGGGACAGCCTGGACAGCGGCAGCTTCGGGCAGTTCCGCCGGGATTTTACAGAAATTTTGGATAAACGCATCTAAGACCTTGAAATTAAGGATTTTACATTGTATAATGTAATACACACTTTTGTTTGGAGGTATTCCCCGTTATGACTTTATTGCTCACAGCAGATGCCGCTGCGGCCGGCGGAGGCATGCAGATGATTTTAATGCTCGTCCTGATGTTCGCCGTGTTCTATTTCCTGCTGATCCGTCCCGAAAACAAGCGGAAAAAGAAGACGGAGGAGATGCGCAGCTCCCTCAGCGTGGGAGATGAAATCGTCACCATCGGCGGCATTACCGGCAAAATCGTCCAGGTCACAGAGGATACGATCACCTTTGAGACCGGCGAGGACCGGGTTCGTATCCAGGCCAAGAAATGGTCCGTCTCTACCACCGCCAAGATGGAAGCTGCGGAGGCCGAGGCCAAGAATAAAAAGCGCAAGTAACAGCTGCCCTGGCAGTTTTAAATCCCAGGCATGAATTTGCCCTCGAAGAAATAAGATGAAGCATCTGAATTTCTTCGGGGGTGTTTTTATGACTTTCGGCAAGCTGGCAGGGAAGCTGGACCTGCGCTTTTTGCTCAAAGGGCTGGCGGCCTGGGCCGTTGCGGCGCTGCTCGCGCTGCTGATCGCGTCGGCCATTGTCAGCAAAACCAGTATGGGAGCCGGGCCGATGGGTTATATCAGCTCGGCGCTGAGCTTTCTGTCGGCCTTTTTTGCCGGGGCCTTTGCCGCCAAAGCCCGGGGCCGCGGCGGGCTGTACGCCGGGGCCTTGATGGCCGCCGCGCTGTGCGTTCTGCTCCTGACGGTGGGCTTTCTGATAGAGGGGCAGGCCATGGAGGCCTCCGGCATCCTGAGCGTGGCGACCTTCAGCTTTTCCGGTTCTCTGGCCGGGAGCGTCTTCCTGGGCGGGAGCAAACGGACAAAGAAAACCCGCTTTTCCCCAAAGCTCCGCCGCTGAGCGCGCTGTTGACATAAGCGCGGAAAAAATTTTTCCCGAAAAGCGAACTTTATCGCGCCACAAGATCTTGGGGAGCCCGCCAAATAAGAAACAAATTTCTAACAACAGCTTGAAAAATTCAGTGACAAATGTTAACATAAAAGAAAAATATTTTTTATTTTTTGTAAAAAAGGACTTGATTAATCTGCAATTTTGTAATATATTGTTACCAGCGAATAATTATGTCAATCAGAAATTTATTTCCTGTCCCATGCGCCGCCTATGACGAACCGGAGATTGGAGAAAAATCCGGAGCGGCATGACGGGGTCCGCAGAGCGCTGATTTTCCTGGCCTTTACAGCTGGCGCCGTTACGGCCCGGCTGCTGGCTGAGGAGCAGTGGCCTATCGACCGGCTGCTGCTTTCGCCGCTGCTGCTCACGCTGGTGTTCGGTGCGGTGCTGGTGCTCGCGTCTTCCGTGCTGGGGATCGCGCTTCTGCCCATCTGCGCCTTTTCCTTCGGCGTCCTCACCGGCCGGTACGCGGAACTGCTGGTCGGCCGCTTTCTGGCGGGAGAGGCGCTGGACCTGAAGGGGCTGTCCTTGTGCGCAGTGGTTGTTCCGCTTTTCTTTGCAGTCTCTGTGAAGGGGATGCTCGCCTCGGAGCTGCTGGGCAGCCTGCTGGACGGAAGCGGCGCTTCCGCCCGGGCGGAATACAACAGGGAATATGTACCCATAGCCGCTGTGACGATGACAGCCGTTTCGGCCGTCTATTTTCTCGCGGCAGTCCTGCGGTGAACGAAAGAAACAGACAGAAAGAAGGGCGTTCCAGTTGCTTAATTCTCAGTGCATGGAATTATACGAGAACTATCTCCGGGAGGAGAAGAGAGCTTCTCAGAATACCATCAGCTCCTACCTGCGGGATATACGGCAGCTGAGCGAATATCTGGACGCACATAACCACGTGGAGCTGACCGAGGCCGGGGAAGAGGATCTGGCGGAGTACATCGCCTGGATCAAGGCGAAGGGCAAATCCGCCGCCACCGTTTCCCGGGTCATCGCCTCCTTTAAGAACCTGTATTCCTTTTTGTGCATCCGGCAGATCGTGGCGGAAAATCCCGCGTCCGGCCTTGTATCGGAGAAGGCTGAGCACAAGCTTCCCCAGATCCTCACCAGCAAAGAGGTGGAGCTGCTGCTGGAGCAGCCGGAATGCGTGGACGCCAAGGGCTACCGGGACCGGGCCATGCTGGAGCTCCTGTACGCCACCGGTATCCGGGTGACGGAGCTGATCGACCTGGACATTGGCGATGTGAACCTGGCCGCGGGCATTATCCGCTGCCACAGCCGGAACAAGGAGCGCTTCATCCCCATGTACCCGGCGGCGATCAAGGCCCTGAGCGAGTACATAAGCCTGGTGCGGCCCCATATGATCGCTGTGCCGGACGAACAGGCCCTGTTTGTCAATGTGAGCGGGGAACGGATGTCCCGCCAGGGCTTCTGGAAGATCATCAAATACTACCAGAAGAAAGCCAAGATCGAAAAGGACATCACGCCGCATACGCTGCGGCACTCCTTCGCCGCCCATCTGCTGGAAAACGGAGCGGATATCCACGCGATCCAGGAGATGCTGGGCCATGCGGATATCTCCTCTACTCAGGTCTATTCCCAGCTGGTCAAGAAGCAGCTGAAGGATGTGTACAACAAAGCCCATCCCCGGGCCTAAACCGCTGCCGGCACTGAGCTTGCAACTGAGCTGCCGGCAGCAGTTTTTTGTTGCTATCATCCGGAGAATATGATACAATAAACTGAAATAGACATTCAGGCGGCAGAAGGGGAATCCTATGCGGATATTGGGAATAGACCCCGGCATCGCCACCATCGGCTTTGGGGTGCTGGACTCGGATAAGAACCGGCACGCGCTCGTCAAATGCGGCGTGATCACCACGCCCGCCCATGTGCCCCTCTCTGCCCGGCTGGAGCAGATTTATCGGGACATGGGGGAGCTGATCTCCCTGTTCAAGCCGGAGGCGGCGGCCATTGAAGAGCTTTTTTTCAACACAAATATCACCACGGGCATCTCAGTGGCTCACGGCCGGGGCGTGATCCTCCTGGCCTGCCGGCAGGCCGGGCTGCACATCTATGAATACACCCCCCTTCAGGTGAAGCAGGCTGTGGTGGGCTACGGTTTGGCGGAGAAATCCCAGGTGATGGACATGGTGCGGCGGATCTGCGGCCTGTCCGCCCCGCCCAAGCCGGATGACGCGGCCGACGCGGTGGCGCTGGCGCTGTGCCACGCCCGGAGCTCCACATCCTTGCTCTACAGAGGAGATCAAGAGACATGTTCTACCATATAGAAGGTCTGGCGGCCGAATTGGAACCGAACCTGGTGGTGCTGGACTGCGGCGGCGTGGGCTATGCCCTCAACGCCACGGCCAACACCGTCTCCCAGGTGAGGTTGGGAGAGAAGATCAAGCTCTATGTCTCCGAGTCCATCGGGGAGACCAATTTTGACCTGTACGGCTTCGCCACCAAGAGCGAGAAGCGCTGCTTTGAGATGCTGACGGCCGTTTCCGGCGTCGGGCCCAAGGCCGCCCTCTCCATCCTCTCTTATCATACGCCCGAGGCGCTGGCCATGGCCATTCTGAACAACGACGAAAAGGCGCTGACAGTGGCCCCGGGCATCGGCAAAAAGATTGCCCAGCGGGTGATCCTTGAGCTGAAGGACAAGGTTCAGAAGGAGAACGCGGGCCTGGAGCTCTCGCCCGCTGTCACCGCCGCCCCGCCGGCGGCGGAGGGAAACGTGGGCGACGCCGTGGCGGCGCTGACGGTTTTGGGCTACAGCGCGGCGGAGATCAACCCGGCGCTGCGGAAGCTGGATGTATCCGGGTTGAGCGCGGAGCAGATCATCAAGGCCGTGCTCAAGCAGATGGTAAAATAACGGGAGCGGCGCATGAGCATCAATTTTTCCGATCAAAACGACAGCGAAATCATCACCACGGCGGCAAGCCTGCCGGAGGACAGCGGCGAGGGCTCGCTCCGGCCGCGGTCGATCAGCGAGTACATCGGGCAGGAGAAGGCCAAGGACAATCTGAATATCTTTATCAGCGCGGCCAAGCTCCGGGGCGAGCCGCTGGATCACGTGCTGCTGCACGGCCCCCCGGGCCTGGGGAAAACCACTCTGGCAGCGGTCATCGCCCACGAGATGGGCGTGAACATGCGCATTACCTCTGGCCCCGCCATTGAAAAACCGGGGGATCTGGTGGCCATGCTCACCAACCTGAACGAGGGCGACATTCTCTTTGTGGACGAGATCCACCGGCTGAACCGGGCTTATGAGGAGATCCTGTACCCCGCCATGGAGGACTACGCCATTGATATCATTCTGGGCAAGGGCCCTTCCGCGAACTCTCTGCATCTGGATCTGCCGCATTTTACGCTGATCGGCGCCACCACCCGCTCCGGGCAGTTGACGGCCCCTCTGCGGGACCGCTTTGGCGTCTCCCTTCGGCTGGAGCTGTACACGCCGGAGGAGCTGAAGCGGATCGTGGAGCGCTCCGCGGGCATTCTGGGGGTGGAGATGGGGCCGGACGGAGCCTATGAGATCGCCTCCCGCTCCCGGGGCACGCCCCGAATCGCCAACCGGCTGCTCCGGCGGGTGCGGGACTACGCCCAAGTCCGGGCGGACGGGGTGATCACCAAAACTGTGGCGGACCGGGCCCTCTCCAGCCTGGAGGTGGACAAGCAGGGCCTGGACGCGCTGGACAGGCGCATGCTCCGCAGCATTATCGAGTTTTACGGCGGCGGTCCCGTAGGGCTGGAGACCCTGGCGGCCACCATCAACGAGGAGGCTGTCACCCTGGAGGATATGTACGAGCCCTACCTGCTGCAGATGGGGTTCCTGACCCGCACGCCCCGCGGGCGCTGCGTGACCAGGAAGGCCTACGAGCATCTGGGGATCGCTTATATGGGCCAGCAACAGATGAATATTTAGAGTCTGTAGACAAACCCCTCTGAAAAACTGGCGCTGAAGCTTGTAGATAAGGTCCAAAGGACTTTGCCTACAAGCCGATATTTAGCGCTTTTACGCCGATTTTTTGAACATTTTCGATATTTTCTTTAAAATATTAAAAATTTTTTCAAATCCCGGCAAAAAATCTATTGACTTTATACAATGATGTTGTATAATACATGGTGTATATTTGGATAAAATAAACGTGTATTATGGTTGACTACGATGGTTTGAACGACACGGATTTGCAGAAGCTCGCGGCAGCGGGGGACCGGACGGCAGAGGAAGCCCTGGCTGAGCGGTATATGCGTCTCGTCCGTGTGTGCGCAAGGCCGCTGTTTCTCGCCGGGGGGGACAGTGAGGACCTTATACAGGAGGGCATGTTTGGCCTCCTATCCGCCATCCGGCACTATGACCCTGCGGCCGGCGCGTCCTTCCGCAGCTATGCGGAGCGCTGTATCTACTCCCGGCTGCTGTCCGCCGTCAAGTCCGCTTCCCGTTTAAAGCATCTTCCCCTGAACGAAGGCATGTCCCTTGAGCAACTCTCAGAAGACCCTCATACGCAGTTATCGGTTACTCCGGAGGTTTTTCGGCGCAGCCCTGAGGATTTGGTTCTGGCCAGAGAGAGCAAGGAAGAACTTTATAATCTCTTTGTACGGCAGCTGTCTCCCCTGGAGATCAAAGTGCTGGACTGTTACCTGGACGGTTTATCCTACCGCGAAATCGCGGAGCAGCTGGGGAAAACCGTAAAGTCTGTTGACAGCGCTGTACAGAGGATCAGGCGCAAATTGGCGCGAAATACTAATTTAGGCGAAGTCAGCGCAAGCTGATCGCAAATACAGCCGATAACGGCGAGATCTATCAAAAGAGAGGCTTCAAAATGTACCAAGACAAAACTTTAGTGTGCAAAGAGTGCGGCAAGGAATTTATTTTCTCCGCAGGTGAGCAGGAGTTCTACGCAGAGCGCGGCTTCCAGAATGAGCCCCAGCGCTGCAAGGCCTGCCGTGACGCCCGCAAGAACGCGGCCCGCGGTCCCCGTGAGTTCTTCACCGCTGTGTGCGCGGCCTGCGGCGGCGAGGCGAAGGTTCCCTTCGAGCCCAAGTCTGATCGTCCTGTATATTGCAGCGAGTGCTTTGCAAAGATGAGAGAGCAGGCCTGATCCGCCTGCCGAAAAGGAGTGGGGCGCCCTCTGCGTCCCACTCTTTTCGTTAACTTGTTCTACTGTGTTATAAAAATAAGAAAGGTGATACAGCAATGGAAATTACCAGAGAGACGCTTATTTCTGAAATCGTGGACAACTGCCCCCAGGCCATGCCCGCCTTCCAGGCCATTGGCATGCACTGCATGGGCTGCGCCCTCGCCAGCGGGGAGACGCTGGAGCAGGCCTGCGCCGCCCACGGCGTTGACCCGGATGAATTTCTGGTGGAGCTGAAGGCTTTTCTGCTGACAGTTTGAGATCCGGAGGCATCTGCCGGCCTTCAGGCCGCCGGACCGGGGGAAAGCTATGCGCCTTCTCCGGTCCCGCTGGCCGGAGGCCGGTCTTTTTTAACAAAGGATGATTTATGAGAGGGCATATGAACAGGAGACTTGCGCGTATTTTATCCTATATTCCGGACGGCCTGGGCGTGATCGACGTGGGGACGGACCACGGGATCCTGCCCGCCGCCCTGGCTCTGCGGGGCTACCCGGGGCAGATCTTTGCCTCGGACATCCGCCCGGGGCCTCTGGAGGCCGCCCGCAGAACGGCGGAAACCGCGGGCGTCACGGAGAAGATCTGCTTTCTTCTCTGCGACGGGCTGGATCTGTGCCCCCCGGACGGGGTGGACACCCTGGTTATTGCCGGCATGGGGGGCGACACGATCTGCGGCATTCTGGACCGGGCGGAGTGGTGCATGGACAGGCGGTACAAACTGGTGCTCCAGCCTATGACCAGGGCCGAGGTGCTGCGGTACTGGCTGGTCTATAATGAGTTTGCCATCGAGCAGGAGGACCTGGCGGAGGACGGGCGGGAAGTCTATCAGCTGTTTACGGCGCGCTTTGGCGGCAGCACCCGGCTCTCCGACGGGGAGCTCTTTACAGGCAGTTATCAGATGATCAAGGACCACCCGCTGTTTCCCGCCTTCCTCAGCGGGCAGATCGGGCGCTTTGAGAAAGCCGCGGCCGGGCTTCGCGCCGGCGGCGTGAGGCACGATACGGCGGGAAAGCTCCAGATTTTGGAACAGGTCCTGGCAGAACTGAAGGAGATGGCAAGGCATGACGAAGGTTAAGAACATTTTTTCCTATCTGTGCGAGCTGGCGCCCCTGGAGCTGCAGGAGGACTTTGACAACGCGGGCTTCCTGCTGGGCCACGGGGACGCGGCAGTGACGCGGGCGCTGCTGGCGCTGGACATTACGCCGCCAGTGATCGAGGAGGCCCGCGAAAAGCAGGCGCAGCTGCTGATTTCCCACCATCCGCTGATTTTCAGCCCCCTGAAGACCGTCACGGATCCTGGCAGCGGCGCTAAGGCGCTGCGCCTGGCGGAGCAGGGGACAGCTGTGATCTCCATGCACACAAACCTGGACATCGCAGAGGGCGGCGTAAACGACGTGCTGATCAATCTTCTGGGCGCGAAGGCGGAAGAGCCGCTGGACGCGGAAAACTGCGGCCGAGTCGGGCATCTGGATAAGCCTCTGTCCATGGAGAAGTTTCTCAGATTTTGCAAAGAGCGGCTGCAAACCAAGGGCCTCCGGTATTATGACGCGGGCCGGCCCGTGTATAAGCTGGCCGTCATGGGCGGCTCCGGCGGGAGCGCCCTGGCCGAGGCCGCCGCCAAGGGCTGCGACACCTATGTGACGGCAGATATCAAATACAATCAGTTCCTGGAGGCCGGAGAGCTGGGCATCAACCTGATCGACGGGGACCATTTCTGCACGGAAAACCCGGTGATCCCGGTGCTGGCGGATCAGCTCCGCCGCCGGTTCCCGGAGGTGGCGTTTCTCGTCTCGGAGAGGCACGGACAGCTTATCTCATTCCTGTAAGCGGCTTGTCATAATGAACCTCCGCTGCTCATAAACTCGTACAAACGAGAACATGAGAGCGGAGGCTTTTATTATGACGGATACAAACATCTATCGTGAACTTGCGGCGCGCACAGGCGGAGCTTTCATGCTCGGCGTTGTAGGGCCGGTGCGGACCGGCAAATCCACCTTCATCAAGCGCTTTATGGAGACTCTGGTCATTCCCCAGATCGACAACACCTATATGCGGGAACGGGCCCGGGACGAACTGCCCCAGAGCGGCTCCGGCCGGACCATCATGACCGCCGAGCCCAAGTTTGTGCCGGAGGACGCGGTGACCGTCCGTCTGACGGAGGACACAGAGCTCTCTGTCCGGCTGGTGGACTGCGTGGGCTATATGGTGGACGGGGCGTCCGGGCAGTTTGAAGACGGCAGCGAGCGCCTGGTGACCACGCCCTGGTTTGACCACGAGGTGACCATGACAGACGCCGCGGAAAAGGGGACCCATAAGGTGATCACCGAGCACTCCACCATCGGCATCGTGGTCACCACGGACGGCACGGTTTGCGACATTCCCCGGGAGAAATACCTGGTTCCGGAGGAACGGGTGATCGGGGAGCTTAAGGAGATCGGCAAGCCCTTTGTGGTGCTTTTGAACAGCGCTGATCCCGAATCGGAGACCGCCGTCCAGATTTCTCAGGAGATCGCGGAGCGCTACGGCGTGTCATGTATGCGGGTCAACTGCCTGCGCATGACGGAAGAGGATATCGGCAATATCGTCCAGTCTGTGCTGCGGGAGTTTCCCCTCAAATCCATCGGCGTCTATCTGCCGGAGTGGCTGGACGCGCTGACGGAGGACAATGAGCTGAAAACGGAGATCTTCTCCCAGATCCTCAGCGCCAGCGAACATGCGGAAAAAATCAAAGACTGCTATGCGGCGGTAGAGACGCTCCGCGGCTGCGAGAAGATCTGCGCGGCGGAGGTCAGTCAATGCGACCTGGGCAGCGGAGCAGTCTGCGTCCGCATCCAGCTGCCGAGAGCCCTGTATTATAAGACCATCAGCGAGCAGACGGGCCTCGAGGTAAACAACGACGGGGACCTGATCTCCACTCTCACGGAAATGAGCGCCGTCAAGGCCGACTATGACCGGCTCCGCACTGCGCTTGAGGATGTGCGTACCAAGGGCTACGGCGTAGTCATGCCGGATTCCTCCCAGATGCGCCTGGAGGAGCCGCAGATCGTCCGCCAGGGCGGCAAATATTCTGTCAAGCTAAAGGCCAACGCCCCGGCCATTCATATGCTTATGACCAATATTGAGACGGAGGTCACCCCGGCGATTGGCGGAGAGACCGCCTCCGAGGACATTATCAACTTCCTGCTCCAGGGCTTTGACGGGGATGTAAACCGGATCTGGCAGTCCAATATTTTCGGCAAGTCCCTCTACGATATCGCCGAAGAGGGACTGACCTCCAAAATCGAATCCCTCCCGGAGGGGGCCAAGAAAAAGCTCCAGCAGACGCTGCAGCGGATCATCAACGAGGGCAGCGGCGGGCTGATCTGCATCCTGCTGTAACAGCCTTTCTGTTTGACTTAGAGCGGCTAAGCATATATAATGGAGGCGAAGCCTCCCCTGGCGGAATCTGGCGAGGTTTTCAGAATGTTCTATACGTTTAAAGTCAGAAGGACAGCTGTTTTCCCGGCTCTGGTACTCTTCCTCCTGGCGGCCGGTATGGCGGTCCTGTTCGTAAAAAACCTGAGCGGGGAGCGGGTTTCCGCCCCCGCCCCGCCTCCCTGCCTGATCATTGATCCGGGGCATGGGGGGATCGACGGCGGCGCCGTCTCCATCGGGGGTGCGAAGGAGAGCGATCTAAACCTGGCAATCGCTCTGCGGCTCCAGAAGCTCGCAGAGCTCTACGGGGTGGAAACAGTCATGACGCGCGCCGCGGACAGCGGCTCACTGGACTACGCCGCCGGCTCCTACAGCGAACATCAGGACCTGGTCCACCGGGCGGAGATCGCCAACGCCGTCCCCAACGGGCTGCTGATCAGCATCCATCAGAATAATTACCCCACCGGGCAGCCCAGCGGCGCCCAGGTGCTGTACGGCCCGGGGGAGGACAGCAGGCGCTTTGGCCTGCTGGTCCACGAGAATTTGCGAAGATGTCTGGACCCGAAAAACCGGCGGGTGGCCTCGCCCGCCTCGGGCATTTACCTGACGGACAATGCCAAGTGCCCCTCCATTCTGGTGGAATGCGGCTTCATGTCCAATTTCGCAGACCTGGAAAAGCTCCAGAAGGCCTCCTATCAGACTGCGCTGGCGGCAGTCCTTGCAGCCTCTTACCTGCAATTTACCTCCGGACAAATCCTTACATAAGGGACGTAGAGAAAATGGCAAACAGACAGAAAACCGTTTATTGCTGCTCCGAATGCGGCGCGGAGACCGCGAACTGGGCCGGAAAATGCCCGTCCTGCGGGGCCTGGAACACCTTGGCGGAGCTCCGGCTGGACGCCGGGAGCAGGCGGCGCGGCTCTTCCTCCGGCGCCGCTCCGCGCTATGGCCAGAAGCCAAAGCGCCTGGCAGACCTGGACACGACGGCGGAGATCCGCTTTTCCACCGGCATTTCCGAGCTGGACCGGGTGCTGGGCGGCGGTGCGGTGGTAGGGTCGCTGGTCCTGGTGGGCGGCGCTCCGGGCATCGGTAAATCCACCCTTTTGCTCCAGATGTGCGGTCTGGCAGAGCAGGGGAAGAAGATCCTCTATGTCACCGGGGAGGAGAGTGAGCGTCAGCTGAAGCTGCGGGCCCTGCGGCTGGCGGTCGATAATCCGGCGCTCTATGTCCTGGCGGAGACGGATATCGGCAGCATCCTGTCCTGCGTGGAGGAACTTCAGCCGGAGATCGTGATCGTTGACTCGGTGCAGACCGTCTCTGACCCGGAGATCAGCTCCGCCCCCGGCAGCATCAGCCAGGTGCGGGAGTGCACCATGCGGATCATGCGCGCCACCAAGGAGCAGGGCCTGACGGTCTTTGTGGTGGGGCATATCACCAAAGAGGGGAGCATTGCCGGGCCAAAGATCCTGGAGCATATGGTGGACTGCGTGCTCTATTTTGAAGGGGAAAACAGCACCAGCTTCCGTATTCTCCGGGCCGCGAAAAACCGCTTCGGCTCCACCAATGAGATCGGCGTCTTTGAAATGGCGGACAAGGGCCTCCGCTGTGTGGAAAATCCCTCGGAGCTGCTGCTCTCCGGCCGTCCGGAAAACAGCCCGGGCACCTGCGTGTCCTGTGTCATGGAGGGGACCCGCCCGATTCTGGCGGAGGTGCAGGCGCTGGTGACCCCTTCCGGGTACAACGCTGCCCGCCGCTGCAACGGCATTGACTACAACCGGGCCGCCATGCTGCTGGCCGTGCTGGAGAAGAGGGGCGGGATGCCGGTCGGCGGCTGCGACTCCTATATCAACGTCATCGGCGGCCTGTTCCTGGACGAGCCGGCGGCGGATCTGGCCACGATCCTGGCCGTCGCCTCCAGCTTCCTGGACCGGCCCCTGGGGGCGGACCTGGCCGCCATCGGAGAGGTGGGCCTCTCCGGCGAGATCCGGAGCGTCAGCGTCCTGAACCAGCGCCTCTCGGAGACGGCCAGGCTGGGCTTCAAGCGCTGTGTGATCCCCGCCCGCGCCCGGGACGATTTAAGAAGCTTTGAGCAGCTGAAGCTGATCCCTGTGAAGAACGTAGGCGAGGCAATTGCCGCTGTTCTGGGGAAGGGGAGATGAGCTCCTTTGTCCAAAGGGCGGGCCTGCCTGAGCAGGGAAAGCTTCTGATAATCGGCGAAAAATATGCCGAAAAACTGAAAAAACCTCTTGAAAAACTGGGGATTTCTATTTTATCTGTTCCAGACAATCCCTGTGTTGACGAGCGGCTCTCCGGGCACGCGGACCTCTCCGTATTCCACGGGGGAGGGAAGCGGCTCTACCTGGCACCTTATCTGCAGGGCACAGGCTTTCACCGATGGCTGGAGGAATGGGCGGCAGAGCCGGTGTTCCCGGCTATTGAACAGGGGCGGCTCTATCCGAAGGACGCCCAGCTGAACGCCCGCGCGGCAGGCGATACGCTGTTTTACGCCGGGGGCATTACGGCCGAAGAAATTGTTAATATATTCACAAACAAAAAGGGAGCGCGCCTGATCGACAGCAGGCAAGGGTATGCGGGCTGCTCAGTGTGCGCAGTAGATGAAGATTCCGTCATAACATCCGATCCTGGGATTGCCTGTAATGCCGAAAAAAACGGCCTTGACGTTCTGCGGATCGCGCCGGGAGCCATTGATCTGCCGGGCTTTTCCCACGGTTTTATTGGAGGCGCGGCGTTCCGACTCTCCCGGGATACGCTGGCTTTTACCGGAAGGCTGGACGGGCACCCGGACCGGGAAGCTATTCTGGATTTCCTGGACCGAAAGGGCTTTCAAGCGGTCTTTTTAACAAGCGAGAGTCTTTTTGATATCGGCGGCGCCATTCCGCTGACAGAAGCATAAAGAAAGCAGCGAAGAACGCACACCGGATGCGTTTTCTTCTCTGCTTTCTTATATATAACTGCTTTATTCGGTGTCTTCCTCGACTTCTGCCCGCGTTTTGCGGCCGATGGGGTTGGCCATAGCCGCCTCGTGGAGGGAGGCGTTGTCCAGATGGGTGTAAATCTGGGTGGTGTTCAGATTGCTGTGCCCCAGCACCTCCTGAAGAGCCCGAGTGTCCACGCCGTTTTTCAGCATCAGCGTGGCCGCCGTATGCCGCAGCTTGTGGGGCGAGTAGCGGCTGCTGTCCAGTCCGGCCAGCTTGAGCTTTTTATCCACCATTTTCTGCACGCCCCGGACGCTGATACGCCGGTTGTCCCGGCTGATAAACAGGGCGTTTTTGTCCTCCGGGACGATCTTTTCGCTGTTCCGGACTGCCAGATAGTCGTCAAGCGCCTCCCGGCAGCCTTCGGCGAAATAGACCACGCGCTCTTTGTTTCCCTTGCCCAGGACCCGTAGATGGTCCTCGTAAATGTCTGTCACATTCAGGGAGACAAGCTCTGAGACCCGCAGGCCGCAGGACATAAACAGCATCAGGATGCAGTAATCCCGCAGGGCAAAGGGTCCCTCACAGGCGGCCAGCAGACGCTCACATTCCGCCTCTTCCAGATATCTCGGCAGCGAGGCCTGGCGCTTCGGCATGTCAAGTTCTTGACAAACATTGTAATCCAGCAGATGCCGTTTCGCCGTCAGGTAATTGAAGAAGGATTTGACCGAGGAGGTTCGCCGGCAGCGGCTGGCCGCAGAGAGCGCGTTGGAGGAATTCTGCATCTCCGGCGAAAAAGACTGATAACGGTACAGCTCTTCGATTCGCGTGGCCCGGATAAAATCAATGTCCACGTCGGTGATATCGATCTCATTAAAAGGAACGCTGGGATCCACCAGACGGCGGCGGCGTTTCAGATAGCGAAAGAGAATTTTCAAATCCAGATAGTAACCGGTGACGGTTTTATCGGAATGGCCGCGCACAGTGGAGTGATATTCCAAAAACTCCATTAAAAGATCCGGCGCGTCGGTAATCTGGTCTAAATTCATAAGGCGGCCTCCTTTTCGTAAAAACGGCCTATTAAAGTTCGCTTAATTGATATTATGCGAACCAATGTCTTTTTTCAAGCTGCCGGGGGAAGCATTCTCCCCCGGCCAGCCCGAAATTGTTTCATCTGTTTCTCCCCACAGGGTTTCCTTACGCGCGTCCGGTCTTGTACTTCAGCGAAGCCACCAGGGATTCGTTGGTGACGCGGATGCTGTTGAGGATGGTCGCCACGGCGGCCACCATGTCGATCACAATGGCAAACCAGATGTTGCAGTAACCGATGATGCTGAGGAAAATCAGCAGCGCCTTGATTACAAAGGCGAAGACCGCGTTTTCGATCGCCACCTGGCGCATCCGGGCGCTGACCTGGAGCGAGAACGGAATGTTCACCACATACTCCGGCAGAACAATCGCGTCGGCGTATTTCGCCTTGCGGCTCACCCGCATATCGATGGCAGCAGCGCTGTGCGATTCGATTCCGTTAGAGTAAATGTACAGGATGCGGTTTTGTGAGCCCTTGTTCAGCTCTTTAATAATATTGAGCTTTTTGGCCGTGTCGCATTCCCCGTAGACCTCGGAGAAGTCAAGCTCCTCCGCCAGCCGGTCGCTCTCCCCTTTTCCGTCCTCCGTCAGCAGGACGCAGCGGCGGATGCCAGCGGAACGCATAGAGGGGGCAAGATCCACCGCATCGTCGTTCAGATCGGCGGAGATCACGATTTTCCCTACATACCGGTCGGAAAGCGTCATATAATAGACCTGTCCGCCGTCCTCCTGGTCCTCGGGAACGCGGACTCCCCTTCCGGCAAAATACTCGGCGCTCGCCAAAATAACGGTGACCTCGCCAATCCGGAGCCGCACGCCGCTGCCGGGAATGTCCCGAAATTCGCTGATCACGTTCAGCTTGTACTCCTGGTTGTAGATGGCGCCGATGGCTTTGGCAAAGGGCTGCTCGGAATAGTAGACAGCGTGGGCGGCAAAGTCCATAAATGTGCCCTGGTCGATCACCTCAGGCTGGACGGAAATCACCCGGGGATTTGCCTCGGAGAAGATGCCCGCCTTGTCGAACACTGCGATATTGGCCTCGCCGGCACTCTCCAGGGCTTTCGCGCTGTTGTACAGCACCCCTTGCTGGGCGCTGTAGCACAGGCCCACGATCCCGGTCAGGGGCATGGCGATGACCACGGACATGGGCGTGGCGATCAGGATGATGGTGATGGCCCGATGAATGGAGACAATATAGGTAAGTCCGGTCATCAGGGGAAGGAACACCGCATAGAGAACCGCAAAGGCCATGGCCAGCTTCAGCACGGAGCCTGCGCTGGATTTCATGACGGACTCGATCTCCATGGCGGCGTTCTTCTTCTCCCCTACCTGCTCGGCGACCTTGGCTCTGGTCTCCTCGTCCTGATAGCGGAGAAGCTCCAGGGCGGATTTACGCGTCCTGTCATCCGCGTAGGAGATCAGCAGCAGGCCGATCTGATAGAGGATAATCAACGCGGCCCCTTCCGAGGCGAAATTAATAAGGTAGGAGATGGCGGCAATGAGCACGACAATAAGCGGGGTGGCAAAATAGTCCTTCTCTTCAATGGCCTGAAGGCCGGCCATAACGAGATCATATCCGGCGACGACCGCGGCCAGCGCAAGCATGATAATGTAAACGAAGTTGGACAGCCGGGCAATCAACGCCACAGCGAAGATAACCGTGGCAACCACAAGCCGGATGACCAGCATCGGGTCAAAAAGCGTGTTCCCGGCGCCTGATTTGGGCTTGGGGCTGTGATCCTGACTGCGTTTGGGTTTCGCGCTGTGTGCCTCATGCTTGCTCTTGGCATGATCAGGCTTCTTTTTCACTTTGCCACCTCCTGCTTTCTATCTCTGCGCGGTGTGTGCGGATCAGGCTTTGCCGTCGCAGCCGAGAACATCGACGATCTTGTGCTTGACCATCGCCTTGATAGCCTCCCGGGCCGGGGCCAGATACTGCCGGGGGTCGAAATGCTCGGGATGCTCGTTGAAATACTTGCGGATGCAGGCAGTCATAGCCAGACGCAGGTCAGAGTCGATGTTGATCTTGCAGACGGCCATCTTGGCGGCCATCCGAAGCTGCTCCTCCGGAATGCCGATGGCGCCGGGCATCTTGCCGCCGTTTTCGTTGATGATCTTTACAAACTCCTGCGGGACAGAGGAAGAGCCGTGGAGCACGATCGGAAAGCCGGGCAGGCGCTTTTCCACCTCTTCCAGGATGTCCAGACGGAGCTTCGGATCGGTGCCGGGCTTGAACTTATAGGCACCGTGAGAGGTGCCGATGGCGATGGCCAGGGAGTCGCAGCCGGTGCGCTGCACGAATTCCTGCACATCCTCGGGGCGGGTATAGGAGCTGTCCTCCGCGGAGACGTTCACTTCGTCCTCGATACCGGCCAGCGTGCCCAGCTCAGCCTCTACCACAACGCCGTGATCATGGGCATACTCCACCACCTGATGGGTCAGAGCGATGTTCTCCTCAAAGGGCTTGGAGGAAGCGTCAATCATGACAGAGGTAAAGCCGCCGTCGATGCAGGACTTGCAGAGCTCAAAGCTGTCGCCGTGGTCCAGGTGCAGGGCGATGGGCAGGCCGGTCTCAATAACGGCGGCCTCCACCAGCTTCAGCAGATAGGTGTGGTTGGCATAGGCCCGGGCGCCCTTGGACACCTGCAGGATCAGGGGGGCGTTCAGCTCCTTGGCCGCTTCGGTGATGCCTTGCACGATCTCCATGTTGTTCACATTGAACGCGCCGATGGCATAACCGCCGGAATAGGCCTTTTCAAACATTTCTTTCGTAGTAACCAGTGGCATTTTTCTTGTTCTCCCTTAAAAAAATCTTGAAATTTGTACAAAAAGCGCATTTACAAATTTACGTTTATATTATATCCTCAAACTTGGCCATAATCAATACTCAGCTTTGAGAAAAAACGCGAAAATTTTTTATTATTTTATGGAGGCTTTTCCCAATGAGCAAAAAACTGGTCGGTGCATGTATCTTTGGTCAGTCCGGCGGCCCCACGGCCGTTATCAATGCCAGCGCCTACGGCGTCATCAAAACCGCTCTTGAGGCGGAGGAGATCACCAAGGTGTACGGCGCCGCGCACGGCATTGTCGGCGTTCTGGATGACAAGCTGTATGTGATGGATGAAGAGGACCCGAAGGAGCTCAAGCTCCTGCTGAACACCCCTTCCTCCGAACTGGGCTCCTGCCGGTATAAGGTCGCCGATCCGGAGCAGGACGACACGGATTACAAGCGCATTTTGGAGATCTTCAAGAAGTACAATGTGCGGTATTTCTTCTACAACGGCGGCAACGACTCCATGGACACCTGCAACAAGATCAGCCGTTATATGGAGTCTGTGGGCTATGAGTGCCGGGTGATGGGCGTGCCAAAGACCATCGACAACGATCTTTTCGGCACGGATCACTGCCCCGGCTTTGCCAGCGCCGCCAAGTATATCGCTACCTCCTGCATGGAGATCAACAAGGACGCCCGGGTCTATGACAACGGTATGATCACCATCGTGGAGATCATGGGCCGTCATGCGGGCTGGCTGGCCGCCAGCGCCGCCCTGGCCACTGAGTTTGGCTCCGGGCCGGACCTGATTTATCTGCCGGAGTGCGACTTTGACATGGATCGCTTCCTCGCTGACGTGGACAAGGTGTACAAGGCCAACGGCAAGGTGCTGGTGGCCGTCTCCGAAGGCATCCACTATGCCGACGGCAGCTTCGTCTCCGAGGCCAAGACCTCCGCTACCGACGGTTTCGGCCATGCCCAGCTGGGCGGCCTGGCCGCCATGCTGGCAGACGTGGTGAAGAAACACACCGGCGCCAAGGTCCGCGGCATTGAGCTGAGCCTTCTGCAGCGCTGCGGCGCGCACCTGGCTTCAGCCACGGATATCAACGAGGCCTTCGGTGCCGGACAGGAAGCGGTCCGGCAGGCGGTCTCCGGCGTCACCGGCCAGATGGTGGCCTTCAAGCGGGAGACGGTGGACGGCAAGTACGTCTGCAAGCTGGAGCTGCTCCCCCTGTCCTCTGTGGCAAACTATGAGAAGAAAGTCCCCCTGGAGTGGATCAACGCCGAGCATAACGGCCTGAAGCACGAGTTTATCGACTATGTGCTGCCCCTGATCCAGGGCGAGCCGGAGCTTCCGCTGGAGCACTCTCTCCCCCGCTACGCCAGGCTCAAGAAAGTGCTGGCCAAATAAAAAGCCGTTTTGCCGCGGTGCTCATTATAACAGAAAAGAGCCCGCTTGTCCGGCTCTATAAGAAAATTTAAGAATTTCCGGCAAAACTTTAAGATTTTTGTCGTATACAGAAGCAGGTCGCGTATGAACGTGGCCTGCTTCTGTATATTTTCCTGTTTGCTTAGAGATTTCGGATCTGGTTCTGGATCAGGGTCCCCACCGCGTCGGCCATCTTGTCCATAGACTGAATGCGGGTGAAATCCCGCCCATAGACCAGCTTGGCCGCGGGCAGGTCCTCGTCCTCCCCGGTGAAAACGCAGATCACCGCGATCCCCTCCGCCCGGGCCAGGCGCACCTCGCTGGCCACATCCCGGATGCCCGCCTGCTTTTCATAGGGCACCAGTTCCCCGTCCGCGCCGCCGGGTATTTTCTTGATGTCGTTGGGCTTCACATCGGAGAGAATGATCAGGATCTTATGCTCATAGTCCGAGCCGCTCATAAGCTGCCTGACAGCCCGGATGGCAAGGCCGTCCCGGTTGCAGCCGTTGGAGACATATTCAAAGATCTTGTCGTTGCTGCCGGGCTCGTTATAGTCCCGGAAGATCCGCAGAATGGTATAGCCGGTCATGGAGCAGAAGGAACTGACCCGGCAGGGAATACCGCAGCGCTGCAGCGCCTCGGCAATGATATAACCCTGGCCGGAGACCGTCTCCTGCCGGTTTTTCTGGGAGGTGGAGGCGTCCAGCAGGATATCCACGCTCAGATTCCCCAGGTCGCCGTTCTCCTCCCGGACAAAAACCCGGTCGTCATCCAGATGGACCGCCCGCCAGACCGTCCCGCCGTTTATCCGGCCGGAATTGGCCTTGACCGGGGAGGGCTGCATGTACAGCAAGACGGAGTTTTGGATCTTCCCCGCCAGCTTGGCGATGCAGGTTCTGTTCTGGGACAGATTTTTTTGATAGGTCTGCCGGTTGCGGGCGATCTGGTCGGCCTCCTTTGTCTTTTGCAGCGCCTCGAAGCCGTTGCGGATCGTCCCTTTGACAGGGACCCCCTTTGTAAAATGCAGATGGCAGCCGGCGTGGTTTCCGGTGCAGAGCAGATTTTCCAGCTCCTGGGTCTGCCAATCGGAAAACAGGGCCTGGCCGTATTTCTCCGTCATGAAGCTCCGCAGCTCCGCCGCGCTCATTTTGCTGCGGATCTCCTCTTTACCGTCCCGTCCGCCGGCTTCGGCGCCGCCATAGGCGTTGGCGCTATGCAGGAGAAAGCCGCCGCCGAAGCGCCTGGCCTTCCCCTTCCCCGGGCCCCGCCGCTTCAGAGAAAACAGCGGACCTCGTTTTTCCCGTTTGCGCTCCTCTGTGCGGATCTGAAACCAGTGGGAAAAGAGCTCCTTTGCCCGGCAGACCAGCTCCTCCGTGCTGAGCTCCGGAGGAAACTCCAGCTCGTCCAGGAGCCGGAGATCATAACCGCTCAAGTCCGGCTCCTGGCCTAGCACCCGCATGTAATGAGCCCTGGCCAGGCACTCAAACAGGCGGTAATCATCAAAGCCCTGGCGGGAATATTCCGCCACCATGGCCTCTGCATACTGCCGGCGCAGGGCGGCCAGCGCCGGACGCCCATCTACTTCCCGGCAAAAGACACAGTTTTCCAAGCCCAGCCAGAACAGCCCCTGGTACATCTCCCCCTCTTCATACTGGTCAAAGGCGGCAAAGACGCTTTGCAGCTGGGCATAGTCATAATGCTTGCGGGCTGCGCCAAGAATGCAGTTGAAATAGATCTCCGCCTGCCCTGCCGAATCAAAGGACTTGAAATCCGGCGTAAAGCCGTAATCTCCGGCGGCGTTCCAGATCAGGTTGGCGGCCCGCTTGTCCTGAAGCTCGGTGATCGCGCTGCTCATGGATCGAACAGCTCCGCCGCGTCCAAATCCGGGATACGGGCAGCAATCAGATCGGAGACCAGCTGCCGCTCATAATCGTCAAAGGATTTGTTGATGATGCCCAGCTCCAGGGCCTGAACCAGGGACAGGCCGTTGGCCGCAAGAGATACCGCCGCCAGAAGACCCCGCAGGTCCAGCGCCTTGGTGGAAATCTCCGCGCTCTCGCATTTGGTCCTGATCTCCTGGAACAGCCCGGCCAGCTGCCCGGCATAGGCATCCTTCAGCCGGGGATACTGGGTCTTGAGCAGCTTCTCCAGATTTTCTCGGGAAATGATGGGCATGTTGATCACCATGAAGCGGGAGGCCAGCGCCTCATTGAGCTCCCGGGTCCCGGCATAGCCGTAATTCATGGTGGCGATAAAGCGGGTGCAGGGCGCCAGCTGGATCCGCTCATAGCCGGGCACGTCGATGATCCGGCGAAAGTCCAGCGTGGCGTGAAGCACGGCCAGCGATTCGTTCTTGGCCATGTTGATCTCGTCCAGGATGCCGAAGCCGCCGTACTCGGCGCACTGGTAAATAGGCCCGTGCCGCAGGCTGACCTCGCCGCCTTTAAAGGTGTCCGTCCCGATGAGGGAGGCGGCGTCGGTGTTGAGATAGAAGGAGATATCCCACTCAGGGCGGTTGAACACGGCCGCCAGATTTTCCGCCAGCACGTTTTTCCCGGTGGCCTTGGGACCAACCAGCAGCAAATTCTCACCGGAGAGCAGCGCCGTCAGAGCTTTCAGCCAGATTTCCTTCCCATAATAGTGAAATTTTGGCCGGGGAATCCGGTTCTGCTGCCCCTCCGGGGCCGGATACTGCCTCCGAAACGCTTCAATTTTGGCGAGTACGCTCTCCTCAATTCCCTCGCTTCTCAAAAAATCAAGCATAGGCACCTCCAAAATACGAAGTCTTCAAAAATTATAGCACTGTCCTCCCCCTTTTGTCACCTGCTTTCTGAAATTTCCCGGACGGCTTGCGCATGAGGGGAAAAAAGACTATAATTTATCCATGTGAAAGAGAAAGGAGGGCCTGCGGCGTGCCGGTATGTCTGAAAAGCGAATATGTTCAGGTATGTAAAAACGGGCTTTTGTCTTACGGCGGGAGCCAGCTCTGGTCGGACAAGCCGGTTATCCGGAAATGCGGCTGCGGCCCTGTGGCGGCGCTGGATACGGCGATCTATCTGAGCCGGGCCTGCGGCCGGGGGTTGGAGCAGATACCGGACGGGCCGATTCCCCTCTCCCTGTATAACAGCCTGCTCTCCCGCCTCTGCGGGAAATACTTCCCCCTGATCCCACCCTTCGGGATCAACCCTGCGGTGCTGTGCCTGGGCCTAAACCGGCTGCTGCACGACGAACAGATCCCCCGCCGGGCCCATGTCGTACCCGCGTCGGAGAAAATCTGGCCCCGGATAGAGGCCGGCCTCCGGGAGGACTCCCCTTCCCTGCTGGCCATCGGGCAGAATTTCCCCTATGTTTGGCAAAAAAACCGGCTCCGCTTTTACCGCCGCCTGCCGGACGGACGCCGCGTGCCGGCCAGTTCTGCCAAGGCCCACTTTGTGGCCGTCACCGGCATGGAGGACGACTGGCTGCGCATCTCCTCCTGGGGCCAGGCCTATGAGATCAGCCGGCTGGAATTTGCCGCCTATGTGAAGGAGCACAGCGCCAATCTCCTCAACGGCCTGATCTATTTGACATACTGACAAAAAACTCCCTCCGGACCTGACCGGAGGGAAGTTTTTATGTTGCTTTATTTGACGCTGAAGAGCAGGTCGCCGTAGGAGGGATAGGGCCAGAACTTGGAGGAGGTGTGGGTTTCCAACTCATCCACAACGATCCGCAGCTCGTTCATGGCGGCGAACACCACGTCCCGGTAATACCGGGCAAACTCCAGGCTGTCACCGATGTTCTTGCCTTCCATGACGGCTTCTTCCAGGGCTTTGGTCTTCTCCACGGCGGAGGCGGTGAGGGCGCTGATTTTAGCGGCCAGATCCGTCTCAAAGCCGCAGTCTATCTCGGCGCTCAGAGCCTTCTTGGCCAGGGCCGTGTCGGTCAGGCTCTTGGAATAGGCGCTGACGGCGGGGAGAATATCCTTCCACACCATGTCCAGCATGGTGAGCGCCTCGATATGCAGCACCTTGCAGTAGTTTTCCAGCTTGATCTCGTACCGGGCGTGGATCTCACTGTAGGAGTAGACCTTGTGCCGGGTGAAGAGTTCCACATTTTTGGGGGCCAGGTAGTAGGGAACGCAGTCCGGCGTGGACTTCAGATTCAGCAGGCCCCGCTTCTCCGCCTCGGCGATCCAGGCGTCGTCATAGCCGTTGCCGTTGAAGATGATGCGCTTGTGCTCCTTAATGACCCGTTTGATCAGGTCGTGCAGGGCTGTCTCAAAGTCGTCGGCGTTCTCCAGAATGTCCGCGTACTGCCGGAGGGACTCGGCCACGGCGGTGTTGAGCACCACGTTGGTCCCGGAGATGGAGTGGGCGGAGCCCAGCATACGGAACTCAAACTTGTTGCCGGTGAAGGCAAAGGGAGAGGTCCGGTTCCGGTCAGTGGTGTCTCTGGGAAATTTGGGCAGCACATGGACGCCGACCTTTATGAGCTCCTGCTCCTTGCCGCCGTAGGGCTCGTCGTTTTCAATGGCAGAAAGAATGTTCTGCAGCTCGTCGCCCAGGAACATGGAGACAATGGCGGGGGGCGCTTCGTTGGCGCCCAGCCGGTGATCGTTGCCCGCAGAGGCCACGGCAATGCGCAGCATATCCTGATAATCGTCCACCGCCTGGATCACGGCGCAGAGGAAGAGCAGGAACTGGGCGTTCTCGTAGGGCGTCTCGCCGGGTTCCAAAAGGTTTACGCCGGTGTTGGTGACGATGGACCAGTTGTTGTGCTTGCCGCTGCCGTTGACGCCGGCGAAGGGCTTTTCATGCAGCAGGCAGACCATGCCGTGCTTCTTGGCCACCTTCTGCATCAGCTCCATGGTGAGCTGGTTGTGGTCGGCGGCGATGTTGGTAGTCGTGAAGATAGGGGCCAGCTCATGCTGGGCGGGGGCCACCTCGTTGTGCTCCGTCTTGGCCATAATGCCCAGCTTCCAGAGCTCCTCGTTCAGCTCCTTCATGAAGGAGGCGACCCGGCTCTTGATAGCGCCGAAGTAGTGATCCTCCAGCTCCTGCCCCTTGGGCGGCTTGGCGCCGAAGAGGGTCCGGCCAGTGTAGATCAGGTCCTTACGCTTTTCGTATACCTCCCGGTCGATCAGGAAGTACTCCTGCTCCGGGCCCACAGTGGTCTTGATAGAGGTCACGTCGTCGTTCCCGAAGAGTTTGATGACCCGCATGCCTTGGCGGTTGATGGCCTCCATGGAGCGGAGCAGAGGGGTCTTCTTGTCCAGCGCCTCGCCGGTGTAGGAGCAGAAGGCGGTGGGGATGCAGAGAACGCCGTCTTTGATAAAGGCGTAGGAGGTGGGGTCCCAGGCGGTGTAGCCCCGGGCTTCAAAGGTGGCGCGCAGGCCGCCGGAGGGGAAGCTGGAAGCGTCCGGCTCACCCTGAATCAGCTCTTTGCCGGAGAACTCCATAATGACCTTTCCGCCGTCCACCGGGGAGATGAAGCTGTCATGCTTCTCGGCGGTGATGCCGGTCATGGGCTGGAACCAGTGGGTGAAATGGGTGGCGCCCTTCTCAATGGCCCAGTCCTTCATGGCGTTCGCGACCACCACGGCGGCGGCGCTGTCCAGGCGGCGTCCGTCCTTGATGGAGCGCTGCACCTGCTTGAACACGTCCTTGGGCAGGCGGGAACGCATAACGGAGTCGTTAAAAACCATGGAGCCGAAAATCTCAGTGACCGAATTCATCGTTTTGACCTCGTTTCTATTAAAATCTGACATTTGCCTATTAAAAGAAGCGGCAAAGACGCCGTAATAACCAACGACGTCTTTGCCGCTTCATCATGGCTGCGATTATAGAACGGATGCGCTTTTTTGTCAACAGACCATGCGTATTTTTGTTAAAATGCTTTAAATCCAGCGCAAATAAACCGCCTCATTCGGCATCTTTGCCGGAGCCAGGCTTATTCTTCATAGGTGCGGATGATCCGCTCCGCCACCTCCCGCCGCTTTGTCCCGCCGTCCATGGCGGTTTTCTCGATATAGCGGTGGGCTTCGCCCTCGCTCATTTTAAAGCGGGACATGAGCAGCAGCTTTGCCCGGCTGATCAGGCGGGTGTCGTCCAGCTTCTGCCGGAGCACCACTGTCCTGGCCCGGAGCAGGCGCAGGCGGCTGCACAGGGCCAGAAGCTGCGGCAAGGCGGCGTCCAGACTCTGAGCGTCCGCCAGCAGCACGCCGGAAGCCGCGCAGGCCGCGGCCAGGTCCCGCAGCGCCTCCCCTTCCGCCAGCAGCAGGACCCCCGTGTAGCTGTGCTCGGAGAGGTCCGCTGCCAGCTCAAACTGGCCGGGACCCAGGATCACCGCGTCTGCCGGGCGCTCGGCCAGAAGGGCGGAAAGCTCCGCCGGCGGTACGGTGAGCAGTTCCGCCCGGACACGCAGGGGCGGCAGCAGGCGCGGCAGGCGCTGTGCGGCCCCGGCGCAGGCCGCGGAGACAAAAATCGTCATTTTTCCGGTGGCTGGCGGCATAGGCGCTCCCCTTTCCCCGCCGTGATCAGCAGCCGCTTGCCCCGTAGTTGGAGAGCACGCGGGCGGAGGGATCGTTCACGTCGCAGCCCTCCCACTGGCGGTTCGGCATCCAGAAATCCTTGACCATCCGGGCCTGACCCGGATAGTACTTCTCAAAAATCTCCCGGTACAAAAGGCTCTCCTTGGTGAAGGGTTGAGCGAAATCGTACTTGGCCCGGGCGGTTTCAAAGGCCTCGTCGCTGTACAGGCCTTCCGCGTACTCCTTCAGGTCGTCCACCATGGAAT
Source organism: uncultured Oscillospiraceae bacterium (assembly GCA_947626315.1). GTDB lineage: Bacteria > Bacillota > Clostridia > Oscillospirales > Oscillospiraceae > Limivicinus. The sequence goes on along the minus strand of CANQRQ010000009.1, from coordinate 49,187 downwards.
GGCCCACCGCGTCGGAGAAAGCGGCCTTCTGCCGCCAAAGGATGCCCTCCGGGAGAATGTGGTCCTCCGCGAAGGCCTTGCGCAGCAGGTATTTGCCCATCCCGTAGCGGTTCAGCTTCAGCTCCGGGTCCACGCTCATGACGTAGCGCACGAAGTCCAGGTCCCCGAAGGGCACCCGGGCCTCCAGGGAGTTGACGGAAATGCAGCGGTCGGCCCGGAGGACGTCATACATGTGCAGTTCGTCGATCCGCTTCTTGGCCTCCTGCTGGAAGGCCTCGGAAGAGGGGGCAAAATCCGTGTATTTGTAGCCGAAGAGCTCGTCGGAGATCTCCCCGGTCATGAGCACCCGCACGTCCGTCTGCTCGTGGATGGCCTTGCAGCACAGATACATGCCCATGCTGGCCCGGATGGTGGTGATATCGTAGGTCCCCAGCAGGGCGATGACCTCCTCCAGAGAGGCCAGGACCTGCTCCCGGGTCATATAGACCTCCGTGTGCTCCGCGCCGATATACTCCGCCGCCTGGCGGGCATATTTCAGGTCGATGGCGTCCGTGTCCATGCCGATGGCAAAGGTCCGGATCTTCCGGTGCAGAAGCTTGGCGGAGATGGCGCAGACCAGGCTGGAATCCAGGCCGCCGGAGAGCAGAAAGCCCAAAGGCGCGTCCGCGTCCAGCCGCTTTTCCACCGCGGCAATGAGCTTCTCCCGAATCTTGGCGCAGACGGCGTCAATGCCGTCCTCCGAATACTGCTCCACCGTGGTCAGGTCCGCATAGCGGACAAACCTTCCGCCGGCGTAATAATGTCCCGGCGGGAAGGGCATGACCTCCGGGCAGAGGCCCACCAGGTTTTTGGCCTCGGAGGCGAAAACCGGCGCTCCGTCCGGCAGATAGCCGTAATACAGCGGGCGGATCCCGATGGGGTCCCGGGCGGCGATCAGTTCGTCCTTTGTCCCGTCGTAGAGGATCATGGCGAACTCCGCGTCCAGCAGCTTAAACATCTCCAGCCCGTACTCCCGGTACAGGGGGAGGATGATCTCACAGTCCGAATCGCTGACAAAGCTGTATTTCTCGCTCAGCGCCGCTTTCATCTTTCGAAAGCCGTAGAGCTCTCCGTTGCAGACCACCATATCCCGCCCCAGATGAAAGGGCTGCATGCCCTCTTCGTGCAGGCCCATGATGGAGAGCCGGTGGAAGCAGAGCAGGCCGCTGCCCGCTTTCTCAATGCGGGTCTGATCCGGGCCGCGGGAAACCGTCCGGTCAAAATACGGCCGTACGGACTGTTCGTCCAGCCCGTCAGAGAGAAAACCCATAATGGAACACATAAAAAAGCACCTCCGAAATCTGCGCAGCCGTCCATATAAATTTTAGGACGAATAGCTGCTGATCCGCGGTGCCACCTAATTTACTGCCAAAGCAGTCACTTTTCGGGTTCTATCAAACCCGTGCGCTTTAACGCCGCGCATCGCGTCTCCCCTACTGGGCCTGCGGCCGTTGGGTTCGCGGCTCCGAAGTGTTATTCCCGTGATCCGTACTGCCGGGCTCACACCATGCCCCGGCTCGCTGAAGCCGATCTTCACGGTACTTGTCTTCATCCACGCCTTTTCCCTTGTACGAGGGATTCTTCTTCTACCCCTCAGGTTGGCTAAATTATACAACCGCTCCCCTGCCCTGTCAAGCGGGCAAATTGAACTAAAGTGCTTTTTCTCAAAATGCAAAATCTATCACAATAAACAAATGTGCATTTGATTTGATGGAAAATCCTGTTTTTCTGAAAAAAATGGACCGGGCCTTATTCAAAGCCCGGTCCAGAATGCTTCTATGTTCAGCCGTACTGCTCGGAAAGGTAGATATTCACCCGGGACTGGATGCCTGCGGCGGCGTCCTCCACGGTCTTTCCCCCGGCGAAGAAGGGCTCCGCCTGCTCCATGACGATGGATAGGATGGTGCTGTCGCAGACGGTGCAGCAGTCGATTTTGTCCACCATAGTGTGGATCCGCTCCCGCATGCTCTCGTCCACCGGCGCGCCTTCGAACGACACCCAATCGGTGGTGGAGGCGGTATTCACCGTGGCAGGCTTTTCCATGTTTTTCGCGATGCCTTTGTCCAGGCGGCGCTCCAGCGCGGCGGTGCGCAGAGGCAGGCCGTAGAAGCCCTGATCCAGCAGCTCGTCCGAGAGGAGATACCGGAAGAACTCCCACACGCCGAACTTATTGTGTCCCGCGGAGGACATGGCCAGCTGCGCGGTGGGCCGGAAGCCAAAGCCGCTGCCCTCAGCGGTCGGGAAGCCCACAAACTGGGCCTCTCCGCCGAAAATCGCGTCCATCCAGGAGACCTCGTCCACCGCACTGGCATCCAAGCCGGTCAAAATCAGCACCTGCTCCCCGGCATAGGCCCTCCCGATGTCAGTGCCCTGGCTTCCGTCATAATTAAAGGAGGCGGGCAGACTGGCCGCAAAGGACAGCATGTCCATAAAGTCCTGGTTCTGGAAATCGCACCAGAGCTCCTCCTCGGAATACAGCTCTCTGTGCATGAAGGCTAAAACCAGTCCCATGAAGGTATCCCGGGTCAGATCCAGGCCGAAAATGCTCTCGTGGGGCAGCTCACGGGTCAGCTCCAGAAAGCGCTCTACGCCCCAGTCAGGCCCGACGGTGGACCGGTCCCCCGCCACCGTCACCAGTTCAAAACCGGGGACCAGCTGGTATAGGCCGCCGTGAAACTCCATGGCCTGGGCCACGTTTGGCACAAGATCGCTGTAATTCATGTCCGGGTCCGCCTCAAAATAGGGCTTCAGATCTTCCAAAAGCCCTTTGGCGGCATACTGGTTCACGGAAAAACGGCTCATGTCGTAGATATCCGGCGCGTTGCCGCTGATGATGTCCGTGGCCAGCTTGTTCAGCCCGGTGTTTTGGTCCTCATAGGTGTCATAGTCCGCGTAGTCTATCAGCTGGATCATGTACTCACTGTTGCTCTCATTAAAGGCTTCAATGTCCTTTTTCAGGCCGAATTCTATGTCATAGGTGGCCAGGGTCAGGATCTGGACCTCTCCCCCTTCCCAGGGCCGCCAGACGAAGGGTTTTCCCTGGTCAACGCTGAAAAACAGATCCTCTCCCAGGCAGACCAGCCCAACATTCGTTATGCCGCTGGTAAAGCAATTGATCAGCGCCTCGCCGTTTCCGGTTTTATAGTCGTACCGGTAGAGAATGTCATTCTGCCGGACCAGGAGCTGGCCGCCGCTCCCGGCCAGGTAGAGGGTAAACATGCTCTCCACCTGATAGCGCTCTCCCGGCGCGCCATCCGATCCGATCTCCTGGATCTCCGCGTTGTTGACAGCTCCCGGCCGGTTATTGCCGGAGTTGCCGTGGTTGATCAGCAGGAGCTGGCCGGACCCGAGCCGCAGAAAGCTCCGCGGACTTTGAGCCGTCCCGTAATCCCGCAGCAGCTTGCCGCCGGCGTCAAAGGAAAAGGCCCGCTGGGGAGTCGTGACATATAACGCGCCCTCCGCCGCTTCAAAGCTGGCCACCGGCTCCCCGTTCAGCAGTTCATCCGGCAGCAGGAGCTCCTCCACGGCCCCCTCCGGGGAGCGGGAAAGCAGGCAGCAGCGGCCCTCCTCCGTGCGGTACAGGACCCGGAGCGTCCCGTCCGGCGAGGCACAGAGGGCCTCCGGCCTATCGGAGGGTAGCTCCGGAAGCGCTTTGATTTCCAGGCTCTCCGTGTCCAGGGTAAAATAACGGGCCAATTGGTTCTCGTCCACGCCGTACAGAAAGGCCCCGCTGGGTGTCCCGACTGCGTCGAACAGATTGATCCCGGTTTCCGGCATGGGCAGCGTCTCTGAGGCCATCCGGCGAGCCTCTCCGCTCAGATTGGCCGGCCTGGCAGCCAGAGCCGGGGCGTCAGCGCTTCCCGCCTCCTGGGGCGTTGAGGCGCCTTTGTCTCTCCCGCAGGCGCTCAGGCAGAGCGCAACGGCCAGAAGCAGGCAAATGATTTTTTTCATAGTAGTTTCCCTCCTTTTTTGGGTATCTACCTAAATAGACCCTCTTTATTCGCCCCGGTTGCGCCCGCCTCAAAAAAATTGCCGGATCTGATGATCCGGCAATTGCAGACTGTAGACAAAGCTATCGGCAATGTATAGAACTGCAGGGGGAGAGTGCAGAGAGGGGGCGGGAGCCCTCTTTCTGCGTTCAATCTGCTCTTATCCAGGAGCATTTTTGAATGCTCCTGGATAAGCTTTCAAGTTGAAGACACTTTGTCTTCAACTTGAAATTGCCGGACCAGAACGGTCCGGCAATTTGAGCTGTTTACTTTTTATTCGGTGCGCAGGGCCTCCACAGGGTCCTTCTTGGCGGCCAGACCCGAGGGGATCAGGCCGGCAATGAAGGTCAACACCACGCTGATCACCACCAGCGCCGCGCCGCCCACCCAGGGGAGCGTGGCGTTGAGGGCATAAATCCCCGTCAGGTCGTGGACAATGATATTGATGGGGATATTCAGCAGCAGGGTCATCAGGATCCCGATCGCTCCGGCGGTAAAGCCGATGATGAAGGTTTCCGCGTTGAAGACCCGGGAGACGTCCTTCTTGGAGGCGCCAATGGCCCGGAGGATACCGATCTCCTTGGTCCGCTCAAGCACGCTGATATAGGTGATAATGCCGATCATGATGGAGGAGACCACCAGCGAGATGGCGACAAAGGCGATCAGAACGTAGCTGATGACGTTGATGATGGTGGTAATGGAGCTCATCAGCAGGGCCACCACGTCGGTATAGCTGATCTGGTCCTCCTCGTCCACCGTGTCGTTATAGTGCTCGATGGCCTCGGCAATGCTGTCTTTATCCTCAAAGGTGGAGGCGTAGATGTTGATGGTGCTGGGGCTGTCCAGGTCCACGTAGCCCAGCTTTTTCAGCGTCTCCTTCAGGCTGGTTTCGGAATAGACGGGGGGCATGGCGTTGTCGTAGATCCAGAGGTAATCGTCCTCATCCAGGACCAAAAGCTGGAAGTCCTCCACCAGCTCCGCATCCGAGAGCTTTTCGTACATGGCCCGCATCTGGATGGCGTACTGCTCCTTCACCTGCTCGCCGATCATCTGCTCCACGTAGTCAAAGAGGGTGTCGTCGTCCATCTGCTCCAGGAAGGAGGCGTACTCCGGGTAATACTCCAGGACCATGTCCTCGATATCGCTGCGGGTGGTGCCCTCCATCTGCTCGTCGATCAGATCCTGCACGTAGTCGTCCTCGGGGACGCACATGTAGTCGATATATACGTCCGCCAGCTCCTCCTCCGTGGCGTTTGCCAGATAGTCCTTGGCGGCCTGGGTTTTCAGGTTCTTGGAGAGCACCTCGTCGTCCTCGTCCAGGAAGGGCAGGCCGGTGAAAACCTCCTTGTCCGGGTCCGCCAGCTGCCGCTTGACCAGATCTTTCGTCTCGGCTTCCTGCATGATGTGCTCGATCAGCGCGTGGGTATAGCCGATGGCGCCGGTGAGCATGCCGGACAGGGCGTCCTCATTCTGCCGCACGATTCCGACGACCTTGACCTCCATGCCGTTTTTGTACAGGGTACGCAGGCCCAGCTCCTCGTCGGCCAGGTTCACGTACTCTCCGCTCTCCTCGTCGTACTGGTACTGGTCCGCCGGATAGATGTAGCGCAGGGACATCTTGCAGACGTCCTCATAGCTCCAGCTCTCCGACTCCACGTCCACCGTCTCCTGGGAGATAAAGGCCTGCATGTCGTCGGTGATCTTGCTGTTGGACTTGAGGCCCAGGGCATAGAGCACCATGTCCGAGATCTCGTTATTTTTGTCCACCACCAGGATGGCCTCGTCATAGTTCTCAGGCCACTTGCCGTAGAGCAGGTCATACTGCTCCTGGAGCAGCGGGTTGATCAGCTCCCCGTTTTCACCGGGCAGCATCTCCTGCCAGACGTTCGCAATGGAGTAATAGGAGCCGTAGGTGGAGAAGAAGGAGCTGTAGTCCCCGCCGTAGGTGGCGCTCATAGCGCTCTGGAGCAGCTCCACAATGTCCGTCTTGACGATGTTGCCGTCCACGTCCTCCGCGAAGAGGTTCAGATCCAGGTCATAGGAATACTGGATGGAGCTCACATACTGGGCGATCTCGCTGTTCTCGCTCTCCAGATAGGTCTTGAAATCCTTCAGGTTGTTGACCTCCCGCTCGGCGGAGATCATGGAGTTCATCAGGTCGTACATGATAGTGCTGGAGTAGACGGCGTCCTTGTCGTGCCGGTTCTCCGCCGCCTCCGCCTGCACGCCCATCAGGCTGGTGATCATACCCGTCATGTCCACCGTCTCCGCCTGGATGGTGATAGGATAGCTGGACAGGGTGTCCTCCTGGACCTTGTCGATGTAATTCTGAATGCCGTTGGACAGGGACATGATCAGAGCAATGCCGATAATGCCGATGCTGCCGGCAAAGGCGGTCAGAATGGTCCGGGCTTTTTTCGTCATCAGGTTGTTGGTGGAGAGGGACAGGGCGGTAAAGAAGCTCATGGCGGGCTTCCGCCGGTGGCCCTCGTCCGCATTTTCCACCTCGCCGGAGGTATAGGGGTCGCTGTCCCCCACGATCAGGCCGTCCTTCAGCCGAATGATCCGCCCCGCGTATTCGTTGGCCAGGTCGGGGTTGTGGGTCACCATGATGATGAGCTTATCCTTGGAGATCTCCTTGAGGATCTCCATGATTTGAACGGAGGTATCCGAGTCCAGCGCGCCGGTAGGCTCGTCGGCCAGGAGAATGTCCGGATTGTTCACCAGGGCGCGGGCAATGGCCACCCGCTGCATCTGACCGCCGGAGAGCTGGTTCGGCTTCTTGCTGAGCTGATCGCCAAGGCCCACCTTTTCCAGCGCCTCCACGGCCCGGGTCCGCCGCTCTGAGGGCGCCACGCCGGAGAGGGTGAGGGCCAGCTCCACGTTGGACAGCACGGACTGGTGCGGGATCAGGTTATAGGACTGAAAGACAAAGCCGATGGAATGGTTGCGGTAGGCGTCCCAATCCCCGTCGTTAAAGTTCTTGGTGGACTTGCCGTTGATGATCAGGTCGCCGCTGGTATACTGGTCCAGCCCGCCCACGATGTTCAGCAGCGTGGTCTTGCCGCAGCCGGAGTGGCCCAGGATGGCGACAAATTCGTGCTCCCGGAATTCCAGGTCCACGCCCTTGAGCGCGTGCACCACCGATTCGCCCACCACATAGTCCTTCTTGATAGCCTTCAGTTTCAGCATGGCGATCCCTTCTGTTTCAAGAATTTATTGACACCGAATCAATTATAAGGTAAAATAACAGAGCTTTCGGGCTCTTCATCTGCTCTCGTAGCTCAGCAGGATAGAGCGTCCGCCTCCTAAGCGGAAGGTCGCGCGTTCGAATCGCGCCGGGAGTGCCAGCGCCGCCCTGGATCTGTCCGGGGCGGCGCGCTTCTCTATCCAAAAGAGCGCCGAAACTAAGTTTTGCTTATTTTATCACGCGGGATTTCATTTGTCTGCAACTACGCGGAAGTTTTAATTTAAAATTCACAATTTGCCCTTCAGGGGCCCGGAAATTCCTTGTTTTCCGGGCCCCTGAAGGGCTAGCGTGTCGCACAAGGCGACACGCTTCAAATGCGACCCACTTCGTTGGGCTCGCATTTGAGGATCTCGCGCTGATCGCAGGGGCTTCGCCCCGTTTGGTCGGCGCGAGGGCTCGCTTAGCTCGCCTTAGAGTGTTTTTGAGGCGGCAAAGCTGCCTCAAAAACGATTTAAATTCCCTATTCGCCGCTCCGCAGCGAAGGCAGTGAACCTTTGTCTACAGTTTAAAAGCTTTCATAGCAGCATTTCAAACGTCCCCCGCCGTGCTGGAAAATTTTTTGCCTTGATACGAGCGGGAGCTTTCATTTAAAATCAAAGGCAGGAACGAGGGATGCCTGTGAAACTCAAAGCCATACTGCGCCGGATGCTGTCCATGTGTCCGGCAGCCTGGTACATATTCATCCGCGCGCTTCAAATGTGCTGCTTTTTGCTGTTCTGCGCGCTTATGCTGCTGCTGAAATGGGACGGCAGCATGGTCCGGGGCTATGACCTGTATATGACCGCCATGGCCCTGGAGGAGAACTGCCAGGCGCTTTTGCTGGTGGCGGTGCTGCTGTCAGTCTGTATGGAGGAACTGTGTCAAAAATGAAGAGCGTAAAACTCCTCCCGGCTCATAACGGCGTTCAAAACCGCCAATAGACCGTCCGCCGTCAGCCGCTCCGGCAACTCCATCTGCTTTAAAAGCCTGCTCCGGAGCTCCCGGCTGTTTTCCCGGCCGCTGAGGCCCCGGGCGTACAGATCCGCCTTGGTGATCTGCGCCGGCCTAGTCTCCGGCGCCGCGTCATCCAGCGTGGCGCCGGCCCTGATCAGCGCCTCCAGCAGGATCTGGGGCTGCATCCCCTCCACGCCCAGCTTGCCCTCCTTGGAGGGAGCGCTTTTGCGGCGCTCCCGGCCGTAGATATCCGGAATATAGGCGTGCTTCACCAGCGCCGGGTCCACGCAGGAGCTGATGAAACGGCGGATCACAAAGCCCGCCCCGTCGGAATCGGTCAGAACGATAAGCCCCTTCGCCTGGGCGATCAGGCGGAGGAGCTTCTGCTTTTCCCGGTCCTTGAACAGGCCAAAGCCGGAGGTCTCCAGGATCAGCGCGTCCACCACCTGGCTCAGGGCGTTTTTGTCATAGCGACCTTCCACCACAATGGCCTCTTTAACTCTGTGCATCCGTCTCCCCCGCCGCGATCCGCAGCACGGCCTCCGTCAGCAGCTCCCGGTCCTTCTGACCGCTGCTTTTGATCCTGTAATCCGTCTCCGCACAGAGCTCCACCGCCCGTTTCAGCTGGGGCAGCGTGAAGCCACGGGCGGAGTTGAGCAGCATGATGGCGATGTTGGGGTATCGCACGGAACAGGATTCCATCACGAAGTCCCGTCCCAGGCCCTGCTCCAGGGCCAGCCGGGCCGCGTAGAGCTTGCGCATCTGGTTCCCCAGGGCGGCCAGCATGGCGATGGGCTCGTTGTCCTTATCCGCCAGGAGCTCGGCCAGGACCGCCAGGGCGCTGTTGTGCTTCTTCTGCGCGATGTAATCCGTCATCTCAAAGATCACGGCCTCCGGTACGTGGTGCGCCACCGCGTCCACGTCCTCCACCGTTATTTTGCTGCCTTTGGCATAGGCGGCCAGCTTTTCGATCTCCGGGATCAGCCCGTTCATCAAGTCGCCGCTGACGAAGATCAGCCGCTCCGCCGCCTCCATGCTGATGCTCTTTCCGGCGTCGGCAAAGCGGCGGCTGATCCAGTTGACCAGCAGGCTCTGGGACTGCTGGGTAAATTTCAGCTCCACCGCCAGGCCACGGAGCCCTTTCGTGAGCCGCAGCCGCCCGTCCGGCTCATATTGCGGCCCCTGGACAAAGGCCACCGTGCAGGTATCGGGAATATCGGACAGAACGTCCAGAATTTTCTCCGGCTCCTTCAGGCTGTTCAGCTCCACGTCCCGCAGCTCCACAAAGCTGCGCTCGGTCAAAAAGGGCATGGCGTCCACCGCCAGCTGCAGCTCGTCCGGGTCCAGCTCCGGGCCGTCAAGCCGCTTATAGCTGAAGCTGTCCTCCCCCTCCGGGAGGCAGATCTTTTTCAGCTGGAGCAGATACTGCTCCCGCAGATAGTCCTCCGGCCCCCAGAGCAGGTACAGCGGCTTTGGCCCCTCCTCCTTCAGACGGCGAAGCTCCGCGGCGTAGTTCAGCTTTTCTTCGGTTTTTGCCTTTTTCTTTGCCATTTCGTTTACCCTATCCGAAATTCCACGGTCCCGTTCAGATCCGTTCTGTAAATCTGATAGCCGTAAGCCGCCAGCCTCTCCAGCGTCTCATAAGTGGGGTGGCCGAAGCTGTTGTAGCCCACGCTGATAACCGCCGTGTCCGCCCCGATACTGCCCAGCAGCTCCCCGCAGCAGGCGTTGCGGGAGCCATGATGCCCGGCGATCAGGAGCTCCACGTCCCTGACGGGATGACTTTCAATCAATGCCCGCTCCACGGTCTTGGAGGAGTCGGCAGTCACAAGCATGTCGTAATCGCCCAGAGAGACCTTGGTCATGACGCAGCGCTCGTTGACTTCCCCGGCCTCTCCGGGCGCGTACAGCTGCGCCGTGATGCCGTCCAGGCGCAGAAGCTCGTCCTCGCTGACGGTCTGCACCTCTGTGCCGTGCCTTTCAGCGCTCTCCAGGATCTTCGGGAGCAGCCCGTCGTCATCGCTGCAGTTGGCCGGTATGTACAGCTGCTTTACTTCCGCCATCTCCATCAGCATGGTGACGCCGTTGGCGTGGTCGGCGTGGAGATGAGTCAGCAGCAGGACGTCCACGCAGGGCCGCCCCCGGCTGGTCAGATAGGCCCCGGCAGTCTCTCCCGCGTTGTCCGCCGTGTTCAGGCCGCCGCAGTCGATCAGCAAGGTCCGGTCCCCGGAAAAGACGCTGATGCACTGCCCCTGCCCCACATCCAGCACAGAGATCACGCCCCGCCCGGCGGCATAGCTGAGCTTCATAGCCTCCAGGTTGACGGCCAAAACCGCGACGGAGAGCAGCGCCGGCAGCAGGATCTTGAAACGGACGCCCGCACGGCTGCATACGGCGACGCAGACCAGGCCGTAGCACAAGAGCAGCCACCAGGCGACAAAGTGATCCTGCATATACAGGGTGGCAAAGGGCAGGGCGGAGATCAGCCGGGAGGCCAAAAAGATGGCCCGGGCCGGCCAGGCCAGAAGCCAGGCCGCGCAGATCCCCGCCGCTGGAAAAAGAGCCGCGAGGGCGCAGGACAGAATGCCGCCGCAAAAACAAATAGAGACAAGCCAGAGACAGAGGCAGTTGGTCAGCGGGGCCAGAACGGACACGGTGCCGAAATGCAGCGCCGTCAGCGGGACAGTAAAGGCCATCACGCTCAGAGAGCTGCCCACGATTTCGACCGGCCGCCGCAAAAAAGTCCTGGCTCTCCCCTCCGGCAGCGCCGCCAGCAGCGCGGCGCTGATCCGGCCGGAGAGGCCGTACAGGCCCGCCATAGCTGCAAAGGAAAGCTGCAGGCTGACGCTTGCCGCGGCGTAGGGATTAGTAAGCAGCAGCAGGCCCAGGGCAAAGGAGAGGGAGGTGACGGCGTCATTTTCCCGGTCCAGCACCGGCGCCAGAAGCAGCAAGCTCTGCATGACCCCGGCCCGGACCGCGGAAGGGCTCGCGCCCGCCGTCAGCACAAAGAGCCAAACCAGGGCAATGCAAAACAGAGAGCTCCGCCTTGTCCGGCCCAGCAACAGCTGCAGCAGACTGACCAGGAAGGCAATGTGCATGCCGGAGACTGCCACTACATGCATCAGCCCCGCCCGGCTCAGGGCCAGGTACAGCCCCTCCTGTTCATACAGCCTGCTCTTGTCCCCCAGCAGCAACGAAACCGTAAACTCTGCCGTGTCCTCCGGGCAGATCTCCCGGATCTTATCCGTGATCAGCCGGGCCAGCCGTACCGGCAGGGTGGAAAGCCCGCCGCCCTCGCCGGAAAAGACCACGTCGGAGCGGGTATTCAAGGTCAGATAGATGTCTTTGGCGTTGTAGTAGTCATAGGGCTCGCCGTACCGCCGGTCGGCCGGGGTGATCCGGGCCGTGAAGGAGAGCGTTTGCCCTGGCACGCCATCCTGCAATGTGCCGCCGGAATCGTAAACCACTGCGTCAAGCCGAGGCATGCCCTCCGTCTGAAGGGCAATGCGCGCCCGGCAGTAGTCCTCATAGACCTGGGGATACTCCAGCAACCGGCCGGAGACCTCCGCCGTCACGCCGTCCAGCCGGGAGGCCGGAAGGCTGGTCCGCTGATAGTGGCCATAGAAGCAGAGCAGACCGGCGCTGAAGGCCAGGAGCGAGATGATGAGGCCCCGCAGCCACTTTCTGCGCATGAAAACCAGGCCCACGCCCAGCGCCGCGCAGAGGACGGCGCCGGGCGGAAGCCAGGTGACAGGCAGGATATAGTTCGAGGCAAACACCGCCGCGGAAAACGCCAGGCATGCGGTCGCCAGCTTTCGCACCGCTTTCACCTACAACCCTGTTTTTGTTCCGCAGTCCCGGAGCGGCCGCTCCGGGAGCACGCCGTTACAGAATCTTCTCAGAGAGCTTTACGCCGCCCACCAGGTGAAAATGCAGGTGCATAACGGACTGGCCGCCGTCCTCCCCGCAGTTGTTGATCACCCGGTAGCCGTTTTCCAGCCCCTCGGCCTTGGCGATCTTCGCGATTGCCTCGAAGCACTTGGCCACCACATGGGAGTTGCTCCCGTCGATGGCCCGGGCGCAGCAGATGTGCTCCTTCGGCACCACCAGGATGTGCACCGGGGCCTGGGGATTGATATCCCGGAAGGCAAACACATCTTCATCCTCGTAGACCTTGGCGGAGGGAATTTCCCCGGCTATAATTTTGCAGAACAGGCAGTCGTCTTTCATAAAGGTTTCTCCTTCTTTGTTTATATTGTTTTCGCTATGCGATCATCATTATCAGAGCCCCAGCCGGGAGGATACAAAATCGTCCACCGCGGCCAGCGCGTCGTCCAGCTTCAGAACATCCTTGCCGCCGCCCATGGCGGAGTCCGGCTTGCCGCCGCCGGAGCCGCCGCAGATGGCCGTGACGGTTTTGATCACGTCTCCCGCCCTGACGCCGGTTTTGACGGCCTCTTTGCCGCAGACGGCCAGCAGGGAGATCTTGTCCCCGTTCACAGACGCCAGCACGGCGACGATGCTCTCTTCCTTGTCCCGGAGGAAATCCCCCATCTTCCGCATGTCGTTGGGGGTCTTTTCGCCCAGGACGGCGGTCAGCACCTTCAGGCCGCCCACCGGCTTGGCCGCCAGCAGGAACTGCCGGGCGGAATCCAGTTCCTCTTTGTTCTTGTACTCCTCCACGGTTTTCCGCAGGGTCTTGATCTCCTCGATCTGGGCCGCGGCTTTGGCGGCCAGCTCCGAGGGGCGCACCTTCAGCAGCGCGGCCAGCTCCATAAAATCGTGCTGCACGGAGAGCAGCTCGTCCAAGGTGAGCATGCCAGTGGTGGCCTCGATCCGCCGGATTCCCGAGGCCACGGAGCCCTCGCTCTTGATCAGGAAGGAGCCCACCTTGGCGGTGTTGTCCAGATGGGTGCCGCCGCAGAGCTCCACGGAATAGCCGGACATGTCCACCACCCGGACCCGTTCGCCGTATTTCTCCGTGAAAAGGGCCATAGCGCCCTTGGCCTTGGCCTCGGCCATGCTCATTTCCTGCACCGTGACCGGATAGCCGGTCAGCACCGCCTCATTGACCAGGCGCTGTACCTCCACCAGTTTCTGGCTGCTGACGGCGGAGAAATGGGTGAAGTCAAAGCGGAGGCGGTCCGGCTCCACCAGAGAACCGGCCTGCTGCACATGGTCCCCCAGCACCTGCCGCAGAGCGGCATGGAGCAGGTGGGTGGCGGAGTGGGCCCTAGCAATGGCCTGGCGCCGCTGGGCGTCATAGCTGACCTCCACCCGGTCCTCCACCGTGAGAGCGCCGGAGAGCAGCTCGCCGCTGTGCAGCACCTTGCCGCCCTTGGTTTTCTGGGTGTCGTCCACCCGGAAAATTGAATTCCCCTTGCGGATGGTGCCCCGGTCCCCTGTCTGCCCGCCCATCTCGGCGTAGAGGGTGGTCTGGTCCAGCACCAGTACCCCTTTCTTTCCGGCGGAGAGGACGCCGGTAAGCTCGTCGTCGGCTAAAATGGCCTGGATCGTCCCGTCACAAGTCTGCTGTTCATAGCCCAGGAATCTGGTGGGCGTCTTGTCGATATCCCCCAGGTCCACGCGCTCCCAGCCCAGATCCCCCAGCGCTTTCCGGGCCTCCCGGGCCCGGACCTTCTGGGCCTGCATCTCCGCCTGGAAGGCGTCCTGGTCCACGGTCATCCCCTCGTCAGCGCACATTTCCCGGGTCAGATCGATGGGAAAGCCGTAGGTGTCATAGAGCTTGAAGGCGTCGGCGCCGGAGAACACCGTCTCTCCTTTCGCCTTGTGCCCGGCCAGCAGCTCCCCGAAGATCCGCAGGCCGCCGTCAATGGTGCGGGCGAAGTTCTCCTCCTCCACCTGAATGACCCGGGTAATATAACTCTGCCTCTCCACGAGCTCCGGATAGGCGGTCTTGTTCTCGTGAATCACTGTGTCGCAGACCCGGTACAGGAAGGGCTCCTTTACGCCCAGGAGCCGTCCGTGCCGGGCGGCCCGGCGGAGCAGACGGCGCAGCACATAGCCTCTCCCCTCGTTGGAGGGCTGCACCCCGTCGGCGATCATCATGGTGGCGGAGCGGATATGGTCGGTGATGATCCGCAGAGACACGTCCTTGGCATGGCTCTCCCCGTAGTGGGCGCCGGTGATCTCGGAGACCTTGTTGGTGATGTTCATCACCGTGTCCACCTCGAAGAGGGAGTCCACCCCCTGACAGACGCAGGCCAGCCGCTCCAGGCCCATGCCGGTGTCGATATTCTTCTGGGCCAGGTCGCTGTAATGGCCCTGGCCGTCGTTGTCAAACTGGGAAAAGACGTTGTTCCAGACCTCAATATAGCGGTCGCAGTCGCAGCCCACGGTGCAGGTAGGTTTGCCGCAGCCCTTTTCCGGGCCCCGGTCATAGTAGACCTCGGAGCAGGGGCCGCAGGGGCCGGAGCCGTGCTCCCAGAAATTGTCCTCTTTTCCGAACTTGAAGATCCGCTCCGGGGCGATGCCGATCTCGTCGCGCCAGATGGCAAAGGCCTCGTCGTCGTCCACATACACGGAGGGATAGAGCCTGTCCGGGTCAAGGCCCACCCAGTCCGGGCTGGTGAGGAATTCCCATGTCCAGGCGATGGCCTCGTGCTTGAAATAGTCCCCAAAGGAGAAGTTGCCCAGCATCTCGAAGAAGGTGCCGTGCCGGGCGGTGTGGCCGATGTTCTCAATATCGCCGGTGCGGATGCACTTCTGGCAAGTGCAGACCCGGCGGCGGGGCGGCTCCTGCTCCCCGGTGAACCAGGGCTTCATGGGGGCCATGCCGGAGTTGATCAGCAGGAGGCTGGCGTCATTCTGCGGGATCAGCGAGAAGCTGGGCAGGCGCAGATGCCCCTTGCTCTCAAAAAAGCGGAGAAACATCTCCCGCAGCTGGTTCAGCCCGTATTTTTCCAAGTTGACTGTCTTTTCCATCTTTTCCTCCAAAAAAATAGTCCTCCGCCCCTGCACAGGGGCGAAGGTCAATTCGCGGTACCACCCTGATTTGCCACCCGGCGGGCGGCTTCTCAAGCGCCTTTAACGCAGGCTTGCGTCCCGGTCTCCCGGGATGGCTCAGAAACGGCCGCCGGGCTCCGGCATGGGGTCTCGCAGCGCCCGGCCCCTCTCTGAAATGCCTCTGTCCCGGTTCTTTTCGTCATTGCCAACATGATATGCAGCTATCGGTTATTCTACCATACGCCCCGGTTTTGTCAAGCCCGGTTTTTCCGCAGCACCGTGTACCGCGGGGCGTAAACCGGCAGCCGCAGGCGGATCTCCATCATGGCGTGCCGGGTGTCCTTGATCCGTTCCCCTTCCCCGTTATACATCTCGCGCACGGAAAAGGCCACCGGCGCCTGGCCGGGCAGCAGAAGCTCCAGCACGTCCCCCTCGCAGAACTTGTTCCGCTGGGTGAGCAGCGCGTTCCCCTCTTCGTCGCAGCTCTCCACCACGGCGGCCACATCGGTGGGGGAAATATAGCCCCCCGGATAGTGCTCCCCCGGCGTACCAAGGTAAAAGCCGGTGGAGTAGGGCCGGTGACTCACCTTCTCCGTCTCCTCCACCCAGAGCCTGTCCAGCGGCCGCCCCTCCATGGCGGCGTTGATCGCCTGCCGGTAGGCGTTGGTGACGGCGGCGGTGTAATAGGCGGATTTCATCCGGCCCTCGATCTTAAAGCTGCTGATGCCGGCCTCCATCAGCGCCGGGATATGCTCGATCATGCACAGGTCCTGGGCGTTCAGAATGTGGGTGCCCCCGTCCTCGCTGATCTCAAAATACTGTCCGGGCCGCCGCTCCTCCACCAGATGATATTTCCAACGGCAGGGCTGGGCGCACTGGCCCCGGTTGGCGTCCCGGCCGGTCATGTAGTTGGACAGCAGGCAGCGCCCGGAGAAGGACACGCACATGGCTCCGTGAACAAAGGCCTCCAGCCGGAGCTCCGGCGGCGTATTGGCCCGGATCTTCCGGATCTCCTCCAGGGGCAGCTCCCGGGCCAGCACCACCGTATCCGCCCCCAGCTCATAGAGCGCCGAGGCGGCCGCGCTGTTGGTGACGCCGAACTGGGTGCTCACATGCAGGCTGAGCCCTGGGGCCCAGCGCTTGGCCAGGTTCAGCACGCCCAGGTCCGCGGCGATGATCCCGTCCGCGCCCGCCTCCCGCAGAAAGGACAGATAGTCCGGCAGAAGCGCCAGTTCGTCCTCCCGGGGTAGGGTGTTGCAGGTCACGTAGACCTTTGCCCCCTTTTCGTGGGCGGCAGCGACCCCTTCCCGAAGCTCATCGTCGCTGAAGTTGGCGGCGGCGGAGCGCATACCGAAGCGCCGCCCGGCCAGATAGACTGCGTCCGCGCCGTAATGGAGCGCCATATGCAGGCGCTCCATATCTCCGGCCGGCGAGAGCAGTTCAAAACGCTCAGCCATAATTCTGGGTGGCGACAAAGGCCTCATGCTCGCCGGCGTTGGTGAAGAAGCGGTGCTCGCCGGTGGCGGTGTCCAGGGCGTAATAATAATAGTTGCTGGATTCCGGGTTCAGCGCCGCAGTGATGGACGCCATGCCCGGGTTGCAGATCGGCGTGGGCGGCAGGCCGGTATATAGCCGGGTGTTGTACGGGCTGTCCTCCGCCAGCATCTCCGCCGTCGGCGCTCCCTCGTGCTCCGGATGGACGTAGAGGATAGAGGCGTCAATGCCCAGAGGCATCCCTGCGTTCATGCGGTTGTAGATAACGGAGGCGATCAGGGCCCGCTCGCCGTCGTTGGCAGCCTCCTTCTCGATCAGGGAGGCGATGGTCACCACCTGCCGGATCGACAGGTTCAGGTTCTGGGCCTGGTTGATCAGGTCCGCGTCCAGCTTGTTGTAGAAGGTGGTGAGGAACTTGTTGATGGCGCTGGACGGCTCCATGTCCACATAGAACTGATAGGTGTCCGGGAACAGGAAGCCCTCCAGATCGGAGGCCTGCCCCGTCTCGCCCCGCTCGATAAAGCTGTAGTTATACTTGTCGTTGGCGGCGGAATCCTCCAGCGCGTCAAAGTCCGCGACGCCCTTTTCCTCCAGGCGCTGGAAGATCTGATACAGGCTGAAGCCCTCCGGGAAGGTCACGTCAACCGTCAGGGCCGAATCGGACCCGGAACGCATGTGGTTGATCAGCGCCCGGTAGTCATAGCTGGATTTGAGCTCATATTCGCCGGGATTGATTTTTGTGTCCGCGTGGTTAAAACGGCCGAAGGCCTCGAACAGCCACTTGTACTCGATCAGCCCCGCCTCTTTCAACTGGTCCGCCACATAGGAAATGTCCGCGGTGGTGACCCGCTCCGTGCCGGTTTTGTTGCCGTCCTCGTCAAAGGTGTCCACCGTTTTGGAGCTGAAGATCTCCGCCGGCAGAACCACATTGGCGGTGAAGCTCTCCTTATTCAGGGAGAGCATGTCGCTGGCGGCCATCCAGGCCACGCAGGCCAGGACTACGCTGACGCAGATCAGAAAGACGGCGTACATCAGCCCGCCCATGCAGCCGGAGCGGTAGCCACGGTTCTGGCGGATCGGGCGGTAATCCCTCTCAGAAGTCCCGTCTCCGGCGGGAGCTTCCTCCGTGCTGTCCGGCTCCTCCCCCCGGGGATTCTCCTCCGCCTTGGCGGAGGCGCTTTTGCCGAAGCGGCGCTTCTGCTTTTCTGCCGGAGACGCCTGGGCGGCGTCCTTCTGTTCGCCGGCCTTTCCATCGCTTGCGCGGAATATCTCGTTTATTTTGTCCAGATCTTCAGCCATAGCTGACCTCCTTGGCACCTGCGTGCCCTGTGATTTTCAGGCCGAGGGCGTGTAGCAGCCCGGTCGGCGCCTGCATAAGATGGCACGAGCGGTGAGGAAACCCTACCCTGCCCGAGCATCCGAGAAAGCCCTCGGTCCGCCTTTTCCGCGGGGCGGCAAAGGATAATAACAAAGCGCGGAGAAAGGGAACATTATGTTTTGCAACGGTTGTAACAATAGCACCCTCTGGATCATCATCCTGATCATCCTGCTCTTCGGCTTCGGCGGCAATAACTGCGGCTGCGGCTGTGGCTGCGACAATAACAACAACGGCTGCGGCTGCGGCTGCAACTGACGGCATCCCGGGGCGGCTTTTGCCGCCCCTGAGCGTGTCGACAAAGCCGACACGCTTCATTTGTCTACAATTCCCGGGGCGGCGTAAGCCGCCCCCTTCTTTACGAACTAAGACGATGAAGAGCGGGAAAAGTTTCCTCTTACAGGCCCAGACGCTCCCGGATCAGGCGGTAAATCTCCTTGTTTTTCTCATCTGTATCCAGCTCCACGCCGTTTTTCTGGAACGGGATCCGAAGCCAGCCGTAATACTCCGCCGCCCGGTCCGCCGTGCTGAGGCAGCGGCGCAGATAGTCCGCGTCCTTCTCATGGATGTCCCCAGTGCTGCCGTTCGCGCTCTGCCGCCGCCGCATACGCTCCAGCGAGGTGGGCAGATCCACCTCCAGATAGAGCACCAGATCCGGCTCCGGCAGGCCCATCTTGCCGTACTCCAGGTCAGAAAGCCACTGGAAGAAGCCAGGCTGTTCCGCCTCCGGCAGCTTGGAGCCCTGGTGCACCGCGTTGGAGGTGGTGTACCGGTCCGCCAGAAACAGCCCCCCGGCCTCATAGGTCTCGCCCCAGTCCTCCTTATAGGAGGCAAAGCGGTCCACCGCGTAAAAGGTGGAGGCGGCGTAGGGGTTCACATCCCCCGGATTCGGCCCGAAGCGGCCGGACAGATACAGCCGGATCAGCGCGCTGCTCTCCTTGTCATAGCGGGGGAAAACAATATGATTATAAGCGATTCCGTCGTTTTCCATTCGTTTGCACAGACGGCGGTACTGGGAGGATTTCCCGCTGCCGTCAATGCCTTCCAGTACGATCAGCTTTCCTTGCCCCATGCGATCTCCGTTCCGCCGGATCTTCTCCAGCTCCTTATCCAATAAGCCGCTTCTTCACAGCGGCCAGCACCACGCCGGAATTTTTCACCGTGCGCAGCAGGCCCCGGGGCTCCTTGAGCATCCGGTAGACCCATTCCGTGCCGCCCTCCCGCCATTTCTGCGGGACGGGCGGGACAAGCCCCGCCAGGATAGGCAGTTCCTTCCCAAAGCCCAGCATGAGCCCGGCGCGGACAAACTCCCGGTTCCGCTGCATCCAGAGCTCCTGCTTAGGGGATCCAAAGCCCACCAGCAGCAGGTCCGGCTCCCAGACGTTTACCGCGTCCAGCAGCTCCCAGTTGTTGTCGTAATCGGCCCGGAGGAAGCTTTCAGCGGCGATCCCCGGATAGCGGCTCCTGATCTTTTCCGCCGCCTGGCCGGCGGCCGGCCCCTCCTGGGCGATCAGGGCCACCTGTCTGCCCTTCTCGCTCATGCGCGCCATCAGCGCCGAGGCATAATCCTGCATACTGATGCGCCGGTCCAGAGGCAGGCCCAGAATGTGGGAGGCGTACAAAACGCCGCTGCCCTCCGGCAGCAGGAGCGCCGCGCCGCGGACAGCCGCCTCCATGCGTTTGTTCTTTCGGGCTTCCAGAAGCTTTTCCGAGTCTACGGCGACAATGTAGGCCGCCTCCCGGCGCTCCATGGCCCGCATGCCGCTCTCCACCGCTTCCATGAAGCCGGAGCTGACAAAGGAGAAGCCCAGCACCTCCGTCGTATTCATAGCTGACTGAACACCTCGCCGATCTTCTCGTGGATCACCAGATCCGCGTAGCCGTCGTAGGGCGTGGCACTCAGATTCACCAAGGCCAGTTTATTGCCCCGGTAATAGTTGATCAGGCCCGCCGCCGGGTAGACGTTCAGAGAGGTGCCGCCCACGATCAGCACCTCCGCCTTGCGGATGCAGTCGATCGCACGGGTCAGAATGTCCTGATCCAGGGGCTCCTCATACAAAACGATGTCCGGCCGGATCACACCGCCGCAGCCGCAGCGGGGCACCCCTTCCCCGTAGTTGATCAGGTCCGCCGGATAGCGCTTGCGGCAGCGGGAGCAGTAGGCCCGCAGGATGCTGCCGTGCAGCTCCAGGACGTTTTTGCTCCCGGCGGCCTGGTGCAGCCCGTCGATATTCTGGGTCACCACCGCCTTGAGCTTCCCTTCTGCCTCCAGCTGGGCCAGACGCAGGTGGGCCCGGTTAGGCTGCACCCCGTCGATCACCAGCTTTTCCCGGTGGAAGCGGTAATACTCCTCCGGGTTTCGGTCAAAAAAGCTGCGGCTCAAAATGGTCTCCGGGGGATATTTCCACTTCTGGTTATACAGCCCGTCCACACTGCGGAAATCCGGGATGCCGCTCTCCGTGCTGACCCCGGCGCCGCCGAAAAAGACAATGTTGTCGCTCTCTGAAACCCATTCCCTGAGCTTGAGGATATTCTGATCCATTGGCCCATCTCCTTTCGCCTGAGGCGATTGATGCAATATTATACATCTTTTTTTCTCAAATAGCAAGCAGTCTGACTGTTCACAGACTTTTTACAGCTTCGGCCCGGTTTTCGCAAAAAAGCGGCACAGACAGGCGTCTGTGCCGTTCTGCTGTTCAGGCTTTTTCCTTGATCTGGGCATACAGTTCCCCGTAGTGGGCCAGGGTGATCTCGTTTTCCCGGCGGGTGACAAATTGGTAGGTCTCGTCCGTGCTCTTCCCTGCCATGTCCAGGATGTAGCCCATGGCGGCCTTTACGGAGCCCAGGGCCAGCTCCGCCCCGGAGAGAGCATAGTGCCGCGCCTCCGCCGGGCAGAGGCCGGCCAGCTCCGCAAGCAGCTCCAGGCACTTGCCCATCATGTTCACGATCTCCTCGCAGATGGCCACCGCCGGACGACGGGCCGCCTCGATCTCCCGGGCCTCTCCCTCCTGCAGCGCTCTTCTCAGAGGGCCGCGGCATTTCACGTCCTCGTCGATCAGATGCACCATGTAGCTGCGGATGATCTCGGCGTTGCGGGCAATGTAGTCCGTCCGCTCCCCTTCCGCCGCCGCTTTGGTCAGCGCGGCGCAGCGGCAGAGCAGCGCCGCCGCCACGGAGGCCGTCAGGGCCGCTCCGCTGCCGGTCTCCAGACGACTCTCCGGATCGGCCAGGAGCTTTGTGAGCTCCTCCGGCGTTTTGTTCTTGTAGATTTCAATCACGATTTTTTCCGCCATGTTGGTCCCCCTCAATTTCTGTTGAATTCCCGCAGGCGCAGGCCCTCGTTCTTTTGCAGCGCCCAGTTGACGCACCAGGGCGAAGTGAAAAGCAGAAGATTGTTGCCCTTGAAATCCTGCACCCACTTGGTATCGCTGGTCAGGTTGAGAGCGCGGATATCGAGGTCCTCGTTCTCCACCCAGCGCAGCAGCTCAAAGGGCATGGCCCGGCGGCGGATATCCACGCCGTACTCTGTCTTCAGCCGGTACTCCAGCACCTCAAACTGCAGCACGCCCACCACGCCCACAATGACCTCCTCCACGCCGGTGTTGGGCTCGTGGAAGATCTGAATGGCGCCCTCCTGGGCGATCTGCATGATGCCCTTTTCAAATTGCTTGCGCTTCATGGTGTCCACCCGCTCTACTGAGGCGAAATGCTCCGGCGCAAAGGTGGGAATACCCTCAAAGCGGAGATTCATCCCCTTTTCGCAGACCGTATCCCCAATGGAGAAAATGCCCGGGTCGAACACGCCGATGATATCCCCGGCGTAGGCCTCGTCGATAATCGCCCGCTCCTGGGCCATCAACTGCTGGGGCTGGGCCAGGCGGAGGGCCTTGCCGCCCTGGACATGGAAATACTCCGTATCCCGCTCAAATTTGCCGGAGCAGATGCGCATGAAGGCGATCCGGTCCCGGTGAGCCTTGTTCATGTTGGCCTGGATCTTAAAGACGAAGGCGGAGAAGCGCGGATCAAAGGGGTCCACGATCTCCTCCCCGGAAAGCCGGGGCAGCGGCGGCATGGTCATCTTCAGGAAGCTCTCCAGGAAGGGCTCCACGCCGAAATTGTTCAGCGCCGAGCCGAAGAACACCGGGCTCAGCCGGCCGCTGCGGACCTGCTCCATGTCAAAGTCATAGCCTGCCCCATCCAGCAGCTCAATATCGTCCGCCAGGGTCTGCCGCAGCCTGGGCCCGATCAGTTCGTCCAGCTTCTCCGTCTCGTCCAGGCGGCACTCGATGGCCCGGATCTTGCTCTGGCCCCGGTGAAACTCCGAAAAGGCCAGGATCTCCCGCTTTTCCCGGTCATAGACCCCTTTGAAATCCTGGCCGCAGCCGATGGGCCAGTTCATGGGATAGGTGCCGATGCCGAACTCGTTCTCCAGCTCCTCCATCAGTTCATAGGGGCTGCGGGCCTCCCGGTCCAGCTTGTTGATAAAGGTGAATATGGGAATATGCCGCATGGCGCAGATTTTAAACAGCTTTCTGGTCTGGGGCTCGATGCCCTTGGCCGCGTCGATCACCATCACGGCGGAGTCCGCCGCCATCAGCGTGCGGTAGGTGTCCTCGGAGAAATCCTGGTGCCCGGGGGTGTCCAGAATATTGATGCAGTAGCCCTCGTACTCAAACTGCATCACCGAGGAGGTGATGGAGATGCCCCGCTGCTTCTCCAGCTCCATCCAGTCCGACACCGCATGGCGGGCGGTAGCCTTTCCCTTGACGGAACCGGCAGTCTGAATGGCGCCGCCGTAGAGCAGAAGCTTCTCCGTCAGCGTGGTTTTGCCGGCGTCAGGATGGGAAATAATGGCGAAGGTCCTGCGCCGCTGTATTTCATTTTTGATATCAGCCATAAAAACTCCTCTGTTGTTGAAAATTAGATTTGATCGTTATGAAATACAGCGTTTACATCGGACTCTCCCTTTACTGTCGTATTCTCAATCGCTAAGTTTACCATATATCCGGCAAAAATGCAAAAATTTTTCATAGATCTTTTCCGGCAATCCGACTGGCATGCTGTCCCCGTGCCCTCGGCAGGGATGATTAGGCAATTTAAATAATTTTAAGGGATGCTTTCTGACCAAAATGACGAAGTCCTCCCCCGCCGCGCCTATGTGCTTGCACTTTCCCCGGGATAATGGTAAAATAATACTATCCTTTATAAGGGTTACTGCGCAAAAAACATAAGAAAGCGAGGATGTAAATGAGCACATTAAAAACCGACGAGTTGATCGTTCAGCTGACCAAAAAGTTCGGTGACTGGGACCAGGGCGACTATGAAAACCACTATATGGGCGCCGCCCGCTTTACTCAGGAGCTCTACCCCTATGATACCCTCTTTTCCCCGATTCAGTGCAACCGGCTGACCATTAAGAACCGCACGGTCATGGCCCCTATGGGCAACTGCCAGATGGCGGAGGAGACCGGCCGTCCCTCTGTCAAGATGCAGGAGTACTTCTGGGCCCGCGCCGCCGGCGGCGTCGGCCTGCTGACCACCGGCCTGATCCCTATTTCTCACGGGATCGACGCCTCTGTTACCGAGCGGGGCCACCTGTCCTACTTCCCCCGCATTGACCGCAGCCGCACCGCTCTGATGGGCTGGCGCGATCTGGCCAAGGGCGTGCATGCCCGGGGCTCTCATATGTTCATCCAGCTGACCCCCGGCCTGGGCCGGGTGGGCTCTCCTGAGTGCTTCATCAACAAGTTCCTGCCCCCTGTGTCCGCCTCCATCAACCCGGACTTCTATATTCCCGAGGTACCCTGCCGTCCGCTGACGGACTTTGAGTGCGACAAGATCATCAAGAACGCGGGCCAGGCTGCCGCCAATGCCAAGTTCTGCGGGCTGGACGGCGTGTATCTGCACGGCCACGAGGGCTACCTGCTGGACCAGATGACCAGCCGCTCCTGGAACCACCGGAAGATCGGCAAGTACAGCGACTGGCAGCGCTTCGGCATTGAGCTGATCAAGGAGCTGCGCCGCCGCGTCGGCCCCTTCTTCCCCATCATGTACCGGATCGACCTGTCCTGCGCTCTGAACGAGACCTATGGCGAGCGGATGCACACGGTCAAGTCCCTCAAGGGCTTCACCGATCAGCGCTGCATTGCCGATACGCTGGATTACATGACCAATCTGGTCAAGGCCGGCGTGGATATGTTCGACGTGGACCTGGGCTGCTACGACAACTGGTGGCTCCCCCATCCCCCCTCCACCATGCCTGCCGGCTGCTTCCTGGACGTGGCCAAGACCGCCAAGGAGTATTTCAAGTCCATCGGCCTCAAGTCCAACCTGGGCATCGACGTGCCCATCGTGGCTGTGGGCAAGCTGGGCTATCCCGACATGGCCGAGAAGGCCCTGCGGGACGGTATGTGCGACATGGTCATGCTGGGCCGTCCTGTTCTGGCCGATCCCGACTGGTGCAAGAAGGCCTACGCCGGCAAGGTGGACGAGATTCGTCCCTGCATCGGCTGCCAGGAGGGCTGTGTCAACGAGTTTGTGGACGGCGGCCACCCCGGCTGCGCCGTCAATGCCCGTACCGGCTTTGAAGAGCAGCTGCCCGCCGATCTGCCCAAGGCGGAGAAGGCCAAGAAGATCGCCGTGGTGGGCGGCGGCGTGGCCGGCATGAACTTTGCCGTCTATGCCTGTGACCGGGGCCACAAGGTGGATATCTATGAGGCGGAGGATCAGCTGGGCGGCAAGCTGCTGGCTGCCGGCCGTCCCATCGTCAAGTACGATGTGGCCAACTACACCAACTGGCTCATTGCTCAGGTGGGCAAGCGCAAGATCAACGTCAAGCTCAACACCCGGGCGGACGTGGCCCTGCTGAAGAAGGGCAAGTATGACGCGGTGGTTTACGCCAACGGCGCCAAGGACTTTACCGCTCCCCGCATCCCCGGCTGGGGCGATATCCCTTCCGTGGTGGCCTCCGACGTGATGATCCATCCGGAGAAGCTGCCGGACGTGAGCGACAAGAAGGTGGTCGTCATCGGCGGCGGCCAGGTGGGCTGCGAGTGCGCCTGGTGGCTCAAGTCTGAGAAGAACTGCCCGGACGTGACCGTGATCGAGATGATGCCCTACTTTATGGACGGTGCCTGCACCGCCAACCGCGGCTGGCTGATCCACTATCTGGAGGACCGGGGCGTGAAGCTCATGAACATGACCAAGGCCATCAAGGTCTTTGAGGGCCGGCTCTTTGTGGAGCAGAACGTGTCCAAGACCAAGCCCGACGGCCTGTGCACCTGGACGCCCATCATCCCCTCCAACGTGGTCAATCCTCTGGCCAAGAAGCCGGGCACGGATACCGTGGTCCGCAACCTGGACGTGGATCTGATCGTGGTCGCCATGGGCGGCCGGGCGGATGAGAGCCAGTTCATCGAGGGCCAGAAGGCCCATGTGGCCCCCGAGGTCCACAACATCGGCGACTCCTTCTTCATGTCCCGTGTTCTGGAAGCCAACCGGGCTGCCTACAACCTGGCCAGAAACATCTGACGATCTCCTATCAGCAAAAAAAGGACCGCCCGCGGGCGGTCCTTTTTTTGCAGCTTGTATACAATTGGGCACAAGCGGGTCGCATTTGAAGTTTTAGAATATTACGTTCATGTCCACATAGCCGTTGATCCCGTCGATCACACCGCCGTCCGTAAACTGCCAGATATCGTAGCGGCGGCCGAAATCGGGCAGCTTATTGTCGGCCGTATAGCTGGCCAGCCACACGGTGTACTGGGAGAAGCTGCTGTAATCCAGGCAGTTTTTCATGAAGTACTCCCCGGAATAGACGCCGGCCGTATAGCGGCTGCTGTTGGTGACCGTCTCGCAAAAGGCCCGGATGATCTCGCTGCGCTGGGTGATGGACAGATTGTCAGAGCGGGCCTCCGGATAGATGCCGGAATACTCCGTGTCGAAAAACAGCGGGTAATCCAGGCTCACGCCGTTGAGGGTGTTCAGGGCCACGCTGGCCTCCTCCACCGCCTCCTGGGCGTTGATCGCGGTGGAATAAAAATAGGCGCCCACCTTGAGCCCGGCATTTTTGGCCTGGGTGAAGTATTCCACGGTGCGGTAATCGTCATAGAGCTTGCCCTCGCTCCAGGTGCGGCCTCCTACCCGGATGATGGCGAAATCGATGCCCTGGGCCTTGACCGCCTGCCAGTTGATGGACCCGTTGTAATAGGACACGTCGATGCCCACGGAGCTGGCCCGGGCGCCGTACTGGTCAAAGTAATAGATCCGGCCGTCGATCTTCTTCAGGCCCTTTACCGGGTTGCCGTCCGTGTCATAGTAGTACATCTTGCCGTTGATCTCCTGCCAGCCGGCAGTTCTCTCCGTATAGCCGACAATGGGTGTGGCGGTGATGTCGTACTCCTCCAGGGGAGTGTTGTCCGGGTTAAAAAGGGAGATAGCCGTGGCCAGGTCCCCGTCCTGGTAGAGACCGTAGTAGAAGTTGTTGCCCTCGTCCACCAGCTGGACGTTGCTCACCTCGCCGCTGTAGCGGTAATACAGGTAGTTTTCCTCGTTGGTGTGAAATTCATAGGTATAGGTGAGGTTGCCGTTGGCGTCCAGAACATAGTGCTGCTCCGTGATCACGCCGTCTGCATACTCGTCCTCCTCCGGCGTGAGGATCTCCTCCGGCACCGCCTCGCTGGGCGCGGCGTATTCATCCTGGGTCTTGACCTCTTCCTCCGGGATCTCGGCCACATCGTAGACGTCCACGATCTCTTCAATATCCTCGATCTGCTCATAGACCAGCTGTCCTCTTACGCTGCAGCTGATCGGCTCCGCCGCGGCGTACCCGGCCTGCCCGGCCATGCTGACGGTGTATTCACCGGCCTCCAGCTGGGTCAGGTAGCAGCTGCCGTCCGTCTCTGTCAGGAAGCTGCCTTCTATGCCGCCGGGATAGCCGACGGTGAGGGTGAAGTTCTGCCCCGTCACGGGAACGCCGGCCTCGTCATAGACCGTGATATACAGGTCCCGCTCAACGGAACTGGCCCGGAGCACAGGCTTGGCCAGCTCCTGGACCGGCGCGGCGGAGGGCGTGGCCTGGGGAACAGGCGTCACGACCACGGCCGGGGCCTCCGTCGCCGCGGGCGCAAAGACCGGCGGCGGGGTCTCGGCCCTGGAGGCGCGCACATGGTCCGAGGCAGCCTTGATGCCCGGCGCGAGGATCAGCGCCGCGATCAGCACCGATAGGCAGGGGGCGGCGACGATGATCAGCCTCTCGTATTTCGGATTGTTGATCAGTTCCCACAGCTTTTTCAGAAATTTCATAGCGGTTCTCTCTTTAATAAAAATGCGGTATGTGCCCTGCTTAATAGATACAGGTGTCGACATCATACCGCATTTTTAACCAAATTGCAACTATTTTTATCCGGATTGTTCTACTCAGCTTCCGAGGCCGGGAAACACAGCCGGATGTTGAGGCGCCCCTCCCGGTACTCCGCCGAAATTTCCCCGCCCATCCGCTCGGTGAGCAGCCGGGCGATAGACAAGCCCAGACCGGTGGACTTTCCCGCGTTCTCTACTGTGTAAAAGCGGTCAAAGAGCCGCGCGGCCAGGACCGTGTCCAGCCCCGGCGCGGTGTTTTCAAAGCTGAGCCGCCCCTCCTCCGTCAGTTCCACGCGCAGATCCCCGGCGCTGTATTTGACCGCGTTCCCCAGAAGATTGGCAAAGACCCGGCGCAGAGCCGTCCGGTCCAGGCGGCGGAGCACCGGATCCTCCGGGAGGCTGAGCTCCGGCGTGATCCCCTTTTCCGTCAGCTGGATATAGAAGGCGGCCAGGCTCTCCTCCAGCACCGCTCGCACCGAGAGGGGCTCCATCCGGAGCTCCCCCTCGGCGGCATCCACGGAATATTGGAACAGCTCCTCGGTCAGCTGGCTCAGGACAGCGGCCCGGTTTTTCAAAATCGCCGTATAGCCCGCCGCCTTCCCGCTGAGCTCCTCCTTCTCCAGCAGCTCCAGATAGCCGGAGATGGCGGTGAGAGGCGTGCGCAGATCGTGGGAAATATTGGTTATGGCGGCTTTCAGTTCCATGTCCCCCTGCTGATAGCGCAGGCGCTGGGCCCGCAGCTGCCGCAGCTGGCCGTTGATTCCCTCCGCCAGGCGGCGCATATGCCGGTCCCGGCTGGAGAGATCGATCAGGGTGTTGGTCTCCGTCTCCAGCCGCTCGGAAAAGGCCGCGCCGATCTCATCCGCCGCTTTTTGCAGCAGGCGGATCTTCCACAGCAGCAGGCCTGCAACAACCAAGGCTGCTCCCAATATTCCCCACGAGAGCGTTGTCATTTGATATCCTTCTTTTTGAAGATCATGACCCCTCCGGCGGACACCGCCGCCGCGAAGGACAGGGACAGGACCGGCCAGCGCTCCACGCGCTCGAATTCATTGTTGGACGCAGGAATGATCTGCCCCGTGGGCAGCAGGTCCTGAACGAATTCCATGACCTGCCGCTTTGCGCCGCTTATATGGAGCGGATTTGGTTCCGGTTCAAGCCACTCCATGGTGCCGTCCTCATGCACGATCATGGCCACCGCCGTCATCTCTCCCTCCCGCAGCTGGGAATCCAGCCAGGAGCAGGCCAGCAAGCTGAGGAGCATCACAGCCGTCGCCAGGACGACCCCAATAGACTTTTTCTGGATGCTCATCGTCACCATCAGGCATGTGGCGGAGATAGACACCGTTGCGAGCAGGCAGCAAAACACCTTATACAGCAGCTCCCCCGCCGGCATCTGCGGCGCGTTCAGGAGCAGCGTGCCCAGGATATACATCAGCGCTTGGTTCACTGCCAGGATAAACACGGAAGCGGCCGAGCAGACGATCAGCGCCGAAAAATACAGTTCCGCCCGCCGGTGCCCGCAGATAAGCTTGTTGCGCACCGTACCGTCGCTGTATTCGGTGCCCTGGAACAGACTGATGAGCATTGGGCAGGCAAAAACCATCATGGGCAGGATATCAAATACCGTCTCCTCCGGCGTGCAGGAATAGGTGTCAGACCTTGCGTACATATCATAAACATCATAAAAGCTGACCAGGGAAATGGCGATACATCCGGCGAAAATGAGCCAGAAAGCCCGGCTTTTCCTGAGCCTCATAAAATCGGCGGAAAGCAGCTTACGCACGGTCCTCACCTCCGATCAGGTTTACATAATAGCTCTCCAGGCTCTCCTCCCGCTCCTGCACGGCAATCAGCTCGCAGTTTTCCCGCATGAGGGCAATGGCCAGCGCGGAAACGGAGACAGGGCTGAACACGTCCGCCTCCGTCTGGGAGACGATCTCATACTCCGCGCCCATAGCATCCAGCACCCGGGCCAGAGCCTTGGTGTCCGAGACCACCGCCCGGGCGCATTTGCGGCTGGCGGCCTCCAGCTCTGCGGCGCTGAGCTCCCGGACCATGCGGCCCTCGTTGATAAAGCCGTAGTGGGTTGCGAGACGGGACAGCTCGTCCAGAATATGGCTGGACAAAAGGACGGTGATCTGCCGCTCCCGGTTGAGCTTCAAAATCAGCTCCCGCATCTCGATGATGCCCTGGGGGTCCAGGCCGTTGATAGGCTCGTCCAGCACCAGGAAATCCGGGTCCCCGGCCAGGGCCACGGCGATGCCCAGCCGCTGCTTCATGCCCAGGGAGAAGTTTCCTGCCCGTTTCTTGCCGGTGTTCTCCAGGCCCACCAGCTTCAAAAGCGCCGGGATGCCCTCCTCCGAGGGCAGGCCCAGAATGCGGAACTGCTGCCGCAGATTGTCCGCGGCGCTCAGGTCCGCGTAGATGGCAGGGGTCTCCACCACCGCGCCCATGCGCCGCCGGGCCCTTTCGATCCGGCCCCGGCTGGAAATGCCGTAGAGGCTGTAGTCCCCCGCGCTGGGTTCCTGTAATCCGCAGATCAGCCGGATCAGGGTGGTCTTGCCCGCGCCGTTTTTGCCCACCATGCCGTAGATAGAGCCCTTGGGCACGTGCATGGTCAGCTTGTCCAGGGCCAGGAAGCGGCCGTACTGCTTCGTTAGGTCCCTGGTCTCCAATACGTATTCCATCGTTGATCCCTCCTTTTCAAGGACGGCTTCAGCTTAGCACAGGGCCGTAAAGCCGCCGGTAAAGAAAAGGGTAAAGATTCGGTAAAGATATTCAGGTGAGGCGAAAGCCGATGCCCCAGACCGCCTCGATATGCTCCTGCCCGTCCGCCTCCCGGAGCTTTTTGCGCAGATTGCTGACGTGGATTTTCAGGGAGCTCTCGGTGCAGTCCGGCGTGTCCTCAAAAATGCCCTCCAGGATCAGGGACTTGGCCACCACCCGTCCGGCGTTTTCCAGCAACAGCTTTAGGATGGCATATTCCGTGCGGGTCAGGTGTACCGGCTCCCCCGCCGCCGTCAGCTGGCGGGAGACGGTGTCCAGCCGCAGGCTGCCCCGGCTGAGAACGGCGCTTTTCCGTCCGCTGTCCCGCAGCCGGGCGGCCACCCGGGCCAGAAGCTCGGCGCTGTCAAAGGGCTTGGTGACGTAATCCGCCGCCCCTCCGGTCAAGAGCCGCACCTTATCGCTGCTGGCCGCCTTGGCGGAGAGGACGATGACCGGCGTCCCCTGGAGCCGGGGAAGCAGCTCTTCCCCGCTGAGGCCGGGCAGCATCAGATCCAGCAGCACCAGGTCCGCCGTCTCCTTCTCCAGCAGCAGCGCCGCCTCCGTGCCGGAATAGGCCCGGAGCACCCGATAGCCCTCTCCGGTCAGCAGCTCCTCCAGCAGGTTTCCGATATACACGTCGTCGTCCACCACGGCGATGGTCTTTCCCATAGGCTCACCTCCTGTCCCCTTTATGCACAAAACCTTATCACAGCGCCCCGCTTTTTTCAACCCATTTTGCGCCTTGCCAGCCGCCGGGATTTATGTTAGAATCTCAGTCATGATGACGACATTTGAAAAACAGTACATAGAAGCGCGCCGCAACGTCGTGCGCGCCGACTTTAAGAAGCTCAACGACCGGCAGCAGGAGGCTGTGCTGGCCACCGAGGGCCCGCTGCTGATTCTGGCCGGGGCCGGCAGCGGCAAGACCACGGTCCTGATCAACCGGATCGCCAATCTGCTTCGCTACGGCCGGGCCGGGGACAGCAGTGAGCTTCCCCCGGACGCGGATGAGCGGAAGCTGGCCCTGCTCCGCTCCGGCGGGGAGGAAGCCCGCCGCCTGGCGGCGCTGGAGCCGGTGGAGCCCTGGCGCATCCTGGCCATCACCTTCACCAACAAGGCTGCCGGGGAGCTGAAGGCCCGGCTGGAGGCCATGCTGGGGCCGGAGGCCAACGACATCTGGGCCTGCACCTTTCACTCCGCCTGTGTGCGCATTCTGCGGCGGGACGCGGAAAAGCTGGGCTTTTCCTCCAAATTCACCATCTATGACACCGCCGACAGCCAAAGCCTGGTCAAGCGGATTTTGAAGGATCTGGACCTGGACGACAAGACCTATCCCCCCCGCTCCGTTCTGGCGGAGATCAGCCGGGCCAAGGACGCCCGGCTGGGCGCGGAGGCCTATCTGAAGCAGGCCAGAGCCTCGGGGGATATCCGCCGCATCCGGATCGGGGAGATCTATGCCGAGTATATGCGCCGGATGTTTGCCGCCAGCGCCATGGACTTTGACGATCTGATCTATTTCACCGTCCTGCTCCTGGAGCAGCAGGAGCAGGTCCGCTCCTATTGGCAGCGGCGCTTTCAATACGTGCTGATCGACGAGTACCAGGACACCAACCATCTCCAGTACCTGCTGGCCTCCACCCTGGCCGGCGGCTGGGGCAACATCTGCGTGGTGGGCGACGACGACCAGAGCATTTACAAATTCCGGGGCGCCACCATTGAAAACATCCTCTCCTTTGAACAGCAGTACAAAAACTGCCGCACTATCCGCCTGGAGCAGAATTACCGCAGCACCGGGCATATCCTGGACGCGGCCAACGCGGTGATCCGCAACAACCTGGGCCGCAAGGGCAAGGAGCTGTGGACGGACAAGGGCAGCGGAAAGCAGATCCAGCTCTATGTGGCGGACAATGAGCACGAGGAAGCCCAGTATGTGGCCTCCTCCATCATGGCGGATTTCAGCCAGGGGGCCAACTGGCGGGACCATGCGGTGCTCTACCGGATGAACGCCCAGTCCAACCAGCTGGAATTTGCCTTCAAGCGCGCCGGGATCCCCTACCGGATCATCGGCGGCACCCGCTTCTTTGACCACGCGGAGATCAAGGACATGCTGGCCTATCTGAACGTGATCTCCGCGCCCTCCGACGATCTGCGCCTGGCCAGGATCATCAACAGCCCGCCCCGGGGCATCGGGGAGCGGAGCCTGGAGACTGCCCGGCAGCTGGCGGCGAAGCAGGGGCTGAGCCTGTTTGAAGTGATCAGTCAGGCCGACCGGTACCCGGAGCTGCAGCGCCCGGCCATCCGTATGCGGCAGTTTGCGGGCCAGATCCAGGAGCTCCGGCTTTTCTCCCAGGCCAACACCCCCGATCTGCTGTACGATGAGCTGCTGGAAAAGACCGGATATCTGAAAACGCTGGAGGCCTCCGGCGACGCGAAGGACCAGACCCGGATCGAAAACGTCAAGGAGCTCAAGAGCAGCATTCTCTCCTATATGAAGGAGTCCGGGGACCTGAGCCTGGAGGGCTACCTGGCAAACGTGGCCTTGTACACGGACCTGGACAACTATGACCGGGAGGCGGACAGCGTGGTGCTCATGACCATGCACAGCGCCAAGGGTCTGGAGTTTCCCACGGTGTACATCGTGGGCATGGAGGAGAGCATCTTCCCCGGCATCCGCGCCATTGGCGAGCCGGAGGAGATGGAGGAGGAACGCCGGCTCTGCTATGTGGCTATCACCCGGGCCAAGGAACAGCTCAGCCTGGTCTGCGCCCGGCAGCGGATGCTCTTCGGCCGCACCACCTCCAACCGGGTCTCCCGCTTTGTGGATGAGATCCCGCCGGAGCATATTCAAAAGAACATTCCCAAGGGCTACGGCTACAGCGAGCGGCCGCACGACCTGGGCTTTGCCTACAAGTCCTCCGCGCCCCAGCAGCACCGGTCACCTGTCTACGCTCCGAAACCGGCCGCCGCCGCGCTCCCCGCCTTCGCATTAGGGGACAATGTGCGCCACAAGGCCTTCGGCCAGGGTGTGATCGTGAAAATGAGCCCCATGGGCGGGGACTATCTGGTGGAAATCAACTTTGAAGGGGTCGGGCTGAAGAAGCTGATGCTCCGCGCCGCGGCCCAGCACATGGTAAAAGAATAGAAAGAAGCGACTTTCCATGAAAGACCGAATGGGTCTGTGGGGCCGTCTGGCCCTGTTTGTTACAACGCTGATCTGGGGCACCTCCTTTGTGATCCTGAAAACGACCCTGGACAGCGTGCCCACCCTCTGGGTGCTGGCGATCCGTTTTTCTTCCTCGGCGCTGATCCTGGGCCTGTTTGCCGGGAAAAAGCTTCTGGGGATGGACCGGCAGCTGGTGAAGGGCAGCGTTTTGATGGGGCTCTGCCTGGCCGCGGCCTATATCTTCCAGACCTACGGCCTGGTCTACACTACCCCCGGAAAGAATTCCTTCCTCACGGCGACCTACTGCGTTCTGGTGCCCTTTATGGCCTGGGGCGTGTACCGCCGGCGGCCCGGCGGGGCCAACGTGCTGGCGGCGTTCCTCTGCATTGCGGGGATCGGGCTGGTCTCCCTGGGGGAGAGTCTGACCAATATCAACAAGGGCGACCTGCTCACCTTAGTCTGCGGCGTCTTTTACGGCTTCCAGATCATTATCATGGAACAGTACGTGGGCCAGGGGGACGCCCTGTCCATCAGCGCGGTGCAGTTTGCCGCGGCGGGGCTGATCTGCTGGACCGGGGCCCTGCTCTTTGAGGCCGCGCCTGTGGGCGCTCCCGCCTCCGCCTGGTTCAGCATCGGGTATTTGAGTGTCATGTGCACGGCGGTGTGCTTTTTCCTGCAGGCCTGGGGGATGAAATACACCCCCTCCTCCACCGCCTCCATGATCATGTCGCTGGAGTCCGTCTTTGGCGTGCTGATCTCTGTGCTGTTCTACCATGAGCGGGTGACGCCGAAGCTGCTGCTGGGCTTTGCCCTGATCTTCGCAGCGGTCCTGATCTCCGAGACCAAGCCGAAACTTCTCCACAGGAGGCAAAAAGCATGATAAGAACCCTGCAGGCCGGCGAAATCAGCGCGGCGGTGGCGGAGCTGTGCGTCCGGGCCAACCGGGAGCTGCCGGAGGATATTGTCCGGGCTATGGAGCAGGCGGCCCGGGAGGAGCCCTGGCCCACAGCAAAGGGCATTCTGGACACGCTCTGCGGCAACATCGGCGCGGCAAAGGAGCGCTGCCTCCCTATCTGCCAGGATACGGGCCTGGCCTGCGTTTTCGCGGAGCTGGGGCAGGACGTGCATATTGAAGGGGATTTTAACGCCGCCGTCAACGAGGGCGTCCGCCGGGGCTACGAGGAGGGCCTGCTTCGCAAGAGCGTAGTGGCCGATCCCCTCCGCCGGGTCAACACCGGGGACAATACCCCCGCGGCCCTCACGGTGGAGCTGGTCCCCGGGGACCGGCTGCGGCTGACCGTGGTCCCCAAGGGCTTCGGGAGCGAGAACATGAGCGCCCTGAAGATGCTCAAGCCCGCCGATGGGGCGGAGGGCGTCAAGCGCTTCGTGCTGGATACGGTCCGCTCCGCGGGCGCCAACCCCTGCCCGCCGGTGGTGGTGGGCGTAGGCATCGGCGGGACCTTTGACAAGGCGGCGCTGCTGGCCAAGCATGCCCTGCTCCGTCCCCTTGACC
This sequence comes from uncultured Oscillospiraceae bacterium, assembly GCA_947626315.1. Classification (GTDB taxonomy): domain Bacteria; phylum Bacillota; class Clostridia; order Oscillospirales; family Oscillospiraceae; genus Limivicinus. The sequence goes on along the minus strand of CANQRQ010000009.1, from coordinate 14,336 downwards.
GGCCCAATCCGGACCCTTACTACGCCGCCCTGGAGCGGGAACTTCTGGAAGCCATAAACGCTCTGGGCACAGGCCCCCAGGGCTTCGGCGGAAGGACCACCGCCCTGGGCCTTGCCATTGAGACGATGCCCACCCATGTGGCGGGGCTCCCCGTGGCGGTCAACATCAGCTGTCACGTGACCCGCCGGGCCAGCCTGGTCTTGTGAGGTGCGTGCTATGGAAATCAAGCTGAAAAGTCCCGTTAAAAAAGAAGAGCTGGCCGCCCTGAAGGCCGGGGACCGGGTGCTTTTGTCCGGCCCGGTGTACACGGCCAGAGACGCGGCCCACAAACGGATGATGGAGCTGCTGGACCGGGGGGAAGCTCTTCCCTTCCCGCTGGAGGGCAGCGTGCTCTACTATGTGGGCCCCACGCCGGAGGCCCCCGGCCAGGTGATCGGCTCCGCCGGTCCCACCACCTCCGGCCGGATGGACGCCTACTCTCCCCGCCTGCTGGATCTGGGCCAGCCGGTGATGGTGGGCAAAGGGAACCGGAGCCGGGCGGTGGTGGAGGCCATTGTCCGAAACGGCGCCGTATACCTGGCCGCCATGGGCGGCGCGGGGGCGCTGATGGGCGCCTGCGTCAAATCCGCCCGGGTGATCTGCTGGGAGGATCTGGGCTGTGAGGCGGTCCGGCTCCTGGAGGTGGCGGACATGCCCCTGATCGTGGCCATTGACAGCCGCGGCGGAAACCTGTATGAGAGCGGCCCGGCCGCCTACTTAGAGAGTGTGAGGTAAAAAGCAGATGGACTATGCGCAGAAATCCCTGGAGCTTCACTATCAGCTGAAGGGGAAAATTGAAGTGATTTCCCGGGCCAAAGTGGACAGCCGGGAGGCGCTGAGCCTGGCCTATACTCCCGGCGTGGCCCAGCCCTGTCTGGAAATCCAGAAGGATGTGAACAAGAGCTATGAGCTGACCCGCCGCTGGAATACCGTGGCCGTGGTCACCGACGGCACGGCGGTGCTGGGCCTGGGCGATATCGGCCCGGAGGCAGGCATGCCCGTCATGGAGGGCAAATGCGTCCTTTTTAAGGAGTTCGGCGGTGTGGACGCCATCCCCCTGTGCATCCGCAGCAAGGACGTGGAGCAGATCGTCAACACTGTGGCTCTGCTGGCGGGCTCCTTCGGCGGGATCAACCTGGAGGATATCTCCGCCCCCCGCTGCTTTGAAATCGAGGAAAAGCTGAAGGCGCGCTGCGATATTCCCGTCTTCCACGACGATCAGCACGGCACAGCCGTCATTGTCATGGCCGCCCTGCGCAACGCCCTGCGCCTCACCGGCAAGAAGGCGGAGGAGATCAAGGTGGTCACCTCCGGCGCCGGCGCCGCCGGCACCGCGGTGGTGAAGCTGCTGAGCCGGGCCGGGGTGCGGAACCTGATCATGACCGACCGCTCCGGCGCCATCTATCAGGGCCGGGAGGGGCTGAACCCCGCCAAGGCGGAGATCGCCGCCCAGACCAATCCGAACCGGGAGCAGGGCGCTCTCCGGGACGTGATCCGGGGCGCGGATGTGTTCATCGGCGTCTCCGCTCCGGGGCTTTTGACCCAGGACATGATCCGGAGCATGAACCGGGACCCCATTATCTTCGCCTGCGCCAACCCGGTTCCGGAAATCATGCCGGACGAGGCCAAGGCCGCCGGGGCCGCCGTGGTCTCCACCGGCCGGAGCGACTGCCCCAACCAGGTCAACAACGTTCTGGCCTTTCCCGGTATTTTCCGGGGCGCGCTGGACGCCCGGGCCAGCGAGATCAACGAGGAGATGAAGCTGGCCGCGGCGGTTGCGCTCTCCGCCCTTGTGACGGACGAGGAGCTGAGCGCGGACTATATTCTCCCCCTGGCCTTTGACAGCCGGGTAAAGGACGCGGTGGCCAAGACCGTGTACGACGCGGCGGTGCAGACCGGCGTGGCGAGGATCTGAACTCCTATAAAATGTACAGGGACATCCAAAAAACGGATGTCCCTGTGTTTTTTTATCCGGCAAACCTTTCCGCCACCGCTTCCATCTGCTCTGCCGTCGGTTCCCAGGAAAAGCGGATCTCCACCAGGCTGTCCTCATAGCACAGCAGATACTGATCCAGATAGCCGGCGCCCCAATAGAGCCGGTAGACCTCCCCGGCCCTCCAGGGGGCCGGGTCCCAGGGCTCATAGTGGTCGGCTAACACCAGTTGCCCGTCCTGCACCTGGTCCTCATGGCTGCGCAGCAGGCTGTCCCGGCAGAAGCCGTAGAGGACCGGGAGTTTTACTTCCGTGACGGTGAGTTCCAACTCAGGCCCTTCGCTCCCCCGCTCCGTGTTTGGCCCGGGCCGCTGCCGGGTCGTGATCTGCCCCAGCAGCAGAGACTCCTCCCGCCGGACCTCCCGGCGGTAGTCCTCATAAGAGCCGGGCAGCAGCTCCTCGATCGCCAGGGGCAGGCTGCCGCTCTCCTTCTCCGTCTCCCGGTCAAAGGACCCGTTCCGAACGGCGCGCAGGATGCCGAAGGTGGCGCCGCCCATCAGTACAAAGGCCAGCACGAAGCTGGTGAGAAGGGTCAGCGTCCGGTTCAGGCCCCGGGGCGTCTTTAGGCGCTTGAGCAGCTCTTTGCAGCCGTTGACCAGCAGGATCAGCCCGGCCGTGGCAGACAGCATCGTGACGGCCACGGTTCGCTGCAGGGCGCTGCCCTGGGTCAGCGTGGAGAGCAGCCAATAGACAAACCCCAGCAGAACCAGGACCGCGGCGCCTTTCTGAACGTGGGAGAAGCTCCGGGTCTCCGGCATCTCTCCCCGCTCCGCCGCCCGGGCCGCTCTCCGGGACCAGACGAAATATCCGCCCAGCTCCAGGGCGCAGAGCAGGAACAGGAGCAGCCAGGTAAAGCCCGTAAACAGATTGAGGGCGCTGGCCAGCAGCCCGACGGGATCCCCCAGCAGCCGGGAGATAAACAGGCCGCAGTCCGCCATGGAGATCAGCAGCAGCACGGACCAGACGGGCAGGTAGCTCCTTCTGGCCGCGGCCCGGATAGTCTGCACCTCCACGGCCGGGTCCGTCTCCAGGGGGACCGGGTCCTCCCGCTCATTGTAAAAGACCTGCATCTGGGCGGACCGGGCCGCCAGCACCCAGCCGGTTTGGGCGCAGAAGTCATGAAACTCCCGCTGCTCCTCCGTGGGCTCCGGGTCAAATTCCGAGGCCTTCGGGAAATAACTGACCCAGAAAGACAGCTTCTCCGGCTCTATCCGCCGGTATACCCAGCCGAAGTTGGACATGCTCTCGATCAGCCAGCCCTTTTCGGCCATTTTGCACAGATGCCGGGCGATCCCGGTATAGTCAAAGAAGGAAAAGGCCTCGATCCGGCGCTTTTTGTCTCTCATGTCGACTCCCCCTCTCCGAAAACCGCGCGGTAATCCGCCGCCTGGGCGCACACCCGCCGGTACTCCTCCTCCAGCCGCTTCCGGCCCGCCTCCGTCAGGATATAGCTGCGCCGCCGGCCCTCTATCTTTGTCTCCCGGATCAGGCCCGCCTCCGTGAACTGCTCCAGCAGAGTGTACAGCGTGCCGGAGCCAATACGGACCCGCCCGCCGGTCAGGGCCGGGACCCGGTCCAGAATATCCATCCCGCAGCGCTCGTCCTCCAGGCACAGGAGCGTATAAAACATCTGCTCCGTCAGGGTTTGAAATTTCAGCCGCGGCACAGGCGTCCCTCCTATTCTCGAATATCGAGTTTATTTGCTCTCAGTATATTCTCGATATTCGAGATTGTCAAGAGGCTTGGTACGGAAAAATATTTTATCAAAGCATGAAACCAAAGGGCCGTTTTTGGTGACTAATAGGGTGAGAGCTCTCAACTTGGAGGGAACAGGGTATGGAAGATTCCGCCATCGTCGATCTGTACTGGCAGCGGTCCGACCGGGCCATTGAGGAGACAGACCGGAAGTACGGCCGGTACTGCCACACGATCGCCTACAACTTTTGTGCCGACCACCGGGACGCGGAGGAGTGCGTCAACGACACCTGGCTCTGCGCCTGGAACCTGATGCCGGACAAACGTCCTTCGCTTCTCTCCAGCTTTCTGGGCGCCATCACCCGGAGCCTGGCCATCAACCGCTACAAGGCACGGACCCGAAAAAAGCGCGGCGGCGGGGAGACGGCGCTGGCGCTGGAGGAGCTGTCCGAATGCATCCCTGACCGGACAGATGTGGAGCGCAGCTACGAGAGCAAGGAGTTCGAGGCCGCCATCGGCCGCTTTGTCCGAGGCCTGTCCGAGACAGAGAGAAAGATCTTCGTCTCCCGCTACTGGTACATGGCCCCGGTGGCAGAGATCGCGGAGCGTCTGCACTTCAGTCTGGGCAAGACAAAGAGCATCCTGTTCCGGCTCCGGGGCCGGCTGCGGACTTACTTACAGGAGGAAGGACTATGGTAGACGCCTGGTTTCTCTTAAACGCCATGAATGGCATCGGCCCGGAAGAAGTGCGCGAGGCCGGGTCGTTTTTACAGGCCGGGAAGAGCCCCCGGCTCCCCAGGCGGCGGAGGCTGTGGACCGCCGCTCTGGCGGCGGCGCTTCTGGCCCTGCTGTTCTCCGCCTTTGCCTATGCCCAGGGCTGGTTCGGCCTGAGCGGCCGGGTAACGGCCTCGGAGAGCAGCTCCCCCTACGCGCCCCAGGAGGGGAGCGTGGGGACCAGGGGCTATATGGCCAGCAACGGCTACGCGGACTCCCCGGAGAGCCTGGCCGGGGCCGAGTGGCAGCGGGTCTATTGGGAAATGGCCGATGAGGCTCTGGAGCACAACTCCCCCGGCTGGCCGGAGGATATGGGCGAATACGCTCAGACCGCCATGATCTACGGGGCCTTCGACCAGGAGATGCTGGACGCCCTGCTCTCCATCGGGGACCGGTACGGCCTGGCCATCCACACGGCCTTTCTCCATCTGGGCTTCGAGAACGAGCACTTTACGGAGGACACCGGCGTGGGAGCCTTTCTGACCCGGCCGGACCTGGGCGACGACTGGAGCTGCCACTGCATCTTTGAGGACGGCAGCTTCAAGGGGGAGGGCGGTCTCCACCTGGACGGGAAGGAGCTGCTCTACTCCCTGGAGCGCTATAAAAGCGGCATGGTGGACCCCTACGCTTTCTTCGTCAAGGACACGGCAGATTTTGAGGAGTGGCAGCTGGAGCTGGACGGCCGCACGCTGGAGTTGGCCCTGGCGCCCGATGTGGATTGGCCCAACGGCTATATCTTCTATCGCTCCGGGGATCTGTATGTCACCGTCCGCATCGACTCCAACCCTCTCGAATTGAGAGACGGACGCCTGTTCGGCGAGGATCTCAGCCGGGAGGCGCTGGAGGCTCTGGCCGCCCGCTTCGACTATGCCGAGCTCACCGGCGAAAACGATAATAACTAAGCATATTTCCAGGAGGCAAGCATGAAAAAATTCATTTCAGTATTTTTGATTCTCTGCCTGGCCCTGTCCCTGACAGCCTGCGGCAAGGGAAAGAACAGCGCCAAAGGGCAGGACGGCGCCGAACCGGAGCAGCCTGCCTATACCGGCGGCCAGATCGTAGGCAGCGACCTGACCGGAAACGGCGGAGCCCGGCTGTTCTGGGCCCAGCCGGTGGAGCTGCCGGACGCCGGCGCCACCGTGCGCAAGGCAGTGAAGGCGGGGAACGAGGTGTTCCTCTACGCCCGGACCGGCGACCCGCTGGATGCCCAGGGCGGAGAGCCCTGCTTCTACTTTCTCGGCGCCAACGGGACGGTGACAAAAGCGGAGGAACTTCAGCCGGGCCGGGTCGTCACGATCGGCAGCGGCACGGACGGAAGCGCCTATGTCCTGTTCACGGATATTGACGGGAACCCGATGCTGGACCGGTTCCAGGGCGGGGAAATAAAATCCGTTGCCCCGATGGGCTTTCTGGCGGACCGGCTGGAGGGCATCTGGGATCTGACGGTGACGGACGGGGGCTATCTGGTCGAGACTTCCGGCGGCATCCTGTGCTACGATCTGGAAGGGAACCTGCTCAAGGAGCTGGGAGCCTATAGAGCGTCCTGCCAGCTGACCCAAAACCCCTCAGAACTGGTGCTGTCCGTCGTACAGGCGGGGAACACGGAGTTTCAGGTGCTGGGGCCGGACTATGAGGCGGCCGCCAGCTATGAAGTCCCCATGGAGCTCTACGGCCTCTCTGCCGGGAGCCGGGACGGTCATGTGTTCTACGCAGACGCCGGCATCGTCTATGACCTGGACTTCACCACCGGGGAGCGGACGGCCTACGCCAACGAACAGGCCAGCGGCGGAACGGGCAGCTTCCTCTACCTGGCGGACGACCTGTATTTTGAGACCGCTGACAAGCAGGCGGCCCTGTACACCCTGGCCGGAGAGGAGGCCAAGGAGATCCAGTATCTCAAGCTGGCCATCTACGATCCGGATGGGCTGGTAGATCTGTATTTGTCAGATTATATCCGGCAGTTCAACTCCTTCAGCCGGGAGTACCGGATCGAGGTAGTCAACTACGGCGCGGAGGATGAACCGGGCGGCTCTCAGCCCGGGCTCCAGCGGCTCAACGCCGATATCCTCTCGGGCAACACCCCGGATATCTACGATCTGTCCTGTGTCAACGCCCGGTCCTTCAGCAATAAAGGCCTGCTGGAGGACCTGAAGCCCTGGTTTGAGAGCTCCGAGGCGATCAGCCTGGAGGAGCTGACGCCCAGCGTCGTGGACGTGCTGGAATATAAGGGGGCTCTGTACAGCCTTGTTCCCGCCTATGTGGTCACCATGATGTATGGTCCTTCCGGTATGGTCTCGCCGGACACCTGGAGCATAGAGACCTTTCTTGACCTGGCAAATTCTACAGACCTGAATCTCTTCGGGCCGGAAGTTACCAAAGAGGAATACCTGGAAACTCTGCTGGCTTTTACGGGGGACAGCTACATAGATATGGAAAACGCCAGCTGCGATTTTGTCAATTCTTCCTTCCCCGCCATGCTGGATCTCGCGTCAAAGCTGCCGGACGATAAGAGCGGCTTAGACGCGTCGGACGGTTGGGGACTGGTATTTACCGGTCAACAGATGTTTCAAATAGAGACCAGCGGACTGATCCCCCTGTCCTTATGCTGGGCCGACGGAGCGTACAGCGGAAACTCTGTGCAGTTGGGATTTCCGTCCCGAGGCAGCGGCATCGCCTTGTCCCCGGCACTCAATTTTGGGATGTCGGCTCAGAGCCCCTGTAAGGAGGGCGTATGGAGCTTTTTTGAGTATCTGTTGAGCGCTTCCGTTCAGAACGACCCTCCCATAGATTCGCTTCCAGTTCTGTCAGAGACCCTTCATGCCAAGCTGGAGAGGCAGGTGGAGCACTTGAACGAATACAAAAGCGTTACCGGCTGGGCGGACAACAAGCTGTACAAAATGACCTTCGATCCGGCCGCGGGAAGCCTGGAAAAAGCCCTGGATGTGATAGACCGGATCGACTCCCTGGATTATGTGGACGACACGCTCTATGAGCTTGTTTTAAGAGAGGCCACGCCCTTCTTCCAGGGCGGCATCAGCGCCCAGCAGGCGGCGGAGAACATCCAGTCCAAGGTGAGCATCTACCTGGCGGAGCAGTACGGCTGAAAAAAACAGCTGCCGGGCGCAATATGCATAAACGCCGCAGGCCTTCTAAAATGGCCTGCGGCGTTTTGTCAATCCTTGTCGTCAGTCTTTATATTCAAACATCAGGTCGTAGATGCTCACCGTGTCCCCGTCCTTGACGCCCATCTGCTCCATGCGGTCAAAGACGCCGGATTCCCGCAGAGCCCGGTCGAAGAACATCCGGCTCTCATAGTCAGAGAAGTTCACCGTGGCCACCAGGCGCTGGAGCCAGGGGCCTTCCACGGTCCAGAGATCGTCAAAGTGCTGGATGCTCAGCTCCTCGGCGCTCTCGATCACCGGCGGAGGCGGCACATAGTCCGCCTCATAGCTGGCCACCGGCGGCAGGCTGGCCAACTGCCGAGCGCACTCCTTCACAAGCTCCGCCGTGCCCATGTGGGCGGCGGCGCTGAGCTCAAAGAAGGGGCAGCCTTGCTCCTCCGCCCTGGCCCGCAGGCGTTCCAGGTTCTCCCTGCCCTCCCCCAGCAGGTCGCACTTGTTGGCCGCCACGATCTGCGGCCGCCGGGCCAGCTCCGGGTTGTAGCGGCGCAGCTCCTCGTTGATGGCCTCATAGTCCGCCACCGGGTCCCGGCCCTCGCTGCCGGAGACGTCCACCAGATGGATCAGCAGGCGGCAGCGGTCCACATGCCGGAGAAAGTCGTGCCCCAGGCCGGCCCCTTCGGAAGCCCCCTCGATGATGCCGGGGATATCGGCCATGACAAAGGAGCGCCCCTCGTCCACATACACCACGCCCAGGTTGGGAAACAGGGTGGTGAAATGGTAATTGGCGATCTTGGGGTGGGCCTTGCTCAGCACGGACAGGAGCGTGGACTTGCCCACATTGGGAAAGCCCACCAGGCCCACATCCGCCAGCAGCTTCAGCTCCAGGGTCAGATCATGGCTCTCCCCCGGCAGGCCGGGCTTGGCGAAACGGGGCACCTGCCGGGTGGGGGTGGCAAAATGCATGTTGCCCCAGCCGCCCCGGCCGCCCTTGGCGGCGGTCCAGTTTTCGCCGGTGGACATGTCGTGCATGATGGCGCCGCTGGCCGTGTCCCGGATCACGGTGCCCCGGGGGACCCGGAGATACAGCGTCTCCCCGTCCTTGCCGCAGCAGCGCTTGCCCTGGCCGTTGGCCCCGTTGCCGGCCACATATTTGCGCTTGTAGCGAAAATCCATCAGGGTGGACATATTGTCATCCGCTACGAACACGATGCTGCCGCCCCGGCCGCCGTCGCCCCCGTCGGGGCCGCCCGCGGCCACATATTTCTCCCGGTGGAAGGCCACCGCCCCGTCCCCGCCTTTTCCGGCGTGGACGGTGATTCTCGCCTTGTCAACAAAAGACGCCGCCATACGCGCCTCCTTTCGCTTCGATAGTATCAAATGCCGGACCTTTGTCCGGCATTTGAGTAAAACAGAGTTCTTAAATTACTGAGCGATCTCTCCGTACACGGAAACCTTCTTGCGGTCCTTGCCGTAGCGCTCGAACTTCACGGTGCCGTCCACCAGGGCGAACAGCGTATCGTCGCTCCCCTTGCCCACATTGGTGCCCGGGTGAATCTTCGTTCCGCGCTGCCTGACAAGGATGTTGCCCGCCAGGACATACTGGCCGTCCGCTCTCTTGGCGCCAAGACGCTTGGACTTACTGTCGCGGCCGTTCTTGGTAGAACCCATACCTTTTTTATGAGCCATTCAGGTTACACCTCCATAAGTCAAATTCAGTTGCGGAAAATCAGGCGTTGATGGTCTCGATCTGGACCTTCGTGTAAGGCTGCCTGTGGCCCTGGGTCCGCCGGTAGCCCTTTTTGGGCTTCATCTTGTAGACACGGACCTTGGCGCTCTTGCCGTTCTTCACCACGTTGGCGGTGACGGAAGCGCCTTCAATGACGGGCTTGCCAAAGCTGACAGAATCCCCATCGATGACAGCCAGGACCTGGTCGAACTTGACGGACTCGCCCGCAGCCACATCCAGCTTCTCGATGAAGATCACGTCACCCTCGGCCACGCGGTACTGCTTGCCGCCGGTCACGATGATAGCATGCTTCATGAACATTTCCTCCCTCTTTATAGGACTCGCTCTTGGGGCGGAGGCATGCCTCACTTAAGGCCCCTTCAATGCGGCTTTAATAGAATACCATTTTCTTTTGGCAATGTCAACAATTTTATGCCTGTTTTTTTGGATAATTCTCTGTTTTCAGCCCACCGCTTCCACGTTCTCCGCCAGGGCGGGCCCGCCGTCCTCGCCCCGGGTGAGCAGTACGCTGTGCGGTTCCCCGCCGGAGGTGTAGCTGATCATCAGCTCGGGCAGACCGTCCGGCAGCCGGGCCTCCAGCTGGACGGCGCAGCCGCTCATGTGGCTGGCATACCAGAGGGCGGAGGTCTCATAAAAGACGTCGGTATACTGCCCGGCGCTGATCTTCACATCCTGCACGGTGCCCTCGCAGCGCAGGCAGAAGCTCTCGCCCTCCCGGCCGTCGGAGACCAGGTCGATGATTTCCACCGTCCCGTCCTCCACCTGGTCCATGGGACTGATCACAAAGCGGCCCTCGCCGGGCTTGTCCTGGGGCAGCCACTTGGCGTCCAGCACGCCGTCAAGCTCGGCGTAGGGAATCGTGAAGCTGACAGGTCCGGCGGCATAGCTGCTAATCTCATACAGGTCAGAGAAGATCACCAGCCCCTCCCCGCTCAGATACCAGGAGCCATCCCGGAGCAGCGGACTGAGGACATCCGCATAGCCGGCGCCCTCCGTGAGCTCCATAAGGTCGATCCGCTGGGCGTAGCTCTCGTCGCTCTCCACGGTGTTCACCATGTAGTCCACCAGGAAGGAAGAGAGGGCCGCCGCGTCCCCGCTGAGATCCTCCAGGCTCAGCCTGGCGCCGGTCTCCACGTCAAAAACATAGCCTCTGCTGCCGTAGTTTCCGTGGGCGCCGCCCGTGTAGGAGGCCTCGTTATACAGAATGCTGAGCACCGCGCTGTCCACCCGGGCGATAGAGGCGCTGCGGGTGTCGCTGTACTCCAGGCTCATCTCCGTGCCGGAATTGACCGCGTAGCTGTAGTTGTCCTGGGCCAGCTCCAGCAGCATGTTGTAGCCCATGGAACTGCCGGCGCCGTAATCGTTGCCGGTATAGAAGGTCTCGTCCAGCATGGCCAGATAGTCGTTGATGGCCTGGGCGGCCTCCGGGCGGCCTTCAATCTGCACCCGGGGCGTCTCATAGGAAAAGTTCAAAATCAGCTGACTGCCGTTTTGCGGGTCATACTCGGTATAGGCGGTGCGGCCGATGTTCACGCACACCCGGTTGGCCAGGTCCAACTCCTCATAGTCTGCCGGCTGTTCCGCGGCGGGCGCCTCAGAGGCCTCCGGCGCCTGCTCCTCCGGGGCGGGCGTGACCTCCTCCGTCACCTCCGGCAGCGGGGGCAGCTCCACATCGTCCAGCTTTTCAAGGGTGGCCAGCCCCTGCTCACAGGCGCACAGGGAAAAAGCCATGACCATCGTGAGCAATAAAACAAAGCCTTTTTTCATCGTATCTCTCCGTCCTTTCCGTGTATATGGGTATATGACGCAGCTCCAACTCAAATTGTTTCCTGGGGAATCTCCCTGGCCAGGGCCCGGTTGGTATAGCGCCGGTCCCCGGTGACCTCCCGGATCACCTGGATCTCCGGCGGGAGGAACAGCTCCTGCCCCTCGTCCGCCAGCTCGATTTCCATAAAAGCCCTGTCCTGCCAGAAGGGAAACAGGTCAATTTCAAACAGCTGTCCCCGGTATTCCAGGCACCAGCGCTGCTTATACAGGGTCCGGAGGGCCGGATCCGCCTGCCGCAAAAGCGCCTGATACTCCGCCTCAGAAATCTCCCGCTCCTGCTCCAGCCGCCGCAGATCGCTGATCCGGGTCTTGACCGTGTGGGTATAGCGATAGCTGCCCGGCCAGCCCCGTTTCCGGACCCGGGCGGTGCAGCCCTTTTCCGGGCAAAGCAGATAGGTCTGGACGATCTCAGAGCCGGTAGCCCGGCTGCGCAGCAGTTCCATATCCGGAAATCTGATCAAAAATTTCCGCTCGATTTCGTAAGCTTCCCCGTCCATACCGGATCGCGCCTCCGTTTCCGTTGTTATTATACACATTCCGGCAAGGTCTGTCATTTATTTTTTGTAAAATTTATAAACTGTGCCCCGGCCGCTTATGGCCGGGGCTCAAGTTGAAGACAAAGTGTCTTCAACTTGAAGCTTATCCACGAGCATTCAAAAAATGCTCGTGGATAAGAGAAGATTGTACGCTGAAAGGGGGCTCCCGCCCCCTCTCTGCCCTCTCCCCCCTGCATATTTATACACTGCCGACAGCTTTGTCTACAGTCTGTGTCCCGGCTGCTTATGGCCGGGGCTCATATGCCGTCGATTTATAGTTTCACCACAGGGCAAAGGCGGCCAGAAGCGCGGCGGAAAAGACCATCCATTTGCGGAAGGTCTTCTTCCCCGCCGTCAGGGAGACCGTCCACAGCAGGCAGCCGGCAAACAGCACACATACCAGCCAGACGCTCTGGAGCCGCTTCGGCGTAAAGCCAAAGCAGGAGATGTACAAAGCGATCTTGGAAAAGGCGATCACCGCAAAGAGCATGCTCTCCGCCAGGAGCGCCACGCAGAGCAGGCGGAATAGCTTCTTCCCCCGGGCGCTCTCATCCGCCATCCGGGTCATCAGCCAGAGCAGCGTGAAGTTCACCGCCATGACGCGGCACAGCTCAAAGAAGCCCTGGCGGGCATACTGGGAGACGATGAAACCTTCCGGCAGCGTCCGGGTAAACGCGCCGAAGAGATAGGAGCCCTGCAGGAAAAAGAAGGCAGCATACAGCGCCGTAAAAGCCCCGGCCGCCGCGCACCAGAAGCCGCAGGGCACCCTGCGTATCCCCGCGAGGAACGTGTTGATCCCCTGCCGCTGCCGCGCCGCGGCGTCCCTGTCCAGGCGCCGGGCGCCGCCGATCAGGCCATACAGCCAGCAGCCCACGGGAATGCTGAGAACGATATACAGGATGTTTTCAAATATCCCTTCATCCATTTCAAAGGCGAACCAGGACAAAAAGCGGCCGAAGAGGACGGCAAAATCGCTGTCTGCCGCGGAGAGGAGCTTGGCCGCCTGGATAAACAGCGCCACGCACAGAAGGGCCGCCAGCAGGACCCAGAGAAACCGCTTTTTCTGTCCTCCGCCGCTTTTCTTCCTGGCTTTTACGGCCCAGCGCAGCGTGCGCAGGCGGAGAAAGAAGCTGCCGAAGGGAATCCGGATCAGACCGTTGAAGCCGTCGGCCGGGAGCAGATGCCCGCTCTCCCCCTCCAGCAGCGCCCCGCTGCGGGACAGCACCCACCACACACAGAAGCCGTGCACAAAGAGGCTGAGCTGGAACTCGTCCCACACATGGCTCAGGCCGAGGGACAGGCTGCAAACGCACACGAGAAAACAGCCCAGCCAGACATAGCTCTCCGCCGGCGCCTTCCTCCCCCGGTTGAACAGCTCCACGCACAGGATCAGCAGCCCGGCCACAGGGATGCACAGCCATTCGCTGTTGGCGGCGACTGCCGAGCGGACATAGAGATAGGCAGTCAAGTACATGATCAGCGCGCAGGCCACTTCTGCCGGTCCGGCCCGGAACGCTTCGCCCTCTGCCCGCTCAAACACAGGCTCTCTCTGTTCGTCCATTATGATTCCTCCTCCGGGTCATCCTGAAAGGCCAGCAGGTCCCCCGGCTGGCAGCGCAGCTCGCGGCACAGCGCCATCAAGGTGGAAAAGCGGATCGCCTTGGCCTTGCCGTTTTTCAGGATGGACAGGTTTGCGGGGGTGATGCCGATCCGCTCGGCAAGCTCCCCGGCCGAAATCTTGCGCTTGGCCATCATGACGTCGATATTTACGATTATTTTCATAAGGCCCTCCGCGTCATATGGTCAGGTCCAGCTCGGATTTCATCTCGATCGCCTGCTGAAACACGTTCTTCACCACGCGCACGATCAGCATCATAAAGGCGGCCGCCGCGCCGGCAAAGAAAAACGGCGGATAATACACGCCGCTGACGCAGAAGATCAGCGCCGCAAATGCGCAGCACCAGCTGATGGCGCGGAGCAGCCGGACATTTTCCCCGTCAAAGACCCTCTCCGCCTTTATATTTTTCAGCAGCCGCCACAGCGCCCACAGGCAGACCCAGCCGAACACGCTGGCCGCATAGAGCGTCACGGTCATTTTCAGCACACTCTCCGGCCGCATGCCGCGCCATGCCACATACCAGCCTATCCACCGGAACGCGAACAGGTCCGCCGCCAGCAGGAACACCGCAAAGACGGCTACGCAGGCCAGCGTCAGCCGGATACTCATGTCCTTGGTCACATGCATTCTGATCAAAGCCCCTTTCCTCTGTTGCCTTACGCCCCTATCCTATCACTGGAGCAAATGAAAGTCAATATAAATTTGTTGATAAACGATAAATTTATATTGATCTGCGATGTCTCCGCTTTCGGGCGAAGGAAAAAAGAGCCCTGAAGAGGAAAATTTGTTCCTCTCCAGGGCTCTTCTGACCCGGTGTAACTCCAACATGCGGCCCGGCACTTTACGGATACCTCCCGCCCGGCAGGCGGCGATTACGCTTTCAACTCCTCCCGGGCCTGGGCCAGCGTTAGCTCCCTGTCCAGGTACTGCTGGTACAGCTCACAGAGCAGCGCCGTGTCCCCGCAGGCGATCTGCTCCCCCTTCTC
>CANQRQ010000008.1 GCA_947626315.1 uncultured Oscillospiraceae bacterium | reverse complement strand
CGCCACATGTTCCCCTTTATTAGGTCTTAATTTTTTCCCTCTTGCTCTACCCCAACTATTGACATAGAGCCTTTTTTTCGGCGACCACCACCGCCTCCTCGCTGTAGAACATGCTCAGATATTCCTCCAGGGTCAGGTCCAGCTGGTGGATCTGCTGGGCGGCCGTCCGGCCCACATAGCGGTAGTGCCAGGGCTCATAGACGATGCCGGTGATCCCGGAAGCGCCTTGCGGATAGCGGAGAATGAAGCCGTACTGCCAGGCGTTTTCCATGAGCCAGCGCTGGGTGCCGGTGTTCTCCTGGCTCTGGTCCAGCGCCTGATGGCCCGCGTCCACCAGGTCCACCGCCAGGCCCAGCTCATGCTCGCTGGTGCCCGGCCGGGCTACCTCCAGCGCCGCCAGGGCCGGGGCCTCCCGGCTGTCGTACCCGGCGGCCAGCAGCCGCTCCACCTTGTCCTGATAGAGCTGCTCCTGGGTCTCCCGGCTCCGGTAGGCGGAGCACACAAGGGGCTGATGCCCGGCGGCGGCGCAGTCGTCCAGCAGCAGCCGCAGGTCCTCCGCGCAGCGCTCGTCCACCTGCAGCCCGTCCCCGAACTCCACCAGCTTCGGAACAAAGCCGGTGTACTCCATGCTGTTCCAGGGATTCACCAGGGTCAGCAGCTCTGCCTCATTGCGCTTGTTTGCCCAGAGGGCCACCCGCAGCGCCAGCAGGGCGGCCAGCACGCCGCAGAGGAGCAGGACCGCCGTCCTGGTCCCGGAGCGTCTTTTCGCGGCCGCGTGGCTCCCCCTCCCGGTTCTCCGGCGCCTGGCCGCGGGATGGGTATCCACCACAACGGGGTAAAAATCAGCGTCTATAATCTGAGCCTGCAGCATGAGCAGCTCCCCCTTTCCTCTTTTGCCCCTATCATACACGCCACTTGTATCGTTTCGGTCAATTTCCTGTATACTTTTTGTATCATTTTAAAAAAATTTTCCGAAAAAGCAAAAAAAGCCCGGCGGAACTTTCGTTCCGCCGGGCACATCTTGTCAAAAAGGCATTTTGACCCTTGTTTGACTGTTACATCCCCTGATAGGCGTTGATGGACCAGCCGTCCTCCCCGATGATGATCGGAAAGCCCAGCACCTCGCCCTTGCTGTTGGTGTAGCTCACATAATAGGCGGTGGAAGACCGGTCCACCGCGGTGGAGATCCCCAGGCTCAGCACCGTGTCGGTAAAGGCATAGCTCTCCTCCAGGTTTTCCATGATCCGCCGGGCCGTCTCCGTTTTGTCCGGCTGTTCTCCGGCTGTCAGGCGCTCGTTATCGACCTGATAATACTCCGCGGCCAGGATCATTCCCGTGGCGTCGTCCACTATATACTGCAGGCCGTTCCAACAGTCCTCCACAAATTTCCCCGCATCCACAAACCAGACCAGATCGGTGGAGACCGAGCCAAAATCGGACACCAGCAGCATGGCGTGAGAAGAGAGCACGTCGATCTGCGTCAGGCCGCCCACATCCAGGTCCGTCCCCTCCAGCAGGGCCAGCACCTGGTCAAATTTGTCCGACGCCTGGGCGGCCGTCATAAAGCGCCCGCCGCTTTCCAGGCTGATGGCGTCCCCCCGGTCGTTCATCATGTTGCCCACGATGGCCAGCTTTTCCAGCTTGGCGTCGTCGCTGGTGAGGCTGAGGCTCACCTGCCCCAGCTCCGCCGTGCGGCTGAGCCGGTCCGTCCGCCGCTCCTGGACGGCGGCGCTCAGCTCCGGCAGCAGCAGGCCGATGGCCACCGCCGAGAGCAGCAGAAACACCAGCATCACCGGGCTGAGCCCGGCGGGCCCCCCGCTCCGGCGCCGTTTGGGGCGCGAAGTGCTCTTCCTGCCCGGTCTCATGCCGCGCCCCCTCTCAGCACCACCGTGACGCAGGTCCCGTTGCCTACCCGGCTTTCAAACTTCAGACTGCCCTTATGCAGCCGCACGATCTCGTTGCAGAGGGCCAGGCCCAACCCCACGCCCCCCTGGGCCCGGGACCGGGACTTGTCCACCCGGTAAAAGGCCTCGGTGATGTGGTCGATCTCCTCCTCCGGGATACCCCGGCCCGTGTCCAGAATGCGGATCGCGCAGCCGTCCGGGGTCATCTGGGAGACAATGTAGATGTTGCCGCCCTTGTCCATAGCCTTGCGGGCGTTGTCCAGGAGATTGACCAGCAGGGAGCGGATCAGATCCGGCTCCATCAGGCACTCCCCGTCCTCGCAGCGGCATTGCAGCACGATCCCCTGCTCGGCGTACACCCGCTCCAGATGCCGCACCATGCTGCCCACGATCTGGGCGGGCTTGGCCGGCACCAGCTCGACCTCCTTCTTTTTGAGCACCAGAATATCCAGCAGCTTGAGAGAAAGGCTCTCCAGCCGCTTCCCCTCGGAAAAAATATAGTTGGCCGCGTCCATCTGCTCCGCCTCAGTGAGGGTCTGGGACCGGATCAGCTCCGCGTAGCCGATGATGGCGGTCATAGGGTTTTTCATCTCATGGGCGAAGTTGCCCATAAAGTCCTCCTGCCGGGCCGCCGCGTCCCGGATGGCGGCGATGTTCTGCTGGAGCTTCTCCGCCATGGCGTTGAAGTCCTCCGTGAGCGCGCCCACCTCGTCGTCCCCGGTGACCGGGGCCCGGTAGCTCAGATCCCCCGCGGCAAAGCGCTTGGAGGCGGCGGACAGGGCGCTCAGGGGCTTGGTCAGCCAATAGGCCATAGCCCAGCACAGCACGCCGCCCACGGCGATCACAGCCAGAAAGACCCAGCGGTAGATCCTCAGCTGCCCGTCCCGCTGGACATACAGAGCGCTGATGTTATAGCACTGATCCAGATACAGCGTCCCGTTGGCGGCGGACAGGCTGGCGCTGATGCGGATATGCCGCCCGCCGTGCCCGTCCCTGGCCACGGTGACGTTCCCCTGGCTGCCCTGGGGGACCGCGGCGGCGCTCAAGTCCACAGCGTCCGGGTTCTCCTCATAGAGGTAGTCAAAGCTGCCGTCCTTCTGTTCGCTCCCCAGCCGGATGGCCGACCAGCCGGCCATCCCCTGGGCGCTCATCTGGCTCAGGGCCTCCGTCAGGTTGGAGTAGTCCGGCTCCGGGCTGGTCTCGTCCACGATCTGCAGGGTGCTCAGCACCATGCGGTAGGAGCTGATGGCCGTCTCGGCGGCCTGCTCCAGATTTCCGGAGAAATTGAGCGTAACAAGGAGGCTGCCGCCGATCCCGAAGGCCAGCGCCAGCAGCCATACCATGCACAGCGTAATTTTCAGGCGAAATCTCAAGCAGCCTCTCCTCTTCCGGGTCCTCCGCCGCCTACAGCTCCAGCCGGTACCCTACCCGGTTGACCGTACGCAGCTTTTCCTCCCAGCCGATCTTCTTGCGCAGGCGCTGGATATGCAGATCCACCACCCGGCTCCCGATGGGGTATTCTCCGCCCCAGACCCGCTCGTAAATCGTCTCCCGGTAGAGGGCCGCCCCCGGGTTCTGGGCAAAGAGCAGCATCAGATCCCACTCCTTTTTGGTCAGCAGGATCAGCTCATTGCCCCGCTGCACCTGGAAGGAGCGCAGGTCGATGGTCAGATCGCCGATCTGCAGCACGTCCTCCGTCTTCTTGTAGCGCCGCAGCACTACTTCCACCCGGGCCAGCAGCTCCATGACCTCAAAGGGCTTCACAATGTAGTCCTCCGCCCCCATGCGCAGACCCTTTACCCGGTCGTCCACAGAGTTCTTGGCGGTGATGAAGATCACCGGCGTCCCCATAGGCTGGATATACTCCATCAGCTCAAAGCCCGATATTTCCGGCAACATCACGTCCAGCAGCACCAGGTCAAACTGCTCCTTCTCCAGGAGATTGGCCGCCTGCTCCCCGTCAAAGGCGCAGGCGCAGCCATATCCGGCCTTCGTCAGGCTGAGCCGAATAAGGTCGGATATAGGTTTTTCATCTTCCACGATCAATACCCTGATCATCGCTTGCTTCCTCCGTCTCTCCGCCCCGTCCCCGGCGCGGCGGTCATACGATGGCGGCAGGCCGTTCCGGCTTCTCCGCAACAGTCCAAGTATACACCTCATTTGTATCTTTTTTGTATACTTTATGGCAGTTTCTGGAAAAATCGAGCAATTTTAGAAAATTTAAGAATTTACGGCGCCCCTCAGTGCCCCTGCCGGAGAGCCAGGTATTCCTCCAGGGTGATCCCCAGCTCATGGAGCTCCGCCGCCGCGTCCGGGCCTATGTACCGGTAGTGCCAGGGCTCATAGATAATGCCGGTCAGCTCCGTGGTGCCGTTGGGGTAGCGCAGAATGAAGCCGTATTTCCAGCAGTTGGCCATCAGCCACTGCTGGGTGGCGGTGAGCTCCTGGCCCCAGTCCAGATAGGGGTATTCCCGGTCAATGATATCCACCGCCAGACCCAGCTGGTGCTCACTGGTGCCGGGGATCGCCACGGACTGGGAGGCCGTCTCCGGGGCCTCCGCCGCCGGGGTCCCCCCGGCAATCAGGCGCTTGATCTTGTTGTCATACAGCTCCTGCTGCATCTCCTGGGTCCGGTAGGAGGAGATGATCTCCGGCTGATTCCAGGCCGCCACGCAGTCCGCGACCATGGCCTCCAGGGCGTCCGCGCAGCGCACGTCCACCTGCTGGCCGTCCGTCACCTCCCGCAGCTGGGGCACATAGCCCTCCGGGAGCGGGTTCCAGCGGTTCACCAGCAAAAGCAGCTCGTCCCCGTCCCCCACGGCGCGCAGCTTGTCCTCCAGCAGGAGGGCGGAACTCTCCGCCGCCTGACGCGTCGCCTGCAGCTCCCGGGTCTCCAGGGCCAGGGCCTGGTCCACCGCCCTGGCGTTCAGAAGCCGCGCCGTCTCCCCGGCCTGGGCCCGGCCCCGGAAGTCCGCCAGGGCGGCCAGACCCAGCTGAATCAGCAGGCCCAGCAGGAGCACGCCGGACACCAGCAGCACCGGCCAGAATTTTTCCTTGATCTTGACTGTCATTTTTTCTTTCGCCCTTTCCGGCGTTATAACTTCAAAATACCCAGATGCTCCAGCAGGATCTTCAAGCCGATCAGGATCAAAATCACGCCGCCGGCCCGCTCCGCGCCGGCCTTATAGCGCTCGCCGAAGGCATGTCCCACATGGATCCCCAGAGCCGAGAGCAGGCAGGTGATCAGGCCGATCAGCGCCGCGGCCGGCAGGATAGGCACCGACAGGAACGCGAAGGTGATCCCCACGGCCAGGGCGTCGATGCTGGTAGCCACAGCCAGCAGCAGCATGGTCTTCACGCCGAAATCGTCGTTGAGCTCTTCCGCCCTGTCAAAGGACTCCCGGATCATGCCGCCGCCGATGAAGGCCAGCAGGATAAAAGCGATCCAGTGGTCCACATTGGTAATCAGCCCTTCAAAGCGGTAGCCCAGCAGCCAGCCCAGCACAGGCATCAGCGCCTGAAAGCCGCCGAAATAGAGCCCCGCCAGCAGGCTGTGCCTGACTTCAAGTCGCCTGACGCTGAGGCCCTTGCAGATCGAGACGGCAAAAGCGTCCATGCTCAGGCCCACAGCCACAAGAAAAAGCTCCAAAAATCCCATAGAGAAGCGCTCACCTCATTTCCTTGATGGTACAGCATCCGCCGGGAAAAGTCAAGAAAAGCGTCTTGTATTCCGCCGGCACTTGGAGTAAAATAGAGGCGAACCAAATTTGATTTTTTTGTCTTTGGAGGTTGCCATGATCCAGCCGGACGACGTGATGAAAGTGGAAAATGAGGACTGGGAGGCCTTTAAAAAGGCCGCCGCGGAGGACGAGCTGTACTACAACGGCCCCGGGGACCTGCTGGACACGGCGGAGGGCCGGGCCAAGTTCTGCCGCCTGAACGAGACCGGGGTGTTCCGCAAGCCGGACCCGGAATTTCCCAACTATAAGATCTGGGTCTTTAACGTCCAGGGGCAGGGCTTGGTGATCAAAAAACGCAGCCGGGTTGACCCGGCACTGATGGAGAACGTGGAGTACGACGCCCAGGGCAACCAGACCGGCAAATCCTATGAGCCCGCCTGACGTGCCTCCCCCGCATTTGCAAATAACCAAAAAGAAACTCTAACAAGGCCTCGCAGAGTTTCGCGCCCGCAGGCGCGAAAGCAATTTGATCGTTTTTTCCGGCGGCACGTACGTCGGAAAAAACTCTTCTCAGCCCGCAAACGTGCGCGAACCCCGTCAAAGACGGGGTTCGTCGTGCGCTGCAGTGGGCTGCAGCTCTTTTGCCCCAAAAGGGCATAGCCCTTTTGGGGCAGTCTCATTTCCAGTACCGTATATATCCCTGCCCGTCTACCTCCCGGCGGAGAACGCCCAGCTCCACCAGGTGGATCAGGTGGGCGTTGGCCTCGCCGGTGGCAAACTGCTTCTGGCTGACGGGGAACTTGTCCCAGCAGCCGGCCTTGATCTGCCAGGTCATCCGGCTGGCCGCCCCGTAGGCGCTGACGCCCGGATGTTCCTCTACGATCCGCTCCGCCTCCTCCAGGCGGCGCGCGTGGTGCCGCCGCAGCTGTTCGATCCGCTCCGGCAGGCTTATCTGGCCCCAGTTACGATGTCCCGGCAGCGCCAGCTCCGCCGGGAATTGCTCCAGCCGGTCCAGGCTCTCCAGATACATCCCCAGGTTGTCCAGCCCGTCCAGGCCGGAGTTGGTGATGTTGGGCGTAATGTCAAAAAGCACCATGTCCCCCAGCAGCAGGACGCTCCGCTCCCGGTCGTACAGGCACATATGCCCCGCCGTATGCCCCGGCATCAGCAGGCAGCGGAAGCGGTAGCCCCCGTAGGCAAGCACATCCCCCTCGTCCATCTCCGTCGCGGGGAAAAACATGGTGTCGATCCCGGCGCGCTTGTTGGCCTGGCTGACCTGCTCCACCTCTTTCTGGGGCATGCCGTCCATGGCCATGTGCCAGATCTGCCGGCTCCAGGGGGAGGCGCACAGGACGCCGTAATCCGTCCTGCCCATGAAAATGCGGCAGCCCAGGCCGGACAGGGCCACCCCGTTGCCAGTGTGGTCCACATGCACGTGGCTGAAGAACACGTCCGTGTCCTCCGGCCGCAGGCCCAGTTCCTCCATCCCGGCAAACAGATTCTCCCGGCAGACCGGGTTGTTGAAGCCGGAATCCACCAGCAGGCTCCGCTCCCCCGGCCCGCCTTTGACCACATAGCAGTTGAGCCATTTTAAAGGGCTGTTTGGCAGGCGGATCGGAAAGCTATAGAGATTTTCCGCAATCTTACGAACCATTTTACGCTCCCGCTTTTTGTTTTATTTTACACCGGCTCCGCGCCGCCGTCAAGACAGCAAAAACGGCGGGGATCTCCCGCCGTTTTTTGTCAAACCTAAACTCACTGGGCCCGGTCCAAAACCTCCCGAATCTGCTCCGCCGTCTCCTTGTCCAGGCCGTTTTTCTCCATATAGGCCTGGAGCAGCTTGGGCAGGCTGGGCTTTTTGCGGGTGGATTCAAAGGTGCTCACGTAGTATTCCTCACAGCTGAGGGCCGCCTCGTAGACCCGGCCGCAGGTCTTGCCGCATTTGATGAAGCCCGCCTCCCGGATCGCGCCCTTTTTGAGCATGCTGTTGAGCAGAATATGGACGGAGCTGTCCATCCAGGTTTTATCGTCAGAGAGCTTCAGGATCTCGCCCCTGGCCAAAGGGCGCTCCTCTCTCCACAGGACATCCATGATTTCGATCTCATTCTTGGTCAGGTACATTCTTCTCTTCATTCCTTTCGCGCGCAGGACTGGGCCGGACTTGTCCCGATACGGCCGCCCGGCATCGGTGCCGCCTGCGCCTGTATAAATAAGCAAAAGATCTGCGGAATTTATCTTGTATATTTTACCATAAGCGGCCCTCATTTGGCAATAACGCAAATATAGCCAAAATAAGGAAGCGAATTTCCAAAAAAAGTGTATTCATTTTTCAAAAATATTCCATATAATTCCATATTCCACCAAACGCTATCATCCGCATTTTTTCTGGAAAGGGGTAGGATTTTGCTAATCTGCGCAAGTCTCTTTCTTGACGCTCCCTCTGGGAGCGCCTAAAATAAAAATATCAAAGAACAGGAGGCGCCGCCATGAAGGTCATCGTCAAAGAGGATTACAGCGCTTTGTGCGGCGTGGCCGCGGATCTGCTGGAGCAGGCGGTCCGGGCGGAGCCCTCCTGCCGCCTGGGGCTGGCCACCGGCTCCAGCCCCATCGGCGTCTATCAGGAGTTGAGCCGCCGCTGCCGGGAGGAGGGGCTGGACTTTTCCCGGGTCCATACCGTCAATCTGGACGAATATGTGGGCCTGGAGCCCGGCCACGAGCAGAGCTACCGAAGCTTTATGGACAGGCAGCTTTTCAGTCAGATCAATATTCCCAGGGAGAACACCTATGTCCCCCTGGGGGTGGGAGACATGGAGAAAAATCTCCGCTCCTTCCGGCGTCTGCTCTCCGGCGGGGAGACCTCCGTGCAGCTGCTGGGCCTGGGGGCGGACGGGCATATCGGCTTTAACGAGCCGGGAGACGCGCTCCAGAGCGAGGCGCACCTGGAGGAGCTGGATGAGCGGACCATCGCGTCCAACGCCCGCTTCTTTGCCGACGCCTCCCTGGTCCCCCGCCAGGCCGTCACCATGGGCATGGGGGATATCCTGCAGGCCAGGACCTTGGTGCTGCTTATCAGCGGCAGCGGCAAGGAGGAGGCCGCCTCCCGCCTGCTTCTCAGCGGGGAGATCACGCCCCGCTGGCCGGTGACCTTTTTGAAGCTCCATCGGGACGTCTGGGTCCTGTTGACCCGGGACCTGGCAAGCCGGATCGGCTATTGAATGAATAAGACAGCAAGCACCCCCGGCGAATCGCCGGGGGTGTTTAACTGTTTATCTCCTCATTCCTCGATGAACAAAACGCCCAGGGTCTTGGGGCCGCAGTGGGAGGTGACGGTGCAGCCGGCGCGGGTGTGATGGACCTCCTCCGCGCCGCTGAGCTCCTTGGCCAGGGCCATGGTCTCCTCCAGCACCTCCGGCGCGATCTCGCCGGACTCGGTGATGAAGATGTGCTTCCCTCTCAGCTTTTTCCCGGCCAACCGCTCCCGGATGTACTGCTTGTACACGTTTTCGATGGCGCCCCGGTATTTCTTATAGACCACTAGGTTCCCGCCCTTCATCTCCAGGGCGGGCTTCAGCTTCAAAACGTTGGCGCCCAGGGCGGTGAAGCCGGTGCAGCGGCCGCCCTTCCACATGAACTCCAGCGTGTCCAGCACAAAGCTGGTGTTCACCTTTGCGGTGAGGGCCGTCAGGTGGGCGGCGATCTCCGCCGCGCCCATGCCCTTGTCCCGGCAGTCCGCCCCCTCCATGGCCAGCAGGGCCACGCCGGTGGAGAGCATCCGGGAATCCACCGGGTAGACGCCCTCCAGGTCCTTGGCGGCCAGGACGGCGTTGTTATAGGTGCCGGAGAGCTCGCCGCTGATGTCCAGATGCACCACCTCATAGCCCGCGGAGATGAACGGCGTGAAAAAGTCAATGAATTCCTGGTACCCCACCGCGGAGGTCTTGGGCAGGATCCCCTCCGCCCGGTAGCGGGCGTAGAGCTCCTCGGGGGTAAAGCCTTGGCCGTCCAGGAAGCTCTCGTCCCCCAGGCTGATGGTCAGCGGAACGATCTTGATCTGAAAACGCTCCCGGAGTTCCGGGGACAGGTCGCAGGTGCTGTCACAGGTGATAATAACCGGCTTGCTCAATGTTGGAACCTCTCCTTCCTTGCTCGCTCAGGCGCGGCCGGACCGCGCAAACTATCCTATTGTGCAAAATAGTATAGCACAGTCTTCCCCGTCTGGCAATGCCGTTGCGGCAGGGTCCTTCGGATTTTTGGACGAATCCATAAGAATACAGAAGTGTCTTGCATTTTTCATGGAAATGCTGCATAATAGGGGAAACCAAAAAGGAGGGGCAAGCTATGAAGAGAAAAACGCGGATCGCGCTGATTACCAGCGGCGGCGACTGCCAGGGGCTCAACGCGGCGATCCGGGGCATAGGCAAGGCGCTCTTTGAGCGGCTGGACAATGTGGAGATCTACGGCATGTACGACGGCTACCGGGGCCTGATCGAGTGCGACTACAAGTACATGGAGCCCAAGGATTTCTCCGGCATCATCACCAGCGGCGGCACCATTCTGGGCACCTCCCGCCAGCACTACGTCCCCGGGAAGGACATTGTGGACGAGAACGGGGAGAGCGTGATCCCCGACATGCTGGATACCTACAACCGCCTGAATCTGGACTGTCTGATCATCATGGGCGGCAACGGCACCCAGAAGAGCGCCAAGCTCATTGCCGACGCGGGGATGAACGTCATTACCCTGCCCAAGACCATCGACAACGACATCTGGGGCACGGACACCACCTTCGGTTTCCAGAGCGCCGTGGACATCGCCACCAACGTGATCGACTATATCCACTCCACCGCCAGCTCCCACAGCCGCATTTTTGTGGTGGAGCTGATGGGGCGGGACGCGGGCTGGCTCACCCTCAGCGCCGGCATTGCCAGCGGGGCGGACGTGGTGCTCATTCCCGAGATCCCCTATGACGTGCACAAGGTGGCCGCTCTGATCGAGGCCCGGAAAAAGACCGGGCGAACCTTCTCCATCGTGGCCTGCGCGGAGGGAGCCGTCTCTGTCACCGACGCGAAGCTGGACGAGGAAGCCAGCCGCAAGAAGAAGGAGAACAGCCTCTACCCCACGGTATCCTACGCCATCGCCGCCGAGTTGGAGGCGCTGACCGGCCAGGAGGCCCGGGTGGCCGTGCCGGGGCACTATCAGCGGGGAGGTCCCCCCTGCCCCTATGACCGGGTGCTGGCCACGCAGTTCGGCGCCGCGGCGGCGGATCTGATCATTCAAAAGAAGTACGGCTATATGGTGGCCATCCAGGCGGGGAAGATCGTCCCCATTCCCCTGGAGGACGCCGCCAGCAAGACCAAGTTCCTGCCGGTGGACCACCCCATGATCCAGGTGGCCCGGGATATCGGCATCTGCTTTGGGGACTGAGCCAGTGTTTCAGCATTGCAGACGCCGCGGGGCTTTTTCCCGCCGCCTTTTAGCGCTGTTGTTCTGCCTGGCTCTGGGCTTGCCCCTGGCCGCCTGCGGCGGAGCGGAAAAGGAAGTGAAACTGGAGGGGAGCGGCACCGTATTCGTGCCGGAGTTTGTGGAATTGCCCGGCGGAACGGGCCAGATCGTAGGCGCCTGCCTCTCCGGGGACACGGTATACTATGTGAGCGCCTCCCCGGACACGGTCCGGATGGAGATCGACAGCTTCTCCTTTGAGGACGAGGTCTACCGCTACAGTTTGTATAAAAGCGGCCTAGGCGGGGAGACGGCGGAGGCGCTGAGCGCCTATGAGCCTCTTCCCCTGCCTGAGGGGATGTCCGGCAGCGCGGGGGCAAGCATCCTGGGCCCCGCAGCGGGCGGCGGCCTCTGGGTGCAGGAGAACCAGACCTGCTATTCCTTCGAGCTCCCCCAGGGCTTTGACCCGGCGGCAGATGACCGCTGGGCCTACCGGACGGCCAGCGAGACCCGGCGCTTTTACCGGCTGCTGGACACGGAGGGCCGGGAGCTGGGCCGGGTCAACGCCAGCGCTCTGGCGGAGGTCCTGTGCGTGGACCTGGACACTGCAACTGTTTTTGAGCCGGCCTTCGACGCAGACGGCCGGATCTATATCACCACTAAGAACGCCGTCTATGTGCTCAGCCCGACGCTGGAGCTGCTGTTCACGCTGGAGGGAGAAAACATGTCCGGCGGGGCCGTCCGGCTCCCGGACGGCGGCATGGCCCAATACACCTATGTCCGCAGCGCCGCCGGGGGCTCGCAGCAGCTCCGGCGGATCGACCCGGAGGCAAAAGCCTGGGGCGAGAGCCTGGAGCTTCCCTCCGGAGTATACGAAGTCTACGGCGGCAGCGGGGACTTTTTGTTCTACTACAGCAGCGGGGACGGGCTCTATGGCTGGGAGGAGAGCGCCGGCCAGGCCCGGAAGCTCTTCAGCTGGCTGGACGCGGACCTGAACCAGAACGGCCTGGTGTTCATCTCCCAGCTTGCTGACGGCCGTCTGGCCATCATGAGCCACGACTGGGAGTGGAACGATGACGGCTCCTGGCCTCTGCGCCTGGCCCTGCTGACGGAGACGGACAGCGCCCTGGCCCCCAGGGACGGGCGGACCGTGTTGACTATGGGCACCGTCTATCTCTGGCCCGATGCGGAGAAGCTGATCCAGTCCTTTAACCACAGTAGCGACAAATACTACATCCAGGCCCGGGTCTATTACGAGCTGGCCGGCGGGGAGGATTTCAGCGCCGCTACCAACCTGCTGACCACGGAGTTGAACGCCGGCAAGGTGCCGGATATTCTGTATGTAGAGAACATCCCCCTTTTGCAGATGGGAGCCAGGGGGATGCTGGAGGACCTGTGGCCCTGGATCGACAGCGACCCGGACCTGGGCCGGGAGGCCCTGATGACCCGGGTGCTGGACGCGGCCTCCCAGGATGGGAAGCTCTACCATGTGTTTGACAGCTTTGAGTTTGAGACGCTCGTCGGGGCTGCCAGCGTGGTGGGGGACCGGACTGGCTGGACCTTTGCGGATATGACGGCCGCCTGGGAGACCATGCCCGAGGGCTGCTGCCTTCTCTCCCCCAGCATCGGCCCGGCAGAGCTTCTGTCCTGCCTGCTGCCGGCCAATCTGGACAAGCTGGTGGACAGGGATAGCGGCCAGTGCCGCTTTGACAGCGAGGAGTTCAGGGCCCTGCTGGAGCTGTGCGCCAGCGTCCACCCGGAGGACTATCGGTATGACCCGGACTACTCCGACCCGGCGGATCTGATCGCCGCCGGCGAGGAGCTGCTGGACCGGGAGTATCTCTCAGGCTTTGACATTTTGCAGCTACACAAGGCCATTTTTGGCGGAGAGGTGAGCTATGTGGGCTACCCCACCCTGGACGGCAGCTGCGGCAGCAGCTTTAACCCTGGCTCCATGGGCCTGCACTTCGCCATGTCCGCCAGCTGCAAGGACAAGGAGGGGGCCTGGGCCTTCATGCGGCAGGCCCTGCTGTCCCAGTACGCATCGAGAACCCTGGAAGACGCTCCCAGCTTCACGGAGTTTCGGGTCAACCGGGCGGACTTCGAATGGATGGCAAAGAAGGCCATGACGCCGCAGTATAAGACGGACAAGCAGGGGAACCTGGTGCTTAACGATGCCGGCGAACCAATCGAGATCTCCAACAGCAGCCACGGAAGAGGCCATATTTCCGTGGACATCTACGCCACCAGCCAAGAGGAGTACGACCAACTCATGGCACTGTACAACGCCGTTGACCGCATGAACGGCTATGACACTACACTCTACAGCATTGTGGCGGAGCGGGCGGCAGCCTATTTTGCCGGGGATCGAAGCCTGGACGAGACGGTGAAGCTCATCCAGAGCGCCGCCGGGCTCTATCTCAGCGAATTGGCATAACAAAACGGGAGAGGCTTTCCTCTCCCGTTTTTATATTCTCTCTTATTTATACACGTCGTTGGTGTCCATCAGGGTCACCTGGATCTCCAGCTCCTGCCCGTCCCGCCAGATGGAGAAGCGCATGCTGTCCCCCACCTGGAGGCTGTTCTTGATGTCGTTGACCTGGTCCGTGGTGCTCACGGGGGTCCCGTTGACGGCGGTGATGATATCCCCGGGCCGCACGCCCTTGGCCTGGGCGTCGGAGCCCTCGGTGACCGCGGAGACATACAGCCCCTCCGGCAGCTCATAGTAGGCGGAGGCGTTGGCCGGAATGGCCCCAACGGTGATGCCGATGGAGGGCCGGCCCCGCACCTCGCCGCTGCTCACCAGGGCGTCCACCACCTCCTGCACCGTGGCCGAGGGGATGGCGAAGCCGATGCCCTCGATGCTGGAGTAGGAGGACATCATCTTCATGTTTGTCACGCCGATCACCTGGCCGTACATGTTGAAGAGCGCCCCGCCGGAGTTGCCCTCGTTCAGGGCGGTGTTGGTCTGCAGCAGGGTCATGCTGCGGCCCTCATAGTTCACGCCCCGCTCGATGGCGGAGATGATTCCGTCGGTCAGGGTGCTGCGAAACTCCTCCCCCAGCGGGTTCCCGATGGCGGCCACCCGGTCCCCCACAGAGAGGGCCCCGCTCTCCCCGAACACGGCGGCGGGCAGGTTTTCTCCGTCGATCTTCAGCACCGCCACGTCGCTGATGGCGTCCGCCCCCACCAGCCGGGCCTCATACACGCTGTCGTCGTACAGGGTGACCGTGGCGCTGTCGCAGCCGTCGATCACATGGGTGTTGGTGAGGATCAGGCCGTCCTCCGAGAGGATCACCCCGGTGCCCCAGTTGTAGCCGGACATGCCGTCGATATACCCGGAAATAGCCACGATGGAGGAGGCGCAGCTGGCGTAAATCTCCTGCAGGCTCAGCTCCGGCCCCGTCTGCGGCATCAGGCGGAGGCTGTAATCAATGGGGGTCGCCGCCCGGGGGATATCCACCTGGGCGGGAGAGACCGTGTCCGCGCTCTGGTAGTAGTTCTCAAAAAACTGCCGCCAGTCCCGGGGCATCTCCTGATTGTAGTCCCCGTCGGAGCTGAAAAAGCTCTCGCTCTCCCGGTCGGGCCCGGCAAAGAGCAGGGAGCTGCCCACGATCAGCAGCACCAGCAGCAAAATGCCCCCGGCGATGTACAGGGGCTTCAGCCGGGTGGAACGGCGGCGCTTTCTCCCGGTGGCGTCCGCGGCGATCATGGCGGCCACGGCGGCCACCGGCTCCTGGGGCTCATACCAGTTGTCTGTGATATACCAATTGTCGTTCTTGCTCATATCCAACCTCCGTCTACCCTGCTGCCCTGCTTCCGGGCGCCTATTCGGCCAGCGTCAGCGTAAACACAAATTCCGTCCAGCCGTCTTCGCTGCGGACGGCAATATCTTCATCGTGGCTGTTGATGATGGATTTCACCAGATACAGGCCCAGCCCCACCCCGTCCTTATCCAGGCTGCGGGAGCGGTCGGACTTGTGGAAACGGTCAAAGATAAAAGGCAGATCGTCCGGGGGAATGGTCTCCCCGAAGTCCTTGACGGAGACGTAGGCCTTGCCGTTGTCCTTGTACAGCCGCAGGATCAGGCAGCTGCCGGGGCTGGCGAATTTCACCGCGTTATCCAGCAGATTGTAGATCACCTGGGTGATCGCGTCCTTATCCGCCAGCACCATCAGATGGTTTTCCGGCAGCTGCGGGTCCACATCCAGGTTCTTTTTGCTGGCCCGGCTCTCAAAGCTCAGCAGCGTCTGCAGCATCAGCTCCGTCAGGTCGAAAACCGTGCGGCGGCTGGGGTCGGCGGCGGAGGCCCGGGCCTGGGAGACCCCCAGCATATCCCGCACCAGGCGGGAGAGCCGCCGGGTCTCGTCCCGGATGGAGCGCAGGTACTTCTCCTGGTCCTCCGGGGGGATGGTCCCGTCCAGAATGCCGTCCGTAAAGCCGGCAATGGTGGTCATCGGCGTGCGCAGCTCGTGGGAAATGTTGGCGATCAGCTCGCTCCGGCGGTTCTCCGCCTGCTCCAGGGAGTCGGCCATCTTGTTGAAGGAGTCGATCAGCGCCCCCATCTCGTCGTCCGGGTCATCCTCCTGGCGGACCCGCACGGAGAAATCCCCCCGGGCAAACTTCCGGGAGGCGGCGGCCATATCGTCCAGCGGCCGGGCCATGCGCTTGGAGTACACCAGGGACACCAGCATCGCCGCGCAGAACACGATGATGGAGACGATCGCCGCGATGGTCATGAACGCGGACCAGGTGGACATCACGTTGTCCATGGCGTTGGTCACGAACACGTAGCCCAGCAGCTCCCCGCTGCCGGCGGAGTTGATGGCCTTGGCCACCACGAAGCGGGTGTCCTCATAGACGCCGTCCAGCTCGCCGATCTGGTTGTAGCTGCCGCTCTGCTCCAGCTGGGCCAGCACGGCCGCCGGCACGGTCCGCCCCATGTGGGCGCAGATCGGCGCCCGGTCCGAGCAGGAGATGATCTGCCCCTGGGGATCGGTGATAAACATATGGTTCCCGGTGGAATTGGCGATGGCGCTGAGGGACATGCCCAGCACCCAGCTGGTGAGGGAATCCGTCTGGGCGATGGCGGAGGCGGTACGGGCCACCTCCTGGGCGCTGTTGACCATGTTCTCCCGGGAGTCGCTGATCACGATGCTCCGCCCGATGCCCACAAAGGCAAAGGCGATGATGAGAAAGCAGATGGAGACCATTGTGGCCGTGGCCACAAAGTTCCTCAGATAGATGCTTTTCATCGCTGCTTATTCCAACACCTCGAACTTATAGCCCACGCCCCAGACGGTTTTCAGGCTCCACTTGTCGGAGACGCCCTCCAGCTTTTCCCGCAGGCGCTTCACGTGCACATCCACGGTGCGGGAATCCCCAAAGTAATCGAAGCCCCAGACCTCGTCCAGCAGCTGGTTGCGGGTGAACACCCGGTTGGGAGCGGAGGCCAGATGGTACAGCAGCTCCATCTCCTTGGGCGGCGTATCCACCTTTTTCCCGTCCACCACCAGCTCATAGGAGTCCAGATTGATCACCAGCTTGTCGAAGCTGAGCTTCTTATCCACCGGCGCGTCCGCGTCCGTGCGGCGCATGACGGCGTGGATCCGGGCCAGCAGCTCCTTGACGTCAAAGGGCTTCGTCACATAGTCGTCCGCCCCCATCTCCAGGCCGCTGACCTTGTCGTTGGTCTCCCCTTTCGCAGTTAACATAATAATCGGAACGGAAGATTTTTTCCGGATATCCCGGCAGATCTGCCAGCCGTCCTTTACCGGCAGCATGATATCCAGCAGCACCACATCCGGCGAAAACAGGTCGAATATGGACTCCGCCTTGCCCCCGTCGGAGGAGATCATCACCTCAAAACCGTCCTTGCCCAGATACAGGCGCAAAAGCTCGGCTATATTCTCGTCGTCTTCCACGATCAGGGCGCGTTTGCTCATTTCTATCGCTCCTTTGTACCCAGTCCGCGCGCTTCCCCCTCTCGGCGGCAGAGAAGCGCGCGCCTGCCTTTTGCATCAATTATACCGCGCCGGCGGTCCCGTAAAGGTTAAAAAAGTGTAAACCCCTCACAGGTCCAGCTGTTCCAGCGCCGCCAGCGCCAGGATATAGATCTCCAGCGCCTCCAGGAACCAGGCCTTGCAGGCGGCCTCCTCCGCCCCGTGGATCGGCCCGGCAAAGGCGGCCTGGGGCCGCTCCGGGTGCTCCGGCCCGAAGGACACGGCGTTGGGGAAATGGCGGGCGTAGGTGCCGCCGCCGATGGTGTAGGGCTCCGCCGCCTCGCCGGTCACCAGGCGGTAGGCCTCCAGGCAGGCCTGCACGGCGGGGCTGTCCGCGGAGATGTAGAAGGGCTCCGTGTCATGGTCCACGGTGACCTCCGCCGCGTCCCCGGCCGCATCCTGCACGGCGGCGGCGATCTTTGCGCCGCTGGTGCCGGTGGGATAGCGGCTGTCCAGGGTCTGGAACATCCGCCCGTTCTCCACGCCGATGACGCCCCCCACCAGGGTCAAAGGTCCGAAGCGGCCCCGGTTCTGTTCCGGGTCCACCGTGGCGGCGGCGCCGACGGCCTCCCCGGCGCTGTCCTCATTCAGCAGGGACACCAGGCGCAGGAAGCGCGCCTCGTTTTCATCCGCCAGGCCCCGGTCCAGCAGGTAATTGACCAGCACGCCGATGGCGTTTTTGGTGCCCTCCGGCTGGGAGGCGTGGCCGCCTACGCCGTGGGCGGTAAGATGCCAGAGGCCCTTTTCCTCCCGGACCTCCACATCCGCCGCCGGGGCGGGGGCCTGCTCCGCCCGGACCCAGGCCTCCGCCAGGCCGGGCACCGCGTTGGCCGCCACGCCGCCCCGGATATCCGCGATCCTCCCCAGGGGCAGCCGGGAGATCATCCGCCCGTGGTAGATGCCCTTCTCCCCGTTGCAGAGGGGGAAATTGGCGTCGGGGCTGAAGCAGAAGAGGGGCGCGGGGTAGTTGGCCAGATAGTATTCCACGTCGGCCATGCCCGTCTCCTCATTGGCGCCCAGCAGGGCGCGGACGGGATAGCGGAGCGGAAGGCCGCTCTCCTTCAGGTATTTCAGCGCGTAGAGGCAGAGGACGCTGGGGCCCTTGTCGTCCAGAACGCCCCGGCCGATGATCCAGCCGTCTTTCTCCCGCATTTTAAAGGGGTCCGCCTTCCAGCCGGTCCCCGCCGGCACCACGTCCACATGGGTGATGGTGGCCAGGTACTTCTCCCCCGCCGGATCCCCCACCGCGGCGTAGCCGATCCGGTCCTCGCAGTTGACCGTCTCCAGGCCCAGCTCCCGGGCGATCTCCAGCCCCAGGGCCAGGGCCTGCTTCGACTTCTCCCCGTAGGGAGCGCCGGGGGCCGGGGCGGCCTCCACGCTGTCGATCTCCACCAGGCGGGCAATGTCCCGGAAAAGCCGGTCCTGATTGGCCTCTATAAACGCCCGGATCTCTGCGCGCATTGCGTCCTTCATAAATTCGCACCCTCACTTTTGATCGGTTCATACTGATTATATTTGCCGTATTTGTCACTATATCATCTGCGCCCTGTTTTTGCAAGGCCTACAAAACTTTTGCTGCGGTATGCAAAAGTTTCGCCGGTGGCTTTCATGCCGCCGGCGAAACTTCAGCTCTCCGCGCTGTCTTTCTTTTTCTTGCCCAGGGGCGGCAGGTTTTTGGCCGCCTTGAAGTCCGGCTCCGTGCCCTTGATCAACCGCCGGATATTCTCCCGGTGCTGGAACACCACCAGGCACATCCCGCAGACGCAGAGCACCAGCTTCGGAGTGCTGACGCCCACCACCAGCGCCGCCACGGTGATCATCACCGCCGCGCTGATGGAGCCCACGGAGACCTTTTTCGTCAGCAGCGCGCCCACGAAGAAGGCGCAGACGATGGCCAGGAACACCCGCCAGTCCACCGCCAGGCCGATGGCCGCCCCGATGGACACGCCCTTGCCCCCGTGGAAATGGTGGAAAACCGGGAAGCAGTGCCCCAGCAGCACGGCGATCCCGCCCGCGGCGATGCCCCGGTCCCCCAGCAGCAGCCAGCCGATCAGCATGGCCGCCGCGGCCTTGAGCACGTCCCCGGCCAGGGTCAGCAGACCGGCCTTGAAGCCGTACACCCGGGCCATATTGGTAGCCCCCGCGTTGCCGCTGCCCTTTTTGCGCACGTCCCCGCCCAGGAGGGACCGGGACATAAAAATGGCGGTGCTGAGCGAACCCAGCAGATAACCGCCTACCACAACCAGCAAATATTTTAAAGCTTCCATTTTATGCACCAACAGAGGCGGAACCGGCCGCCCGCAGACCCAAACGCAACAGTTTTTTAAAACAAGTACATTATAGTTCACATGATCGCCCGTTTCAAGAGATTTCAACCGGATTTTAGGTTTTGTTCATAGTTAAATTATTAATTATCGGCTTTTCCCCTTTCGGCCCTGCCGTCTTGCTTTTTTCCCGCGCCTGTATTAATATATTTACAAACCGGGCCGCGGAGCGCGGGAACTACAAATAGTCAGTCGGGTGAATTGGATGCGGGACAAGGTTTATAAGCTTCTGGGCTTTCTTCTGGCCATTTTGACTGCTATGGCCTTCTGTTGCACTTATGAGGCGGCCGATCCGGCTGTGGCGGAGATAACCGTCAGCAGCTCCTTTACGCCGCTTCTCTATCTGGGGATGCTGCTGCAGAGCTTTGACGCCCACGCGCTCTGGTGGGCAGTCATCGCTCTTGTTCTGGGTCTGTTTTATGGCCGGGTCCTCCTGGAGACCCGGCAGAACCGGCCGCGCCCGTTTCCTCTGCTTCTCCTCGTCTTCACCGGCCTGCTCTTCGGCGCGCTGAACGTCATGGCCCTTTGCGTTGTGCGCAGTGACAGCCTGGATTTCATATTTGCCAATCCCTATCAGGTTCTTGTCTTTCTGCTCTGCGTGCTGGGCTGGGCCGCGCTCTTTATCCTCGCCGCGCTCGCCTTTTTTAAACTTCTCAGATATATATATATATATTTCGCACCCTCTGCGAGAATCCAAGCCCTTATCCGGCCGGGCAGCCGCCTTTTTCGTCCGGCGCCGGTTCGCCTGTTCTTTTCTGGCCATGCTCCTGTGCTGGTCGCCCTTCCTGATCGCTTTCTACCCCGGAACCGTTAACTATGATATGCTCTACCAGTTGAACATGGCCTGCTCCATGAGCAGGCTGCTCAACAACCATCCCTTGCTCTCCACCTTTTTCATAGGCTTTTTCACCCGGCTTGGCCATGCGCTGGGCGGCTGGAACTTTGGCGCTTTTCTGTATATCCTTTTCCAGACCTTTGTCTGCGCCGGAGCTTACGCGTATATAGTGCTGCTGGCCGGGAAGCTGGCCGGGGACCGGCCGGCGATTCCGATGCTTCTTCTGGCCTTCTACTGTTTTGTTCCCGTCTGGGGTTATGCCGCTCAATTTGGGGTCAAAGACATCCTCTATACCGGCCTGTTTTCCTGGTTCGCCGCGCTGCTGACAGAACAGCTCTGGCTCGCTCCGGTCTCTTCAGGAGCCCGGACAAAACGCGTTTTTCTTGTTCTCACGGCGGTTCTCACCCTTTTGACCCGGCACAACGGAAAGTATATTGTCTTCCCGCTGCTGGCTGCCGCCCTGCTGATCAAACGCAAAGACCGGTCCCTCCGCCGCTTCCTGCTTCTTGGGACTTGTCTCTCCCTGGGCTGCTATTTTGCCGTCAACCTGGGGCTGGTAAAGCTCCTGGGCATTCCGGGAGCGGACTCGAAGGAATCTCTCTCCCTCCCCTTCCAGGCAACCGCCCGCTGCGTGCGGGAGCATGGGGACGAGATCACGCCCTATGAGCGCCAGGTCATCAATTCCGTCCTGCCCTATGACGTCATCGGGGAGAAATACGTCCCCCGCTATTCCGATCCCGTCAAGGCGGAGTATCTTCTCTTCGGCAGCAGTGAAGAGAAGGCGCTCTTGAAGGAGTACAAAAAAGTCTGGCTGCAGATGTTCGCGGAGTATCCGCAGACCTATCTGGAGGCGCTGGTCCAGCAGTCCTACGGTTATTACGCCTTTATTCCGGACTCCGGCGTTCCGATCGTCTTTCTGGAGCACGCAATGGTCGGTTCCTATACGGACTTGACGGATCTGCATTTTGATTTCTTTGATATTCACTGGCTGCCCGGCCTGCCCTCCGCTCTCCGCAGTCTTCTTGTGGCTTATGGAGAGCTGTTTCAGCATCTGCCTCTGTTGGGCCTGCTGCACTCTTTCGCGCTGTATACCTGGGCCTATGTGCTCTTTACCCTGGCCGCTGTGTTCAAAAAGAAGAGGGCCCTGGCGCTGTATCTGCTGCCCCTTGTCCTCAACGCCTTCGGCTGCTGCGCCTCTCCCGTGAACAACTGCCTCCGGTATTTTCTGCCGATGATGGCGGTTTTCCCGCTCTTCCTCTGCCTCACAGCCGCCCGGCTCGGGAAGGAGCCGCCGGCAGCGGAATCGCCCGATTCCCGTCTTGAATCGGAAGGCTCTCTGTGATAGAATAAAATACGACCGGCAGAACATGCATACGGAGGCGATCTCATGTCCAAAAAAGCCGCGGAGTTTTTCCGTTTTCTGAAATTTGCGCTCTTCTCCGCCAGCGCGGCCCTGGTGGAGATGGGGAGCTTTGCCCTCTTAAACGAGCTGACCCCCTGGAGCTACTGGCCCTGCTATCTCACCGCCCTGCTCCTGTCCGTGCTATGGAACTTCACCATGAACCGGAAATTCACCTTCAAGTCCGCCGCCAATGTGCCGGTGGCCATGCTGAAGGTCCTGGCCTACTATGCGGTGTTCACGCCCCTGTCCACCCTTCTGGGCAGCTACCTGGCGGACACGCTGCTCTGGAACGAATATCTGGTCACGATCCTCAACATGCTGCTGAACTTCTCCACGGAGTTTCTCTATCAGCGCTTTTTCGTCTTTGGCCGCAGCCTCGACACCGCGGCGAAGAAGGACAAGCAGAATTGATGCCTTTACAGGCGCTCAAAAAGGCTGCGGTAAAAGAAAATTTTGCCGCAGCTTATTGTTGTCCCAAAAAAGATGCTCATGCACATAAACGAAAGTTTATCGCAGAAAGTAAATGCCCAGCGAGCCTTGTTGGTATGTGCGTGCGATCGCAGGAGCGAAACCTGCCAGTGTCTGCACCGGGGTAAACCTGCAAGAAGGATAAAGGGCGACCTAAGAACGGGTCTGTTGTACCCTGCTCCCAGAGGGGCCCCGGGGATTCTTCCCCGGGCGTCTTTCTCTTCGGTAGCCTTCTCTTGCGACGAGGCAAGAGAAGGCTACAATACACCAAGAGACCAAGCTTCCCTTCTGCTGGTGGCCGAAGGAGATGAACTGATAAGGTTGTCTTTCCTGCGATAAACTTTCGTTTATCTCAGAAAAGATTCTGCCCTTTTCAATACGCAAAGGAGCTGCAGCGTAACTTTCGTTTCGCTGCAGCTCCTTGGTTTCTTGTTTTCTCCCTTTCGCCTTCCGGTTTACTCGCCTTTTGGTTCGCGCCCCGGGGCCGGGAGATTGGCCTTTCCCGCCGCCGGGCGGCTGCCGCACGGTTTACTCGCCTTTCGGCTTGCGCCCCATGCGCCGCCCGGCGGCGCGGGAAAATGCCTTTTCGCTGTCAGGGCTTATTCACCCTGGCTCTTCTTCTTTTTGGGGACCATCAGGGTCACCGCCGCCGCGCCGGAGAGGACCAGCACGATCGCCCAGATCGCCGGGTTGTTCACGTCGCCGGTGTTGACGCCGTTGGTGGTGGTGTTCCGCACCGTCCCGCTGAGCTTCACGTCCGCCGTCACATCACCGGCCTGTGTGGCAACCGTCAGCGGATAGCTGTTGGCGCCGGTGCGCTTGTTCAGGAAGTCCGCCTTGAGGGTGATGGAGTAGTCGCTGTTAAGCACGTAGTCATCCGAAGTCAGGGGGTGGCCGTTCAGGGTGGGAATGGCGCCCGGCACGATCGGCGAGGAGAACTCATAGGTCAGGGTGCCGTCGGTGCCCCGGGTGTGGGTGTCCTTGCCGTCCTTGGCCCACATGGCGGGCCGGATGTTCACCGAGAAGGAAACCTCCTCGCCGCTCTCCGTTTTAAACATGAACTGCGTGATGCCGTGGCCGGTGCCCTTGGTGCGATCTACCAGGCTTTGGAGATAGCTGGCATTGAGGGTGATCACGTTGTCCTTGACGTAGTACTGACTGGAGTTCAGCACCGTATCGTCCTTTGTGTGATTACGGACCTCTGTGATTACCGCCTCGGGAGGAGTCACCTTGAAGGTCAGGTCCTTACCGCTGTTATAGGTCCAGGTGGTTTCGGTCGGCGAAACCCAGGTCGCGCTCGTAATCTTGAAGGGCACATACACGGGCACGCTGCCGTACCACAGGCCCACATAGTACTGGCCCAAAACCCGCAGGTTTTTGATATAGTCTCCCTTCAGGGTGAAATTGCCGCCCGTATGCTCGTAATCGGTGCCCGACGTCAGCTCGTTGGCGTCTGTGCTATGCTTGGTGCCCAGTCCGGCAGTCACCGTAGTCGGATTATCGCCCTCCTCCAGTGCGAACTTAAACTCATTTGATTTGCCCATCGTAAACGAGGGATTCTTATACTCCAGCTCGGGAACCACAAAGAGCTGAGCGGTCAGATTACCAGCTCCGAGCTTGTCCTTCGTGTTAAAGGTCAAGTTGTACAGGCCGGCCTTCCGTCCTTCCAGAGCTGTGCCGCCATTTATCAGCTTCACAGTGCCGCCCGTAGTCGCATCTTTACTATTTGGCGTATAGGTAAAATCTGTACCACTTACAAGTGTAGTTCCATCTACTTCGCCCTGCGGCGCTGCTGTAATTGACTCTATGGTAGCGTCATTGCCCCCCAACTCATCCACCTTCTGCAGGGAGATCACATAAGCGGCGGTCGCCTGGGAGGCGGGGGCGCCCTTATAATAGACGCCAAAGGACAGTTTCCCCTCGCCGCTGCCCACATAGCTGCTGGGGCTGCCATCCGCCAGGGCGACCGCGCCGCCCTTGGCATTATTGTCAGGTCCCAGGCTCATGAGCATAATGCCGCCGTCCTCGCCCAAAGTGTAGGGATCATGGACAAAGGCCTCCAAAGGCTTGATGCTCACGAAATGGCCGCCTGTGACGTTGCCGATCAGTCCGGTGCCCGCAGTGGGCATGATGCCGTCGCTCATGACCTCGCCGTTGGAGACATAGGCAATGGGATCGTAGCCGTCCACCGCCACCAGGCTGTTAAACTGCCCGCCGGAGATGTTGACCACGGCGCTGCCGCTGACGGAGACGGTGCCGGCCTGGACGCTGTCATCGTTCACGGTGAAGCTGCCGCCGCTGACGGTGATATCGCCCACGACGGAGCCGCCGGCCAGGGTGAGCGCGCCGCCGTTGTTCTCGATGCAGGCGCCGGAAGCGCTGCCAAACAGGCTGGCGATGCCGCTGGCGGAACCGGCGGAGACGCTGACGCCGTTCAGGGTCAGAGCGCCGGTGTTGATGATCTTGCCGCTGATGGAGCCGCCGCTGATGGTGACGGCCGCGTTATTGGTCACCAGGACGGTGCCGCTCAGGGAAGCGCCGCTCAGGTTCAGGCTCAGGCTCCGCATGATCTCGACGCCGCTGAGCTTGCTGCCCTCAGCAACGGTGATCTCGGTCTTGGCCGGGTCGGCCAGAGCCGCGTCCAGGTCCTCCTGGCTGCTGACGGTCACAGGCTCGCTGACGGGCGTATCGTCCTTCGGCTCGTCCTGGATCTCGGCCTCTGTCCCGGTCTGGGGATCCTCCGCCTTGTTCGGATCCTCCTGCTTCTCGGGATCGTCCTTCGTCTGGGTCCCGTCCTCAGACTTCTCCTCCTCGGGGTCGGGCTCCGCGTCGGCCTTCTCGGCTACGATCCACACTTCGTTTTCCTCGTCATAGCTGACGGTGAAGAGGTCCGGATCCACATAGGCGCTGGGGTCCCAGCTGAATCTGTCGCCCGCCTCGACGGCCAGGCTGCCGTCCTCTTCAAAGCTCAGCAGGCTGCCCTCGGTGGTGAGCGTGCCGTCAAAGTCCACGCCGCTGAGGATCAGGCTGTCGGCGCCGGAGGAGATGTACCGGCTGTAGCCGAAGATATTCTCTGTCAGTTCATCCACCGTCACCGTGGTCTCCACAGTGCCGTCGCAGATGAACACCTCGTCCACACCGGAAGCGATCTGGATCGCGGCGCCATAGCTGCTGCCGCCCTCCGGACCAAAGGTGAGGGTGTTGCCGCACAGATCCAGGGTCAGGCTCTTGCCGATCACCAGAGGGGCGGTCAGGTCAGAGATACTGGCCGTTACGGTGACGGTGCCGAAGGCCTTGACGGTTTTCACCGCCGCCCGAAGCTCGGCCGCGCTGGCCGCAGAGAGCGCCTCGGGGGCCTCTTCGTCCTCTTCGTCCTCGCCGGCCTCGTCCTCTGCCGCCTTTTTATCGGCATCCTGCTTGCCGCCCGCAGGGTCGCTGGGGCTGGGCGAAGCGGTCGCCTTGTCGGCAGGCGTGCCCGCAGACGGCTCGGATGTGGTGCTGCTGAAGCTGGGGCCGATCACAATGGCGCCCGAGCCATCGGCAAAGGCCGCCGGCATGAAGCCGACGCACATCGTTACGATCAGGAGCACAGACAGAAACTTGATACATGCTTTCATAGTGTTTCTCCTTCTTTCCGTTGGTCTGTCTTTATAGACTTAGAAAACAAATTTATAAATGACCCGAGGAACCGGCCGTATCGAAAACCCACGGCCGAGAGACGTTTTTCCCGGCTTGCAAATAATGTATCACAAAATAATTACAAATGCAAGACATATTAAGACAAAATAAGAAAAAATTTTAAAAATTTTTTCCAGCTTGTAACCCCAGTCCCGCAAGTATGTCATTTTTTGTTTCCTGCACGTCTCCAGGTGAGGGTCTTTCCGTCTATGAGACGGCGCCCGGCGCGTTTTGTTCCCGCCCGGCGGGGCCCTGTCTACGCCTTAAATGATACCAGCGCGCTGCCGGCCGTGTCAAGGCCGCCCCGCCTTAAATTTAACTTAAGAACCTGGCCTTCCCCGGCAGATTTCACGGCGCTCTTGCTTTCTTGGAAAAAACTTATTATAATGATAAAAACTTGGATTTCGCAGAAACTATATCTTATAAAAGAAAAAAGGACCCGCCCTCTGAGGCCGGTCCGCTGAAAACGGGGTTGCTTTGGGAATGAAAACTGTGCTGAAGGTACTGGAATATATCATGCTGGCGGTGCTGGTGGCAGAGCTGGCGCTGCTGCTGCGGGCCCGGGTGGTCCAACCGGCGGCGGTCATGCTGATGGAGCCCTCCGCCACCCTGGACCTGGCGGAGAGCCCCTCTCCGACGCCCAGTCCCACGCCCTCCCCCAGCCCGACGCCTACGCCGGAGCCTACCCCGACGCCGGAGCCCACGCCGGAGACCTTCATCATCTCCGCCGTGGGGGACTGCACCCTCAACTCCTCCCCGAATTTCCGCAACAGCCCTTACGGCTACAACGCCTATCTCAACGGGGACTACGCCTATCCCTTCTCCAACACGGTGCAGTATTTTGAAAACGATGAGCTGACCCTGGCCAACCTGGAGTGCACCCTCTCGGATGAGACGCTGTACTCCGGGCAGGAGTTCTCCTTCCTCTGCCCCACGGCCTACGCCAACATTCTTCTGGAGGGCGGGGTGGATTTTGTCACCACAGCCAACAACCACATGATGGACTTTCTGGACAAGGGGGCCGAGCAGACCTACGCCGCCCTGGACAGCTACGGCGTGCCCTACGGCCGGGAGGGCCAGGCCCAGATCATCACCACGCCCAACGGCCTGCGCGTGGGCATCTACTGTGCCTTCAACAGCTACGGCCCGGTGCAGAGCAAGTGCGTGGAGGCGATCCAGCAGATGAAGGCGGACGGCGCGGAGTACGTGATCTGCATGTTCCACTGGGGCGTGGAGCTGTACTACTCCCCCAACAAGGCCCAGATCGACCTGGCCCACGCCTGCATCGACGCAGGGGCGAACCTGGTCTACGGCAGCCACCCCCACTGCCTCCAGCCCATCGAGGTCTATAACGACGGGATCATTCTCTACAGCATGGGCAACTGGACCTTCGGCGGCAGCACCATGCCCACGGACCCGGACACCGCCATCGTGCAGATCTCCGTCAAGCGGGACCTGGACGGCACCGTCTCCAACGCGGGCTTTGAGACCATCCCCTGCAGCATCAGCGGCCAGCCCTTCGTGGCCAAGACCAGCTATAACGACTACCGCCCCACCCCCTACGCGGAGGGCAGCGAGGAATATAACCGGGTGCTGAGCAAGCTGGACGGCAGCTTCCAGCCCACCAGCCAGGGCGCGGACTATTCCGACTACCACGCGAGCTGGGGCTGACGGCAGAACATCACCGCAGCGCCATGTGGCGGCCTAAAGGCTGCCACATCGGCGGGCGGTAATGTTCTGCCTTTTCCCCATAAAGGGCCCTGCCCTTTATGGGGCCCCGCGGCTAAGACGTGGGAGATTGGCAATAAGACATAGAAATCCCTCCGGTTCAACCGCCGGAGGGATCGTTTTTTATTCTGCTTCATGGTTTTCTTCCGTCTTGAACCGGATGCACAGCTCCGTGCCCTGGCCGGAGACGGAAGAGGCGCTGATCTCGTGGCCCAGCTGCTCCAGGGTCCGGCGGCAGAGCCAGAGCCCCAGGCCGGTGGATTTCCGGTCCGCCCGGCCGTTGTAGCCGGTGTAGCCCTTGTCGAAGATACGGGGCAGGTCCTCCTGGGCAATGCCGATGCCCGTGTCCTGAATGAACAGCCGGTCGCCCCGGGTGTAGATACGCACCGTGCCCCGGTTGGTGTATTTCAGAGCGTTGGAGATCAGCTGCTCCAGCACGAAGCCCAGCCATTTCTCGTCGCTGACCACCTGCAGTTCGGTGCCCTCATAGGCCAGGCTGATCCGGCGGCGGATAAACTGCCGGGCGTATTTTTTCACGGCCTGGCGGATGATCCCGTCCAGCCGGCAGGGCCGGAGGACAAAGTCCGTGGATTCGCTGTCCAGCCGCAGATAGTTCAGCGCCATCTCCACGTACTGCTCCGTCTCGAACAGCTCCTGCTCCAGCTCCCCCGGGTCCGGGCTCTCCTCCTGCTGGAGGATCAACCGCATGGCGGCCAGGGGGTTCTTGATCTGGTGGGCCCAGAGGCCGAAGGTGTCCTTCATCTCCCCGGCCCGCCGGTCCGCCCGGCGGCGCTGCTCACTCCGGTCCTCCAGCACCAGATGCAGCAGTTCCTGGTAGTCCTCCTCCAGGAGGCTGCCCGGCGCGGGCAGACAGTCCGGCGTGATCAGCAGCCGGGCCTTCGTGTCCTCCAGCGCCCGGTGCCGCCGGAAGAAGCCCGCGAAGCCCAGGGCCAGCGCCAGAGCGCAGACTGCCGCCCAGAGCAGCAGGCAGTAGAGCGCCAGGGAGCGCTCCATTCCGCTGAGCCAGGCAAACAGCAGGAAAACGCCGCAGAGGGCCGCGGCCAGGGACGCCGTGCCCGCCCGGGCGCGGAGATAGGCAACCAGCAGTTTCATTCGATCAGATACCCCTGCCCTTTCCGGGTCTCAATCAGGTCCTTCAGCCCCATGCCCTCCAGCTTGCGCCGCAGCCGGGCGATGTTGACGCTGAGGGTGTTCTCGTCCACGAAGCTGTCCGTCTCCCACAGCCGCTGCATCAGCGTCTCCCGGGAGACGGTGCGCCCCCGGTTTTCCAGCAGCACCTGCAAAATCCGGTATTCGTTCCGGCTCAGCTCCAGGCGGCTGCCCCCACAGCTCACCGTCCCGTCGTCCAGATTCAGCAGCAATCCCCGGTGCTCGATCAGGCGGCCGGAGAGGTTGAAATCGTAGGTCCGGCGCAGCAGGGCCTGGACCTTGGCGGTGAGCACCGCCAGGTCAAAGGGTTTGGCGATAAAGTCGTCCGCCCCCATGTTCACCGCCAGCACAATGTTCATGTTGTCTGCGGCGGAGGAGAGAAAGATGATAGGCGCCTTGGAGAGCTTCCGGATCTCGCCGCACCAGTAAAAGCCGTTATAATAGGGCAGCCCGATGTCCAGCAGCACCAGCTGAGGGTCAAAGCGGACGAACTCCCCCGTAATGTCCTTGAAGTCCTCCGCCACCCGGGTCTCACAGCCCCAGGCGCCGATATGCCTGGCCACCGCCCCCGCGATCAACCGGTCGTCCTCCACGATCAGCACGCGCACGTTCTTCGCCTCCCTCGCCTTTTTTGCGCTGTTTTTTCTATTATACACGGAAAAGGGGCCGGCGCGCAAGCACTTGTCAACGCCGCCGGATTGTGCTATGCTATAGGCAAATCCTCCGGCGGCCGGGAACGGACGCGCCGGGTCTATCTTATAAAACAAATCATCATTTTGAAAAGAGGTACAGCGACATGCAGGAAATCTACGAATTTCTGAAAGAGGCCGGCACCTATTATCTGGCCACCTGTGAAAACGGGCAGCCCCGGGTCCGCCCCTTCGGCACCATCCACATTTATAAGGACCGGCTCTATATCCAGACCGGCAAATCCAAGGCCGTCTCCCGCCAGCTCCACGCCAACCCCAAGCTGGAGCTCTGCGCCATGCTGGGCGGCCGCTGGCTCCGGGTGGAGGCCACCGCCGCGGAAGACGACGACCGGGCTGCCCGGGTCAGCATGCTGGAGGCCTATCCCTCTCTCCAGGCCATGTACTCCCCGGACGACGGGAACACGGAGGTCTGGTATCTGCGCAACGTGACCGCCACCTTCTCCTCCTTCACCGAGCCCCCCAAAGTGGTCAAATTTTGAGCGTGTCGCAAAAGGCGACACGCTTCAAATGCGACCCGCTTGTGCCCAAGGGCACGGCGCTGGGCTCGCATTTGAGGCACTCGCGCTTATACCCAAAGGGCACAGGTCGCAGGGGCTTCGCCCCGTTTGGTCGGCGCGGCGTCAGAACAACGCTGTAGCGCCATTTTGCCGCGCAAGCACGGCAAAATCGGCGGACAGCCTTGTTCTTCCTTAGCAAAACCAAAGCATTTGCTTTGGTTTTGAGAGGAGGCAGAGCGGCGTGAATGAGCTTTCGGCTTTAGCCGGAAGCGGATGAATGGAGCTTCTGCCGACGTGGCTCGCCTTAGAGTGTTTTTGAGGCGGCAAAGCTGCCTCAAAAACGATTTAATTCTTTTTCGCCGCTCCGCGGCGAAGGCAAGAAACTTTGTTTGCAGTCTGATTTTAATCAGGCGTACCGCCCAACCATGAAAAAGCCTCCGGAATGTTCCGGAGGTTTTTCTGTTATATCGCCTTTTGCCGGAGCGTACGGAGCTTCTGCCGGCCGCAGCGCCAGCCGGCCGCTGCCAGCAGGACAAAATAGGGCGTGTAGGTGAAGAGATACCGGGCCCGGGCCTCAAACAGCGTCT
The DNA here is from genome assembly GCA_947626315.1 of uncultured Oscillospiraceae bacterium. GTDB lineage: Bacteria > Bacillota > Clostridia > Oscillospirales > Oscillospiraceae > Limivicinus. The sequence goes on along the minus strand of CANQRQ010000008.1, from coordinate 62,346 downwards.
CAAACAGGGTCAGGCCAAAGACCGACAGCATCAGCGCCAAAGTCTCCTTGTCCAGGTCCCGCCGTTTCAGGCAGAACAGCCCCAGCGGGGCAAACAGCGTAAAGAGCCAGACCGTCTGCGCCCAGGTCAAAAACAGCTCAACATATTCGCCCTCCTTATAGAAGTAATTTCGGAGAAGCGGCGAGATAAATCTGTTCTTTGGCTCAGAATCCGCCGCAGAAAGGCCTTCCACCTGCCAGGCAAAGCTGCCGTCCCCAAAATTCACCAGGGTTTTCCGTCCGATATGCCGCAGCAGCCCCAAGGGGCCGTAGTCCCTGATCCGCTGAGCCGCCACCTGAAGCTCCGCCTTGGCCCTTTCGTCGGCATCCCATATGCCGCCGGAAAACTCCACATCGTCCCAGTGGTAGCCGCCGTCACTCTCGTCGCTCAGCCCCATCATGAAAAAGTGAGTGGGGCCAAATTCAAAGTTTCTGTTCCGCTCTATGTGCATATAGGGCAGAATCACCTGAGAGAAAACCAAGGCGCTGACACAGACGGCGGCAAGGAAAGCGGCCGCGCTGCGGAAACGCCTGAACAGGGCCAGCTGCTCTTTCCTGCTGCGCAGCAGCTCCGCCCCTTCAATGAGTACAATGGCAATCACGCAGATCATACACTGGGGCTTGATCCGATAGCCCCAATAGGCCGCCGCGCCGATCGCCGCCCACTTGAGCGCCGGGTGGCGGCTGTTTCTCACAGAGCTGTATAGCCAGAGAACCAGAATAGGGATCAAAATCCCCATGGAATCCGAATAGGGCACCATCAGCCAGGGAGAGAGGCCGGCCAGGAGCACAAACAGCAGCGCCGCGCCCCACGCGGCGCAGGAGTCATTCCACAGCCGAAGGGCCGTCCGGTAGATCAGATATCCCGCCAGCGAAGAGAGTAAACACTGCACAGTAAGAAGCGCCATATAGGAGTCCGGTTCCACGTCGAGAACACCGATATACCTGTCTATCCGGATCACCAGAGAGAAAAACCAGGCCAGGAAGGTGTTGTTCATATATTTCTGAAAATAAAAGGTATACCACTCCTCCCGAAACCCATCTGCCAGGATCCGGGAATAATAGATCACCTGTTCCACATCCCACGTAGATCGGGAATAGCAGTTGTAGCAGATATACACCTGTACGAAAAACAGGAGGAGGAAAAACAGAGCCGGATGGACAGGCGCCTTCAGCCTGTTCCGCAGGACCCGGATCAGGAGGCTTATGAGCACTGCGGCCAGCAGCGCCAGCAGGAACAAGCTCCAGGTTGGCGCCAGTTGGCTGCTCTTATAGTGGAAATCCACCCTGTCCCGCAGCAGCAGGACCAACGCGAAAACCGCCGCAGCGGTCACCAAATACAACCGAAAGAACAGCGATTGCAGAAATTCTCCGATCTTGCTTCTCAACCGAAATACCCGCTTTCTTTTCGACTAATCTCTTTTCTCTCTTAATAGACGGAGCTTCTGCCGGCCGCAGCGCCAGCCGGCCACTGCCAGCAGAACAAAGTAGGGCGCATAGGTGTAGAGATACCGGGCCCGGGCCTCAAACAGCGTCTCAAACAGGGTCAGGCCAAAGACCGACAGCATCAGCACCAAAGTCTCCTTGTCCAGATCCCGCCGTTTCAGGCAGAACAGCCCCAGCGGCGCACACAGGGTCAGCAGCCAGACCGTCTGCGCCCAGTGCAGAAACAGCCTGCACCAGGGGGCGTTTGGGTAGTACAGATTTCTCAGCAGGGGCGAGGCGAAGCGGTTTTTGGGTTCAAATACGGCCCTGAAGGTATCCCCTTCCACGCCCCAGGCAAAACTGCCGTCCCCGAAATTCACCAGAGTTTTCCGGACGGTGTGCCGCAGCAGGCCCAAGGGGCCATAGTCCTTGATCCGCTGGGCCGCCACCTCCAGATTGACCTGTCTGCGCTCTTCCGCCGTGGATATGCTGACCGACAGCTTATCATCATCACCGGAATAAACGCCGTCCGTCGTGTCGTTCAGGCCCATCATAAAGAAGTGCGCCGGGCTGTAGGCCAGGTCCTTGTTGGGCGTGACGTTCATGGAGGGCAAAACCACCTGGTAAAAGAGCAGGGCGCCGGCGCAGAAAGCTGTGGCAAAGCCGGCCAGGCAGGCCGCCCTGCGGCGCAGGCCCGCCAGGAGCTTCTTTTCCTCCAGCCAGGCTGCGCCCTCCACCAAAAGAATGGCAATGACGCAGATCACGCACTGGGGCTTGACCCGGTAGCCCATGTAGGCCGCGGCGCCGAGCGCCGTCCAGCAGAGCGCCGGATGGCGGCTGTCTTTGACGGAGAGGTACAGCCAAAAGGCCAGGATCGGAAAGAACAGACCCATAGAGTCGGAATAGGGGATCATCAGCCAGGGGGACAGCCCCACCAGCGCGATATACAGCAGCGCCGCGCCCCAGGCGGCGCTGTCGCTCTTCCAGAGCCGCTGGGCCGAGCGGAACACCAGCCAGCCCGCCGTGGAGGACAGGGCGCACTGGACCGTGATCACCGCCATATAAGGGCTCAGCTCCACATCCAGAACGCCGATGTACCGGCTGACACGGATGAACAGGGAGAACAGCCAGGTGATCAGGGCGTTGTTTAAATAGCGGGGCAGATAGACGTCCGACCATTCGATCAAATAGCCGTCCGCAAGCCATTTGGCATAGTTCATCACCATCCCAACGTCCCAGCCTGTTTCAAAATAGCAGTTATAGCACACATAGAGCTGCGCCAGAAACAGCAGGAGGAATATCGCCCCGGGGCGGACGGCGGTCAGGCGCTTTTCCAGGCCGCTTCGCCGGCGTATAAGCGCAAAGGCCCAGGTCAGAATGAGCGCCCCGGCAATCCCTGCCAAAAGCAGCAGCCAGCCCGGCAGGGCCAAGCTTATTTTACAGCCATAGTTCGTCCCGTCCCGCAGCAGCAGGACCAGCGCGAACACCGCCGCGGCCGTCACCAGATACAGACGAAAAAACAGGGATTGCACCAGCTCACCAAATCTGGCTCTCATGCACGCACCTCTTTTTTCTTTTTCTCAAAATTTCTCGTCAAATTTATAGGAGATATCCTCTTCCAAGCTGAACTTCTGTTCCCGGCCTGTGAGGAGCCGGAGAAACGCGGGGATATGCTTGAACAGGACCAGGCAGCCTGTGACGATGCAGACCTCGCCGGCCGCCCGGTCATCCACCACCAGGATGGAGGCGGCGATCAGGATCAGCGCACCGATGATGGCGCCCAGGGATTCATATTTGGAAAACCAGGTGCCCGCCGCCGCGGTGACCCCCACCGCGATTCCCAGGGAAGTGTCCACGCTGAACGCGGCGATCACCATGGGCAGCACCGCGTGGCCGCCTTTGAAGCCGTAGAAGAGAGGGTAGAGCCCGCCCAGCACCACACAGAAGCCGGCAAAGGCACGGCCGGGCAGGGCGTGCCCCTTGATGCTCAGCAGCCAGCCGCCGATCAGAATGGGCAGCAGGTCCTTTACCAGCTCCACCAGCCCCAGCCTGATGAAGCCGCCCAGACCGTAGATCCGGCGGAAATTGGACAGCCACACGTTTCCCTTCCCCAACCGGAGCAGGCTCCTGTGAAAGACAAAGTTTGACGCGATCACCACGGACCGCAGACTGCCGAAGAGATAGGCAATCAGAGCCGTGAGGAGCAGTAAAATCCAATAGGCGGTCATTCCTTATCCCCTTTCTGCCGTATAATGATCCGGACCGGCGTCCCCTCCAGGCCGAACACGGCCCGGATCTGGTTCTCCAGATACCGCTGATAGGAAAAGTGGAAAAGCTCCCGGGAGTTGCAGAAGATCACGAAGGTGGGGGGCTTGATGCCGGTCTGGGTCATGTAGTAGATCTTCAGGCGGCGTCCCTTGTCCGTGGGGGGCTGTACCCGGGCCTGGGCGTCGGCCAGGACGTTGTTGAGCATGCCGGTGCTGATGCGCATATTGCTCTGATCGTTGGCAAAGTTGATCAGCTCAAAGATCCGTTCCACGCGCTGCCCGGTGAGGGCGGAGATAAAGAGCACCGGCGCGTAGCTCATGAAGCTCAGATCCCGCATCACGTCCTTGCGCATCTTCTCCATGGTGCCCGTCTCTTTTTCCAGCAGGTCCCACTTGTTGACCACCACAATGCTGGCCTTCCCCGCCTCATGGGCAAGGCCGGCGATCTTGGTGTCCTGCTCGGTGACCCCGTCCCGGGCGTCGATCATGATCAGGCACACGTCGGCCCGCTGGATCGCCATCTGCGCACGCAGCACAGAGAATTTCTCCACCCGCTCGTCCACCCGGGACTTGCGGCGGATGCCGGCGGTGTCGATAAAAACGTAGCGGCCGTACTTGTTCTCCAGGGCGGTGTCCACCGCGTCCCGGGTGGTGCCTGCCACGTCGCTGACGATCACCCGCTTCTCCCCCAAAATGGCGTTTACCAGGGAGGATTTGCCCACGTTGGGCTTGCCGATAACGGCCACCTTGATCCGGTCGTCTTCCTCTTCCTCCTCCGCCTCCGGCGGGAAGGCTTTCATGCACTCGTCCAGCAGGTCGCCGGTCCCGTGGCCGTGGACGGCGGAGACGGGGATCGGGTCCCCCAAGCCCAGGGAATAGAATTCATATACCCCCGGGTCGGTGTCGCCGGTGGAGTCGGCCTTATTCACCGCCAGCACCACGGGCTTTTTGGACCGGAGCAGCAGATTGGCCACGTCCTTGTCCGCCGCGGTGACGCCGGTGCGCAGGTCCGTCACCAGCACGATCACCGTGGCCGTGCGGATGGCGATCTGGGCCTGCTCCCGCATAAAGAGCAGGATCTCGCTGTCCGTCTGAGGCTCGATGCCGCCGGTGTCTACAATATCAAATTTCCGCCCCCGCCACTCGCACTCGGCATAGAGCCGGTCCCGGGTGACGCCGGGCGTATCCTCTACGATGGCCAGCCGCTGCCCCGTCAGCCGGTTGAACAGCATGGATTTTCCCACGTTGGGCCTGCCAACGATCGCTACAAGAGGTCTTGCCATTGTTTTCCTCCCTATAAATTATACCGGTAAAACGCCTCGCCGCTCTCCTCCCGGACAGGCGGCGGCAGCTCCGGCAGGACGCCGCACATGGCGTCAAAAAGGGCGAAGCCGTCCTGCTCCACAGGGATCACCGGGACCCCCAGGGCCGCAGAGGCCTCCTCCAGCGTCACATCGTCCAGAAAATCCTGCTCCTGGCGGCGCAGCATGTTCCAGGAGATCAGCAGCCGCTCGCCTAGGGGCTGCCCCCGCAGCTGCCGGATCAGGTCGCCGCCGGTGACGAGCCCCGTCACATTGATCTCCGGCCCGAAAAAGTCATTGACCACGGGGAAGATCTCTCCCCGTAGAGTGCCGTACTTCTCCCGGGCCAGGGCCAGCAGACGGCGGAAAAGGGGCGCCGCGGCGGTGCCGGTGGCGATAGAGAAGGGGCGCCCGTCCGGCTCCCCGCCCAGCCGGAGGGCGGAGACAAACTCCGTCTCCAGCAGGCGCAGCATCCCCACGCCGTTTTCCAGCTGCACATAGTCCTCGTAATAGGCGTCCTCCGGCAGCTCCCGCCCGGCCTTGAGATAGAACTCGTCCCCGCAGAAGAAGATCCGGCTGCCCAGGCGGGCCAGGCACTCGTCCCCGAAGCCGTCCACCAGGTCGATGGTCCCGGCGGCGTGGGCCGGGCTGAAGCCCTGCAGCGGCGTCAGGCCCTCCCGGAACTTCGTCAGCCCCACTGGGACCACGGAGACGGTCCGCACCGCCGGGTACAGCGCCGCCAGATCCCGCATGCTGCGCAGCAGCTCCTCCCCATCGTTGAGGCCGGGGCAGCATACGATCTGGCAGTTCATGGTGATGCCGGCCTCCGCCAGGCGGCGCATGACGGCCAGGCCCTCACCGGCCCGGGGATTGCGGAGCATCTGCGCCCGCAGCTCCGGATTGGTGGTGTGGACCGAGACGTTCACCGGGCTCACGTGCAGGGCGATGATCCGCTCGATCTCCCGGGGGGAGAGATTGGTGAGGGTGATGTAGTTGCCCAGCAGGAAGCTGAGCCGGGCGTCGTCGTCTTTAAAATATAAGGTGGGGCGCATGCCCTTGGGCAGCTGGTCGATAAAGCAGAACACACAGCGGTTGGCGCAGGAGCGGGGCGCGTCCATCAGGTAGCTCTCGAAATCCAGCCCCAGGTCCCCGCCCACGTCCTTGCGCACCCGGACCGTGATCTCCTCCCCGTCCGGCCGCCGGAGACGGACCTCCAGCGCCGGGTCGTAGGCGTAGAACTTATAGTCCAGCACGTCCAGGATCGGATGGCCGTTGATGGAAAGGAGCCGGTCCCCCGCGTGGGCTTTGTGCCGCAGGGGGCTGTCCCGGTCTATGGATTTGATGATGTTCTGCTCTCTCATAACCGCCCCATAAAATAAAAGCTGTAAGCGTTGTTCAGTCAAAGCAAAAGGAGGAAAGGCTTCCCTCTCCTCCTTGAGCATTTTTACTTGCTCTCCTCAACGTTGATGACGACGCGGCCATTGTACTGACCGCAGGCCTTGCAGGCACGATGAGGCATGCAGAAGGCTCCGCAGTTGGGGCACGCTATAATGTTGGGAGCGGTGAGCTTCCAGTGGGAAGAGCGCCTCTTGTCACGTCTCTGCCGGGATACTTTTCCTTTTGGGACTGCCATGTTGACACCTCCTGATACAAGCTGTTCTGAGCAGCTTTTTATTCTTTACTTATCCAAAAGCTGCTCAAGCACAGCAAATCTTGGATCGGTTTGTTTCCTGCATCCGCAGGGGCCCAGGTTCAGGTTTTTTCCGCAGCGGTCACAGAGGCCCTTGCAGTCCTCCCGGCAGAGGAACTTGGTCTCCATATCCAGGATGAAGCAGGTGCTCAGGACCTCGTCCAGGTCGATCCCGTCCCCCTCCAGAATAAAGAGCTCGGGGTTGTCCCCCGCGTCCTCCTCCGCGAGCACCGCGTCCACGCGGGTCTCCTTCACGCTGTCAAAGTCCGCTCCGCAGCGGTCGCAAATGCAGGTCATCTCCGCCGTGACGGTCCCCTCCAGCCGGAGGATGCCCGCCTCGTTGACCACCCGCCCCGAGGCTTTCGGCTTGGCCCTGTACCCCCGCACGGAGGGAAAATCCAGGCGCTCCGTGTCCAGCTCGCAGGCAAACGGGACGGACGCGCCGGGGACTTCGATTATCTCTCGCAGATCAAGCCGCATAACGCACCTCGCAGACAGGCCGGGGAATCTCCGCAGTCGCCTAAATATTATAGTTGAAGGATCAAGGCTTGTCAACACAAATTTTCTATAGTATAATCCGAATCGGAAGATTTTTTGCCTGTTTGGGGAGGATTCCCGCCCTTATGAGAGAACTGACCATCAAAAGCAACGACGCCGGCCAGCGTCTGGACCGCTTTGTAGGCAAGGCGGTGCCGCTGCTGCCGGAATCTCTGCTGCAAAAATATATCCGCCTCAAGCGCATCAAGCTCAACGGCAAAGGCGCCCGGCGGGACAGCCGCCTGGCCGTGGGGGATACGGTGCAGCTCTACCTCAACGATGAGTTTTTTGAAAAGCCCCGGGAGGAGAACGCCTGGCTGAAGGTGGGCACGCCCCGGCTGAACATCGTCTACGAGGACGAGAACCTCCTGCTGGTGGACAAAAAGCCGGGGCTTCTGTGCCACAGCGCCGGGACCTGGGACTACAACACCCTGATCGCCCACATCCAGGCTTACCTGGCCCAAAAGGGCGAGTGGCGGCCCCGGGACGAGGCCTCCTTCGTTCCCGCTCTGTGCAACCGGATCGACCGGAACACCGGCGGCATCGTCATCGCCGCCAAGAATGCCCCGGCCCTGCGGGTCCTCAACGACAAGATCCGGGACCGGGAGATCGAGAAATACTACCTCTGCGCGGTCCGGGGAAGGCCCTCCCCCGCCGCCGGCCGGCTGGAGAACTTCCTGTTCAAGGACGCCGGCAGCAACCAGGTCTACGTGAAAAAACGTCCGGAGCCCGGGGCCAAAACCGCCGTGACCGAGTACCGGACCCTGGCGGTCAAGGGCTCCCTCTCCCTGGTGGAGTGCCGCCTGCTCACCGGCCGCACCCATCAGATCCGGGTACAGATGGCCCACGCAGGCTGGCCCCTGCTGGGGGATGGGAAATACGGCAGCGAGCGCTTCAACCGGGATTTTGGGGAGAAGCGCCAGGCCCTCTATTCCTACAGGCTTTGCTTTGATTTCCCCACGGACGCCGGGCCCCTGAACTATCTGCGGGGCCGGGAGTTCCGGGTCTCCCAGGTGGATTTCGCGGAAAAGTATTTCGGGATCACTGACCTCCGTTTCTGACAGGAGCCGTGCTATGCTCAGTTTTCTGATCAAAAAGTGGATACCGGAGCGGGAGCGGGTCACCGACCCGGCCGTTCGGAAGGCCTACGGCGTGCTCTGCGGGGCCTACGGCGTCTTTCTGAACCTGCTGCTCTTCGCCGGGAAGTTCGCGGCGGGGCTGCTCTCCGGCTCTGTGGCCGTGATGGCGGACGCCTTCAACAACCTGTCAGACGCGGCCTCCTCGGTGGTCACCCTGCTGGGCTTTGTCCTGGCCGGGAAGAAGCCGGACCCGGACCACCCTTACGGGCACGGGCGGATGGAATATCTGGCCGGGCTGGGGCTCTCCCTGCTGATCGTGCTGCTGGGCCTGGAGCTGGGCCGCAGCTCTCTGGACAAGATCCTCCACCCGGTTCCGGTGGCCGCCGGGCTGCTGCCGGCGCTTATCCTGGCCGCCTCCATCGCCGTCAAGCTCTATATGGCCGCCTACAACCGGCGCATTGGGGCAAAGATCGGCTCCTCCGTGCTGAAGGCCGCCTTTACCGACTCGCTGACGGACGCCGTCTCCACCGCCGTGGTGCTCTGCTCTATGGGGATCGGCCGGCTGACCGGCCTCCAGGTGGACGGCTGGGCCGGGCTGGCCGTGGCCTGCTTTATCGCGTACACAGGCTGCGTCTCCGTCAGGGACACCCTGTCTCCCCTTCTGGGCAAGGCGCCGGACCCGGCGCTGGTCCGTGGGATCGAGGAGACCGTGCTGGCCCACCCGGAGGTGCTTGGCATCCACGACCTGCTGGTGCACGACTACGGCCCCGGCCGGCGGATGGTCTCCCTCCACGCGGAAGTGGACGGCCGGGGGGAGCTGTTCTCCCTCCACGACGCCATTGACAGCGCGGAGACCCAGATTCAGGAGCGCTTCGGCTGCTCCGCCACCATCCACATGGACCCCATTCTGCCCGACGGGGAGACGGCCCATCTGCGTCAGGAGACGGAGGCGCTGCTCCGAAGCGCCGGCTGCACCGGGCTGCACGATTTCCGCTACGCCCCCGGCTCCACCCAAAGCAAGCTGATCTTTGACGCGGTCTTTCCCGCCGCCGATCCCCGGAGCGACGGGGAGCTGGCCGCTCTGGTCCGGCAAACCGTCCGCGAGGCCTGGCCTGAGCGCCGGGCCGTGGTGCGGATCGACCGGGATTATCAACAAAATTCTGTCACTTCACAGGAGTAAGCGCTATGTTAACTGTCCACGATCTGTCCATGCAGTTCGGTCCCTCGGCGCTCTTTTCCCGGGTGGACCTGCAGTTCACCGCCGGCAACTGCTACGGCATCATCGGCGCCAACGGTGCCGGGAAATCTACCTTTATCAAAATCCTCTCCGGGGAGCTGGAGCCTACCTCCGGCAGCGTGGAGCTGGACCCTAAGCGGCGCATGTCCGTTTTAAAGCAGAACCAGAGCCTGTACGACAGCTACAGCCTGCTGGACACGGTAATCATGGGCAACCAGCGGCTCTATGACTGCGGCCGGGAAAAGGACGCCATCTACGAGAAGCCGGACTTCAGCGACGAGGACGGCCTGCGGGCGGCGGAGCTGGAGGAGGAGTTCGCGGAGCTGGGCGGCTGGGAGGCCGAGAGCGACGCGGGGCGGCTCCTCCAGGGTCTGGGGGTGGACGCCTCCCTCTACGGCTGTCTGATGGCGGAGATCGACCCGCGGCTGAAGGTCAAGGTGCTGCTGGCCCAGGCCCTCTTCGGGCATCCGGACGTCATTTTGCTGGACGAGCCCACCAACAACCTGGATCTGGCCAGCGTGGTCTGGCTGGAGGATTTCCTGATGGACTACGAGGGGACGGTGCTGGTGGTGAGCCACGACCGGTACTTCCTCAACAATGTCTGCACCCACATTGTGGACATCGACTACGGCAAGATCAAAATGTACGTGGGCAACTATGACTTCTGGTACGAGTCCAGCCAGCTGATGCAGCGGCTGATCCGGGACCAGAACAAGCGGGCCGAGCAGAAGATTCAGGAGCTGCAGAGCTTCATCGCCCGCTTCTCCGCCAACAAGTCCAAGTCCCGCCAGGCTACCTCCCGGCGGAAGCTGCTGGACAAGATCACCGTAGAGGAGCTGCCCGCCTCCGGCCGCCGCTACCCCTGGGTGGGCTTCAAGGCCGAGCGGGAGCCGGGGAAGGACCGGCTCACGGTAACGGAGGTCAGCAAGACCGTGGACGGGGTGCAGCTTCTCAACAAGGTCAGCTTCATTGTGGGCAGGGAGGACAAGATCGCCCTGCTGGGGAAGAACGAGCTGGCCGTCACCATGCTGTACAAGATCCTCATGGGCGAGGAAGAACCGGACAGCGGCAGCGTCAAATGGGGCGCCTCCATCCAGCCCACCTACTTTCCCAAGGACCACAACGCCTTTTTTGAGGGAGACATGGACCTGATCGAGTGGATGCGCCAGTTCTCCGCGGACAAGCGGGAAAGCTACCTGCGCACCTTCCTGGGCCGGATGCTCTTCTCCGGGGACGACGTGTACAAGAGCGTCCGGGTCCTCTCCGGCGGGGAGAAGGTCCGCTGCATGCTCAGCCGGATGATGCTGCTGGGGGGCAACTTCCTGCTGCTGGACCAGCCTGCCTACCACCTGGACCTGGAGAGCATCGCCGCCCTGAACAACGGGCTGGAGGCCTTCAAGCACAACGTCCTCTTCACCTGCCACGACCACCAGCTGACCCAGACGGTGGCCAACCGGATCATTGAGATCACGGAGGACGGGATCATCGACCGGCGCTGCACCTACGACGAATACATGCACCTCCTCCGGGAATCTGTCTGAGACGGCCAAGCGTGTCGCAAAAGGCGACACGCTTCAAATGCGACCCGCTTGTGCCCAGAGGGCACAGAGCTGGGCTCGCATTTGAGATACTCGCGCTGATCGCAGGGGCTTCGCCCCGTTTGGTCGGCGCGGCGTCAGAACAACGCTGTAGCGCCATTTTGCCGCGCAAGCGCGGCAAAATCGGCGGACAGCCTCGTTCTTCCTTAGCAAAACCAAAGCATTTGCTTTGGTTTTGAGAGGAGGCAGAGCGGCGTGAATGAGCTTTCGGCTTTAGCCGGAAGCGAATGAATGGAGCTTCTGCCGACGTGGTTCGCCTTAGAGTGTTTTTGAGGCGGCAAAGCTGCCTCAAAAACGATTTGAATTCTTTTTCGCCGCAGAGCGGCGAAGGCAGGGATATTTTATCTACCGTCTGAGGCGGCCTGGCCGCCTCACTTTTTTGATTAATTTTGATTAATTTAATAAAAAAAGCTTGTTAACCGTGGCAAATTATGGTAAAATTGTAAAAGACGCATAGCCCGGCTGATATGATTTTTATATGGCGCCGCCGGCGCTTTATCGGAGGTATGTATGGACGCACGCTTATATGACGCTCTGAAGCTGGATAATCAGATCTGCTTTCCCCTCTATGCCTGTTCCCGGGAAATTATCAAGCGCTATAACCCCTATCTGGACGAGCTGGACCTGACCTATACCCAATACATCACCATGATGGTGCTCTGGGAGGAGAGCCCTCTGACCGTCAAGGATTTGGGGGACCGGCTGTTTCTGGATTCCGGGACCCTCACCCCCATGCTGAAGAAGATGGAGGCCAAGGGCTATCTCACCCGCACCCGCTCCACGGAGGACGAGCGCAACCTGATCATCTCCGTCAGCGCCAAAGGGGCCGCCCTGCGGGAGAAGGCCCTCTCGGTCCCTGCCCAGATGGCCAAGTGCTTTGACCTGGAGCCGGAGGAGGCCGCCGCGCTCTACCGGACCCTCTATAAAATCCTCGGCAGGCCGCTCCCCCAGGCCTGAGCTTTTTTCCTCTTGCCAAATCCTTTAAACCATACTATGATAGAAAAAAAGGATTGGAGGACTGTCCTATGACTGATTTCAGCAAGGTAGAAAAGAATCTCCTGGCCAGGGGCTACTCTGTGCGGATCTTCGCCACCGGGGCGGAGGCCGCCGCGGCTCTGGACAAGGAGCTGGACGGGTGCAGCATCGGCATCGGCGGCTCTGCCACGGTCAAGGCCCTGGGCCTGTATGAGCTGCTGGAAAAGCACAACGAGATGGCCTGGCACTGGACCCAGGAGCCGAACGACGCCCGCTTCCGGGCCATGACCACGGACGTGTACCTCTGCTCCGCCAACGCCCTGGCGGAGACCGGGGAGATCGTCAACATGGACGGCAACTGCAACCGGGTGGCCGGCACTCTCTTTGGGCACAAGAAGGTCTACTTCCTCATTGGCCGCAACAAGCTCACCCCCAGCTACGAGGAGGCGGTCTGGCGGGTGCGGAACGTAGCCTCCCCCAAGCGCGCCCAGCAGATGAACGCCAAAACCCCCTGCGCCCTCAAGGCCGACCGCTGCTATGACTGCAAGAGCCCCGGCCGTATCTGCCGCGGCCTGGTGACCCTTCTGGGCCCCTCCATGGCGATGGAGACGGAAGTGATCCTCATCGACGAGGACCTGGGCTTGTAATTCTGCCTGTATAAAAGCCGCCCGGCGCTTCATTGTGCCGGGCGGTTGCTGTTTTTATTTTTCCTCCAAAACGAGGTGCTTTCGCTCGTACCGCCGGTAGACCCAGAGGGACAGCAGCACGGTCAGGCTGTCCGCCGTGACCTGGGACCAGACGATGCCGTACATGCCGAAGAGAGCGTTGAGCAGGAACAGCATGGGGATGTTGAAGGCCAGCCAGCGCATCACGCCGAAAAACAGGGCATAGCCCCCCTCCCCGAAGCCGTTGAACAGATGGACGTGGAAGAAACTCAGGAACATCAGTGGCGTGGCCAGGACCCGGGCCCGCAGAAAGCCGGTCCCCAGGGCCACGGTCTGGGCGTCGTCGATAAAAAGGCCCATGATCTGCCCGGCAAAGAGCTCATACAGCAGGATGCTGACCGCCGCGCAGAGCAGGCCGGTCTTCAGGGAATAGGCCTTCACCGCGTTCATGCGGGGGTAGTTTTTCGCCGCATAATTGTAGGCTACAATGGGCACCATCCCCTGGCAGATGCCGATGCCGATGTTCAGCGGCAGCCGCTCCACCTTCAGCACAATGCCCACCGCGGCCAGGGCCACGCCCGTGTAGCCGGACATGAGCCGGTCGATCACGATATAGTCCAGGTCAAACAGGAAGGTGACCACAGCGGAGGGGACGCCCACGGTGAAGATCCCGGCGATGCTCCGTCCGCTGGGGAAGGCCAGCGGAGAGCCCAGGCGGAGGACCGGCTCCCGGCTCCGCAGCCGGCGCAGCACCAGCATGAAATAGACGCAGGCCAGGCAGTTGGAGAGGAAGGTGGCCGCCCCGGCGCCGTAGATCTCCATGCCCTCCGGCAGCAGCACGAACATAAACAGCGGGTCCAGGACAATGTTTATCAGCCCGCCCATGGTGATGCCCAGCCCGGCCCTTCTGGACTCGCCCACGCTGCGGATCAGATTGGCCAGGGTGTTGGACAGCACGGTGGGCACCGCCCCGCAGACAATGACGAAAAAAGCGTACCCGGCGGCATAGGCGTGGGTGTCCGTGTCCGCGCCCAGCAGGGTCATCAAGGGTCCCATGGTCAGCAGGGTCCCCAGGGAAAACAGGGCGGAAACCAGCAGGCCCAGCCAGACGCAGAAGCTGTACACCCGCCGGGCCTCCTCCGTTTTTCGGATGCCCAGCAGGCGGGAGATCAGCGCCCCGCCGCCCACGCCGGCCAGGCCGGACAGGGAGAGGGTGATGTTGAACAGGGGCAGGATCAGGGAGGCCCCGGCTACCATATAGGGGTTGTTGGTCCGGCCGATGAAAAAGGTGTCGGCCATGTTGTAAATGAGGACGATCAGCTGGCTGATCACGGTGGGCACAGCCATGGTCCGCACCGCCTTGGGCACCGGCAGACGCTCAAATATTTCGATGTTGCTGTTTTCGGCCTCGCTCATAGGGCTTCGCTTTCTTTCCTGCTATACTCTGTTATCCAGGTAAATGCCCCGCGCCTCTCGCGCGGGGCGGATTTTTCCAAAATTAATATTATGTAAACTACACAACGGTTTTTGCCGCCGTCTCCTCCCGGACGATCCGGGCCATCTCGTCCCAGTGCGCCTCCATGCTCTCGATCAGCTTGAACTGGGTGCGGCAGCGGTCCAGATTGTGCTTTTCCCGGTCGATGGAGAAATATTTGTCCCCGTTCAGGTAGTCGGTGAGGAAGCGGAGGCCGCACTCCAGGGTCATGGTATAGGCCCCCAGGGGCATGGCCGCCGTCTCCTCCGGCGTCAGGCTGGGGCAGGCCTCGTAAAAGCCCCGGGTGAAGACCCGGAACAGCTCCAGATCCAGGGCGACCTTGCTCAGGTCCCGCTCGTCCTCCTCCCCGGTGGAGGCGCCGAAGCGGATGGCGTCCCCGAAATCGAAGACAGACAGGCCGGGCATCACGGTGTCCAGGTCAATGACGCACAGAGCCCGGCGGCTGTCCCGGTCAAAGAGCACGTTGTTGATCTTGGTGTCGTTATGGGTGACCCGCAGAGGCAGCTCCCCCCGCTGGCGCATCCGGTGCAGGCGGCAGGCCCGCTCCTCCCGCTCCAGGGCGAAGGAGACCTCCCGCTCCACCTCCCGCAGCCGTCCCATCGGGTCGGCGGCCAGGACAGTGCGAAACTGCCGGAAGCGGTCCGGCGTGTCGTGAAAGCCGGGGATGGTCTCCTCCAGCTTCTCTACGGCAAAGCCGTTGAGGGCGTACTGGAAGTGCCCGAAGGCCCTGGCGCACTCGTAGAAATCCTCCGGCCGTTCCGGCCGCTCAAGGCAGACGCTGTTGTCCACAAAGCGGTAGATGCGCCAGCAGCCGCCCTGCCCGTCGTCGTAATAGCTCCTGCCGTCCAGGGTGTCGATATAGCTGATCATCGCCATCTCCGCCTGGCTCTTACTGCGCAGGAATTCGCTGATGGCGGACATATTGCTCATGATCGCGTCCACATTGGGAAAGACATAGCGGTTGATCCATTGGAGGATGTATTTCACCCCCCGGTCGGTGGTGATCAGATAGGTCTCGTTGATGTGGCCGGTCTTGATCTGCACGCAGTCCACCGGCTTCCCCTCTGTGGGGAAATGAAATATGGCACTCTTCATATCCTGCTCCCTGAAATCGGAGGCCGCGCTCTTCTATACGAGCTCCAGCTCTCCGAAGAATTCCGGCCGGTGGAAATCCGGCGTCTCTGTCTCCACCGGGTTCCACATGCCATAGTGCGGCTTTGCTGTCTCGTCGCCGCATTTATAAAAGTTTGCCCGGATCACGCTGCCCGGGGGAAAAGCGCAGGGGCCATACAGGGCCTCCACGCAGGCCAGAGGGACGAAAAAGCACAGCCGCCACTCCCCTTCCCCTGTCCGGGCGGAGACCGTGGGCAGCGGCACGCCCAGATCCCGCAGAGCGGTCCGGCCCGCCCTGCCGGGGCCCAGCTTGCAGTGGAGGGTACCCAGGGCATTGGCCTCCAGATTCAGATACCGCCCGTCCCGCTCCGGGGCGAAGTTCACAAAGCACTCCATGCAACTGTCCCGGCAGACGGGGGAATCCGGGGCGGTGTACAGCGCCTTGGGCCGGTCCTCCCGGCAGGTCATTTGAAAGAGGAAGCCCTCCCCCTCCAGCAGGGCCGCCTGGGCCCAGGTCTGAGGACAGCAGCCCTCCAGCCAGCGGAATTGGTCCACCGGCAGCCGGGGCAGGGCATCCAGCTCCGCCCGGCTGCGGATGCGGTACAGGCTGCCGCGCCTCATTTCCGCCCCTCTCTCTTCCGCAGCAGCAGCACGGGGACCGCCGTCAGCAGCAGCACCGCCGCCGCGGCCAGGAAGATCCCCGGCGTGGGCACGGTCTTCACCTGGCCCAGGTCGATATAGGTGCTGTCGCTGCCCCGGATCACCGCCGCCCCGACGGCGGGGCCGATGACCATGGGCAGCAGCACCGCGAAGATCATGCGGATGCCCTGGAAATGGCCCGCCTTGTCCGGCGGGGTCCAGTCTCGGATGTTGGCGCTGAGGGCGGCGGAGACCATCATATAGCCGCTCATCATCACGCAGCCGGCCAGAATGACCGGGACCGTGCTTCTCACGAAGAACATGGCTATAAGGCCCAGCAGCATCACCAGCGCCGCAGGAAACACAAAGCGGAGCTTGCCCATTTTGTCGATAAAGCGGCCGGAGATCACGCTCACCGCCGAGGCAAAGAGCAGCACCACGCCCAGCACGATGGCGTAATTGCCGATGCCCAGATAGTTCTGGATATAGATGATCAGATAGGGGAAGAAGACCTGCACCGCCACGGAGAACAGGCAGAAGGCGGCAAAGGACAGGTACAGCTCCGGGTTTTCCCGCACGGTGCCGGGCCGCAGCCCGTAGAGCAGGTTTTTCAGGGTGCTGTCCCGCCGGGGCCGCAATCCGGGATCGTCCTGCACCAGGAAGACGGCCGCCAGGCCCACGGCGGAGACCAGCAGGCCGAAGATGCCGAAGAATTCCCGCCAGCGGCCCTGCTGGGTCAGCCCGTCGAAAAAGCCGAAGATCACCAGCATGGAGATTAGCGGCAGGATGGCCAGCACGCTCTCCGCCCGGCCCCGGTTTTCCCGGGAAGTGATGTCCGTCACGTAGGCGTTGAAGGCCCCATCGTTGGCGGTGCTGCCGAAGAAGGTCATGACGCAGTCCATTATCACCACCAGCGTGGCGGCGGCCGCGGCGGCGTTGGCCGCCGGGAAGAGCCGCCCGGCGCTCTCCGGGCTGATGAAGCCGAAGGCGGCGGTGGAGAGGCCCCAGAGGATATAGCCCCCGGAGATGAACAGCTTCCGCTTCCCCAGTCGGTCCGACAGGCCGCCCATCAGCAGCGTAGTGACCGTGGCCGCCGCGGCGGACCAGCCCACCATGGCGGCGATGTAGCCCGGGTCGGTGGAAATGGTGTTATAGAGGAATACATTGAAATACATGTTCTCGATGGTCCAGGCGAACTGCCCGGACAGGCCCACGAGAATCAGGACAAGCCATTTTCTGGCCCCCAGCTTTGCTTCCATAACCGGTCCCTCCTTTTCCGGCGCGTCCTTTACCGCCTGCAGAGCTCCCCTACGATGTTCAGGATGATCTCCACGGCCAGGTCCATGTTCTCCACGCTGATGTGCTCATAGGGCCCGTGGCAGCAGTAGCCCCCGGTGCCGATGTTGGGGCACAGCAGGCCCCGGTAGGTGAGCTGGGCCCCGTCGGTGCCGCCCCGGATAGGGATCAGCCGGGGCTCCAGCCCGGCGTTCTGAATGGCCCGCTTGGCCAGCTCCACAATGCCCATGGAGTTTTTCAGCTTCTCGGCCATGTTCCGGTACTGCTCATGGATGCTCAGCTTGGCCG
The DNA here is from genome assembly GCA_947626315.1 of uncultured Oscillospiraceae bacterium. GTDB lineage: Bacteria > Bacillota > Clostridia > Oscillospirales > Oscillospiraceae > Limivicinus. The sequence goes on along the minus strand of CANQRQ010000008.1, from coordinate 44,703 downwards.
TCCCGGGGCCGTATTTGGCGTTGATCAGCTTCTCGATATGGACCATAGAGCCGACCCTGGCCTCATACAGGGCGGCGCTGTGGTCCCGGATGATGTAGTCCAGCTCCGCCTTTTCCACCGCCCCGTCCATATTGGTCAGGTGGAAAAAGCCCTCGTAGCCCTCGGTCCGGGCGGGGATCTCCCCCGCCGGCAGCATGGAGTTGATCTCCATGGCGACCAGGCTGGCGTTGATCATGGTGTCCTTGGCGGAACCGGGGTGGACGCTCAGGCCCGTGATGTCCCAGTGGGCCGCCGCGGCGTTAAAGGTCTCGTAGTTGAGCTCCCAGAGTTCCCCGCCGTCCACGGTGAAGGCGAAGTCCGCCCCCAGCCGGTCGATATCCAGCAGGGCCGCCCCGTGGCCCACCTCCTCGTCCGGGGTGAAGCACACGGCCACCCGGCCGTGGGGGATCTCCTCGGCGATCAGCCGCTCGCAGGCGGCCAGAATCTCCGCCACCCCCGCCTTGTCGTCCGCCCCCAGCACGGTGGTGCCGTCGGTGGTGATGAGGGTGTGCCCCTGGAGGGAGCGCAGATGGGGGAACTTCTCCGCGGAGAGGACCCGGCCGCTGCTGCCCAGCGCCACGTCGCCCCCGTCGTAATTCTCCACAAACTGGGGCTTCACGTTGGCGCCGCTGAACTCGGGCACCGTGTCGATATGGGCGATAAAGCCCACGCAGGGCTTCCCCTCCATGCCCGGGCTGGCGGGGACCACCCCGTAGACATAGGCGTACTCGTCCTCGTACACGTCCTCCATGCCGATGGCCCGCATCTCCTTGGCCAGGCGGCGGCTCAGGTCGAACTGCCGGTAGGTGCTGGGGGTGGTGTTGGTGTCCGCAGAACTGGCGGTGTGAATCTTCACATAGCTGACAAAGCGCTCATATGCTCTCATACTCTGTACTCCCACGGTTTCTGTTTCTGATCCGGGCGCCGTTCCGGCGGCCGGTAAATTTTATTGATAGAGCTCCGCGTATACGAAAAGCCGGCCCTTTCGGGAGGTGCCGCCGGTGCCGGTAACCCTGCCCTTGCCCGCGTGGCGCAGGGAGAGGACGTCCCCCTCCCGGACGGGCGCATCCCCCTTCAGGCACTGGGCGTAGTTCAGGTTCAGGTTGCCGGCGGCGATCTGCCGGGCGGCCTCGGCCCGGGACAAGCCGAACAGCCCGGCGGCCACCGCGTCCAGCCGCATGCTCATGACAGAGAAGCTCAGCTTCTTCACCTGGCGCAGCGGTTCCGGCACCTCCTCCGGCGAGATCTCCTCCGCCGTCACGCTGGTCCGGCCCACCCGGTCCAGGCCCAGCAGATGCTGCTGGACGCTGGGCAGACAGAAGAGCCAAGCTTGGTTCTCCTGGACCCAGATATCGCCGATCCACTCCCGCTTGACCCCCATGGCCAGGGCCGCCCCCAGATAGTCCCGGTGGCCGGGGCTGCCGAAATGGGCGGTGAAGCGGATGGCCCGGATATAGTCGGAGACAGCCAGCTCCTCTTCCTCCCTATCATACGGCAGGAAGAAGGCCGCCGTGCGCTCGCAGCCCTCCCGGCCGCCGCTGAAGACCAGGCGGCAGTCCGGCCGCTGCCGGGCCCAGGCCTGGAGCTGGCTCCGCTCCGCCGGCGTGAGAAAGCCCGTCATGGTGACGGTCCCGCTGCGCTCACAGCGCCTGCGCAGGTCCTCCGCCCGCCGGAGCAATTCGTTATTTTCCATCGTCTTTCGTTTGAACCTCTATTTTCTGCAGCTCCCCCAGCCGGGCCTTGTGGGCCCCGGCGTTGGTTTTCTGCACGATCTCGTCGATCCGGTCCAGCACCGTCTCCACCTCCGCCTCAAACTCCCCGGAGGAGCAGCGCAGCACGCCGGAGCGGAGGGCGGACAGGCGGATCAGATTGTCGCTGGTGACCACCCGCACGGTGTAGTTCTTGCCGATCTCGTCAACCAGCCGCTCAATATAGGCGTCGGCGGTCTCCCCGTCCCGGGTGTAGGCCACATGGATGTTGTGGTACTCGCTCCGGGAGCCGGGATTTCCCGGGGTGCGGAAGCCGTCGAACACCAGCACCAGCTCCGCCCGGGTGTAGCCGCAGTAGCTGGACAGCATGTCCATCAGCCGCTGCCGGGCCAGCTCCAGCCGGTCCCGGCCCAGCTCCCGCAGGCTCTTCCAGGCGAAGATCAGGTTGTACCCGTCCACGATCAGGGTCTCCGGCCGCGCCGGCCCCTGGGCGGCGGGCGGCGGCGCCTCGTTGCGGAGGGCGGGCCGGTACACCGGCCGCCGGATGGGGCCGAACTCCCGCTCCATCAGCGCCTCCAGCTCCCGCTCGTCGATGCTCAGGCTCCGGTGCGCCGGCGGCGGGGCCGCCTCCCGCTGTTTTTTCAGGCAACTGTCCAGATGCATATAATCCGGCACCCGGTCCCAGCGGACCACAAAGCCCGCCCCATGTGCGCAGAAGACCGAGTCCGCCGGGTTTTCCAGATCCCGCAGCGGCTCATAGCCGCTCTCCCGGACGATCTCCTCCTGCCGGCGGCAGGGCCGGTATCCGTCCGGCCGGAAGCTGAAACGGCCCCGGCCGTGGGTGTAGGCCGCCACCTGAGCGCCGTAATCCCCCAGGCACTCCGCCGGGGCGCTGCCCTCCAGGCGGGTGAACTCCCCCGCCTCCTCCGGCGAGCCGAAGACGCCGTTCATGGCCCGGATATCGCTGATGGCCCGGCCGATCTGCTCCGGCGGCACCGTCAGGGAGAAGCGCCCCCAGGGCTCCAGCAGCACGGACTCCGCCTGCATCAGCCCCTGGCGCACGGCCCGGAAGGCCGCCTGGCGAAAGTCCCCGCCCTCGGTGTGCTTGGGGTGAGCCCGGCCCGCGGCCAGGCTGATCTTCACATCCGTCAGCGGGGCGCCGGTGAGCACGCCCAGATGGCGCTTCTCCTGGAGCTGGCTGAGGATCAGCCGTTGCCAGTTCCGGTCCAGCGCGTCCTCGCTGCATACGCTGTCCAGCACGATCCCGCCGCCCGGCGGCAGGGGCTCCAGCAGCAGATGCACCTCCGCATAATGCCGCAGCGGCTCAAAATGCCCCACGCCCTCCACCGTTCCGGCGATGGTCTCCCGGTAGAGGATGTGCCCCCGGTCCAGCTCCACGTCCAGGTCAAAGCGCTCCCGGACCAGGCTTTTAAAGACCTCGGCCTGCACCTTTCCCATGAGCTGCACGGAGATCTCCCGGCTCTGCTCGTTCCAGCTCAGGCCCAGCTGGGGGTCCTCCTCCTGCAGCTGCTGCAGCTTGGGCAGCAGCAGGGCGGGGTCGAGCCCCGGCTCCGGCAGCACCGTATAGCTCATAAAGGGCTCCAGCGCCGGCTCCCCGGCGTCCGCCTCCGTCCCCAGGCCCTGCCCGGCATAGGTTTCGCTCAGGCCCAGGGCCGCCGCGGTCTGCCCGGCGGAGACGCTCTCCACCGCCTCAAATTTCATGCCCGAATACCGGCGCAGCTGGGTGATCTTCTCCTCCCGCTCCGCGCCGTTTTCGTCCCGGTATCGCAGCAGTGAACGGACCTTCAGTTCCCCGCCGCTGAGCTTCAGCCAGCTCAGCCGGTTCCCCTGGGGGTCCCTGCTTATTTTATAGATTTTCCCGGCAAGCTCCGCCGCCGGGAGCGGCTGCAGGGTGTAGCGGTCCAACCCGTCCAGCATCGCCTCCACCCCGTCCAGCTTCAGCCCGGAGCCGAAATAACAGGGGAACAGCTCCCGCCGGGCGATCAGCGCCGCCAGGTCCCCGTCCGTGAGCTTCCCTTCCTTAAGATAGCGGTCCAGCAGCTCCTCGCTGCACATGGCCACGCTCTCTTCAAAGTCCGGGCCCCGGCGGCTGAAATCCACGCAGCTTTCACTGAGCCGGCGCTGGAGTTCCTCCATCAGGGCCGCCTCGTCCGTCCCCGGCAGGTCCATCTTGGTCACAAAGAGAAAGCAGGGGATCTGCCGGCGGCGCAGAAGCCGCCATAGGGTCTCCGTGTGGGCCTGGACGCCGTCGCTGGCGCTGATCACCAGCACCGCGTAATCCAGCACGGCCAGGGTCCGCTCCGTCTCCGCGGAGAAGTCCACATGGCCGGGGGTGTCCATCAGGGTGAGCTCCGTGCCTCCGGCGCGCAAAAGGGCCTGCTTGGAGAAGATCGTGATCCCCCTGGCCCGCTCCAGACGGTCGGTATCCAAAAAGCTGTCCCGATGGTCCACCCGTCCCAGTTTCTTCAGTTTTCCCGACAGATAGAGCAGTGCCTCGGACAGGGTGGTTTTCCCCGCGTCCACATGGGCCAGAATGCCTATCACCAAATTCTTTACCGCCTGCATGGTCCCTATTTTAACAGCTTATCAGCCAAGAATCAACCTCATTTCTCCCCTTTTTGCCCGGCTTTAGGTGCCTTTCCTCCGCCGTCTTTACATTTTCTGTAATCCTTATGCAAAAAAATAAAAATTTTTTTGAAACTTATACTACCCAAAAACACAAAGACATGGTATACTAACTTGGAATGGTAAAATCGCTGTTTTCGCCCCGGCGCTTTCCGCTGACGCCCCGGAAACAGTTCCGCTTGATAAAACGCCGGCCCGGCAGTGGAGGACGTGCAACTATGAAAAAGATTCTTGTGTTGGAAGATGAAGCCAATATTCGCAGCTTTGTGGTCATCAACCTGCGCCGCAGCGGTTATGAGCCCATTGAGGCGGAGACCGGCGCCATGGCTCTGGAAAAGCTGAAGGTGAACCCGGATATCTGTCTGGCTTTGCTGGACGTGATGCTGCCGGATATCGACGGCTTTGAGGTCTGCCGCCGGATCCGGGCCTCCGGCTCCAAGATGGGCATCATCATGCTCACCGCCAAGAGCCAGGAGATCGACAAGGTCACCGGCCTGATGACCGGCGCGGACGACTATGTGACCAAGCCCTTCTCCCCCGCGGAGCTGACCGCCCGGGTGGACGCGCTGATCCGCCGCCTGGGGGTGGACGAGGACGAGCGCAGCACCGCGGAGATCTCCAGCGGCCCCTTCGTGCTCAACACCCGGAACCGGACCCTGGAGAAGAACGGCCAGCGCCTGAAGCTGACCCAGATTGAGTATCTGCTGATGAAGCTCTTTATGGAAAACCCCGGCAAGGCCCTCTCCCGGGAGGAGATCCTCACCGCCGTCTGGGGGGGAGACTTCTCCGGCGAGCTGAAGACGGTGGACGTGAATATCCGGCGCCTGCGGATCAAGATCGAGAGCGACGCCACGGAGCCGGAGTATCTGACCACGGTCTGGGGCTACGGCTATAAGTGGGGCTACTGAGGCCCCTTTCCCGCGGCGGCGCCGCGGAGCACACCCTGTAAGGGGAGATCACCATGTTTAGAAACTTGAAGCTGCAGCTTCTGATCTCCGGCATCGCGGCGATGACCCTGCTGGTGCTGGGGATCTGGGCGGCTTCCGCGGGGCATCCCGCCTGGGCCATTGCGGTCATGGTGGCGCTGTGCGCGTACATCGTGCTGGTGAACCTGTGGTTCTGGCATTTTGTGACGGACCCGATCGCGGAGCTGACGGAGTTTGCCCGCCGGATCGCCTCCGGCAGCTACGGCAGCCGCCTGGAGGCGGCTACGGACAACGAAATAGGCCGCCTGACCGATGAGATCAACAACATGTCGGAAAAGGTGGCCATTGCGGAAAAATCCCGCACGGAGTTTATCTCCCAGGTCTCCCACGAGCTACGCACGCCGCTGACGGCCATCATGGGCTGGAGCGAGACCATCGCCTTTGACCCCACCGTGCAGGGGGATTCCCTCCGGGGGATCCACATCATCTCCAAGGAGGCCGAGCGGCTGACGGGGATGGTGTCGGAGCTGCTGGAGTTTACCCGCATCCAGGACGGGCGCTTCAATCTGCGCATCGAGCTGATCGACATCGCCGCCGAGCTGGAGGACGCGCTCTACACCTATGGGGAGCTGATGCGCCAGGCCGGCATGGAGATCAACTACACGCCGCCCCCCGCGGAGATCCCTCTGATCCCCGGCGACCCGGAGCGGCTCAAGCAGGTGTTTCTGAACCTGCTGGACAACGCCATGAACCACGGGGGCGACGGGAAGATGGTGGACGTGTCCCTCTCGGAGGAGGCGGACAGCGTCCGCGTCTGCGTCCGGGACTACGGGCACGGCATCCCCGAGGGAGAGCTGCCCCATGTGAAGGAGAAGTTTTACAAGGGCAGCTCCAAAAACCGGGGCACCGGCATCGGCCTGGCCGTGTGCGATGAGATCGTCACCCGGCACAACGGGGAGTTGAAAATTCAAAACGCCCCCGGCGGCGGCTGTCTCGCCACGGTGATCCTTCCGCTGAAATCCTATTAATCTGTCTGGAGAGCAATATGTCGGAAAAGAACCAAGCCTGCTCCTTCCGCACCTCCATCGGAGGCCAGGCCCTGATCGAGGGCATCCTGATGCGGGGTCCCAAGCGTCAGGCCATCGTCTGCCGCACGGCGGACGGTCTGGTGGAGAAGACGGAAGAGTTGAAGCTTTTAAAGGACAAATACCCCTTCTTCGGCCTGCCCCTGGTCCGGGGCTGCGTCACCTTTATCGACTCCATGGTCAAGGGCATGCAGGCGCTGACCTATTCGGCCGAGCTGCTGCCTGAGGAGGAGCAGGAGGAACCGGACAAGCTGGACCGGTGGATCAGCGCCCATTTTGAGGCGGAGACGGCCCAAAAGCTGATCATCGGCGCGGCGGTGGTGCTGGGCATCGCCCTGTCCGTGTTTCTGTTTTTCTTCCTGCCCACCTTCCTGGTCGGCTTCATCCGGCCCCTCAGCCGCCGCTTTTTCCTGCGGAATCTGGCGGAGGGCCTGGTGCGGGTGGCGATCCTGGTCGGCTATATGGCCCTCTGCACCCGGATGAACGATGTAAAGCGGCTTTTCAGCTACCACGGGGCCGAACACAAGACCATCTTCTGCTATGAGCACGGCAAGCCCCTCACAGTGGAGAATGTCCGGCCGGAATCCCGGTTTCACCCCCGCTGCGGCACCAGCTTCCTGCTGGTGGTGGTGCTGGTGAGCGTGCTGGTCAACGCCTTTGTCCACGTGAGCAACACGGCCCTGCGCTTCCTCTGCCATCTGCTGCTGCTGCCCCTGGTGGTGGGCATCAGCTATGAGATCAACCGCTGGTGCGGCGCCCATGACAATCTGCTCTCCGCGGTTCTCTCCGCCCCGGGCAAATGGCTCCAGCATATCACCACCAACGAGCCGGACGACGGCATGATCGAGTGCGCCATCCGCGCCATGGAGCTGGTTATTCCCGACGAGAAGGGCACCGACGTCTGGGGAAGCTGACCGAAAGAGACAGAGACAGGAGGTCCACATGAAAACCTACAGCGATATCTATCTGGCCGCCCGGAACATTCTGCGCAAGTGCGGCATTGAAAACTACAATCTGGAGGCCCGCATTCTGGTGGCCCAGGCCGCGGGCAAGACCACGGCCCAGCTCTTGCGGGACATGAACCTGTACACCGCCAACGAGGTGGAGAACAAGGTGATGGACTACACCGCCCGCCGCCTCCGGGGGGAACCGGTGGCCTACATCACCGGCTCCTGGGAGTTCTACGGCCTGCCCATGACCGTGACGCCGGACGTGCTCATCCCCCGTCCGGACACGGAGCTTCTGGTGGACGTGTCCAAGTATCTGCTGATCGGCAAGAAAATGGACGCCCGGATCCTGGACCTGTGCTGCGGCAGCGGCTGCATCGCCTGCGCCCTGGGGCACGAGCTGCCCGCCTCCAAGCTGGTGGCGGTGGATATCAGCGCCAGCGCCCTGGAGGTGAGCCGCAGCAACATCGCCTCCAACCGGCTGAGCTCCCGGGTCCTCTGCATGCAGGCGGACGCCCTGGCCTCCCCTCCCCTGGGGATCGGTCAGTTCGACATGATCGTTTCCAACCCGCCCTACATACCCAGCGCCGAGATCATCACCCTGGACGCCTCCGTGCGGGACTTTGAGCCCATCTGGGCTCTGGACGGCGGCGAGGACGGCCTGAAATTCTATAAATCTATCATTAAATACTGGAAATCCCTGCTCCATCCGGGCGGATACCTGGTCTTTGAGGTGGGCGAGGACCAGGCGGCGGCCGTGAAGGAGATGCTCCTCAGCGGCGGCTTCACCGGCTCCTGGACCCATAAGGACAGCGCCGGCGTAGAGCGCGTGGTGGTGGGGCAGATGCCCGGTGAGCCGGACAGCGAAGCAATTGACTGACAAGGAGAGAGACAGACATGGCAGAAAAGAAGAAGGCCCCTGTGGCCGCCCCCGCGATAAGCGATAAAAAGAAGGCCCTGGAGACGGCTATCGCCAAGATCGAGAAGGACTACGGCAAGGGCACCATCATGCGCTTGGGGGACGATATCCCCGTGAACGTAGAGGCTCTGTCCACCGGTTCCCTGTCCCTGGACATGGCCCTGGGCATCGGCGGCGTCCCCCGGGGGCGCATCGTGGAGATCTACGGCCCCGAGGCCTCCGGCAAGACCACCCTGGCCCTGCACGTGGTAGCCTCCGCCCAGAAAAACGGCGGCGAGGCGGCCTACATCGACGTGGAGCACGCGCTGGAGCCGGCCTATGCCCGGGCCCTGGGCGTGGATATTGACAGCCTGCTGATCTCCCAGCCGGACACTGGCGAGCAGGCGCTGGACATTGCCGAGTCCCTGGTCCGCTCCGGCGCCATTGACGTGCTGGTGGTGGACTCTGTGGCAGCCCTGATCCCCCGCTCCGAGCTGGAGGGCGAGGTGGGCGACACGGTGGTGGGCGCTCTGGCCCGGCTCATGTCCCAGGCCATGCGCCGCCTGGCCGGCGCCATCTCCAAGAACAACTGCACCGTGATCTTCATCAACCAGCTGCGGCAGAAGATCGGCGTGATGTACGGCAACCCGGAGACCACGCCCGGCGGCCTGGCCCTGAAGTATTACGCCTCCGTGCGCATCGACGTGCGCCGGATCGAGACCCTGAAGGTCAACGGAGAGATGATCGGCAACCGCACCCGGGCCAAGGTGGTCAAGAACAAGGTGGCGCCCCCCTTCCGGGAGGCGGAGTTTGACATCATGTACGGCGAGGGCATCTCCCGGGTGGGCGAGATCATCGACCTGGGCGTGAAGCTGGAGCTGATCGACAAGGCCGGCGCCTGGTTCACCGTCAACGGCCAGCGGATCCAGGGCCGGGACGGGGTGAAGGAATACCTCAACAACAACGAGGAAGCCCGGGACAAGCTGGAAAAGGAGATTCGGGAGAACTTTTATAAGCTCATGAGCCCCCAGGCCCGGAAGGCCGCCCAGGCCTCCGGCCGGGCGGTGGACGTGAGCGCGGCGGACTTTGAAGAGGGATAAGCCTTCGCCGGGGCCCCAGAGGCTGAGAACAATCAAGTACTTTGTACAAGCAGGAACAGACTATGCTTATTACCGCCATCCGGCAGACCTCCGGCGACCGCTGCACGGTAGTCCTGGAGGACGGCGCGGAAATCAAATCTTCCCTGGGCGCTGTTACGGAGCTGCGCCTTTATACCGGCAAAGAACTGGACGGAGAGGCGCTGGAGGAGCTCCGGCGGCTCTCCGCCCGTTCCCTTGCCCGGGACCGGGCCCTGGAGGTTCTCTCCCGGCGGCAGATGTCCCGAAAAGAGCTGAAAAGCAAGCTGCTGCAGAAGGGCGAGACGGAGGACAGCGTCGAATACTGCGCCCAGTGGCTGGAGGAGCGTGGCTTTCTGGACGACGGGCGCTACGCCGCCGCGGTGGTCCGGCACTACGCCGCCAAGGGCTACGGGGCCGGGCGGGTCCGGGCCGAGCTGCAGCGCCGGGGCATCCCCCGGGAGCTCTGGGAGGAGGCCCTGGCGGAACTGCCGGAGCCGGATGAAAAGCTGGACCGCCTGATCGCCGCCCGCCTGAAGGACCCGGAGGACCGGGAACAGGTACGAAAACTCAGCGCCGCCCTCTATCGCCGGGGCTACTCCTGGGAGGAGATCCGCTCCGCCATGGCGCGCTGTCACACGGAAATCGAGGAAGACTGATGGAACAGACCTATGCCATGATCTCGCTGGGCTGCGCCAAGAATCTGGTCAACAGCGAACAGATGCTGTACCTGATGGACGAGGCGGGCTTTAAGCTGGTGCCCGACCCGGACGGGGCGGACCTGGTCATTGTGAACACCTGCGGCTTTATCGAGGCCGCCAAGACCGAGGCCATCGACAACATTCTCCAGATGGCGGAGCTGAAAAAGGCCGGCCGTCTGGGCGGCCTGATCGTCACCGGCTGCCTGGCGGAGCGGTACAAGGACAGCATCCTCCAGGAGCTGCCGGAGATCGACGCGGTGCTGGGCGTGGGCAGCTTTTCCGCCATCGTCCAGGCGGCCAAGGGCGTGCTGGAGGGCCGGACGACCCGCCTCTTTGCCAGCAACAGCGCCCCGGTGGAGGAGATCCCCCGGGTGCTGTCCACCGGGCCCGCCTGGGCCTATCTGCGGATCGCCGAGGGCTGCGACAATTTCTGCGCCTTCTGCGCCATTCCCTACATCCGGGGCCGCTACCGCTCCCGCTCCATGGAAAACGTGCTGGCCGAGGCCAGGGACCTGGCGGAGCACGGGGTCAAGGAGCTCATTGTCATCGCCCAGGATATCACCCGTTACGGGACGGACCTGTACGGGGAGCGCCGCCTGGCCGCCCTCTGCCGGGAGCTGGCCAAGATAGACGGGGTGGAGTGGATCCGGCTCCACTATCTCTACCCGGACCAGTTTGACGACGAGCTGATCGAAGAGATCGCCCGCAACGATAAAATTGTCAAATACCTGGATATTCCCATCCAGCATATCAATAACGCTCTTCTCAAGCGCATGAACCGCCGGGGCACCGGGGACGAGATCCGTTCCCTTTTCGCCCGGCTGCGCCGATGTATTCCCGGCCTGGTGCTGCGCACCAGCCTGATCGCCGGCCTGCCCGGCGAGGGGGAGGCGGAGTTTGAAGAGCTCTGCGCCTTTCTGCGGGAGGCCAAAATCGAGCGGGTGGGGGTCTTCCCCTTCTCCCCGGAGGAGGGTACGCCGGCAGCGGCTATGCCCCGCCCCAGCGAGGAGGAGGCCCAGCGCCGGGCTGACCTTATAATGGAGCTGCAGGCCCCGATCATGGACGCCTTCTGTCAGAGCCTGGTGGGCAAAACCCTCCGGGTCCTCTGCGAGGGCTGGGACGAGGAAAACGGCCTGCTCAGCGGCCGATGTTACGCGGACTCGCCGGAGATCGACGGCCAGGTCCTCTTTGAGGGCGCCTGTGAGGACGGGGACATGGTGGATGTCCTCATCCAGTCCGCCGAGGACGGCATCTTATACGGACGGGAGGCGGACTTATGACCACTGCCAACAAAATCACCATCGCCCGGGTCCTGATGATCCCGGTTTTTCTGGTTCTCGCCTATGCCGGGCAGCTCCGGTGGGCCCTCGCGGTCTACATCATCGCCTGTCTCTCAGACATGCTGGACGGCTATATCGCCCGGCACTACAACCAGATCAGCAATTTCGGCAAATTCATGGACCCTCTGGCGGATAAGGTGCTGGTGCTCTCCGCCATGTGCTTCTTTGTGGAAAAGGGCAGCATGCCCGGCTGGGTCGTGGCCATTGTGCTGTTTCGGGAGTTTGCCGTGTCCGGCCTGCGGCTGATCGCCGTGGAGCGCAGCCGGGTCATCGCCGCCGCCTGGTCCGGCAAGATCAAGACTGCCTGCACCATGGTGGGCCTGTGCGCCATGCTTCTGTTCCCCCAGTTTCGTTTAGTTAACATAATATCCACCGCTGTTATTCTGCTCACCACTGTCTATTCCGGGATCGAGTATTTTTATGTAAACCGGGATGTGTTTAAAGATTTGGATTAAAGGAGAATCCTTATGAAGCTTTACAACTCTGCCACCCGTAAACGGGAAGATTTTGTCCCCAACCATCCGGACATTGTGAAGATGTACACCTGTGGCCCCACGGTGTACCACTACGCCCATATCGGCAACCTGCGCAGCTACATCATGGAGGACGTGCTGGAGAAGGCCCTGCGCTATGAGGGCTACCCGGTCAAGCGGGTGATGAACATCACCGACGTGGGCCACCTGACCTCCGACGCCGACGAGGGCGAGGACAAGATGCTCAAGGGCGCCCGCCGGGAGCACAAGACCGTCATGGAGATCGCCAAATTCTACACCGACGCCTTTTTCTCTGACTGCGCCAAGCTGAACATCAAGACCCCCGACGTGGTGGAGCCCGCCACCAACTGCATCGACGAGTATATCAAGATCATATCCAAGCTCATGGACACCGGCTACGCCTATTTTGCCGGCGGCAACGTGTACTTTGACACCTCCAAACTGGAGCGCTATTACATTTTCAACGACTTCACCGCCGAGGACCTGGATGTGGGCGTCCGGGAGGGCGTGGAAGAGGACACCAACAAGCACAACAAGAACGACTTTGTGCTCTGGTTCACCAAGTCCAAGTTTGAGGACCAGGCCCTGAAGTGGGATTCCCCCTGGGGCGTGGGCTACCCCGGCTGGCACATTGAGTGCTCCGGCATCTCCATGAAGCACCTGGGCGAGGATCTGGACATCCACTGCGGCGGGGTGGACAACGCCTTCCCCCACCACACCAACGAGATCGCCCAGTCTGAGTCCTATCTGGGGCACAAGTGGTGCAACACCTGGTTCCACGTGGCCCACCTGAACACCAACTCCGGCAAAATGAGCAAGTCCAGCGGGGAATTTCTCACCGTAAGCCTGCTGGAGCAGAAGGGCTACGACCCTCTGGCCTACCGCTTCTTCTGCCTCCAGAGCCACTACCGCAAGGCCCTGGTTTTCACCTGGGAGAACCTGGACAACGCCCAGCTGGCCTACAACAAGCTGATCGCCCGCATCGCCGCTCTGAAGCCGGAGGACGGCCCGGTGGACCAGGCCGCCCTGGCCGCTCTGAAGGAGCGCTTCCAGGCCGCCCTGGACAACGACCTGAACACCTCCCTGGCCGTCACCGCCGTGTATGACGTGTTCAAGGCCAAGACCAACGACGCCACCAAACTGGCCGCCATCGGGGACTTTGACCGGGTGCTGAGCCTGGACCTGGCCGCCAGGAGCGAGAAGAAGCGGGAGGAACTGAAGCGCCAGGCCGTCACCGCCGGGCAGTTCACCATCGTGTCCGAATCCGGCGAGAGCGACCCTGCCGTGGAGGCCAAGATCCAGGCCCGGCAGGAGGCCAAGAAGGTCAAGAACTTTGCCGAGGCCGACCGCATCCGGGACGAGCTGAAGGCAGAAGGGATCGAGGTCACCGATATCCCCCACGGCGCCAAATGGAGAAGGATCTGAGCTGCTCAATGCTCTGTAAACACTCCCTGGGAGCTCCTGCCGCGGCAGGAACTCCCAGGGAGTTAACATAATTTAATTTACATAATGAAAAACATATAGAAAAGGAGCCGCAGCATAATGAACCGCGGCTCCCTTAATGAGAACTTGCTGAAAGCTTACTTGAAGAACACCGTGGTGTTCGCCACGCTCATGAGGGTCATGAGAATGCCGTTGAGGAACGCCGGGGTCCAGATGTTGCCGGTGCGCTTGTACAGGGCCCGGGAGAAGATGGCCGCGATGGCCAGGGTGGGCACCATGGCTACCAGCAGAATGCCGGACAGGGCGGACTCGGGGTGGACGGACACGCCGGTGGCAAAGAGGGTGCCGTACTGGTTGGCCAGCCACAGAGTAATGCCGCCCGCGTTCAGGGCGATTGCCAGCAGATAGCCCTTCCAGCCCTGGAGCTTCTCGGTGTTGGTGTTGATGCAGATGGACGCGCTGGACACCAGGTAGAACAGGAAGAAGGTGGGCAGGTAGCGCAGCACCGCCGGCAGGATGTTGGCGTCCCAGGTCTTAAAGGCGAAGGTCCAGATCCGGAAGTCGGCCTTGAAGAGGGCGTCCATCAGGAAGAGCACCGCATAGGCGATGACAATAGTCACCAGCGCCGTGCACAGGGAGGCCAGGATCGTCATGGGCTTGAAGCTCACGCCGTAATTGGCGAAGGTGGTGCCGTTCTTGGCCTTGGACACCAGATACACCACGCTCATAGCCAGCAGGGAGATGAAGGTGGCGGCAATGGTCCAGTAGGCGATGTCGTTGACGGCGGGGCAGGTCCAGAAGGCCTGGTTTTGATACATGGGGGTGTGGGCAATGATCGCCAGGCAGGAGCCGGCCACCGTCACGAAGATGCTGCCGGTGAGAAGGGCCTTCTTGTGCTCGGTCTCCTTGAGGCTGTAGAAGATGCCCAGCAGGCCCGCCAGGCCGAAGACGACGCCGGCATAGAGCAGGAAGTTCACCGTAGCGCTGCCGGCTCCGCCGTCGATCAACGGCGTGAAGAAGAAGGCGGGCAGCAGGATCAGGCCGAAGAGCAGGGCAAAGGTGCCCGCTTTGGCGCCGGTGCCGGAGACGGAGGGCTGGACGGCCAGCTCGCCGGTCTTGGCCAGCTTGAAGAAGGGCAGCTCGGTCAGCAGCGTGACCACCGGGACAAACAGCAGCACGAAGCCGACCAGGGCTACGCACTCAAAGAATTCCTTCCACTGCCAGATCTGGTTGTCCGGGGCAATGTCGGTCAGCAGATCGGCATAATCGGCAAAGGCGGTGGTGTAGAAGGAGATGGCATAGCCGGTGGTCTCCTTGGAGAAGTGGTTCCAGGGGTGGGTCTGGGCCGGCTGGTAGATGATGCGGCGGCCGCCGTCGGCGGTGTCATACCACACGCCGGCTTCGGGGGCCTCCTGCTCCAGCCAGGTCTGGGCCTCGGGGGTGCCCACGTAGTTCTTGTGCCGGACGGTGCCGCCGGTCTCGGCGGGATCGTTGAAGAAGAACTCGTCGTACTGGGCCGCTACCTTGCCCATGATCCGGCCGCCGCCCAGGGCGTCCGCCGTGGCGGCGTCAACCCCCGCGATGGCGGTGTAGGAGAAGTCAGAGCCCTCGGACAGGCCCGCGTAAATCTTCCGCACGCCGGTGTCCGGATAGGCCATCTCGTCCATCGCCAGGGCCATGGACGAGGAGAAGCCGCCCATGGAGTGGCCGGTGACGCCGATCAGGCCGTTGCCCTCCGCGTCCTTCAGGACGTAGGGCTGCTCATACATGTACTGCACGGCGTCATTCATAGAGTTGACCCAGAACGGCAGCCACAGGCCGAAGAACTCCGTGCTGGTATAGTTGGAGGGGTCGATCTTGGAGTGGCCGTGGTCATACTGATCCAGCGCCAGGACCACAAAGCCCCGGCGGGACAGCTCGATGGCGTTGGCGTCCTGCATCTCGGCGGAGTTCAGGTAGCCGTGGGTGACGATCACCGTGGGCTTGGGGTTGTCCGCAGAGGCGTCCTTGGGCATATACAGCAGCCCGCTGAGCTCGCCGTGAAGCGCGTCGAACTTAATGCGCGAGACAGACACGCTGCCCGTGCCGGTGTTGAACACATTGGCCAGAATGCTGCCCAGCAGGATCAGCACCAGCGCCACAGCCAGCACCACAAGGGTTTTTTTATGCTTTTTCATACTTTCCTTCCTTTCTCATTCTTTGTCGTTTGTTTCCATTGGAAACAACTTGACTTTATTATAGCGCGAACCTTCAAAAAACGCAAGCGGTTTTTACAAAAAATTGATAGTTTTCCCCGCCGCTTTTATGCTATAATGACTATTATCAAAACGTCATGGCCGGAAAGGGGTTTGTGAACGGTGAAACTGGAGTGGATGGGAGAATACCGGGATCTGGTGGAGGCCCTGATACACTACTGCAACATCTACGCCGCCTCCTATAAGACCGAGCACATGCGCTATAACGGCGTGGCCTTTTCCTTTGCCCAGGTGCAGGTGCTGGAATATCTGCTGGAGAACGAGGAGCGGCAGGAGAACATGTCCGCCATCGCCTCCCGCCTGGGCATCACCCGTAGCAATTTTACCAAGATCATCAACCGCCTGGCCGACAAGGGCCTGGTGGAGAAGCGGAGCCTCCCCGGCAAACGGAGGGAACTGGCCGTCTCGGTCAACGCCCGGGGCCGGGAGCTGTACGAGGCCTATTCCCGGGAAATCCTGCGGTACCACTTCTCTCCCATGTTCTCCTCTCTGGAGCAGATCCCCCCCGCCTACCGGGCTCTGCTGTGCCAGGCCATGAACAGCGCCGTGCACCACAGTCCCGGCAGCGCCCCGCCCCTCCGCTGCTCGCCGGACGGGCATGTGGAGATCGAATAGGCGGACGCTCGGTTCAGCTCATTTCAGAAGAATTATTACTTAATCGTCCGCGCAGCGGACACCACACCTTTTCACTTTTCACTCTTACTTTTTACTTCCAAAAATCGGCCCCGGTTTTTGAGTGAAGCGTGAATAGTGAAAAGTGAAGAAGTAAAAATCGGCTGACTTCTTGCGAAGCCAGCTGATTTTTGGTACGAGTGGTGTATAGGATCTGCTCCGGGACCCAATGAAGCCTGCTCAGCAGACTTCATTGGGAAAAGGAAGACTAACCCTGACCGACGAATGGGACCCCGCTTGCGGGGCCCCATCGTCTTCAGGGTTAGTCTGACGTGGTGCGGGTAGGGAGACTCGAACTCCCACGGTTGCCCACTGGAACCTAAATCCAGCGTGTCTGCCAATTCCACCATACCCGCATATAAAAAGCCTATTGCTCTCGCAATAGGCTTTTTTCGTGGAGCGGGCAACGAGGCTCGAACTCGCTACCTCCACCTTGGCAAGGTGGCGCTCTACCGGATGAGCTATGCCCGCGTCAGCAAAATGTATTTTACCACATTTTGCTTTGTTGTCAAGAGGTAATCTCAGTCCTCACGCGCCGAAGTCTGCCCCGCCATATTCCAATAGCGCAATTCCCCTTGGCAGGCTGGATAGGCGGCGGTATCCCAGCGGTAAGAGCCCCACATATCCTCGTCCCGCAGCAGGAACGCCCCCTCCAGGCCGTTCTCCGCACACATACTGGGGTCCACATGGTAGTAGTCTCCGTCCACCTGGACCAGGTTCCAGCAGGAATCCTGCCAGTCCCGCTGGCCATAGATGATCTGGCAGTCCAGCCCCAGCCGGCCGCACAGGTCCACATAGGCCAGGGCCATGCCCTCGCTGCCGGACTGGCCCCGGATCAGGGCGGAATAGATGTCGTTATACTGCCCCTCCCCGTCATAGGCGCAGCTGCCGGTCAGATACTCGCAGGCAGCCAGGGCCTTTTCCGCCTGTCCCAGCCCCGCCGTGTCCAGCTGGACAAAGGGGTCCAGCTCGTCCATCTCCTCCTTGCGGGAGAGCCGCTCCTGGGCGGACATGCCGTAGCTCAGGTTGATCTCATACAGCCGCTGGGTTCCGGTGCCGCTGAACAGATTGACGCTGGCGGCGGGCTCCCGGGGGGCGATTCCCGGGTTCTCCCGGTAAGTCCGGCTGACCAGCTGCTCCATCCCCGCCGCGCTGGTAGAGCTGCGGCTGATCAGGACAGCCAGGCGGCTCTGCCCCTGCTCCACGGCGCTCTTGATCACGTCCCCCACGCCGGTAGTGTACTGCATGTGGACGATCTCCTCCGGAGCGGGGACCCGATCGCTGTAGCTGATGTAGACCGTCGCCTCATAATAGGTGACGATCTGGGTCAGGTCATAGGCGATGTTCTCTACGCAGTAGGCGCAGAGGGCGTCCTGGGTCCGCACCTCCCAGCAGGCGCTGGCCATATCCGCGGTGATGTCCCCCTCGTAGGCCTGGTCGAAGGTCAGGCGGCCCTCGGTTTCCCCCCGGCTCACCAGGTCCAGGATCGCCCGTTTCAGCTGGCTGAAGGTGCTGACAGAGACCGCGTCCGCCGGCCCCGCGTTGGTCTGGGCCGCCGGGACATAATCGTTTGTCACTACATACTCGGTGTCGAACATGCCGCCGCAGCCGCTCAGGCTCAGGGCCGCCGCGGCCGTCAGGATCCCCGCTGCAAAGCGCCGCTTCTCCATCTCACTTGACCTCGGAAATGCTCTCAAAGCCCTTGCCGAAAACATTCTTCGCGTCCGTCACCACAAAGAAGGCCCGCTCGTCCAGGCTCCGCACCAGGCGGCGCAGCTGGGGGATCTGGGTGCGCTTGAGGACGCAGAGGATAATCTCCTTGTGCTGCCGGGAATAGGCCCCCTCCCCTTCCAGGATGGTGACGCCCCGGTGCAGCGTGCCGGAGGTGATGGCGCTGATCAGCTCTTCGCTGCGCTCGCTGATGATGTAGCACAGGGAGGAGTTGTCGATCCCGTAGAGGGCCAGGTCGATGACCTTGCTGCACACAAACATGGCGATGACGGAATACATGGCGCTCTCGTACTTGCGCAGGATCATGGCGTAGACGACCACAATCCCCATGTCGATCAGCAGCAGGATAGTGCCGAAATTCACGTCCTCCCGCTTCTGCCGGATCATCTTGGCCACGATGTCCACGCCGCCGGTGGTGGCGCCCACATAGTAGACCATGCCCAGGCCGGCCCCCTTGACGGCGCCGCCGATGATGCAGGCCAGCATAGGGTCGTCGGTCATGGACAGGTTCAGCATGGCGAAGAGGTCCACAAAGCCGGAGGAGACGATCATGCCGGTCAGGGAGCCCAGCAGAAACTCCAGCCCGAAATGCCGCCAGGCGATGATGAACAGGGGCAGGTTCATGAGAATGGTCATAACACCCACCGGCAGCCCGGTGAAGAAATTGATGACCATGGACACACCCACCACGCCGCCGGAGACGATGTTGTTCGGATACATGAAGAACTGGAAGCCCACGGCATAGACGGCGGAGCCGGCCACAATGATCAGATATTTGATCATCCGGTGGATAATGGTTTTCCTGTCAGGGACAGAGGCAAGTTTGTTCATAGAAATCTCCGTGTAATCTCAGTTTTCATCCAGAATAGACAGCTGCTGTTCCTCCCGGTCCTCGGGCTTGAGGAGCGCGCCGGCCCCCGGCAGGGAGCGGACCCGGTAGCGAGAGAGGTTTTTGATGCCGCTGTCCCGGACCGGCAGGGCCCGCAGCAGCTTCCGCTTGGGCTTCAGACTCATGACCGCCACGCCCTGGGAACTGCGGCTGGTCTTGGTCTGGAGCAGGGCGGAGCTGAACACCAGAGCCCGGTCGTCGCTGGCAGTGAGGGCCAGGTCCGTCTCCTCCTCCAGCACCAGGGCGGAGACCAGGGGGCTCTTGTCCGAGCAGGCGCCCACCAGTTTTTTCCGGTTGGTCTTGGTCTCGTAGGCGGAGAGGGCAATCCGGGCGGCCTTGCCGTTTTCGAACACCAGCAGCAGGTCCCGCTTATAGTCCCCCGGGTCGATCATGGCCAGCACGCTCTCCCCCTCGTCCATCTGCAGCTTGGTGGGCAGGTAGACGCCCAGGGCGGAGGCCTTCGTATCCTCAAAATCGCTGAGGCGGGTCTTGTACATCTGCTGCCGGTCTGTGAGCAGCAGCAGCTCCCGCCGGTTGGAGGACTCGAAGCTCTGGCGCAGGCCGTCCCCCTCCTTATATTTCTGCTCCCCGCTCATGCGCAGGGACTGGGCGGTGATCTTCTTGAAGTAGCCCTCCCGGGACAGGAAGAGCGTCACGGGATAGTCCTCCGCCGGCTCCTCCTCCGGAAGCTCCGGCAGCTCGTCGGCGTGGACGATCAGGCTCCGCCGGGGCGTGGGGTATTTCTTGTTGATCTGCCGCAGCTCGTCGATCAGGATATTTTTGATCCGCCGCCGGCTGCCCAGGATCTCCTCCAGCTCCCGGATCTCCCGCTCCAGCTGGGCGGTCTCCGAGGTGCGCTTGAGGATGTACTCCCGGTTGATGTTCCGCAGCCGGATTTCCGCCACGTACTCCGCCTGGACCTGGTCGATGCCAAAGCCCATCATCAGGTTGGGCACCACCTCCGCCTCCAGCTCGGTGCTGCGGATGATGGCAATGGCCTTGTCGATATCCAGCAGGATGCTCTCCAGGCCCTTGAGCAGATGGAGCTTCTCCTTCTTCCTGCTCAGGTCAAAATAGGTCCGCCGGCGGACGCATTCCATGCGCCAGGCGGTCCACTCCTCCAGGATCTCCCCCACGCCCAGCACCTTCGGGGTCCCTGCCACCAGGATGTTGAAGTTGCAGGGGAAGGCGTCCTGCAGCGGGGTCAGCCGGAAAAGCTTCTGCATGAGCTTCTCCGGGTCCACGTCCCGCTTCAGGTCGATGGCCAAGCGCAGACCGCTGAGATCCGTCTCGTCCCGCATGTCGTTGATCTCCCGGATCTTCCCGGCCTTGATCAGCTCGGCCACCTTGTCGATCACCGCCTCGGAGGTGGTGGTGTAGGGCAGCTCGTAGATCTCGATGATCCGCTCCTTGGGCAGGTGCCGCCAGCGGGCCCGCACCTTGAAGCTGCCCCGGCCGGTGCGGTAGATGTTCTCCATCTCCGCCCGGTCGTACAGGATCTCTCCCCCGGTGGGAAAGTCCGGCGCGGGCATGGTGGAGAGCAGGTCGTGCCCGCTGTCCTTCAGGTAGGCGATGGCGGTCTCGCAGACCTCGTTCAGGTTAAAGCCGCAGATCTGGCTGGCCATGCCGGCGGCGATGCCGGAGTTGGCGGAGACCAGCACATTGGGGAAGGCGGTGGGGAGCAGGGAGGGCTCCTGCATGCTGCCGTCGTAGTTGTCCACCATGTCCACCGTGTCCTTGTCGATGTCCCGGAAGATCTCCCCGCAGATGGCGGAGAGCTTGGCCTCGGTGTACCGGGAGGCGGCGTAGGACATATCCCGGGAATAGACCTTGCCGAAGTTGCCCTTGGAGTCCACAAAGGGGGTCAGCAGCGCCCCGTATCCGGTGGAGAGGCGCACCATGGTCTCGTAGATGGCCGCGTCCCCGTGGGGGTTGAGGCGCATGGTCTGGCCCACGATGTTGGCGCTCTTGGTCCGGGCCCCGGTGAGCAGGCCCATCTTGAACATGGTGTACAGGAGCTTCCGGTGGGAGGGCTTAAAGCCGTCGATCTCCGGAATGGCCCGGGAGACGATCACCGACATGGCGTAGGGCATGAAGTTTGTCTCCAGGGTCTCGGTGATGGGCTGCTCCAGCACCTGGGCCCGCAGGCCCAGCACGTTGGGGTTGTCGTATTTTTTCTTTTCGGGTTCCTTTTTCTTTGCCATGGAGAAATTTTACCTTTTCTTTGACTTTTTGCCGGTTGTGAGGCTCCGGCGGCAGCGGGGGCAGCTGGTGACCACCAGCACGCCCATCATAATGTGCTTGCCGCAGTAGGGACAGCGGCAGTTGCGGTACATGACCACCAGGGTGCTCACCATGGCCGCCAGGGAGGCGAACATCAGCACCATCTGGGCCATGGAGTTGTTGGGGGCCAGCAGCAGGCCCGCCAGGCACAAGATCACGGCCGCGATCAGGGTGTATTTGGACATCCGCTTGCCGTACTCAAAATTGCTGGTATACTTCGGTTTCATCTTTTACCCCTCTCTCTTTTTTTATCATACTGATTTTCTTTAAAAAGCAGACATTTGAAAAATGGCTGCTTTTTATAATAACCATTGCTATGCGGAAAACAATTGAACTTTCAATTGTTTTCCGCTGCCAAACGACAAGTTTGGCAGCGAATGATTCAAAGAATCATTCGCGCAATGCTTATTGCAATGAATATATGGCAAAACAGCATAGCTGTTTTGCTGAGCAGCTTTGCCGCTCGGCGAAACGCTTTTGGCGTTTCGCCATCATATAGTCATTATAGCGCGTAGCGCGTAGAAAATCGCATGAGACGTCTTTTCGGCGGCTTTGCCGCCGAAAAGAGCGGCGCTTCAAGCGGCGCCTCTCAAATAAAAAGTCTCCTTTTTATTTGAGAATAGTATCAGGAGATGTCCGCCATATCCAGGTAGCGGGCGCCGTACTCGGCGATGTGGTTTTTCCGGCCCTCCAGGTTGTCCCCCAGCAGCAGGTCGAAGACCTGGGCCATCCGCTCCGCGTCCTCGGGCATGACCTTGATGAGGCGGCGGCTCTCCGGGTTCATGGTGGTCATCCACATCATATCCGGGTCGTTCTCGCCCAGGCCCTTGCTCCGGTTGATGGTGGCCTTGGCCCCGCCCAGGCCCTCCAGGATCCGGGCCTTTTCCCGGTCGGAGTAGGCAAACCAGGTCTTCCCCTTGCTCTGGATCTCGTACAGGGGGGACTCCGCAATATACACATAGCCCTCCCGGATCAGGGTGGGCGTCAGCCGGTAGAGCATGGTGAGGATCAGGGTGCGGATGTGGAAGCCGTCCTCGTCGGCGTCGGTGCAGATGATGATCTTGTTCCAGCGGAGGTTGTCCAGGTCAAAGCTGGCCAGGTCCTTGGTGTGCTTGTCCTTCACCTCCACGCCGCAGCCCAGCACCTTCATCAGGTCGGTGATAATGTCGCTTTTGAAGATGCGCACATAGTCCGCCTTCAGGCAGTTGAGGATCTTGCCCCGCACGGGCATGATGCCCTGAAACTCCCCGTCCCGGGAGAGCTTGCAGGCGCCCAAGGCCGAATCCCCCTCCACGATGTAGATCTCCCGCCGGTCCCGGTCCCGGCTGCGGCAGTCCACGAACTTCTGCACCCGGTTGGCGATGTCGATGCTGCCGGAGAGCTTTTTCTTCATGCCGATGCGGGCCTTTTCCGCCGTCTCCCGGCTGCGCTTGTTCACCAGCACCTGCTCGGCGATCCGGTCCGCCTCGGGCTTGTTCTCGATGAAATAGACCTCCAGCTGCGCCTTGAAAAACTCGGTCATGGCGCTCTGGATGAACTTGTTGTTGATGGCCTTCTTGGTCTGGTTCTCGTAGGAGGTCTGGGTGGAGAAGCAGTTGGTGACCAGGATCAGGCAGTCCTGCACGTCCTGGAACTTGATGGCGCTCTCGTTCTTCTGATACTTCCCCAACTGCTTGATGTAGCTGTCGATGGCGGAGGTAAAGGCGCTCTTCACCGCCTTGTCCGGCGCGCCGCCGTTTTCCAGCCAGGAGGAGTTGTGGTAATACTCCAGGGCGTTGACCCTGTTGGAGAAGCAGAAGGCGGCGGAGATCTTCACCTTGTACTCCGGCTTGTCCTCCCGGTCCCGGCCCTTCCGCTCGGTGGAGATCAACACCGGCGCGGTCAGCGCGCCCTCCCCCGCCAGCTCCGCCACATAGTCCGCGATGCCGTTTTCATAGCGGTAGTCCCGGGTCTCGAACTTGCTGTTCTTCTCCAGGCGGAGCCGGAAGGTGACCCCCGCGTTCACCACCGCCTGCCGGTGGAGCACATCGTCAAAATAGCTTTCGGGGATGTCAATATCCGTGAAGACCTCCAGATCCGGCCGCCAGCGGATGGTAGTGCCGGTCTTTTTCCGGTCGGCGGGCTCGATCTGCAGCTCCTGGCCCTTTTTTCCCTGGACCTTGCCCTTTTCGAAGTGCAGGCTGTACTTCTGCCCGTCCCGCCGGACGGTCACATCCATGTATTCCGAGGCGTACTGGGTGGCGCAGGAGCCCAGGCCGTTGAGGCCCAGGGAGTACTCATAGTCCCCCCCGTCGGCGTTCTGATACTTGCCGCCGGCGTAGAGCTCACAGAAGACCAGCTCCCAGTTGTAGCGCTTTTCATTGGGGTTCCAGTCCAGCGGGCAGCCCCGGCCGAAATCCTCCACCTCGATGGACTTGTCCTCATAGCGGGTGAGGACGATCAGATCGCCGTAGCCCTCCCGGGCCTCGTCGATGGCGTTGGAGAGGATCTCGAACACGGCATGCTGGCAGCCGTCCAGCCCGTCAGAACCGAAGATGACCCCCGGCCGCTTCCGGACCCGGTCCGCCCCTTTCAATTGAGAAATACTGTCGTTGCCGTACTGCGCGGTGTTTTTGCTCATAATCTACCCTTTCGTGTACGAACCATGCTCTGCGGGATGCACCCGCATTGTAACTAAGTAAGTATACCACATCTGCGATAAAATGCAAGTATTTCCGCAATATGTCGTGTTTTTGTAACTTCTTGATACAATTTCTTTCCCACCGGGCGCAAAAACACCGCACCGCTGTTCGCCCTTCGGCGGGCGGACAGCGGCGCGGCGGCTCCGGCGGTAAAAGCCGAACAGCTATATATTATGTAAACTTAATTTCTCCCGGAAAAAAGGGAGAACGAATGGTCCTCGGTTTTCTCCGGGTCCTGCCTGTGCGGTACCGAAAAGGCCCCTGTGAGACAGATCTATCGATAGCGTGTCGGTTTTATCTGTTTTTGTCGCTGGGCTTGAAAATCACGGCCACCAGGAAGCCGAAAAACACGGCGGCGCAGATGCCGCCCGCCGCGGCGGTAAAGCCGCCGGTGAAGGCCCCCAGGAGGCCCTTTTCCGCCACCGCCTTCCGCACCCCCTTGGCCAGGAGGTTTCCGAAGCCGGTGAGGGGGACGGTGGCCCCGGCCCCGGCCCAGTCCGCCAGCGGCTGGTAGAGGCCCAGCGCGCCCAGGACCACCCCCGCCACCACGAAGGCGGTGAGGATGCGGGCGGGGGTCAGCCTGGTATAGTCAATGAGGATCTGGCCGATGACGCAGAGCAAACCGCCCACGGCAAAGGCCTTCAGGTATTCAAAGAGCATCTCCATCAGGCGCCCTCCTTTTCGATGACTACGGCGTGGCAGATGCCGGGGATGCTGTCCCCCTGCTGGGAACTGGTGGGAGACATGAGCGCGCCGGTGGCCGCGAAGAGGATCCGGTTCCAAACCCCTTTCTCCATGGCCTTGAGAATGTGGGCCCCCAGCACGCAGGCGCTGCAGCCGCAGCCGGAGCCTCCGGCGTGGACGTCCTGGGTCGTCAGGTCGTAAATCAGCACGCCGCAGTCCATATAATTGGCCCCCAGCCGGACCCCGTCCCGGTCAAAAAGCGTCTGGAGGATGTCGTGCCCCAAAGCGCCCAGGTCGCCGGTGAAGATGGCGTCATAGTCCGCCGGGCTCCGGCCGGTATCGCTGAAATGAACCTTCAGGGTGTTGTAGGCAGCGGGGGCCATGGCCGCGCCCATGTTGTTGGCGTCCGTAATCCCCGCGTCCGTGATGGCCCCGGTGGTGACGTGGGTGATCCGCAGCCCGGCGCCGCCGGTCCCCAGGATCACCGCCCCGGCGCCGGTGACCGTCCATTGGGAGGTGGGCGGCCGCTGGCCGCCGTACTCCAGGGGGAAGCGGTACTGCCGCTCGGCAGAGCAGAAGTGGGACCCGGTGACGGCACAGGCGGTGGCGGCATAGCCCCCGTCCACCATCATGGCCGCCAAAGACAGGGATTCCGCCATGGTGGAGCAGGCGCCGTAGATCCCGTAGTAGGGGGCCCGGCTGTCCTTCAGAGCGAAGGAGGAGCTGACGCACTGGTTCAGCAGGTCCCCGGCGAAAATGTAATCCAGGCTGGAGGGGGCCAGCCCGGCCCGGTCGCAGGCCAGGGCAAAGCACTGTTTGATCATATGGCTCTCCGCCTTCTCCCAGGTCTTTTCCCCGAAATAGGAATCCTCGGAAAGATAGTCAAAGCGCTCCCGCAGCGGGCCCTCCCCCTCTTTTTGCCCGGCGATTCCGGCATAGGCCAGAATGGACGGCGCGGAGGGCAGCTGGACGGTCTGTCTCCCCAGGCGTTTAAACATAGCGGTCTCCCTTCCGCCCGGATAAAAAAAGGCCGGGCGTTTTCTTTGCCTCTAGTTTGCCCCGGCGGTGAAAAATTATAACGTTCTTTTTCATAACCCCGGCCTTTTGCCCTCTAAACAAAGCAGCATCCCGGTCCTTTTGACCGGGATGCTGAAAGCTGATTAATATTATGTAAATTTATTTATGTTAACTTTTAAAGGTTCATGCATTCTCTTCGGACAGGGAAGCCAGCCAGGCCTGTTTGTCCGCCTCATAGGCGGCGCACTTCTCCTGCCAGCGGGCGGCCAGCGCCGCCTCGCCCCGCCGGTCCTCCAGCCCCAGCTGCTCCTGCAGGATCCGCCCGAAGCAGCGGCTCAGCTTCTCCGCGCCGTACAGGTTCAGGTGCAGCCCCGCGTCGTAGGTGTCCCGGCTGTAGTCGATGCCCGTCTCCTCCCCCATCTCCAGGAAGTTCAGATACAGCAGGCCGTTTTCCCGGGCGTAGTCCTCGATCTGTTCCTCCCACTGGGGGTACCAATAGGGGTACAGGCTGGGGGCCTTGACCAGCACCAACTCCACCCCCTTCTCCTGGCAGAGCAGGCGGATCTTCTCCAGATAGCTCCAGGCCCGGTCCCCGAAGCGGTAGTCCGGCAGGATACGGCCCTCCGGCACGTTCTCCGCCGGGCGCACATCCAGGCGCATGGTGTAGCCGTTGTGGGAGACGGGGCGGGTCTTCAGCAGATAGGCCGCGTCCTCCGCCTTCAGCTGGCTCCAGCGGCTGTGATAGCGCAGCAGAGGGAACACATAGTCCAGGAAATGCTCCTCCTCCGTCATAGAGGCCAGGATGGAGCGGACCTTGGAGCCGGACCAGCGCATCCCCTCTAGGGTCATCCGGTTGTAGGCCTCCCGCTGGGGTTCGTTGTACTGCATGGCCAGCACGTTGAACACCACCGCGTCCGGCGTCTCATAGCGCAGCGTGTCCTCCAGCAGATAGTAGGACTGCCAGATCAGCTGCTGGGCGCTGCCCCGGATGTAGCTGTTGATGCCGTACTCCTCCCACAGGACCTTTGGGGAGAAGTTCTCATAGACCTCGCAGTCCCCGATGAAGATCAGGTCGTGGTCCTTCTCCTCCCCGTAGTACTCCCGGATCAGGCCCCCCTCTATCAGCTCCGTACTGTACTTGGGGCTCAGGAGCCGCTGGAGGAAGCCCAGACTGAGCAGGACCACCGCCGCCGAGAGCAGCACGCGCAGGCGGCGGCTTTTGCGCTTCTCGCCGGTCATGGCTCAGTCCTCGTCCTCCAGGGCCTGGATCAGGGCGTAGAGAGCCCCGGCGGAGTTGAAGTTCTCCGGGAGGATCTTCTCCGCGGTGATCACCACGCCGAAGCGCTCCTCCACCTCCGAGATGATGGAGACAATGTCAAAGGAGTCCAGGATCTTGCTGTCGATCAGATCCTCCCGGCGGGCAAAGTCCACCTCCGGGTGCAGGGAACGCAGAATGTCCAGCAGCTCTTCCATGTAAGTCTTTTCCTTTCGTATGTTATTCGTCGTTTGCTTTTTTCAGTCTCCCTCCGCGGCCAGAGACAGATATTCGATGGAGGCGATCACTCCGTCGGCCAGGATAAAGCGCAGCTCCATGTTCCCCGCCTGATAGCTGACCAGGTTCTCGGCGGTGGAGCTGGGGTCGCCGTACACCTGCTGCAGCTTTTCCGCGCTGTCGCCGATCATCACGCCCTCCGGCGTGGCCACCGAGTCGTCCCGGAAGATCACCGCCGAGACATAGTCCTTGCCGTCGGTGGGATAGGTGTCCAGCTCAAAGCCTCCGTAGGTGTACATTTTGTCCAGCCCCTCAAACACGCAGCTGGCGGCCTCGAAATACGAGCTGGGCTCCCCCAGGGCCGCCACAATGGCCGAGGCCTCCGCGTCCATGTCCACCCGGACTCCCTGGTGGATGAACACAAAGCCGGCGCCGGCGGTCTCCTCCCGGGCGTTTTCCGAGGTCAGCGCCGCATCGGGGCCGGCGCTCTCCGCCGGGGCCTCCCGCTGGATCACCTTCTCCCCGCTGCCGCCGCAGGCGGCCAGGCTCAGCAGGGCCAGGACGGCCAGGAGAAGGGCAAGAGTTTTGGATAAGCTTGTTTTTTTCATAGCGCACTCCCGTCAAAACTGATTATAAATAAACTGGCTCTCGTCATAGCCTATTCCGTAGGCCCCCATTAAAAGAACCGCCAGAAACAGCCCGAACCACAGGACGAAGCGGAGGGGATAGGGCAGGACGGCGATCCGGTCCCGGACGCTGCCCTTCCGCTGGAGCAGGCTTACTCCGGTCAAAAGCAGCAGCCCCAGGCCCAGAATGGTGAAGTCCATAGGGGCGAGCCCCAGGTTCAGCAGCGAACCGTCAAAGAACACGGCCCAGTTGCGCACGGTAAACAGGCTGCCGAACATCCGGAAGGTCAGCGGCACATCCCGGTAGCAGTCAAAGAGGCGCAGCGCGCTCATGAGCAGCACGGTGCGGACCACCTGGAAGAGCTTGAACCAGCTCTTCCCCGCCACCTGGAAGCGCCGGTGGAAGCGGCCGTACAGGGGCTCCAGCTCCTGGGAGAGCATAATGACCGCCCAGTTGCCCAGGCCCCAGGCCACGAAGTTCCAGCTGGCCCCGTGCCAGATGCCGGTGGCCAGCCACACGGCAAAGGAGGAGAGATAGACCGGCAGGCGCTTGCCCAGCTTCTCTCCCAGATGGGCGCGGGCAAATTTGTTCAGCCGGAGCATAGGCTTGCACACAGAGACCGGGTAGAACACATAGTCTGTAAACCAGGTGCCCATGGAGATGTGCCAGCGCCGCCAGTATTCCTTGATGGATTTGGAGAAATAGGGCCGGAGGAAGTTCTCCCGGACCCGGATGCCCAGGGCCTCCGCCACGCCGATGGTCACGTCGATGCCGCCGGTGAAGTCCGCGTAGAGCTCCAGGGCGTAAAACAGCATCCCCGCGAAGACATAGGCCCCGGTGTACTGGCCGCTGTTTCGGATCAGGGCGTTGACGGCCACCAGCATCCTGTCCGCGATCACCAGCTTTTTAAAGTAGCCCCAGAGCACCCGCTGGAGCCCCCGGGCCACGGTGGGTCCGTGGAAGGGGTGCTCGCCCCAGAGCGTCTCCGACAGGTCCTTGTACCGGCTGATAGGCCCCTGCACCAGCTGGGGAAAGAAGGAGGTGAACAGGGCAAAGCGGAAGAAATCCCGCTCCGGCTCCACCACGCCCCGGTACACGTCGATCAGGTAGCTCAGGGCCTGGAAGGTGTAAAAGGAGATGCCCATGGGCAGGGCGATATTCCACAGGCTCAGCTGCCCCTTGCCTCTGAAGAGGTGGAGCAGACTGTTTAGATTGCTGATGGCAAAATTGGTGTACTTGACCACCGCCAGGATGCCCAGGTCCAGCAGCAGCGCGGCCAGGAGCACCCGCCTCTGCCGCTTTTTGGCCGCGTCCTTCAGGGCCCGGCGCTCCTCCCGGCTGAGCTCCGCCCGGTGCTGCGCCATGTAAGCGCTGTGGGCCGCTCCGATGGCGCCGATCCGCCGGGCCGCCAGATACACGGCGGCGGTGACCGCCAGGAGATAGAGGATCATGCCGGGGCCGGCGGAGAGGTAAAACAGCCAGCTGGCCCCCAGCAGCAGCTTCCACTGGTGCCGTCCCGGCAGCAGATAGTACAGCAAAAACAGCAGCAGCAGAAAGCCGATGAATTCGTAAGAAGTAAAGAGCATAGACCGTCTCCCCGCCCCTTATGGCCGACAGAGCGCCAGCAGCGCCTTCCGGTCCAGCTTTCCGTTGGGCGTGAAGGGCATCTCGTCCAGCCGGAGCACCCGGTTGGGCAGCATGTACCGGGGCAGCCGGTCCTTCATGGCCTCTACCAGCTCCCCCTCGGCCAGCTCGCCGGTGTAAAAGAGCGTGATCCGGCTCTTTTCCCGGTCATACACGCAGCCGGACAGGCCCACCCCGGTCAGCTCGTTGACGTTGGCCTCGATCTCCCCCAGTTCGATCCGGTGCCCCATGTGCTTGATCTGATAGTCCCGGCGGGAGACGAAGACCAGCTCGCCCCGCTCGTTCAGGCGGCCCAGGTCCCCGGTGCGGTAGATCAGCTCCGGGTAGGCGGTGTTCAGGGGGTTCTGCACAAAGACCTGGCTTGTGCGTTCAAAATCGTTGTAGTAGCCCAGGGTGAGGGAGGTCCCCCGGATGCAGATCTCCCCCGTCTCCCCCGGGGCCGCCCGGCGGTTGTCCTCCGTGAGCAGGAGAATGTCCGTGTTTTTGAAGGGCCGGCCGATGGGAATGGCCTCCTCCGGGCCGAAATCCCGGTCCACCACGTAGTAGCAGCACATGCCGGTACCCTCGGTGGGGCCGTAGAGGTTGATAAAGCGGGCCTCCGGCAGAGCCTCCCGCCAGCGATTGAACTGCTTGATAGGGAAGACCTCGCTGCCGAAAGCCACCGTGCGCAGGGTCCCGGGCTTCACGGTGCGGAAGGTGCCGAAGGCGGAGATCATGGTCAGGGCCGAGACCACCCAGCAGACGGTGTTGATTTTGTGCTCGTTCAGATATTCCACCAGCCTGACGGGAAAGGAGAACAGCTCCCGGGGGATCAGCCAGGTGGTTGCGCCGAATTTCAGGGTGGGGTACAGCTCCTTCAGGCAGGCGTCAAAATACAGGGGCGTCTGGCTGCCGAAAACGGTGTTTTCGTCCAGCTCCAGCACCTGGGAGAGCTGTTCTATGTAATCCAGCACGGACCGGTGGCAGGCGGCCACGCCCTTGGGAACGCCGGTGGAGCCGGATGTGAACACGATGTAAATGGGGTCCGTGTCGATGGTGTGCTCGTAAATCTCCTTCAAAGCGGCCTCGTCAACCGGGGTGTCGCAGATCTCGTCAAAGAGCGCCACCCGGCTGTCCCCGGCCACGGCCCGGGCCGCGTCCTCGCTGGCCCTGTCGCACAGCAGGATCTCCGGCCGCACGTTCTCCAGGATCAGCCGGACCCGGTGGGCAGGCATCTCCCGGTCCAGGGGCACATAGAAGTCCCCGCCCGCGATGACGCCGAAAAAGGCGGCCACCTCCCGGGGGCTCTTCTCCATAAACACGGCCACCGGCCGGCGGCAGACCCCCTGGCTGTGGAGGAAGCTCCCCACGGAGCGGGTCATCTCCCGCAGGCGGGCAAAGCTCAGGGCCTCCCCCTCCCCGGCGAAGGCGATTTTATCCGGGCAGCGCCGGGCGGTATTCTCCAGATAGTCCAAAACATGGTTCTGCATAAAGCCAGAGCCTCGCTTTCAGAAAGTCACCTTTTTATTTGAGAATAGGTTCAGAAGAAATCTCCCCCGTGGGGTCTAATTGACCTTGGGATACTGGCTGTGATCATAGTCGTGGGTATTGTAATTAGAGGCGGAGAAGGTCATCAGCTGCTGGTCGGTCCACATGATGATCCGCACCGCCTCCATGTGGGGTGTGGCGTCAAAGTGATACCAGCCGTCCCCCAGGTCCACCAGATTCCAGTAGTGGGTGCCGGAGGCGGTGGACTTGCCGATGTCCATGTTGGTGATCCCTGCCCGGTTGAACAGCAGCTTTGCCGTGGAGGCATAGACATAGCAGTCCCCCGCGTGGTTGTGCAGGCCCTCATAGGCGGCCTTGGCCCAGCCATTCTTCTCCGAGTTCTCGATCCAACGGACGGAACTGACAATGTAATCGTAAATGGCGGTCACCTTCTGCAGGCCGTCCATATTCTCGGTAAAAATCTGCTCCAGCACCTGGTCCGCCATCCGGTTCAGCTCTTCTTCCGATATCGTCCAGGGTTCGACCGTGACGGTGACGGTCTTCACGGTGGCGTTGCCGCTCACATCCTCGGCGGTGTATACCGCCTGATAGCGCCCGGCCTTGCCGGTGTCCACGCCGCTGCTGTCGATCTCCAGGCTGACCTCCTCCGGGAAATCGTCCTCCAGGCGCAGGCCGCTCCGGTAGGAGACGGTCTCCCCCTCCATGATCTCCAGATCCCGCGCCCCCTGGATCACCGGGGGCGTCGTGTCCTCCGCCAGGGTCAGCGAGGCTTGGAGCACCGTCTCGTTGCCGCCCTCGTCCCGGAGAAGCACCGAGACGGTCTGCTCCCCTGTCCGGGTCAGGTCCGGCTCCGTCAGGAAGCTGGCCTCCACATCGGTGGCGTCCTCCACGGAGCGGACAAAGCGCTCCGCCGTGAGCGGGGCGTGGGTGCAGGTGCTCACATTCTGCGGCTCCCCCTTGGGCGGAACGGTGTCCGCCACGGAGAGCAGAGAGGGGTAGCCCTCCCCCTCATAGGTCAGTGTCACCGGCTGCCGGGAGACATGGTTTGTTTTCAGCGCTCTCAGCGCCGTCTCCGCCCCGGCGGGCACGTCCGTGATCAGGAAGTCCTCCGCCGCAGGGGGCGGGCTCCCCGCCTCCCAGACCAGCTCCCCCGTGAAGGGAGAGAGCTTCAGCGCCGCGGAGACGGTGCTTTGATTCCCCGCCTGGTCCGTCAGCCGGATCTCCAGCGCCTGGAGGCCCAGACGGCCGAAATCCGGCTCCTGTACAAAGGCGGCTGTGACCTGGGTGGCGTCCTTTATATCGGAGAGCAGCGCCTCCGGGCCGCAGCGCTCCCCCAGGGGCAGCGTCAGCGTCTCCCCTTGGGCCTCCGGCGGGGTGGTGTCCTCCACGATCAGCCGGGCCCAGTGGGTAAAAAAGCCGCTCTTCACCTGCACCCGGTACTCCCCCGGGATCTGCACGTCAAAGGTCTGGCTTTTCTCCGTGAAAAAGGCCTCCGGGTCCCCGCTCTTAATAAAGTCCGAAGCCAGCACCGGCACCCCGGCCTCCACCCGGCAGACCCGGTAGGCCAGGCTGTTGACGGCGAACACGCCTCCAACGGCGGCCGCCAGCAGCAGGGCGCAGACAGCCAGCAGAAGCTTCTTTCCCCGTCCCCGCCGCTTCTCCGGCGGCAGAGCGGCGCTCTTTTTTTCCTTTACGGCTTGGCTCATGGCAAGCGCCTCCGGCGCGTGAAAAAGTGTTCAGCTCTGCTAAAGTCGTATAACATCAGCGATTATAGCGCGACTGTCCGCAAAAGTCCAGTTCTCCGGGCTTAATTTATAGTTTTTTAAGATTTTCCGCCGCTGTACAGAAAAACCGCACGCCCGAAAAAAGCAGGCATCCAATCAACTTGTCAAAAAGCCTCGCAGAGTTTCGCGCCCGCAGGCGCGAAAGCATTTTGATCGTTTTTTCCGGGGACATGTGCCTCGGAAAAAACTCTTCTCAGCCCGCAAACGTGCGCAAAACCCGTCAAAGACGGGTTTTGTCGTGCGCTGCAGCGGGCTGCATCTCTCTCAAAAGAGGGCCAGCATGGCCCTCTTTTGAATACGCACCGCCGCCGGTTTTTGCCGGCGGCGGTGCGTATTAGTTGACCACGTTTTGCGGTGTGCCGGCCAGGAAGCTGCGGATGTTCTCCGCCGTGCAGTCCATGATCCGCTGCCGGCTCTCCTTGGGCGCCCAGCTGATGTGGGGCGTGATATAGCAGTTTTTGGCGCTCAGCAGCGGGTTGTCCTCCCGGATCGGTTCCACCGAGACCACGTCCAGCCCCGCGGCGTAGACCTTGCCGGCGTTCAGAGCGTCCGCCAGATCCTGCTCCACCACCAGGGGACCCCGGCTGTTGTTGAGCAGGATAACCCCGTCCTTCATTTTGGCAATGCTGTCCTTGTTGATCATGCCCCGGGTGTTCTCAAACAGCGGGCAGTGGAGGGAGATCACATCCGCGCGGGCGTAGAGCTCGTCCAGCTCCACATACTCCGCGATCCGCGCGCCCTCCTCGCTGCGGCTCCGGTTATAGGCGATCACATCCATCCCCAAAGCTTTGGCGATCCGGCCCACCGATTGGCCGATCCGCCCGAAGCCGATAATGCCCATGGTCTTCCCCGCCAGCTCGATCAGCGGATAGTCCCAGAAGCACCAGTCTCCGCTGCTCTGCCAGCGGCCCTGGTGGACCGCCTGGGAGTGGTGCCCCACATTGCCGCAGATCTCCAGCAGCAGGGAGATGGCGAACTGGGCCACAGAGGCGGTCCCGTAGCCGGGGACGTTGGACACGGGGATGCCCTTTTCCCGGGCGTAGACATAGTCGATGGGGTCATAGCCGGTGGCCTGGACGGTGATAAAGCGGATGTTGGGGCAGGCATCCATGACCCTGCGGCTGACCCGGGACTTGTTGGCCACCACGATCTCCGCGTCGCCGATGCGGCGGATGACCTCCTCCTCGTCATGGGTGGAGTGGTCATACACCGTCAGCTCTCCGAATTCCTCCAGCTGCGCCCAGCTCAGATCGCCGGGATTCTCCGTATAACCGTCGATAACTGAAATTTTCATTTACAAGCTCCTTTTATGTATCTGTGTTTTCCGAAAAATGTTCATCCGTTGATCAGCGCCGCCGCGGCGGAGCCGGAGAGCGTGGCCTCATTGACCACCCTCAGTACCACGCTGCGGCCCAGCTCTCCCCCGATTTTTTCCTCCAGCAGCCGCTCCAGCGCCGGCCGGTAGCAGCGGCTCTTCTGCACCAGGGAGCCCTCGGCGCAGACGCAGAAGGGCTGCGCCGCATCCTGCCCCCCGCCGGTGAGGAGCAGCAGCGCCCCGATGTTGGCGGCCATGCAGCGGGCGGAGCGCCGGAACGCGGCCTGGCACAAGGTCTCAATAAACGCGCTGTCGGCCTCGCCGCCGCTGACCTGCTCCAGATGCTCCCGGTTGGCCCAGCCGTCGATCACGGCGGAGTCGATCCGGCCCAGGGCCCGCAGCTTCTCCCCGCATGCCGGGGAGAGCAGCCCCTCCTCCGCCGCGGCCAAGAGCATCAGGCGGCAGAGCTCGCCCAGATAGACCCCGGCGGTCTGCTTCTCCAGCGCCTTGGAGCCCGGCTCCTTGCTTGAGCGGTCCAGCAGCCGGTCAAAGTCCCCGGCGGGGAGCCCGGCATACATGCCGGACTCGGTGTTGACGATCATGCCCTGCTCCCCGGCAAGGCCCAGCTTGCCGATCTGCCCCACGGGCAGGACGCAGCAGGTGTTGGTCCCCGTGCCGCTGACCTGGCCGATAAAGCCGCCGAAGGAGCCGCGGAAATTTTCCGCCTTGCCGCCCAGCAGGACGGCGGCGGTGTCGTTCAGGACCACGATCTTCTTCCCGTATACGCCCCGCCGCTCCAGCTCGGCCCGGAGGGAGGCGCCCACCTTCTGCCCTTCGGCGCCGTTGATGACCACTTCCTTGTCAATGCAGTTCACCGTCCCGTCGATGTCCGGGCCGATCACTGCGGAATAGGAAAAGCAGAAGCCGATCTTATCCGTCCGGTCCAGCAGGGGCAGCACGCCGTCCGCCGTGAAGGAGATAAACTCCTCCCAGGTGGCGGGCCTGTCGATCCCCGGCATTTTCCGGCTCTGCAGTTCGCTGATCTCCACGCCCTGGCCGGGAAAGCGCACCAGCGCGGTGCGGAAATTGGTGCCGCCCGCGTCGATCACCGCGGCGCAGTCCCCCGGCTGAATATCGCCCCGGTCCCGCAGATAGGTGGGGATCATGGGCACGGAGCTGGGCTCCCCCGCCAGGCCCCTGGCCATTTCCTCGGCCATTTTCCTGGCCTCGGGCACCGGATCGACAGCCTCCGGCTCCATCCCGTGTCTCTTCAAAAAATCCAACGCCGCTTTGCTGCTCATGGGCTCTGTTCCTCTCTTTTCATGGATGCTTCATAAAAAGCGGCCTGTCGAGCATGCCCGGCAGGCCGCTGAAAAAAACTGCTCCGGCAGTCCTTACTCCGCCTTCTCTTCCGGCGTCTTGACCGCCTCCACGATCCCGGCGGCCAGCCCGGCCAGACCCTGGATCTCGCTGGGGATAATGATCTTGGTGGCGCGGCCGTTGGCGGCGCTGGTAAAGGCCTCCAGGGCCTTGATCCGGATCACCGCGTCGGTGGGGCAGGACTCGTTGATCAGCCGGATGCCTTCGGCGGTGGCGGTCTGGACCTTCAAAATGGCCTCCGCCTGGCCTTCGGCCTCCAGGATCTGCTGCTGCTTCTTGGCGTCGGCCCGGAGGATGGCGGATTCCTTCTCGCCCTCGGCCTCCAGGATGGCGGCGCGCTTCTCGCCCTCGGCCCGGAGGATGGCCTCCCGGCGCTCCCGCTCGGCCTTCATCTGCTTCTCCATGGCGTTCTGGATCTCCTTGGGCGGCAGAATGTTCTTCAGCTCCACCCGGTTGACCTTGATGCCCCAGGGGTCGGTGGCCTCGTCCAGGATGGAGCGCATCTTGGTGTTGATGATGTCCCGGCTGGTGAGGCACTGGTCCAGCTCCAGGTCGCCGATGATGTTCCGCAGGGTAGTGGCAGCCAGGTTCTCGATGGCGACCATGGGCTGCTCAATCCCGTAGGTGAACATCTTCGGGTCGGTGATCTGGAAATACACCACCGTGTCGATCTGCATGGTGACGTTATCCTTGGTGATCACCGGCTGGGGCGGGAAGTCCGCCACCTGCTCCTTCAGGGAAACCACCTTGGCCACCCGCTCGATAAAGGGCATTTTAAAATGCAGCCCCACGTTCCAGGTGGTTTTGTACGCGCCCAGGCGCTCGATCACATACGCCCGGGCCTGCTGCACGATCCGGATGCAGCGGATCAGAATAAAAGCGGCCAGCAGGATAATCAGTACGATCAAAAAACCCATGTTCGTATTCTCCCTTCCTGATTTTCAGTTTATTTTTTCACCGCGGGCGGAGACGATCAGCTTCACGCCCTCGATGCGCATGACGGTGACGACACTCCCCTTGGGGCAGCGGACATTGTCCTCAACAGAGCGGGCGGTCCAGGTCATGCCGCCCACGGTGACCTGCCCTGCGCCCATCAGGTTGTCAATATCCTCCGTGACGACGCATTCCCTGCCGATCAGCGCGTCGGCATTGGTGGGCTGGACCTTGCCGTTGATATATTTTTTGGCCAGAGGCCGGGTGAGGGCCAGGGTGACCACCGAGATCAGCAAAAACCACACGATCTGCAGCCAGAGCTGCGCGTGGGCCAGCGCGGCGATAAACGCCGCCAGCGCGCCCAGCGCGAACCAGATGGAGACCAGCCCCGGAACGAGCCCCTCGATCACCAGCAGCACAATTACCGCCGCCAGCCAAAAAGCAGCCATATCGATCATTTTGCTTCCCCTTCCTTCGCGGCCTGAACACCCCGATTTTTTATCTATTATACTATACCTGTCCTCTTTCCGCAAGGGGTAGGCGCACGAATTAATTTTCAATTATTTTCAAGTTTCACTCTTTACTTTTTCGCGCCGCTGATGTAACATATTATTACGTTAAAGCGCAGCTACGACAGAACGACGGAGGTGGAACAGAGCATGAACAAAGCGCC
This sequence comes from uncultured Oscillospiraceae bacterium, assembly GCA_947626315.1. Taxonomy (GTDB): domain Bacteria; phylum Bacillota; class Clostridia; order Oscillospirales; family Oscillospiraceae; genus Limivicinus. The sequence goes on along the minus strand of CANQRQ010000008.1, from coordinate 7,812 downwards.
GAAGAAAGCGCGCAGCGAAAACATGTACAAGGCTATTTTGTCCCTGAAAACAGTGGATGAATGCATGAGATTTTTTGACGATCTGTGCACCGTTACGGAATTGGTGGCTCTGGAGCAGCGGTTTCAGGTGGCCTGCTGCCTCAACGAAGGCATGATCTATAACGACATTCTGGCCGCCACCGGGGCCTCCAGCGCCACAATCAGCCGGGTCAACCGCTCCCTGCAGTACGGCAGCGGCGGCTACGGTCTGGTTTTTGACCGGATCCGGGAGGACAAAAAATGAACTGCTACGGCCCTCTGGCCGGCTGGTATGACCGTCTGACCGGGGACGTTCCCTATGCCCGGTTCGCGGATCTGTATGAGGCGGAATTTGCCCGCGCAGGCGGCGAATTCCGCCTTCTGCTGGACCTGTGCTGCGGCACAGGGACCCTCAGCTGCGAGATGACCCGCCGGGGTTATGAGCTGATCGGGGTGGACGCCTCCGAGGAGATGCTGATGGAGGCCCGGGAAAAGGCCGCCGGCCTCTCTCCCGCGCCCCTGTACCTGTGCCAGGAGGCCGCCGGGCTGGACCTCTACGGCACGGTGGACGCCGCCTACTGTTCCCTGGAGGGGATCAACTATCTCCCGCCGGAGGAGCTGGACCAGGTTTTCCGGCGGCTGCGGCTGTTCATCCGGCCGGGCGGCCTCCTTCTTTTTGACCTCCGCTCCCCCGCCTTCCTCCGGTCCATGGACGGCGGCACCTTCGTGGACGAGACGGAGGATGTGCTCTGCCTCTGGCGGGGGGATTTTGACGAGGAGGCGTGCTGCCTGATCTACGGGATGGACATTTTCACCCGGCAGGGCGGGCTGTGGCGCCGGGACAGCGAGGAGCATCTGGAATACGCCCACGAGCCGGAGCGGCTGCGCCGGCTGCTGGAGGGGCATGGCTTCACGGACCTGCGCATTACGCCCCTCTGCTTTGAGGGGGACACGGAGCGCCTGTTCGTCTCGGCCCTGCGCGGTTAGGAGTTGGATTTATGGATAGAATCATTCGTGCGACCGCTGGAGGCGGTCTGATCAAGATGGCAGTGATCGACGCCCGGGGCATCGTCCAGCGGGCCCGGGAGATCCACAGCTGCTCCCCCACCGCAGCGGCCGCCCTGGGGCGGACCCTCTGCGCCGCCTCTCTGCTGGGCGACATGATGAAGGAGAAGGACGGGTCCCTGACCGTCCGGGTCAACGGCGGCGGGCCTTTGGGACCCGTGGTGGCGGTGTCGGATTCGGAGGGCTGCGTGCGGGGCTTTGTGGGCAATCCGGCGCTGGAGCTGCCTCTGCGGCCGGATGGGAAGCTGGACGTGGGCCGGGCCGTGGGGCGGGACGGGACCTTTACCGTCAGCCGGGACATCGGCCTGAAGGACCCCTACATCGGCTCCACGGCCCTGGTCAGCGGGGAGATCGCCGAGGATCTCACCGCCTACCTGCTGGAGAGCGACCAGGTCCCCTCGGCCTGCGCCTTGGGCGTTCTGGTGGACACAGACCTGTCTATCCGGGCGGCCGGCGGCTTCATCGTGCAGCTGATGCCCGGCGCGCCGGAGGAGACTATCGCCGCCCTGGAGGAGAACATCTTCCTCATGGATCAGCTCACCACCGTCCTGGACGAGGACGGGGCGGAGGCGCTTTTTGACCAGGTGCTCAAGGGCTTTGATTTCCATATTCTCAGCGAGACCCCGGTCTGCTACCGCTGCGCCTGCAGCCGGGACCGGGCGCTGGAGGCGCTGGCCTGTCTGGACAACGGGGAGCTGGAGAGCATGATCCGGGAGGGGCAGCCCCTCTCCGTGGGCTGCCAGTTCTGCGACGCGGCCTACCGGTTCAGCCCGGCCGATCTGCGGGGAATTCTGGACGCCCGGGCGGCAAACTGACCGCCGCCCGGTGTCCGAAAGAGGGGCGCTCCTCTCCCGAAACGAAAAAAAATTGCATTTTGATATTGACAAGATTGGTTTTTTTTAGTATGATAACAAAGCTGTTGTGCGGGAGCATAGCTCAGCTGGTTAGAGCACCTGCCTTACAAGCAGGGGGTCACTGGTTCGAGTCCAGTTGTTCCCACCATCTCCCACATGCCTCTGTAGCTCAGTAGGTAGAGCAGCGGACTGAAAATCCGCGTGTCGTTGGTTCAACTCCGACCGGAGGCACCACCCCGTTTCCATAACGGGGTCCTCTGCGGGCATAGCTCATCCGGTAGAGCGCCACCTTGCCAAGGTGGAGGTAGCGAGTTCGAGCCTCGTTGCCCGCTCCATAAAACAGCGATTTGCGGGCTGTTTGCCCGCAAATCGCTTATACGGCGCCATAGCCAAGTGGTAAGGCAGCGGACTGCAAATCCGCGATTCCCCAGTTCGAGTCTGGGTGGCGCCTCCACAACGTCAGAATGGCTCTGAAGATTCGTGGTCCTCGCAAGCGAGTTCCACTCATCGGTCAGAGCCATTCTTCCTTTTCCCCATGAAAGCCTTTGGCTTTCATGGGGACCCCTTTGAGACAGTCTTCTCCATCGGTCAGGAAACTTCTTCCTTCTCCCCACAAAGGGCAGAGCCCTTTGCGGGGGCCCTGATAAACGAAAGTTTAGTTGAGCAAGTAAGTGCCAGTCCTCATGCCTCCCCTGTGTAAGGGGAGCCATGAGGGGGCGCAGTTAGTCAGCCACCCAGCGAGCCACGTAAATATGTGCGTGCGACCGTAGGAGCGACTTCTGCCAGTGTCTGCACCGGGGTAAACCGGCAAGAACGACGAAGGGCGACCTAAGAACGGGTCTGCTGTACGCTGCTCCCAGAGGGGTCCCGGGGAAACGTCCCCGGGCGTCTTTCTCTTCGGTTCACTTCTCTTGCGACGAGGCAAGAGAAGTGAACAAAGCCACCAAGAGACAAAACTCAGTTTCCGCTGGTGACCGAAGGAGACGAACAGAGAAAGTGTTTTTCCTGCTATAAACTTTCGTTTAGCTTCATGAGTATCCCCCCGGCTCATTCTTAAATGTTTCTTAAGGACCCACGGTGGGAACATTTTCTTCTTCTGCCCGTCATATGCAGCGAAGGGTCCCGGTTGGGGAAAATTTCATGTCGAAGCTTAAAGAAGATTAAGAAATATTCACGTATTCCGCCTTTTCATTTTGGAATTCTTGTTGTATAATGGTTGACACTGGTTTACAGAATTCTTTTATTGTCGACGGGAGGCCTGTGTTGTGAAGAAGCCTGTTAAAATCTTTTTCGGCATTCTGAGTGTGGTTTTTGTCTGTATCTTTCTGTTCAGCGCTTACCGGCTGTACGGCATGATGCACGAATACAAGGTAGCGGAGAACAAGAATGACGGCATCCGCAAACAATACGTCACCACCCGTATGCCGGAGACTCTGCTGAAGGACAGCGGCATCATCCTGGAGGATTCGCCCATCGAGGTGGACTTTGACGCGCTGCTGGCCCAGAACAGCGAGGTCAACGGCTGGCTGTACTGCGCCGACAGCCCCATCAACTACCCGGTAGCCCAGGGCAAGGACAACGACTACTATCTGCACCGGCTGATCGACGGCAGCTACAGCGGCGGCGGCACCCTGTTTCTGGATTTCTTCTGTGAGAAGGACTACGCCGGCCGGAACAGCGTGGTTTACGGCCACCATATGAACGACGGCTCCATGTTCGCCTCTCTGAGCAAGTTCCGCGACCAGGCGTACTATGACGCTCACCCGGTCATGTATCTCAACACCCCCAATCAGAATTTCCGGCTTGACCTTTTCTCCGGCTATATCACCAACGCCAACTCCGATTCCTACACCATCGGATTCCTTGACGACGAGGCCTTCCAGCAGTACCTGGATAAGATCTGCTCCCAGTCCGACTTTGAGAGCACCGTGCAGGTGACGGCCCAGGACCGGATCGTGACCCTCTCTACCTGCTCTTATGAGTTTGAAAACGCCCGTTATGTGGTCCACGGCAAGCTTGTCCCCATCAGCCTGCCCTTTGACGAACAGTCCGCCGGCGATCCCGGCTGAGCCCGCCGTCTGCTGACGGCGGCACGAAAACGCGAGGTGAAACTTTATGAAGAAAAAAATGCAATTTCTGTTCAGTCTCCTGCTGGTCCTCCTTCTGGTCTCCCAGAGCTTTGGCGCCAGCGCCCTGGCCGCCGGCGGGATCACCGGCGAGGAACTGCTGATCTACAAGCTTTATACCTCCGTCCCGGCAGAGGAGGACGGCGGGGCGGAGCCCTCCGCACCGCCGGTGGTCACCCAGGTGACCGCCGAACAGGAAGCGCAGCTTCTGGACGGCAATTCCTGCTCTGTCAAGTACGGGGAGCAGGACATCCTCCGGGGCGGCGGCATCCAACTTAAAGACATAACAGAGCACCCGGAGAGCTCCCTGGAGATTGCCCCTCCGGAGGGCTTCTACGTCTCCCGGCTCTATCTCTGCGGCAAGGAGCTGACGCCGGAGCAGCAGCCCCGGGACCTGCTCAAATACGCTGAGATCGACCTGTCCACGGACAAGATCAGCATCCCCGGGACCTGCTTTATCACAGAGGCCGAAGACGGGAGCGCCGCCTTTAACGAGGAGCTGCTCTCCTCCTCCGCAGAAGAAGACAGCCCGTACACGCTTTATATCCAGGTGGAAAAGCGTCCCGCTCCGGAGGAGAGCGCCCAGTTCACCGTCACCTACGCGGCGGGGGACGCCCCGGTGGAGCTGACGCTTCCCGAGGCAGAGAAGCCGGATGGAAGCGGCAGCGTCACGGTCCAGACCCTGCAGGAGGAGCAGCTCACCGCCGCCAAAGCGGCCTATCACCCCTTCACCGGCTGGCTGCTCCAGTACAAGGACGGCCCCAGCGCCCTGGTGCAGCCCCAGGCCAACATCCGCCCCTATGCGGATCTGACCCTCACCGCCCAGTGGGGCAATGAGGTCCACGCCTCCGTTGCCGTGGAGAGCGCCGCCATGACCTACGGCGACCCGGTCCCCACCCCCTCCCTGAAGGTGGACAGCGTCGGACTGCAGGTAGACACGGCAAGCGCCGTCTATACATACCAGCTGGGCGAGGACCCGGTGAACCCGAAGGACCGCCTGGCTGCCGGGGAATACACCGTCTCTGTCTCCGGCCTCCAGGTCACGACCGAGGAGGGCGGCCCCTATGAGGGTCCCATCGAGACCGTCCCCGGCAAGCTGACCGTGGAAAAGCGCCCTGTCACCGTCACCGCCAATGCCCCCGTGGCCGGGTCCGGCGGCAGCTACACCGCCAACGGCTATGATATTTCCGGCTTGGCAGATGGCGACACCGCGGAGGTCAGCCTCTCCGAGCCTATCCTCAGCGACGGCAAACTGGTGGTCACCCCCTCCAACGCGGTGATCAAAAACGGCGGCCAGGATGTGACGGCCAACTACAGTGTCAGCTATCAGCCCGGCTCCGTGGAGGCCCCGGCCCCCGCGGCCCCCACCGCCATCACCGTGAAGGCCAAGGACCGCACTGCCGTATATAACGGCGCCGTCATCACCGCCGAGAGCTTTGAGATCACCGCCGGGGCTCTGGCCCAGGGGGACTACATCGCGGGGATCACCTACACCGGCGGCTCCGTAAACGTGAGCTCCGGCGTCTCCAGCACCCCCAGCGACCTGCTGATCAAGAACGCCGCCGGTGAGGACGTCACCGCCCAATACAGCATCACCACCCTCCCCGGCACCGTCACCGTCACCGCCCGGCCCCTCACCGTCGCCGTGAAGGACGCATCCAAGGCCTATGACGGCCAGCCCTTTACCCCCGGCCCCTCCAATCTGGATATCACCGGCCGCGTCAATACCGACAGCGTCCGGCACGAGGTGCGCGTCTCCTTTCAGACCATGAAGGACGGAAAGCGGACCGCCGCTATCCAGCCGGGCACCTATACCATCGACCTGACCGCGGCCACGGTGGTGGACGCCAGCGGGACCGACGTGACGTCTAACTACAGCATCACCCTCAAGGACGGGACTCTGACCATCAGCGGCACGGCGGCCAGTCCCAGCCCCTCGCCCAGTCCCTCTCCTACGCCCACGCCCAGCCCCAGCCCTTCTCCCACGCCCTCGGCCAGTCCCAAGCCCAGCCAGGCGCCCGCCGCCGGTTCTCTCAAGCTCACGGTCACGGCGGAGTCCGGCTCCTGGGTCTACGACGGCACAGAGCATGAGGTGGAGACCTGCTCCGCCGCCGGCCTACGGCCCGGCGACCGGATCCTGTCCGTGTCCTACGCCGACGGCAGCAACAGCATCACCGACGCGGGCACCCAGGAGAGCACCATCCGTTCCGTCTCCATTGTGGACAGCAACAACGCCTCTGCCAACTACCTGTACAGCATCACCTATGTCCCCGGCACCCTGACCGTCGCCCCCGCTCCCCTGACCCTCACCGCCGAGTCTGACAGCAAGACCTACGACGGCACGGAGCTGGAGAACAAAAACGTCTCCCGCACGGAGCTGGCCAGCAGCGACCACAGCCTCTCCGTCCGCTTTGACGTGGTGGATCAGGAAGGGCACTCCACCAAGGCCATCGAGCCGGGCACCTACACCAAGGAGATCACCGGCTACACGATCATGGATGGGAACAAGGACGTGAGCGCCAACTACGCGGTGAAGTGCGTCAACGGCACCCTGACCGTCCGGCCCTCCGCCGGCGGCGAGGTCCAGGAGCCCCAGGATCAGTCCAAGGGCGGCGGCGGACTGCTGGTCGTCTTCCTGCTGAGCGCCCTTGTCCTGGGCGGCTTGGTCGCGGGCTATTTCGTCATCGGCGCCCGCCGCCGGAAGGCCGCCGGCCCCGAAACCGAGGCGGAGAAGCCCCGGGACGGCCTGGCCTCCTTCAAAGAGTTCTTCAAGAGAAAATAAAGCTTCCCAAAAAAGGGGCCTGCGGCTTTGCTGCAGGCCCTTAAGCTTTTTACGCGAGGATAACAAAAAAAGTAAGACAATATCAAATTGCTAAAGCTGGATGCTTATGGTACAATGCCGGTGATGGAACACAAACAGATCGTCAAATCGGGAGTTGAGGTGGAATAATGGCGTCAAGTAAAGAATATTTAGATTTTATTTTAGGGCAGTTATCCGAATTGGATGAAATTACAGTTCGGGCTATGATGGGAGAATTCATTCTCTATTACCGTGGCAAAATCGTAGGCGGTATCTATGATGACAGGCTGCTTGTAAAACCAATAAAAGCAGCGATCAGCTATATGCCAACAGCGACCTATGAAACCCCCTATGAGGGGGCAAAAGAGATGTTGTTGGTAGACGAAGTTGATAACCGAGAGTTTTTGACCGGTTTATTCAACGCCATGGTTGAGGAACTGCCAGCACCAAAACCGAAAAAGAAGAAGTAGGCAGTTTCCCGCTTGTCAAGCTGCCTGTGGCCGGGAAACAGAAAAAGGGCCGTTCAAAAACTTGACAAATTCATACAGATTTTCTTTAAAAAGTAGGCATTTGAAAAATGGCTGCTGAAAAATGGCTGCTTTTTATAATGTTTTATCGAAGAATAGTATCAAATGCCATCCGGCTCTATATTTTATTGTGACGTCACATAAAAAAGGCCCCTTCTGGGGGCCCCATAAAAGGGCAAGGCCCTTTTATGGGGATAAGGAAGAAGCACAGGGAATCCTGGAGCATTGCTGCTTGCGGCAATGCGATCCATTCACTGTGCTTCTGACGTGGAGGAGATAAGCGGGATCGAATCCCCTCCGGGGACTAACGGGCACGAAGCGCCCGTATCGCCGCCTTCTGATTTGAATGCAAGAGGTCAGCGGTTCGCCGGTCTTCTGCGCAAAACAAATGGACGGCCTGAGCCGTCCTTTCGTTTTGGTGG
>CANQRQ010000007.1 GCA_947626315.1 uncultured Oscillospiraceae bacterium | reverse complement strand
GAGAAGGGGGAGCAGATCGCCTGCGGGGACACGGCGCTGCTCTGTGAGCTGTACCAGCAGTACCTGGACAGGGAGCTGACGCTGGCCCAGGCCCGGGAGGAGTTGAAAGCGTAATCGCCGCCTGCCGGGCGGGGGCGTCGTCCCCTCTGAAATTTGAACACAGCAGACGCCCCCTCGGATTTGGCAAAAAATCCAAATCCGAGGGGGCGTTTTTATAGGCGCGGCCAGATTGCGGAAGGAGCATTTATCCCGCCGCCATCGTCTCCTCTACGATGCTGTTCATCCACTCTTCTGTCAGCGCGCCCTCCACATAGCCGTAAACGCTGCCGTCGGCGCGGATCATGAAGGTGGTGGGATAGGCGCGGATGCCGTAGGCATAGGTGAGCGCGCCGTCCGTGTCCATGACCACGGGGAAGGTATAGCCGTTGTCCGCCAGAAAGGCCGTGACGGATTCCAGATCGCCCTCAGACCCGAGGCCCGGCGCGGCCAGGCCCAGCACCACCAGCTCGCCCTCGTTGCTGCCGTAATCCTCATACAGCTTCTGGATATCCGGCATCTCGCCCCGGCAGGGCGGGCACCAGGTGGCCCAGAAATTCAGGAACACGGTCTTCCCCCGGTAATCGGACAGCGTGTGCTCGTTCCCGTATTGGTCAAGGAGGGTAAAGTCCGGCGCGGGCACGGCCTCCCCGTCCCCGGCGGGCTCTCCGCTCTCCGCGGGCGGCGCAGGCGCCTGCGTCTCCGCCGGCGCGGGAGTCTCCGTAGGCGCGGGGGTCGCCTCCGGCATGGGGCTTTCCGTGGGAGCGGGGCTCTCTTCGGCCTGCTCCGTCCGCTCCGGGAACAGCCCGTCCATGCGGGACAGAGCGCCTGTCAGGCCGTTCATGAGTCCCGTGAGCGTCATGACCCCCATGAGGATCAGCAGCACGGCGCCGATCTTCACGGTGTACCGCACCACGTTCTTATGCTTCCCGAAAAATTCCAGCACCGCCCCGGTGAAGAGGCCCACCGCCAAGAAGGGCAGCACAAAGCCCAGGGTGTAAAGGCCAATGAGCCCAAGGCCCCTGGCAGCGCTGCCGGCGGAGCCCGCCAGCAGCAGAACGCCGCTCAGGGTGGGCCCGACGCAGGGGGTCCAGGCAAAGCTGAAGGTAAAGCCCAGGAGCAGCGCCGGCAGCGGGCCCATGGCGAATTTGTCCAGCCGGAAGGGCAGCCGCCGCTCCCGCTCCAGCAGGGCGGATTGGCCGAAGAGACCCAGCTGGTACAGGCCGAAGAGAATCATGACCACGCCGCCTGCGCGGGCTAAGAGGAGCCTGTGGGCCGAGAGAAAGCTGCCCACGGCGGTAAAGCCGAAGCCCAGCAGGAAGAACGCCGCGCTGATCCCCAGCACGAAGCAGACCGTGTGCCCCAGCACCCGGCGGCGAGAATAGCGCACCCGGCCGTCCCCGTCCACGGTTTTCGCGCCGCCGGCGAAATAGCTCACGTACAGCGGCACCAGCGGGAAAACGCAGGGGGAGAAAAAGCTGAGCAGTCCCTGTATAAATACGGTCAGCGCGGGAAGGCTGAGGTTTAAATCAAAACGCATAAGCGGCCTCCACGGTCCTTCCGCCTGCCCCGGCCGGAGACTTTTCCCGGCAAAAAGCAGGCGCGATCTTTATTCATTATAATCTGTCCCCGGAAAAAGCGCAACAGCTCTTACCAAGGTCCGCCCTTCTCCGGCAGCCCTGCCGCCCGGTCAGGACTGCTTCCGGTATTCCTTGGGCAGAATGTGGAAAAAGGCCTTGAAAGCGGCGCTGAATTTGCTGGGGCTGTCATAGCCCACCGCCTGGGCGATCTCCGCCACGCTCAGGTCGCTGGTGCGCAGCAGCGAAGCGGCCTGCTCCATCCGGTGCTCCCGGATGTGCGCCGCCAGGGAAGTGCCGTAGACCGATTTGAACGCCGCCTTCAGGGTGGTCGGGTTGATGAGATACTTTTTGGAGAGTTCCTCAATGGTGATCTTTTGATCCAGATGCTGCAAAAGCTCATCATGGACCCGCCGGGCGATCTCCAGCGCATCTGAGGGGTACGCCTCCGGCGGCGCCGCCGGCCCCTCCTGCTCCGGGCAGGTGATCTCCATCACCTGCTCGATCATCTGGTGGAGGAGCCGGCTCTGGGGCGTGTCGGCCGCCCGATAATAGACCTCCTTCCCCTCCCGGCGGCTGACCAGCAGGCCGCTGTTCCGGAGGGGGCGCAGATGGTGGGACACCGCCGGGCTGGACATCTCCAGCAGAGCGGAGATATTGACCACGCACTCCTCACAGTGGCACAGGAGCCAGAAGATTCGGAGTCTGGTGGGGTCATCCAGCTGTCGGAACACCTCCGTCACAGTCTGGAAGCGGTCCACCCGGCTCAGCTGTGCTTTGATCAGAGCGGTCCCTTCTCCCTCTCCGTGCCGGTGAGGCAAATGGAGTTCATTCATATGCTGTTCTCCTTTTCGGGGGCATTTCGCCCGAATAGAAATTCTTTTCGCCCGTTTGGCAGAGGTTCCTCCTCCGCTCTTGACTTGGGGTTCCGTCGGTATTATACTGCAAGCGTAATGATTAAACAAGTGCTTAATCATAAAATTAAAATAGATTTTTTAGACGGAGGAAGCTCGCTATGAAAAAGACCTACAAGATCGAAGTGGACTGCGCCAACTGCGCCAACAAGATGGAGGACGCCGCCCGCAAGACTGCCGGCGTACAGGCCGCCACTGTCAACTTCATGACCCAGAAAATGACCGTGGAATTCGGCGAGAGCCAAGAGCCCAAGGCTGTCATGCAGGAGGTGCTGAAGGCCTGCAAAAAAGTGGAACCTGACTGTGAGATATTCCTGTGATAAAGGCCCCTGCGGCAGAAGAGGGCACCTTACCCTTGGGTGAGGAGCCCTCTTTTCTCAGAATAGACTACACACTATAATTAAGGAGTGAACTGTGATGCAAGAGCTCGTGATCAGTATTCTGCTGGCGGTGGTGATCTTAACGGCGGCGGCGTTCCGCTTTGTCATAGGCGCCCGGGCGGGCAGCGGCATGACCGGAAAGCAAAAGCGCATGCTGGAGCGTATTTTGGCGGCCTCCGGAATTTTGCTTGTCCTGCAGCCGCTCCCGGCGGAGCTGTTTGCCCGGCTGGACGGGATTTTGTTCCCAAGCGCCGGGCGCTGGCTGCGCTTCGCCCTCTATCTGGCGGACTATTTCCTCATCGGCTATGATATTCTGCGCAAGGCGGTCCGGGGCATCCTGAACCGGCAGGTGTTCGACGAGAACTTCCTGATGGCGGTGGCCACGGTGGGGGCCATGGCCCTGGCCATCTACGAAAACGGCGACTATCTGGAGGCCATCGCCGTCATGCTGTTCTATCAGATCGGCGAGTGGTTCCAGAGCTACGCCGTGGGCAAGAGCCGCCGTAACATCAGCGACCTGATGGATATCCGGCCTGACTACGCCAACATTGAGCGGGACGGCGCTCTGGAGCAGGTGGACCCGGATGAAGTGGAGATCGGGACGGTGATCGTGGTGCAGCCCGGCGAAAAGGTGCCCATCGACGGCATCATTGTGGAGGGCAGCTCCAGCCTGAACACCAGCGCCCTCACCGGCGAGAGCCTGCCCCGGGAGGCCGCGGCGGGGGACGAGATCATCAGCGGCTGCATCAACATGACCGGTCTGCTGAAGATCCGGACCACCAAGGAGTTTGGAGAGTCCACCGTGTCTAAGATCCTTGATCTGGTGGAAAACGCCAGCTCCCGCAAGTCCAGGTCCGAGGACTTCATCTCTAAATTCGCAAAGATCTACACTCCCGCGGTGTGCTATAGCGCCTTGGCGTTGGCGGTCCTACCGCCGATGGCGCGGCTATTGGCCCTGGGTCTGGCGGCGGATTGGGGTACCTGGATCTACCGGGCCCTGACCTTCCTGGTCATCAGCTGCCCCTGCGCCCTGGTCATCAGCATCCCCCTCAGCTTTTTCGCCGGGATCGGCGGGGCCAGCCAGGAGGGCATCCTGGTGAAGGGCTCCAACTACCTGGAGCTTCTCTCCCAGACCAAAGTGGTGGTATTCGACAAGACCGGGACCTTGACCCAGGGCGTCTTTGAGGTAAACGGCATCCACCACAGCCAGATGGAGGACGAAAAGCTTATCGAGTACGCCGCCCTGGCGGAGAGCGCGTCCTCCCACCCCATCAGCAAGAGCCTCCAGCGGGCCTACGGCAAAACGCCGGACCGCAGCCGGGTCAGCAACATACAGGAGATCAGCGGCCGGGGCATTATCGCCGTAGTGGACGGCACAGAGGTGGCCGCCGGAAACGACAAGCTGATGGAGCAGCTGAACGTCCCTTGTATCCCTTGCCACCACGCAGGCACTATCATCCATATAGCGATCAACGGCTCCTATGCGGGGCACATCCTGATTTCAGACGTGGTAAAGCCCAACGCACAAAAGGCTGTCGCCGCTCTGCGGGAGGCGGGAGTGGAGCGGACCGTCATGCTGACCGGCGACGGGAAAAAGGTGGCCGACCAGGTGGCGGCGGAGCTCCGGATCGATACCGTATACAGCGAGCTGCTGCCCGGGGACAAGGTGACCAAGGTGGAGGAACTGCTGGCGCAGAAGACCGGGAAAGCCAAATTGGCCTTCGTGGGCGACGGCATCAACGATGCCCCGGTCCTGTCCCGGGCCGATATCGGCATTGCCATGGGCGCTATGGGCTCAGACGCCGCCATCGAGGCGGCGGACATCGTCCTGATGGACGACGACCCCATGAAGATCGCCAAGGCCATTAAGATCTCCCGGAAGTGCCTGGGTATCGTGTATCAGAACATCGTGCTGGCCCTGGGCGTGAAGGCGGCCTGCCTAATCCTGGGCGCCGTGGGCATCGCCAATATGTACCTGGCCATTTTTGCCGACGTGGGCGTCATGGTCCTGGCGGTGCTCAACGCCATCCGCTGCCTCTTCGTAAAAAAGCTGTGATACTATTCTCAAATAAAAAGGTGACTTTTTATTTGAGAGGCGCCGCATGATGCGTCGCCCTTTTCGGCGGTAAAGCTGCCGAAAAGACGTCTCATGCGATTTTCTACGCGCTACGCGCTATAATGACTATATGATGGCTAAACGCCAAAAGCGTTTAGCCGAGCAGCCTTGCTGCTCAGCAAAACAGCATGGCTGTTTTGCCATATATTCATTGCAATAAGCATCGCGCGAATGATTCAAAGAATCATTCGCTGCCAAACTTGTCGTTTGGCAGCGGAAAACAATCGAACTTTCGATTGTTTTCCGCGTGGCGACGATTATTCTAAAAAGTAGCCATTTTTCAAATGTCTACTTTTTAAAGAAAATCAGTATGAGGGCGGAGGAGAAAAAAATGGGGGCTGTGGCATTTGCTGCAGCCTCAGACAGTAGACAAAGCTGTCAGCCATAGAACTGCAGGGGGAGAGCGCAGAGAGGGGGCGAAGCTTTCAAGTTGAAGACACTTTATCTTCAACTTGAAAGCTTTGCGAGCGGGAGCCTTTTTGCAGAAACTATTGATTTTTGCTCTTAATTATAATAAAATACAGTCCGCTTACTGTCCACTACTCTGGCAAGGAGCGGCTTCGCCTGCGCATTGCCGGGAGAGAGATAAAAACGCTTTGTGGAGGCGCCGATGAAAAGACGCATCTCGTTGATCTACCTGTTGACCGCGCTGCTCTCAGCGATCATCATCGCAATCCTGACGATCAATGTCATTTCAACCTACCGGTTTGCCTCTGAGCAGACGGAGGAAATGGGCCGCATGCGGATCGAGATCATCACCTCCGATCTGCAGGAGACCTTGAGCGAGGCGACCTATTCTCTGGAACGGATCGGTACGGGCTTTGAGCAGCTCCTCGCCGGCGGCGCGGACCGGGCCGGGATAGGCTCGTGGCTGTCAGAGGAGAAAAAGGCGGAGATCGCCTCTACGGGCAGGACCTGCCTCAACATCTTCTGCGTCACCGGGTCCAACGACGTACTTATTTCAGATATGCCGGCGCCGGAGGATTACGTGGTGCAGGACCGGATCTGGTATCAGGGCCTGATGTCGGTGCCCAAAGGGACGCCGTACATAAGCTCGGTCTATCAGGACGCCTTCACCGACGGCATGTGCTTTACCGTCTCGAAGATTCTGGACGACGGGAAGACGATCCTGGGGATCGACTACTCCATGTCGGCCATTCAGGAATATATCGAAAAAATGAACGCCATGGATTACGGTCAGGCTATGATCGTAAACAGGGACGGGCTGATCGTCGGTTATTCCGATCCAGCCCTTGTGGGCGAGCGGCTCTCGGAGGACTATGAGGCCTACCGCGCCGCCTTCACGCTGGCTAACGCCCAGAACACCAACGACGGTATCGCGGTCAACACCTCCGATAACGGCACGATCTTCTGCTCCAGGACGGAAAACGACTGGTATCTCATGCTCCTGGTCCGCAACTGGGACCTTTACCGGGACGGCTACACGCAGCTCATCGTAAGCTCCATCGCCCTGGCCCTCCTGGTAGCCGCTTTCGCGACGATCCTGATCATCAGCGTGCGGGAGAGGTTCCGGGCGGAAAACGCCCTCCGCCAGAAGGAAAAATTCCTCTCCGGCCTTTCGGAGCGCTTCCGGGCCCCCCTCCACAATCTGATCGAGCTCTCGGCCTCGGAGGCCATGAACACCGAGGAGATGAAGCCCACCGCCGAGAGCATCCGGCTGGAGACGGGCCAGCTGTCCAATATGATGGACAACCTGTTCAGCTATTCCGACATCCTCAACGCCGAGGATGCCGCCCAGGAAGCCAGGGACAGCGCGTCCGGGGATTTTACGATCAAAACGCAGTACAGATTCCGCTTTCTGATCGTCGTCGTCTTTCTCGTGACGATGGTCACCACCATCCTGATCTCCGGCAGGCTCCACCTGCGGTGGGCAATGGTCAACATGACCGAGGAGGCCAACTCCTACAGCTACCAGGTCTCCAACTGGGTGCTGGAGCAGCAGTCCATCCTGGGCATGTTTGTCAACGAGGTGGCGGCCAAGCCCGACATGGTGAACCATTACCCCGAGATGGTCAAATGGCTCGACAACATCTCCAAGCACTATCCGGGTATCTCCGCCACATATATCGCAAACCCCGCCTTTGACGCGATCCACGGCCATCCCATGATCATGAACAACGGCTGGATCCCGGCGGACGACTATGTAGAGGAGGAGCGGGACTGGTATATCGGCGCCCTCAACGCGCCGGACTACAGCATCACCGAGCCCTATTACGACGCCCGCACCGGCCAGTACTGCCTGACCTTTTCAAAGGCGGTCTATACCGATTCCGGTGAATTTATCGGGGTCTTCGCCATCGACTTCTATCTGAACGTCCTCACCGATATCATTGATTCCAGCTTCACCGCCGACGGATACGCGTTCCTGGCCGATAAGGACGGGCAGATCATCAACCACCCCAACCCCGCGTACCAGCCCTGGAACGACGGCTTTGTGAACCTCTCCGCGCTCTCCTACGCCGAGGTGTACAACAGCGAAAGCGGCACCATCGGCACCGTCACCGACTATGACGGCAGCCTCCGGGAGTGCATCATCGTCCGGGACAGCGTCTCGAACTTCAACATCGTGGTGGTAAAGAACTTCTGGAGCATATACGGCGATGTGCTCCAATACGCCGCGCTGTACATGGTGCTGTTCAGCATCTGCATCCTGGGCGTGGTGCTGCTCATCAACCGGATGATCCTCTGGCAGAAGACGGCAAACGAGAACCTCAGCCGCGCCGTTGAGACGGCCACCGCCGCCGACAAGGCAAAATCCAAGTTCCTGGCCCAGATGTCCCACGAGATCCGGACGCCTATCAATGCGGTGCTGGGCATGAATGAGATGATCCTGCGGGAAAATACGGACCCCACCATCGAGGAATACTCTGTCAACATCAAAAACGCCAGCAGTACTCTTCTCTCTTTAATCAACGACATTCTCGATTTCTCCAAGATCGAAAGCGGCAAAATGGAGATCCTCCCCGTCAAGTACGACACGGCCTCCATGATCAACGACCTGGTCAACATCATCAGCGACCGGGCCGCCAAGAAGGGCCTGTCCCTGGTCCTGGACGTGGACCACAACCTGCCGTCCGCCCTCTTCGGCGACGATGTGCGGCTCAAGCAGATCATCATCAACCTGCTCACCAACGCCGTGAAGTACACGGAGGAGGGGACCGTCACCCTGACCGTTAAGGCCGATCCCCTGGACGACGACTCCGTGATGCTCCACGTGGCGGTCTCCGATACCGGCATCGGCATCAAGGAGGAGGACCGGGACAAGCTCTACGACTCGTTCCGGCGGATCGAGGAGAACCGCACCCGCAATATCGAGGGCACCGGCCTGGGCATCCCCATTACCCACAACCTGCTCAAGATGATGGGCTCCGCGCTGAACGTGTCCAGCGTGTACGGCTCCGGCTCCGTCTTCAGCTTTGACGTCAAGCAGGGCGTCCTGTCCGATAAGCCCATCGGCGATTTTACCGCCCGCCGGCAGGCCAGCCTGATGGCCGACAGAAGCGACCATTATATCTTTGCCCCGGAGGCCGACATTCTTGTTGTGGACGACAATGAGATGAACCTCCGCGTCGCCGTGGGTCTGATGAAGCGCAACGGCTTCGTGCCGGATACGGCCAACAGCGGCCGGGCCTGCATCGAGCTGGTGAAAAAGCGGCATTACGACATCATCTTCATGGACCATATGATGCCCGAGATGGACGGCATCGAGACCCTCCACGCCCTGTCCGGCGGCGGCCTGCTGCCAGAGGATACGGCGGTCATCGCCATGACGGCCAACGCCATTGTCGAGGCCAGGGAGGAGTATCTGCAGGCCGGCTTTACCGACTATCTGTCCAAGCCTATCATTGTAAAGAAGCTGGAAGAGGCGCTGGAAAAATACCTGCCCAAGGAGAAGCTTTCCTATAAGCAGAAGGAGGCGGAGCAGAGCGACGGCCCTGCCGCCCCCGCCGCCCAGCCTGAAAAAACGGAGACAAAGGAGAATGAAGCCATGGCGACGCCCTCTGAAAATCTCAGCGTAAAAGAGAGATTTCCCTTCCTTGACACGGAGACAGGCGTGACCTACTGCGCCAACGACGAGGACTTCTATCTTGAAATGCTCGACACCTACTGCAAGGGCAGCAAGCTCGAGGAGATCGAAAAATGCTATGCCGGGAAGGACTGGGCGAATTACCGGATCCTGGTCCACGCACTGAAGTCCACGTCCCTGTCCATCGGGGCGGCGCAGCTGTCCGAAAAGGCCAAGGCGCTGGAGACGGCGGCAAAGGAGGGCGACGTTCCCTATATTGAGGGGCATCATGCGGACTGCATGGCGGCCTATCAAAGGCTACTGGCCGGGATCGACGCGGGCCTGCACGGCAAGGCCGTCCCGCCGGCAGCCGAGGCGGCCGACGCCGCCGCCAGAGAGAGCATTCTTGTGGTCGACGATGACCGGATGAATCTCAAGATCGCGGAGCGGCTCTTAAAGGATACCTACGATGTGGACTGTGTGCCGTCCGGAGAAGAGGCGCTGGAATTCCTGAAGGCAGAGCGCCCGGATATGATCCTGCTGGACCTCCATATGCCCGGTATGGACGGCTTTGACGTGCTCAAGCAGATCCGCCTGCTGGGGCTGAGCGACATTCCCGTGATCTTCCTGACCGCGGACGACGATCAGAAAGCGGAGGTACGGGGCTTCGAGGAGGGCGCGGTCGATTTTATCAAGAAGCCCTTCGTGGCGGAGATCATGCTGCGGCGGGTCCAGCGGATGCTGGAGCTCTCCCGGCTGCGGCATAATCTGGAGGCCGAGGTGCACAAGCAGACCAAAACAGCCGAGGAGCGCCGGGAGAGGATGGAGCGGCTCTCGGAGGAGGCCGTCCTCTGCCTTTCCAAGACCATCGACGCGAAGGATAAGTACACCAACGGCCACTCGGAGCGTGTGGCCAAGTATTCCCGGGAAATCGCCCGCCGCGCCGGCATGAGCGAGACGGAACAGAAGGATATCTTCTTCATGGGCCTGCTCCACGACGTGGGCAAGATCGGCGTGCCGGATACCGTGATCAACAAGCCCGGAAAGCTCACCGATGAGGAATTTGCCCTGATCAAGAGGCATCCCGTTATCGGCTTTGAGATCCTGAAGGAGATCACGGAAATGCCCGGGATCGGCCAGGGGGCGCGCTGGCACCATGAGCGCTACGGCGGCGGCGGATATCCCGACGGCATCGGCGGCGAGGATATCCCCGTTTATGTCCGGATCATCGGCGTGGCAGACGCCTATGACGCCATGACCTCCAAGCGCAGCTACCGGGATGTGCTGCCCCAGGAGGTGGTCAAAGGCGAGATCGAAAAGGGGATCGGCACCCAGTTTGACCCGGTTTTCGCCAAGATCATGATGGAAATGATCGAAGAGGATGTGGATTACGAGCTCCACGAATAGGGGTAAAGCCGCCGCCGTCAGCGTATAAAATGAAGAAATAAAAGGAGCTGCAGCAAAACGTGAAAGTTGCGCTGCAGCTCCTTTGCGTATTGAAAAGGGCAGAATCTTTTCTGAGCTAAACGAAAGTTTATAGCAGGAAAAACACTTTCTCTGTTCGTCTCCTTCGGTCACCAGCGGAAACTGAGTTTTGTCTCTTGGTGTATTGTAGCCTTCTCTTGCCTCGTCGCAAGAGAAGGCTACCGAAGAGAAAGACGTCCGGGGAAGAATCCCCGGGGCCCCTCTGGGAGCAGCGTACAGCAGCCCCGTTCTTAGGTCGCCCGTAATCGTTTTTGCAGGTTTACCCCGGTGCAGACATTGGAAGAGATCGCTCCTGCGGTCGCACGCACATATTTACGTGGCTCGCTTGGCACTTGTTTCCTCATATAAACTTTCGTTTATCTTCCATAGTTTTTTGCCAATTAAGAGGCTGCAGCAAAAACACTTTGCTGCAGCCCCGTGGAGGGACTTTATCAGACTTCGCCGGGAAGCTTGATCTGCGTCCAGTCGGGCGACTCGCTTCTGCTTATGGCGACTCTTCCCACATAGACAAGCGAACCGTCCGCCTTCAGGCCGAGAGTAAACTTGTCCCCCGCGGCCACGGAGACAATATCCGTCCAGTCCGAGATACCCGAGAAATCCGGATCCGAATCGGAGGGGTCCAGCTTGGTTACGGCCTTGTAAAGCGTTGCAAAGTCTCCGGTGGTCACCACGGTGCCGTCCGCCTTCAGACCCACGGTATGATACTGATAGGAGGAGACCGCCACGATATCCGTCCACTCGCCCACGTCGCACTGGCCGTAAGCGTTGTTCCCGGCGGCGACCACGGTGCCGTCCGCCTTCAGACCCACCGTGTGGTCAAAGCCCGCGCTGATAGCCACAATGTCCGTCCAGTCGCCCACGTTGCATTGGCCCTTCTCGTTGCTCCCGGCAGCGACCACGGTGCCGTCCGCCTTCAGGCCTACGGTGTGGTAATATCCGCCGTCGACGGCCACGATGTCCGTCCAGTCCGCCGTGCCGCTGCTCAGACCGTAGCTGTCATCCCCGGCGGCCAGCACCGTGCCGTCAGAGCGCAGACCCAGGGAATAGCCCCAGCCCGCGTCGATCGCCACGATATCGGTCCAGCTGTCCAGGTCCAGCTCACCCAGCGTATTCGAGCCGCTGCCGGTAACTGTTCCGTCAGGGTGCAGGCCCAGGGAGTGGACGCTGCCCAGAGAGATCGCCGTCACGTCTTCGGGGATGCCGATCCCGTCTCCGCCACCCTGGATGTTCTGCTTGGTGATCTTGGTGCTTCCGTTTTCAAAGATCGCGGCCGCGGTCCAGTTGCCCGCCGTGATGGTGTGATGGGCGTTATACAGCGTGGCCCACTGGGCCAGCCCCTGCTCATGGGCGTCCTTGTAATCCCCCAGAGCGATAAAAGCCAGGGCGGACAGGGCCGGCCGGCCCGCCGCGCCCAGGTCCGCCGCCTCCTGATAGGCACACTCGGTCACCATATCGGCGGCGTCCTTGTAATCGCCCAGGGCTTCAAAGGCGGCAGCCGCCTCGTCATATGCATCGTCTTCCAGCATAGCCGCCGCTTTCTGATAGGCGCACTCGGTCACCATATCGGCGGCGTCCTTATAATCGCCCAGAGCTTCAAAGGCGGCGGCCGCCTCGTCATATGCGCCGCTCTCCAGCGTGGCCGCGGCCTTCTGATAGGCGCACTCGGTCACCATATCGGCGGCGTCCTTGTAATCGCCCAGGGCCTCAAAGGCGGCGGCCGCCTCGTCATAGCTCCCGGACTCCAGAAGCGCCGCTGCCTCTTCATACCGTTTTCCCTCGCCGCACCCGGCCATGGACAGACACAAAACCAGCGCCAAAATCAACGCCAAGACCTTTTTCATGTAAATTTCCTCTCTTTTTTCTGTTTTAATACGTACCCCACGCAAAAATTTCCCAACTATGAATAAATATAGCACACAGTACAGCGCTGTTCAAGCTTTTTCAGCGTATTTCAGCAGCGATTGAGGAAGAAAACAGGGCAGAGAGCGAGAAACCGGAAAGAGAGGGGGAGAGAGATGGCTCTTTAGTCCGGCGTCTCCTCCGGCAGGGGGCGCCCGCCTGGGGCTCCCTGCGCCGCACCTCCTGATTTTGAATTTTTACTTAAAAACATGAATAAATTAAAAAATTGATGCATTTTTTCTCCAGCCTCCGTATACCGGAATCCCCAAGGATCGGCAATGTACAGCTTGCACAGTTTTGCGAAAAAATTGTACAAAAATAAAAAACTGCACAGAACTAAAAACAGTATCCAATATATACATCGTATATTGCATTATCATACATTTTCAACTGCGGCCGTGAAAAATCGCAGGGAGGTCTTTTTCGCGGTGCTGTTTTAACGGGAAAAAGAAAATGAATAGAAATCGATCTTCTGCCTGGGCCGGACCGGGCGGGAGAACCGTCAACAGGCCAAAAAATGTTAATTGTTTACACTCTGTTCATAATTTTACGGAGACAAGGCTTGATTATAGGGCCTACTCGTTATATAATTATCAATGAACTGAAGCGAAGCATTGGACGAATGTTCCACGGTCTTGGCGCTCCACCACGGTCGGGCCCGCCCGATCCAGCGCCAGAGTAAACGAAAAATCACCCAATGTCCGCGGCAGTTTTGTTTTATCTCAGAGGACAAGAATCAACAGGAGAAGAAAGGACAAATTATGAAAAAAATCATCGCGTTACTGGCAGTTCTCTGCATGATGTTCTCCCTGGCCGCCTGCGGCGGCAGCAGCGCCCCCGCTACCGAGGCTCCCGCTGAAGCGCCTGCCGAGGCTCCCGCCGAGGAGGCCCCCGCTGAGGCCCCTGCCGAAGAGCCCGCCGAAGAGGCTCCCGCCGCCGGCGAGTACAAGCTGGGCATGGGCGTGGTCGTGAGCCTTGACAGCACCAAGGACGAGGCCGCTCAGGTGGACGCCACCGTGGCCGCCGTCGTTCTGGACGGCGAGGGCAAGATCGTCCAGTGCCGTCTGGACGTGGCCCAGAACAAGATGGACGTGACCGGCGGCGAGGTCGTCACCGGCGCCGAGTACCCCACCAAGATGGAGAAGAAGGAAGACTACGGCATGAAGGGCGTCAGCAGCATCTCTGCCGAGTGGTACGAGCAGGCCATGGGCTTTGAGGCCTTTGTGGTGGGCATGACCGCCGCCGAGGTGGAGGGCCTGGAGACCGCCGTCAACGACTCCGGCCACAATGTGTCTGTGGACGAGGCCCTGCTGGCCACCTGCACCATGGATATCACCGATTTCAAAGAGGCTGTTGTGAAGGCCTGCAACGATGAGAAGGGCCAGACCTTTGCCGCTGACGGTGCGTTCACCCTGGGCGTTGCCGCCATCAGCACCGACGAAGAGTCCACCTCCGCCACCGAGGATGAGGACGGCGTGGTCAAGATGTACACCGAGTTCGGCGCCGCTGTGGTGGACGCCGACGGCGTGATCCTCTCCGCCCTGAACGACGCCATCCAGCCCCAGATCTCCGTGGATGTGGACGGCGTGATCACCGACAAGGTCTTCAAGGGCACCAAGCGTGAGCTGGGCCCGGACTACGGCATGGTCGCCTACGGCGCCGCCATCGCCGAGTGGGACGCTCAGTCCAAGGCCTTCTCTGACTACGCGGCCGGCAAGACCGCCGAGGAGCTCCGCGGCATCGAGACCACCGTCAACGAAGAGGGCCATGCGGTCGCGGTGGACGAGACCCTGTTCGCCTCCGTCACCATGGCTGTCGACGGCATGACCGCCGTGATCGCCCAGGCGGCTGACTACGCCCGGTAAAACAAGGAAGGAAGCTGTTGCTCCTGCGATGGGAATCACCGCAGGAGCAATATGCGCCATGCTGAAGCGCCGGCTGTGGGGCGGGTCCCGCGGCTGGCGCGACAAGTGAAGAAACGGGGGACAGCGGGATTGAAATACCGTAAAACGGCGGCCCTGCTGCTTGTGTGCCTGGGGCTGACGGCCGTTCTCGCGGGCTGCGCCCGTCAGGAGCAGCCGGCGGCCGAGCCCAGGGGAAAATCGTATTTTACGTATTTTGATACCGTCTCCTACGTATATGACTACGCGGGAGATCCGGCGGAACGGTTTGAGGAACTTTCCGCCGGAGCTTCCGCCGTTTTGGGGGAATACCACAGGCTTTTCGATATCTACCATGAGTATTCGGGGCTCAACAACCTGTGCACGGTGAACCGTCTGGCCGGCGGGGAGCCGGTGGAGGTGGACGAAAAGCTGATCGATTTCCTGCTCTACGCCAAGGACCTGTATCAAAAGACGGACGGCGAGATGAACGTGATGCTGGGCGCGGTGCTGCGCCTCTGGCACGACTGCCGGGAGGCCGCCCTGGCCGACCCGGCGTCCGCGAAGCTGCCGGAGCCGGAGGAGCTCCAGGCCGCGGCGGAGCACACAGGCATCGAACTGCTGGAGATCGACGAGGAGAAGAACACCCTGCGCCTGACAGACCCGGAGGCCTCCCTGGACGTGGGCGCCCTGGGGAAGGGCTACGCGGTGGAGCGGGCCGCCGAATACCTGGAGGAGCAGGGGGCGGAGAGCTATGTGCTCAGCGTGGGCGGCAACATCCGCATCGTCGGGACAAAGCCCGACGGCTCCGGCTGGACCACCGGGGTGAAAAATCCCCTGGATCCGGACGGGGAGTTCGCCCTCCGGCTCCAGCTGGCGGACACGGCCTGCGTCACCTCCGGCATCTACGAGCGCTACTATACGGTGGACGGGCAGCGCTACCACCATATTATTGACAAAGACACCCTTTACCCGGCCGGGCATTTCGCCTCGGTCACGGTGGTGACACGGGACAGCGCCCTGGCGGACGGGCTGTCGACGGCCCTGTTCTGTATGCCCTATGAGGAGGGCCAGGCTCTCGTGGAGAGCCTGGGAGAGGTGGACGTGCTCTGGATCTCCCCGGACGGGGAGCAGCGCTGCACCCCGGGCCTGCAGGCCCGGATCATGGAGTAAATTGTTCCGCTATAGAAGGAATACGATTCCGTTATAGGAGGAGACAGAAGCTTGAAGAAGAAAGTATCGAGATTAAAAGTGCCCCACAACAAGCATACGGCGGGCTGCGCCTCCGTACCGGTGACGCCGCCGCCGGAGGTCGTGCTGCCCTTGTCCATGCACTCCGGGGCCCCCGCCGAGCCGGTCGTGCAGGTGGGCGACTATGTCCGCGTGGGGCAGCTGATCGGCAAGGAGGGCGGGGAGATCTCGTCCCCCGTGTACGCCACCATATCCGGCACGGTCAGCGCCATCGAGCCGGTCAAGCTGAACACCGGCCGGACGGTCACCGCCGTCCGCATCCAGGGCGACGGGAAAATGGAGAAGGACCCTGATATCAAGGTTCCGGAGGTCCATGACCTGGACAGCTTCCTGGCCGCCGTGCAGCGCAGCGGCATCGTGGGCCTGGGCGGCGCGGCCTTCCCCCTGTGGAAGAAGCTGGACGCCGTGCGGACCAACCCGGTGCACACCGTGCTCATCAACGGCGCGGAGTGCGAGCCCTATATCACCAGCGACCACCGGCTCATGCTGGAGCACGCCGACCAGATCGCCAAGGGCGTGGAGTACCTGCGCACCTATCTGAAGGCGGAGGAGTTCATCATCGGCGTTGAGAACAACAAGCCGGACGCCATCGCCCACCTGGAGGAGACCTTTAAGGACGACCCCTCCGTGAAGGTGATGGCCATGGACAGCGTGTACCCCCAGGGGGCGCGGCAGATCCTGCTGTACAACGCCACCGGCAAGGTGGTCCAGCCGGGCCAGCGCCTGGCCTCTCTGGGCGTGATCGTCATCAACATCACCTCCCTGGCCAAGATGGCCCAGTACCTGACCGACGGGATGCCCCTGGTGGACCGCTGCGTGACCGTGGACGGCTCCGCCGTGGCCAAGCCCGGCAACTATGTGGCCCCGGTTGGGACCACGGTGGGCTATCTGATCGAGCAGGCCGGCGGCTTCTCCGAGCCCGCCGGGAAGGTGCTTCTGGGCGGGCCCATGATGGGCCGCACCACGACCACCCTGTCCGAGCCTATCGTCAAGGCCACCGGCGCCGTTCTGGCCTTTAATCAGAAGGATTCGGCCCAGATGGAGCCCACGGCCTGCATCCACTGCGGCCGCTGCGTGGAGAACTGCCCCATCGGCCTCAACCCCACCGCCTTTGCCCGGGATCTGGAGATCGAGGATGAGGCGGAGAAGGTGGCCGCTCTGGACAGGCACAACATCAAGCTGTGCATGGAGTGCGGCTGCTGCTCCTATGTCTGCCCCGCCCACCGGCCCCTGGTGCAGAACAACCGGGAGGGCCTGGCCCTGTCCAAGAAGGCCGCCCGCGCCAAGAAAGAAGGAGGCAAGTAAATGGAACAGCTGATTACAACATCCTCTCCTCATATCCACAGCGGCGCCTCCTCGCGCCGGATCATGCTGGATGTGATCATCGCCCTGCTCCCCGCCTCCGTCGCCGCCGTTGTGATCTTCGGCATGAAGGCCCTGGCGGTGCTGGCGGTCTGCGTTGTCAGCGCGGTGGCGGCCGAGGCGCTGTTCGACCTGCTGGCACATAAACCCCAGACCGTGGGCGACTGCAGCGCCGTCGTCACCGGCTTGCTGCTGGGCCTGAACCTGAGCACCAACGTGCCCCTGTGGCAGTGCGCGGTGGGCTCCGTGTTCGCCATCATCGTGGTCAAGTGCCTCTTCGGCGGCCTGGGCCACAACTTTGCCAACCCCGCTATCGCCGGCCGCGTGTTCATGCTGCTGGCCTTCTCCGCCGTGGCCGGGGGCGCTATGCCCGCCGGGGCGGAGCTGGTCACCGGGGCCACGCCCCTGGAGCTGCTGCCCGCCGGGGTCAGCGACCAGCTGCCCAGCCTCTGGGAGATGTTCATCGGCCTGTGCGGAGGCGCCGTGGGCGAGACCTGCGCCCTGGCGCTGCTGCTGGGCTATGTGTACCTGGTGGTCCGGAAGGTCATCAAGTGGTACGTGCCCGCCATCTTCATCGGGACCGTCTTTGTCTGCTGCTTCATCGCCTCCGGTGATGTGGTGCTGGCCCTGTATGAGGTCCTGGCCGGCGGCCTGTTCCTGGGCGCCATCTTCATGGCCACCGACTATGTGACCACGCCCATCAACGCCCAGGGCCGGATGCTCTTCGCGCTGGGCTGCGGCCTGATCACCTTTATCATCCGCTGGTTCTGCCGCTATCCGGAGGGCGTGTCCTTCTCCATCCTGATCATGAACATCCTGTCCCCGTATCTGGAGAAGTGGACGGCCAGAAAACCCTTGGGAGGTTGAGACATGGAAAGAAAACAGAAGAAAGGCCTCGCCGCCGCGGCGCTGGCCGTGCTGATCGTAATCGCCTTCCTGCTGCTGGCCGGGATCAACAGCTTTACGGCCCCCATCATCGAGAGCAATGGGGCCAGCCAGCAGTTTGAGGCGCTGCTGGGCGTCATGCCCGACGCCGCCGGCTTTGAGCAGCTCTACGGCGGGGAGAACGACACGCTGACAGAGGTCCCGGAGACCGTCAAGGGCGTCTATACGGAGACCTCCGGCCTGGGCTTCGTGCTCCAGCTCTCCACCACCCAGGGCTACACCGGCGAGCCTATCGAGTTTACCCTGGCTGTGGACGCGGAGGGCAAAATCTCCGCCGTGGAGATGACCAATTACCCGGAGACCAAGGACTTCGGCGAGGACTATCCCCAGACCTATATCGGCCAGGACTCCGCTCTGGCCGGGGTCAACCTGGTGGCGGGCATCACCTACTCCTCCTCCGCCTTTAAAAACGCCGTCAGCGACGGCCTGGGCGTCCTGGTCAGCCAGGGGCTCATCAGCGAGGGCGTCAAGGACGACTCCCAGATCCTGGAGGAGCTGCTGCCCGGCGTCTATCCGGGCATCGTCAACCCCGCCGGTATTTTGCAATATGAGGAGCTGGAGGCCTCCGGTTCCTTCCAGAAGGTCATGAAGGCCCTCAACGGCACCGGCTATGCCTTCATCGGCTCCGATGGCAGCGCCAGCTATCTGGTGGTCTGCAACGCGGCCGGCGGCGTGCTGGTCTATGACACGGAGGGCAGCGCGGTGGATCCCGCCTCCGTGGACGCCCTGGTGCAGGAGGCCAAGGCCGCGGCCTCCGATCTGAGCCCGGCCGCCGAGCCGGAGCGGAAGCTCAAGCGCCTGCTGCCCGAGGATGCGGCGGTGACGCCGCTGTCCCTGGAGCCGGTCTTCAACTCCGTCACCGGCGCGTACCTGGTGGAGTCGGCCGACGGCGTGCAGTACGCCTTTACCGCCAAGCCCTACGGCTACAACAACATGCCCATGGAGATCTACGCGGTGCTGGATGAAAACGGCGCGATCGTGGCCATGAACGCGGACGAGTTCATCTTCTTCTCCGAGTATTTCGACGCCTATGAGCTGGAGGAGGATTCCTACAAGGCCGGCTTCGAGGGCCTGACTGCCGACAGCTATACCGGCGACGAGGCGCTGATCACCGGCGCCACCTTCAGCACCGACGGCGTGAAAACCGGTATCGCCGATATTTTCCAGGCCTTTGACCAAATCGATAAAATTGCGGGAGGGGAAAGCAATGCGTGACAATTCTCTCAGCGCCGCTCTGACCCGGAAGCCGGTGCTGCTGCTGTTCCTGGGCGCCTGCCCGGCCATGGCCCTGTCGGCCAACGTCCTCTCCGCCCTGGCCGTTGGCATAGCGGCCCTGCTGGTGCTGCTGCTGTCCAACCTGGTCCTCTGGCTTCTGCGGGGGATCCTGGGCGGGAGCGTGCTGGCAAAGCTGGTGGTCGCCGCCTGCTTCGTGTCCGCTGTGCAGATGCTGATGAACGCCTTTCTGCCCTCCGTCTACCCGATGATGGGGGTGTACCTGGCCGTGATGGCCGTGAGCATGCTGCTCCTCCATGAGGCGGAGACCGCCGAAGAGGGCGGCCTTGGCGCCGCGCTGGGCGGGGCGGTCGTCACCGGGCTGATCTTCACCGCCGCGGTCGTGGTCATGGCGGCGGTGCGGGAGGTCTTCGGCAGCGCCAGCTTTGCCGGGATCCCGATCGCCGCGCTGAAAAACTATACCGTGCCCCTGCTGGCTCAGGCCCCCGGCGGCTTTATCGTGTTCGCCTTTCTGCTGGCCGTGCTGAACAGGCTCTGCCCCGCCAAGGGCGAGCCGGCCGGGCAGATCTGCGAGGCGGCCGGGCTGGGCCCTGACGGGGAAGAATAAGGAGGCTGGACGATGGATATAAAAGCTCTTTTCCTGCTCATTCTGGCGGGTGTGCTGGCCAACAACTACGCACTGACCCAGTTTTTGGGGGTCACCCCGTTCCTGGGCTTCTCCCGGAAGGGGGAGAAGATTCTGGGCATGGGCCTCACCGTCACCGCGGTGACGGTGCTGGCCGTGGCGGTGCTCTGGCCGGTGCAGAACTATCTGCTGCTCCCCTATGGGCTGGCCTATGCCCAGCTGCTGGTCTTCGTGCTGGTCATCGCGCTGATCGTCGCCCTGGCAGGGCTGGCGGCCTCCAGGCTGTTCCATCAGCCTCTGAAGGCCTATGCGCCGGTGATTGCCCTGAACAGCGCCGTGCTGGGCGCCGCCGTCAACACCGCCGGGCAGACCTATCCCGAGGCGCTGGCCGTTGCGCTGGGCGTTGGCCTGGGCTTCCTGCTGGCCCTGTATCTGATGGCGGGCGTCATGGAGCGGATCGACGAGCACCATGTGCCCGCGCCCTTCCGGGGGCTGCCGATCATGCTGATCTCCGCCGGGATCCTGTCGATGGCCCTGCTGGCCTTCTGAGGTTTTTTGCAGAGACCCTTTAATCTAATATCGCAGCGAACTGCGCAGATCAAACTGCGCAGTTCGTTTTTTGCCGTCACCCTGGGCCGGCCTTGAATAAATATAATAAATATAATATAATAGAATCAAATTGAAAAACCGCTTGCGGCGATTGGCGGGGGTGAAGAGTGGGGAGCATGAAAGAGAAAGAACTGTACACCGTTTTGGTGGCCGATGACGAGGAGGAGCTGTGCCAGGCAGTCTGCCGGCTGATCCCCTGGGAGGAACTGGGGTTTCGGCTCCTGGGCGGCGCCGGGAACGGCCTGGACGCGCTGCAGCTGGTGGAGCAGCTGCAGCCCGACCTGCTGCTGACGGACATCCAGATGCCCTTCATCAGCGGGACGAGTCTGGCCCGGCAGGTGCGGGAGCTCCAGCCCCTGATCCAGGTGGCCTTCCTCAGCGGCTATGACGACTTTGAATACGCCCAGGCCGCCATTGATTCCCAGGTCATTGCCTATCTGCTCAAGCCCATCAGCATGGAGGACCTGGCGGCGGCGCTGCGGGATATCCACGCCAAAATGGAGGAGAAGTTTCAGTATCTCTACGCCGCCGGGAGCGGGGAAGGGGAGCTGCCGCTGGCGGTGGCCTCCCTGCTGCTGGACAGCTTCGCGGAGCTGCCGGAAGAGGAGGCGCTCCACGCCGCCCTGTCCGAGCTGGGCCTGGTGGTGACGGCGCCCTACCGGCTGGTGGTCCTGGCCTCCCATATCCGAGGGCAGACGGGCCAGGCCGCCGCCCAGACTGTGGACAAGGTCCTGCGCCGGACCTACAGCTGCTGCAGCCTGCGCTCCGGGAGCCGGGTGCTGACGCTGGTGGTCTCGGAGGACCGGTTCCAGCGCCTGGGGCCGGCGCTGGACGAGCTGCTGCAGGTCCTCCGCCGCCTGCTGGACCCGGCCTGCACCATCGGCGTGAGCCGGCAGTTTGACCGCTTCGACCAGTGCCACGCCGCCTGCCGGGAGGCGGTGGACGCCCAGCGCTTTTCCGCCGGGGACGGCATCCGCCATTTCGGAAACACGCCAACCACCGAGCGGGCCCGGTACAGAGCGCCGGAGGAGAGCTCCGCAGAGCTGGAGCGGCTGATGCACGGCCCCGGCCGGGCCCCGCTGGAGCGGTATCTGTCCGCGGCCCTGGACGGGGCCGGCGGCGACATGGAGATCCTCCAGCTGATCGTCATGGCCCGGGGCATTCTCTGCGCCTCCCTGGACGCGGCGGAGGTGGACCTGCTGTTCGAGCGCTGCGGCCTGCTCTCGCCCTTCAGCGCCGGGCTGGACACGGATGCCCTGCGGCGGCGAACCTGGGACCTGTGCCTGTCCGGCTATGAGCTGCTGGCCCGGAAAAAGCAGGGCGGCGTGGGCCAGCTCTGCGCCCAGGCCATCCGGATGATCGAGCAGAGCTATATGGACGAGGGCCTGTCCCTCCAGTCGGTCAGCGAACAGCTGCACGTGAGCCCCAATTACCTCAGCGCCAACATGAAAAAGTACGCCGGGGACACCTTTATCAACCTCCTCATTAAAAAGCGCATGGAGGCGGCCCTGAGCCTGATCCGGGCGGAGAACGTGAAGATCGCCGACGTGGCCCGCCTCTGCGGCTACGGCGACCAGCACTATTTCAGCTTCTGCTTTAAGAAGTATTACGGGATATCCCCGGGGAAAATGCGCCGCGGGGGAAAGGAGGAAGCCGGTGGAGAGACGCCGTAAGAGCAAGGGCCTGTCCATGAACGCAGTGCTGATGCTGGCCATCCTGGGCGCCGTGGCGGCCGTGCTGCTGTGCACCATGCTGGTCTTCCTGCGGACCTACCGGGAGTCCCTGTTCCGCAGCGCCCAGACCAACGCCCGCCGCACCATCTCCCAGGCCGCGGGCACCGTGGAGGAATACCTGGACGATATCAACAAGCTCATGGAGCTGCTGGAGCAGTCCCTGGAGGAGAACGGGGACGGCCGGGAGGAGTTTTTCGATACCTTTCTGGCCATCCGCCCCGACGTGGTGGCGGCCAGCACCTACGACGGGGAGGGCCGCCTGATCAACTGCTACAGTCTGAGCGGCAGCGTCCGGACCGGGGTCACCGTCAACCTGTCCTTTGACGCGGGGCGGATGGAGGAGTACCGGAACGGCTATGTGTCCGCGCCCCACGTGGTCTCCCTCTTCGAGGGCTACTATCCCTGGGTGGTGACCATGATCGCCCCGCTGGAGCCCGAGGGGGCGGAGGCCTGGGTGGCCCTGGACATCAGCTGCTCCAACATCTCCTCCTACATCAACGGCATCGGCATCGGCCAGCGGGGCTACTGCTTTTTGATGGACGGGCGGGGGGACATCGTCTACCACCCCCAGCAGCAGCTGCTGAACTATGAACTGAAAAGCGAGGACAGCGGCTATATCGCCCAGCTTGCCGACGGCAGCCATGTGACGGGCAGCGTCATCTATACGGTCCAGTCCCTGAAAAACGGAACCTGGCGGATGGTGGGCGTGAGCTATGTGGACGAGCTGATCTCCGACAGCGTCAACGAGGCCGTGCGGCTACTGATCCCGTCGGTGCTGCTGATCCTGGCGGCCTCCTTCATCATCGGCGCGGTCCTGTCTCAGACCCTGTCCCGGCCTATCCACAGCCTGGCGGAGGCCATGGAGCGCTTCGAGCGGGACGCGGACAACTTCAGCTATACCCCGGTCCGGGGAGTAGCCCGGGAGGCGCGGATGCTGTCAGAGTCCTTCGGGCACATGGTCCAGCGGATCCGGCAGCTGGTGGAGAACGCCCGCAGCGAGGAGATCAACCTGCGCAAGACGGAGCTGAAGGCCCTCCAGGCCCAGATCAACCCCCATTTTCTCTACAACACCCTGGACTCCATCTCCTGGATGTGCGAGCAGGGGAAAAACGCCGAGGCCGTGCGCATGGTCAACGCCCTGGCCCGGCTCTTCCGCATCAGCATCAGCCGGGGCCACGAGCTGATCAGCATCCGCAGCGAGCTCCAGCACGCGGAGAGCTACCTGCAGATCCAGTCCTACCGCTATAAAAACCAGTTCACCTACTCCTTTGACGTGCAGGAGGACTGCCTGGATTATCTCTGCAACAAGATCACCCTCCAGCCCATCATTGAAAACGCAATCTACCACGGCATCAACGGCCTGGTGGACGAGGGGGAGATCCGCGTCCGGGTCCGGACGGAAGGGGAGGACGTGCTCTTCATCGTGGAGGATAACGGCAGCGGCATGGACGAGAAGCAGATCCAGGCCATTATGAGCAAGGACCGGAGCGACCGCGCCGGCATCGGCATCAAGAATGTCAACGACCGGCTGAAGATCTACTTTGGCAGCCCCTACGGCATCACCATCCACAGCCGCCCCGACGAGGGGACCCAGGTGACGGTGCGGATGCCCAAGGTGCGGCAGGAGGCGGAATATGAAAACCGTTAAACGTCTGTTTCTTCTGCTCCTGACCGCCGCGCTGCTGGCCGGCTGCGCCGGGCGGAGCGCGGGGGAGAGCCCCCGGAAGGTCTATTTCGTGGCCAAATCCACGGATACCCAGTTCTGGCAGGCGGCCTTCGCCGGGGCCAACGCCGCGGCGGCGGAGTACAACGTGGAGCTCACCGTCCTGGGCCCGGAGACGGAGGAGGACTACCAGAGCCAGAACGACTATATCGCCCAGGCGGTGCAGGCGGGGGCCAGCGCCCTGGTCTTCTCCGCCATCAGCTATGAGGGCAACGCCGCCGCCGTGGAGCAGGCGGCCAAAAGCGGGCTGAAGGTGGTCATCATTGACAGCGACGTGGCCTCCGACAGCGTCAGCGTCCGGATCGGGACGGACAACATCGAGGCCGGGCACATGGCGGCCTCCGCGGTGCTGGATACGGACAGCGAGTCCATCACCGTGGGGATCGTAAACTACGACTTGAACAGCCGCAACGGCCAGGAGCGGGAGACCGGACTGCGGGAGGCCCTCAGCGCTGACGGGCGGGTGCAGGAGGTCTACACCATCAACGTCCTGACCACGCCCCAGGCCGCCCGGGAGGGGGCGGAGCAGCTGCTGGCGGAGCACCCGGAGATCAACGTGATCCTGGGCCTGAACGAGCCCCTGGCCGTAGGGGCGGCCATGGCGGTGGACGAGCTGGGCCTGGAAGGGCAGGTGCGCATGGTGGGTTTTGACACCAATGTGAAGTGCATCGACCTGATGCAGACCGGGGCGGTGACGGCCCTGGTGGTGCAGAACCCCTACGCCATGGGCTATCTGGGGGTG
Organism: uncultured Oscillospiraceae bacterium; assembly: GCA_947626315.1. Lineage (GTDB taxonomy): Bacteria > Bacillota > Clostridia > Oscillospirales > Oscillospiraceae > Limivicinus. The sequence goes on along the minus strand of CANQRQ010000007.1, from coordinate 83,733 downwards.
GAATACGCCTGGAAGCTGACCCAGGGGGAGAGCTTTGACCCGAATAAGCTGGTGGACACCTCCACGGCGGTCATCACCAAAGAGAATATGTTCACCCTGGAGAGCCAGCGCTCCCTGTTCCCCTTCCTGTGACGAAAACGCGGCCTGTTTTTGTAAATGTTTCACAAAATGCAGGCCGTGTTTTTGGATGGACTGTGTAGATGTGTTAAGAAATTTAACATTTTCCCGTAATCTTTTCCATTGTTTTTTCTTTACGGCTTTGGTAAGATATCATGCAGGAGGTCATAACCTGACCTTACAAAAAACTGTAATGGAGGAAAAACAATGAAAAAGATCCTTGCGCTTCTTCTGGCTCTGACCATGGTGTTTGCACTGGCCGCCTGCGGCGGCGGCAGCAGCGCCCCGGCCGCTGAGGCCCCCGCGGCGGATGCCCCTGCTGCGGATGCCCCCGCGGAAGAAGCTCCCGCTGCGGAAGCTCCTGCCGCCAGCGACATTAAGGTTGGCGTGTTTTGGTACGCCTTCAGCGACGCTTTCATGTCCACCGTGCGTTCCGCTCTGAACGCCGACCTGGAGGCTGCCGGCATCGAGTACCAGGATTTTGACGGCAACAACACCCAGGCTACCCAGCTGGAGCAGGTACAGACCGCTGTCACCAACGGCTTCAACGTGCTGGTGGTCAACCTGGTCACCTCCGGCTCTGCCGACGCTGCCGAGCAGATCATCGCCGCTGCCGGCAACATCCCCGTGATTTTCTTCAACCGCGCCGTTGAGGGCGACGGGGAAGAGCACACCGTTCTGGACGCCCACGACAACATCGCCTTCATCGGCACCGACGCCCCCGAGGCCGGCCACATGCAGGGCAAGATGATCGGCGATTTCCTGGTGGCCAACTATGACGCCGTTGACCTGAACGGCGACGGCTCCATCTCCTATGCCATGTTCATGGGCGACGCTTCCAACGTGGAGGCTATCTACCGCACCCAGTACGGCGTGGAGGACGCCAATGCCGTCCTGACCGAGGCCGGCAAGCCTGAGCTGGTCTACTTCAACGCCAGCAACACCGACAAGTACCAGCTGGATCCCAACGGCGCCTGGTCTTCCGCCGCCGCCAATGAGTTCATGAGCACCAACCTGGCTGAGTACAACGAGGGCAACGGCAACATGATCGAGCTGGTCATCGCCAACAACGACGATATGGCTCTGGGCGCCATCTCCGCTCTGCAGGGCGCCGGCTACAACATGGGCGACGGCTCCAGCACCAAGATCCCCGTCTTCGGTGTGGACGCTACCCAGGTCGCGCAGGACGCCATTGCCGCCGATCAGATGACCGGTACCGTCAAGCAGGATGCCGAGGGCATGGCCACCGCCATCACCGGCGTTGTACAGGCTGTCGCCGGCGGCTCTGCCGTGGCTGACGCGGTTTCCGCCGTAGCCGACACCGCCGATATGTACACTGTGGCTGAGGGCTTTACCAACAAGCTGTTTGTGGCTTACGCCCCCTTCACCGGCGCCTGATCTGAATTAAGGCAGAAATCCCAAAGGGCAGCCGTGGCTTTCACGGCTGCCCTATCCTCAATCATCTAAACCGGCAGAATGGGAGGGAACAGAGTATGGAGCACGAGATCCTCCTTCAGATGAAGGATATCACAAAGACCTTTCCCGGCGTCAAAGCCCTGGACCGTGTCTCTCTGGAGCTGCGGAAGGGCACTGTTCACGCCCTGATGGGTGAAAACGGCGCCGGTAAATCTACCCTGATGAAATGCCTTTTCGGCATTTACAGCAAAGACAGCGGGACGATCCTGCTGGAAGGAAAAGAGATCAATTTCAAAAACAGCCGCGAAGCCCTGGACAACGGCGTCGCGATGGTGCACCAGGAGCTGAACCAGGCTCTGAAGCGCACCGTAATGGACAATATCTGGCTGGGACGCTATCCTTTGAAGGGCGGCGTCATGGTGGACGAGAAAAAAATGTATCAGGACACCATGGCCGTTTTCGAGGAACTGGGGCTCAATGTGGACCCCAAACGGGTCATGAGCACGATGCCGGTCTCCCAGCGGCAGATGGTGGAGATTGCCAAGGCTGTGTCCTACAACTCCAAGGTCATCGTATTCGACGAGCCCACCTCCTCTCTGACGGAGGAAGAGGTGGAGCACCTGTTTAAGATCATCAATATGCTCCGGGACCGGGGTATAGGCATCATATACATCTCCCATAAGATGGCGGAGATCAAGCGCATTTCGGATTATATCACCGTCATGCGCGACGGCACCCATGTGGCCACCAAGCCTGCCGCTGAACTGGAGATGAACGACATTATCCGCCTCATGGTGGGCCGTGAGCTGACCAATCAGTTCCCGCCCAAGACCAATAAGCCGGGAGATGTGTACCTGAAGGTGGAAAATCTCACCGCTCAGTATTCCCTGCTGAAGGACGTGTCCTTTGAGGCCCGCCGGGGCGAGGTCCTGGGCCTGGCCGGACTGGACGGCAGCGGCCGCACGGAGACGCTGGAGAATATCTTCGGCGTGGCCACCCGCAAGACCGGCACCATCACCCTGGACGGAAAGCCGTGCAGAAACCGCAACGCCCGGGAGTCCATCAAAAACGGCTTTGCCCTGCTGACGGAGGAACGCCGGGCCACCGGCATTTTCTCCATTCTGAACATCCGGGAAAACACGGTTATTTCCAGCCTGAAAAAGCATCTGCGCTTCGGCCTGTGGCTGGACAGCGCCTCCATGAAGAAGGATACCCAGTGGTCTATCGACTCCATGCGCACCAAAACGCCCTCCCAGGAGACGAAGATCCGCAGCCTATCCGGCGGCAACCAGCAGAAGGTCATCATCGGCCGCTGGCTGCTGACCGAGCCGGATGTGCTGCTGCTGGATGAGCCCACCCGCGGCATCGATGTGGGCGCCAAATATGAGATCTATCAGCTGATCCTGGACCTGGCCAACCAGGGCAAGACAGTGCTGGTGGTCTCATCGGAGATGCCGGAGCTTCTGGGCATCTGCGACCGAATCCTGGTCATGTCCGGCGGCCGCCTGGCCGGTGAAGTGGATGCCAGGACTACTACCCAGGAAGAGATCATGACCCTGGCGGCAAAATATGTTTGAGGAGGATGGGATCACGATATGAAAAACGGGTATTTTAAGAGAAAGCAGGAGGAATATCGGGCGCTGGACGCGCTTGACCGCCGCCGCTATTGGACCGACGGGCTGCTGAACAACGCCCTGTATATCCTGATGGCCGCATTCATCATCTTCACGGCCATTGTGAACAAGAACTTTATGAGCCCCAGCGCCATCGCCAACATCATCACCCTGGCCGCGGCCTCGCTGCCTATGGCTCTGGGTATCGGCGGGTGCATCGTCCTGACCGGTACCGACCTTTCCGGCGGCCGTGTGTTCGGCCTGACGGCGGCCATCACCGCGGGCCTGCTCCAGAACCGGCTGGCTACCAAGCTGCTGTTTGAGCATCTGCCCAGCACCTCCGGCGCCTGGATCATCGCGGTGCTGCTGATCGTCATGCTGGTGGGCGCTGTCATCGGCCTGGTCAACGGCTTCTTTGTGGCTAAGTTCAGCCTGCACCCCTTCATCGTCACCCTGGCCACCCAGTTGATCACCTACGGCGTTATCCTGATGTTCTTCCAGATCAACGGCAACGGCGGCGGCCCCATCAGCAACGTGGCTCAGGAGTTCAAAAATGTGGTCTCCGGTCCTGCCTTCCGTATCGAGGCCTGGAACGTTTCCATCCCCTGGTACGTGATTTACGCCTTTATCCTGGTGTTTATCATGTGGTTTGTCTGGAACAAGACCACCTTCGGTAAAAACATGTTCGCCGTGGGCTCCAACGCTGAGGCGGCCAAGGTCTCCGGCGTGAATGTATTCATGACGACTGTGCTGGTACATACGCTGGCCGGCGCTCTCTACGGCTTTGCCGGTTATGTGGAGGCGGCCCGCCTTGGCTCCATCACCGCCGCCACCGGCCTGAACAACGAGTGCGACGCCATTGCGGCCTGCGTCATCGGCGGCGTCTCCTTTGTTGGCGGCACCGGCAACATCGGCGGTATTGTTCTGGGCGTGTTTGTGCTGCGGATTATCTTCGTGGCCTTGAACATGCTGGGCATCAACCCCAACCTCCAGTTCATCATCAAGGGAGCCATTATCCTGGCTGCCTGCTCGCTGGATATGCGCAAATATCTGGTCCGCAAGTAAATTTCTGTACATCGCTTTCCTTCAGCGGGGCCCAGGCCTCGCTGAAGGTCTTTTAAAGGAGGATTTATGACGGAAGGTTCGAAGGGTCTGGAGGAAATCCGGCGGCTGTATGAGGCCTATCTGGAGCAGGTCCGCCAGGCGGAACAGTCGCGCCGGCCTTTTGACGGATATATGGGCTTCGGTCCCAAGCTGGGAGACGCCCCCTGCCACGGCCAATTTGCCCGGGATCTGGAGGCGTTGCTGAAAGACCTTGCCCGACAGGCTCCGGACTCCGGCCAGGCCCGGGAGCTGCTGGAGTTTATCTATCGTGCACCCCAGCAGCACCGGGAGCCCCGGGCTGTCTATTGGATGCTCCTGGCCGTTCATGCGCTGACGGCAGAGCTGATCGGGCTGCTGAATCGGGAAGACGCGCAGGAGCTTCTGGAGGAGTATAAAGGCCTTTATGGACAGAGGGGCCAACCTCCCGCACAGAAAAAAGTGCTCTCAACGCTGAAAGCGGCCTGCTCCGGCCGGAACGGGAAAGGCAAAAGCTTATGACATCCCGGCGGCATGCCAGGCGCTTGCCCGGCTGCGCGGACAGAAGGAAAATTCAATCAGTCTACAGCAAACCCGCCGGTGCCGCAAAAGCCCCGGCGGGTATTTTGTTCATCGTCTCTTATAAAACCATCAGCAGCGTGCCGGCCCCGATCAGCAGGCAGCCCAGGGCGGATTTGGCCGTAAATTTCTCATGGAGGAGGAAAAAGGCCAGCACCAGGGTGAACACCACGCTCAGCTTGTCAATGGGGACCACCTTGGAGACCTCCCCCAGTTGGAGGGCCCGGTAATAGCAGAGCCAGGAGGCCCCGGTGGCGAGGCCGGAGAGGGTCAGAAACAGCCAGCTGCGCCGGCTGATCTCCGAGAGGCCGCCCTGACCGCCGGTGAGAAAGACCATACCCCAGGCCATAAAGACCACCACCAGGGTGCGCACGGCCGTGGCCAGGTTGGAGTTGACCCCCTCGATGCCGACCTTGGCCAGGATGGACGTGAGCGCCGCGAAAACCGCGGACAGAAGCGCAAAGACAAACCACATAGCGAGTCCTCCTTTAATCCGGCTCCGCCGGGCCCGGGCGGTCATAGCTGTCCAGGAAATGGTGCTTCACGCCGTCCTTCTTGTAGGCGATGACAGTGTTTAAATTCACGTTCTCCACGCTGCGGAAGATGTTTTTCTCGATCTGGGGGTCCTGGGCGGCGACGCGCCGGATCAGCTCCTTGACCGCGGCCCGCTTGGAGCCCTGCTCGGTCCCGCCGCAGGAGGCGCAGCTCTCCGTCAGGCGGCAGGCGCACTGGATGAAGTGCAGGTCGTTGTAGTCCCGCCAGCGGATGATGTCCGCCTCCCGGACCAGGTACAGGGGGCGGATCAGCTCCATCCCTTCGAAGTTCGTGCTGTGGAGCTTGGGCATCATGGTCTGCACCTGGCCGCCGTAGAGCATGCCCATAAGGATGGTCTCGATCACGTCGTCATAGTGGTGGCCCAAGGCGATCTTGTTGCAGCCCAGTTCCTTGGCCTTGCTGTAGAGATAGCCCCGGCGCATCCGGGCGCAGAGGTAGCAGGGAGAATTGGTCTGCTCCGCCACAATGTCGAAAATCTCCGTCCGGAAGGTCTGAATGGGGACGCCCAGAAGTCGGGCGTTCTCCGTGACGGCCCGGTAGTTCAGCTCGTTGTAGCCCGGATTCATGACCAGGAAGACGGCCTCAAAATTCTGCTTCCCGTGGCGCAGGAGCTCCTGAAACAGCTTGGCCATCAGCATGGAGTCCTTCCCGCCGGAGATGCAGACGGCGATCTTGTCCCCGTCCTCAATGAGCCGGTAGTCCCGCAGGGCCCGGGTAAAGGGGCTCCAGAGCTGCTTTCGGAACTTCTTGAGGATGCTCTGCTCGGCCTTCTGCCGCCGCGCCGCCGCCTGCTCCGCGTCTGCGGACAGGGCCTCCAGCTTCCGGCGCAGAAAGCTGATGTACCCGCCCCTGAGGCTGTACGCCTCGCAGCCCAGGGCCTCCAGTTCCTCCGCCAGGTCCTGGGACTGCCGGCCAACCTGGCACAGGAGGTAGAGCGGCTGCCGGGGCCCGGCGGCGACAGCCGTCCGGTCAAACTCCGCCAGGGGGAGGTTCTCCGCCCCGGGCCAGGAGCCCCGCTCAAAACGGTCCCGGCTCCGGATATCGATCACCCGCTTTTCCCGCGGGTCCCGCTCCAGTTCCTCAAAAGTTCTCTCCAAGCTCATGACTCCCCGGCCCTCCTTGCCGCTGCTGTCAGGTCCTTAACCACCTCGCCCGCCAGAATGAGCCCCGCCACGGAGGGCACAAAGGCCGTGCTGCCCGGAACGGCCCGGCGGTCCGTGCGGCGGCGTTCGGCCTCCGGCGGGCAGAATGTGCAGTCTCCGCAGCCGCTGTCCGCCTCCGCCAGGGGGGTGAGAGGCGGCTCTGTGGAGTAGACCACCTTCAGCTTTTCAACGCCGCGCTTTTTCAGCTCCCGGCGCATGACCCTGGCCAGGGGGTCCATCCGGGTCTCACGGATGTTCGCCACCCGGAAGGCCGTGGGGTCCAGCTTGTTCCCGGCCCCCATGCAGCTGATGACCGGCGTCCCCGCCTGGGCGCAGCAGACCGCCAGCGCCAGCTTGGCGGAGACGGTGTCCACCGCGTCTACCACGTAATCGTACTCGGCAAAAGGGAACGCGCCGGCGTTTTCGGGCAGGAAAAAGCAGGTATGGACGCGGACATCCGCCTGGGGATTGATCTCCAGGATCCGTTCCCGCATGACCTCGGTCTTGAGCCGGCCCAGGGTCTTATGGGTGGCGATGATCTGCCGGTTCAGATTCGTGAGGCATACCCGGTCGTCATCCACCAGATCGAAGGCCCCGACGCCGCTGCGGCAGAGGGCCTCGCATACGTAGCCGCCCACGCCGCCGAGGCCAAAGACCGCTACCCGGGCGCGGGCCAAAATCTCCATGGCCTCCTGCCCCAGGAGCAGTTCTGTCCTTGAAAACTGATTGAGCATGCTTCCCTCCGTCTCCCCGCGCGACGCGCCGCAGGCGGCCCGGGGGGTTCCCGTCACTTTCTGCATTATATACCAGCTTTGCCCCTATCGCAATGGCTTCCGGGCATTTTTCCACGGCGATAGACGCTTTTGAACAGCTCTGCAGCCGCTTTCCCGACAATAGACAGAAAAAAACCGGCAGAGCGGCCTTCGGCCGTTCAACCGGCTGTTTTCTTTTCCAGCTCCAGCAGAGCTTTTTTCCGCTCCAGGCCTCCGGCGTAGCCGGTGAGGGAGCCGTCCGCCCCCAGCACCCGGTGGCAGGGGATCAGCAGGGAGATCGGGTTGCGGCCCACGGCCGCCCCCACTGCCCGGGCGGAGGCGCAGCCCACCCGCTCCGCCAGCTCCCGGTAGCTCAGGGTCTCCCCGTAGGGGATGGCCCGCAGCGCCTCCCAGACCCGGCGCTGGAAATCCGTGCCAGCCGGGCGGAGGGGAAAGTCCGCCTCCGGCCTGGCCCCGGCAAAATAGGCCTCCAGCCAGCGCTGGGCCCGGTCCAGGACCTGCCGGTCCGCCTCCGGCGTCTCCCGCTCCGGCTCCGGCCCCGGCCGGTCCAGCCCCGCCTGCTCATATTTCTGCCCTCTGAACCAGAGCCCTGTCAGGGCGCCGCCCCGGGCCGCCAGAAGGATCTCCCCCAGCGGGGAACAGCAGCTTCTCATCTCCATGGCCGTCCCTCAGTTGAAGATCGTGTGGTGGGCGGCGGGACTGGAGAGGTCCAGCGCCCGGAAGCTGTAGCCGTTGTTGCGGCCCCAGATCAGCACCTGCTCCACCGCCGCCACGCTGTAGTCCTTGATGTCGTGCTGCAGCACGATGGAGGCCCGGCGGCCGGTGCAGCCGTCGATGATGTTCTGCGCGATCTGCCGGGTGTTGGTGGTCTCCCCCGCGTCCCCGCTGCTCACGTTCCAGTCGAAGTACTGGTAGCCCATGTCCGTCACCGCCTGAGTAAGCCGGGTCATAATGCCGCTGTTGAAGCTGCTGACCGTGTTGGAGCTGCCCCCGGGGAAGCGCAGCAGGCTGGTATAGGAGCCGGTCTGCTCATAGATCATGTTCTGCGCCGCGTTGAAGTCCTCAAAGAAGGCCTCCTCGCTGGCGTAGATGCTGTAGTAGTTGTGGGTGGCGCTGTGGACGCCGATGCTGTGCCCCTCCCGGTAGGCCCGGCCGACCATGTCCTCATAGTCCGGGTTGTTGCAGGTGACAAAGAAGGTGGCCTTCACGCCGTAGACCTTCAGCAGGTCCAGCAGCTGCTCCGTATAGGGGCCCGGCCCGTCATCAAAGGTGAGGTAGATGGTGTTTCGGTCCGGGTCCACCGTCTCCGGCGCGCCCACCGGCAGGATATTGACCGTCCGCACGGCGCTGACCTTTTCCCCCTGGGCGTTGCTGATGGAATAGCTCAGCTCATAGAGCCCCGGCTTATAGGGGATGACCTCCCCCTCGGTCTCCACGTAGCCGGACAGATCGTTTCCCAGGGAGTCCTTGGCGGTAAAGCCCGGGTCCGTAAAATACAGGCAGGCGTTATACTCCAGCTTGTCCCCGCCCAGCAGGGTGATCTCCGGCGCGGTAACGGCGTAGTCCGGCCGGCGCTCCGCCGTGGCGGTGTTGCCCGCGGCGTCCGTGACGGTGTACACGATCCGGTCCGGGAAGACCTCCCGCTGCACCTGCTCCGTCAGGTCCCCGTCGCAGAGGTCCTTGGCCACATAGCCCTCTTCCTCATAGCCGTCCAGCCAGCTGGGCCGGTAGCCCTCTTTGTACAGGAGGGTGATCTCCGGGGCCGTGGTGTCCGTCACCGTCACCAGACGGCTGGTCTCATACTCCCGGAACAGGTAGCGGACGATGTACCGCAGCTCATAGCTGCCCACCTTGCCTGTGTCCACTTCGCCCTCTACCCGGAGGGGCAGCCGCCTCTGGCTCTCGCCGAAAAGCTTACCGTAGGTCACGGCGTAGCAGCCCGGCTCATAGTAGGGCTGGCCGCACTCCACGGTCATCTCCCCGTCGCTGGCCATATAAAAGCGGACGTGCCGCCCGTCCACCAGCACCGCCACCGCCGCCACGATCAGCGCATAGGCCGCCAGAATCAGCAGCGCCAGCCGGAGGGCCCGGCGTCTCTTATATTTTCGCGCCTCTTTGGCCGGCTCCTCCGGCTCGATCACGCTCTCCGTGACGGAGCTCTCCGCGGCGGAGCCCTCCGGTTTGGCCGCGTCCTCTTTTTCCTGCGCCGGCTCCTGTTCCGCCGGCTTCTTTTCTCTCTTTTTCATCCCACGCCTCTGATGCCAATGTTATGTAACCCTATTATACCCCAATCTTTTCAAGATGGAAGAGGGAATTCGTAAATTTAAGAAAATTTTGGCGTTTTTCCCTGACGGGCCGCTTTCCTGCCCGAAAATCCGATCGCCTGTTGCAGGATTGGAAAAACTGTGATATATTAAAGAATTGTTCCGGACGGAACCACATTTACTATACTCTCTGCGGCAGCCAGCCGCGGGAAAGGAAGAGAACATGAAAAACACCGAAAAGACCATGGACAAGATCGTTGCCCTGTGCAAAAACCGCGGCTTCATTTTCGCCGGCTCTGAGATTTACGGCGGTCTGGCCAACACCTGGGACTACGGTCCTCTGGGCGTGGAGCTGAAGAACAACGTAAAGCGGGCCTGGTGGAAGAAGTTCGTGCAGGAGAATCCCTACAACGTGGGGCTGGACGCGGCCATCCTCATGAACCCCCAGACCTGGGTGGCCTCCGGCCATCTGGGCGGCTTCTCCGACCCTCTGATGGACTGCCGGGAGTGCCATGAGCGCTTCCGGGCGGACAAGCTGATCGAGGACTGGTGCGCCGAAACCGGCTACGCTCTGCCCAAGCCCATCGACGCCTTTTCCCAGGCGGAGATGAAGGACTTTGTGGAGGAGCACAACATCCCCTGCCCCAGCTGCGGAAAGCACAATTTCACCGATATACGCCAGTTCAACCTGATGTTCAAGACCTTCCAGGGCGTCACGGAGGACGCGAAAAACACCGTCTACCTCCGCCCGGAGACGGCCCAGGGCATTTTCACCAACTTTGTCAACGTCCAGCGGACCACCCGGCGCAAGCTGCCCTTCGGCATCGGCCAGATCGGCAAGAGCTTCCGCAACGAGATCACCCCGGGCAACTTCATTTTCCGGGTCCGGGAATTCGAGCAGATGGAGCTGGAGTTCTTCTGCAAGCCGGGCACCGATCTGGAGTGGTTTGACTACTGGCGGGATTTCTGCCACAAGTTCCTGCTCTCCATCGGCCTGAAGGACGAAAACCTGCGCCTGCGGGACCACGATCCGGAGGAGCTCTGCTTCTACTCCAAGGCCACCACGGACTTTGAGTTCCTGTTCCCCTTCGGCTGGGGCGAGCTCTGGGGCGTGGCCGACCGGACGGATTACGACCTGACCCAGCACCAGACCGTCTCCGGCCAGGACCTGACCTATTACGACCAGGAGCAGAACGAGCACTATATCCCCTACGTGATCGAGCCCTCCCTGGGCGTGGAGCGGACGGTGCTCTCCGTCCTGGTGGACGCCTACGACGAGCAGGTGGTGGGGCAGGACAAGAAGGGCAAGGAGGACGTGCGGACCGTTCTGCACCTGCACCCGGCCCTGGCCCCCTTCAAATGCGCCATTCTGCCCCTGAGCAAGAAGGACGTGCTCACCGGCCCCGCCATGGAGCTGTACAACGAGCTGTCCAAGGACTTCATGTGCGACTATGACGAGACCGGCTCCATCGGCAAGCGCTACCGCCGGGAGGACGAGATCGGCACGCCCTTCTGCGTGACCTTCGATTTCAACACCGTGGGCACGGAGACGGACGCGGCCGACGGCTGCGTCACCGTCCGGGAGCGGGACAGCATGGAGCAGGTCCGCATCCCCATCGGCCAGGTGAAGAGCTATATCGCGGAGAGAATCGCCTTCTGACCAGAGGTGCGGGAACCGGAAGGAAGGGAAGCTATGGTCAAAACTCGTCTTTTCAGTTTTATATGGGCCCGGGACGCTTCCGGCCTGTCCGGCGTGCAGCGCTGGCTGTTTTGGATCTGGAACGGGGCGGCGCTGCTGCTTTCCTCGGCGCTTATCGCCGTCTTAAGCCTGCTGTTGGCCCTTGGAACCTACGATTACGCGACCTTTTGGGCGTATTTCTCCAACCCGCTTCTTGTTTTGCTCAACTTTCTGCCGGTCTTTTTGCTGCAGCTCCTTCTTCTGTGCCTTACCGGCCGTCAGTGGGCCGCCTATCTGGGCTGCTCTCTGATCGTCCTGCTGGCCTCAATCGGCAATTTTTATAAGATCTCCATCCGGTATTCTCCGTTCTATTTTGCCGATATCAGGCTCATTGGCGCCGCTTTGGGGATTGCCTCCCGGTATGACCTCTTTCCACCGGGCGCGCGGGTGCTTCTGGCCTTCGCCGCTATTCCGGCGGGGACCCTGCTGCTGTATTTTCTGGTCCGCGGCCGCCCCGCCAACAAGCTGCGTTTATCGGCGGGCCTGTGCGTTCTCGTCTCTCTTTTCCCTCTCTGGCATTTTGTCTATTCGGACAAGGTGCTCTATGAGTTCGACGCGGCGCCGGACTACGAGGCGGTGGTAGGCTGGCGGGATGAGAAGTTCATCGTGCGGGGCTTTGTCTATCCCTTCCTGCACAGCATCTCGTACCGCAACGGCACTGTGCCGGAAAATTACGACCGGCAGGAGGCGGAGGCGCTGCTGGAGCAGTATGAGGACGCCGCCATTCCGGACAGCCGGAAGGTCAACCTCCTGGTTATGCAGCTGGAGTCCTTTTGCGATCTGGAGAGATTCGGCCTGAGCGGTATCTCCCCCGAAGCCTATGCGTATTACCACGCGCTGGAGCAGGAGGGATATTCCGGCAATCTGATCGCCAATGTCTACGGCGGCTCCACCATCGACACGGAGCGCTGCTTCCTCACCGGCAGTTATTTCCTGAGCACCTACATCTCCAGCCGCTCCTATTCCCACGTCCGCTATCTGCGCAGTCAGGGCTACAGGGCCATCGGAGGGCATCCGAATGTCAGCAGCTTCTATTCCCGCGCCGGTACCAATTCCAGCCTGGGCTTTGAGGATTACTGGTTCGTGAACGATGTTTATCCCCAGGATCAGTGGGGCGCCAAGTCCAATGATGAAACCTTTATGGCGGATGTTCTGGACCAGTACAGACGTTATGAAGAAGAGGGGCAGCCTGTTTTTTCCTTCAATGTAACGCTGCAGGGGCACGGTCCGTACCGATCCGAGCGGGACCCCGGCGAGCCTGTGTACTGGACGGGGGAGGGCTTTTCCGAGCCGGTACGGAACCGGGTCAACAGCTATCTGGAGTCTGTTATGGACACCCAGGAAAACCTGCGGAAGCTGGTGGACAGCCTCCGGGAGGACCGGACGCCCGTTGTCCTTCTCATTTACGGGGACCATAAGCCGGCTCTTATCCATGAGATCTGTGACGGCGACCGCTCCAGCCCCACAGGCTTCTATAATTACTACTCCACCCGCTATCTCTTCTGGGCCAACGACGCGGCCAGGGAGCAGCTGGGCGAGGACTTTACCGGCCAGGGACCGGACGTGAGCGCCGGTTTTCTCATGAATCTGGTGTTTGACAAGCTGGGCTGGCCAGGCAACGCCTTTATCCAGTTCGGTGACACCATCCGGCAGACGCTCCCTGTGATCACCTCCCTTGACACCTACTGCGAGAACGGGAAGCTGACCACATCCCTCAGCCCCCAGGGTCAGGAGGCCTTCCGGCAGCTGAAGGAGGTCCTGTATTATATTGACCAAAATTATAGTTCTTCTTCTCAGAAGGACTAAAAGGCTTCTTCAGCGTGATAAATCACACGGAATAATAAAAACGGCGTGCCGCTCGCCGCAAAAGCGGCGACCGGGGCACAGGCCGAAAATCCCCACTCAGCCGCAGAGGGGGTTTTCCCTTTTGCTTTGTGCTGCCGGACCTGCGGCAGAATGGAGATTTGCATGAAAGACGGATTTATCAAAGTCGCCGCCGCCTCCCCGGTGCTGAAGGTGGCGGACACGGACTATAACGCGGACCGGCTCATCGCCTGCGTCAAAGCTGCGGAGAAACAGGGCGTCAAGCTCCTGGCCTTCCCGGAGCTCAGCCTCACCGGCTGCTCCTGCTATGACCTGTTTGGCCACCGGGTACTGCTGGAGGGGGCCAAGACCGCTTTGAAAAAGCTGGCCGGGGCAACCGCCGGCACGGACATGCTGATATTCGCGGGCCTGCCCGTCTCCCTGGGCAGCCGGCTGCTCAGCTGCGCCGCCGTGCTGTATCAGGGGGAGCTGCTGGCCCTGGTGCCCCGGCAGCACACCGAAGGGACCCGCTTCGTCCCCCCCGCCGAGCCCTACGGGGAGTGGGATTTCTACGGGACCGCCGTGCCGGTGACCACAGAGCTGCTCTTTGCCAGCTCCGTTCTCCCCGGCCTCTCGGTGGGCGTGGAGCTGGGGGCGGATGCGGACGCGCCGCTGCCCCCCTCGGCGGCCTACGCCCAGGCCGGGGCCACGCTGATCGTCCGCATGGCCTCCTTCCCCCAGACCGTCACCGCGGTGGACGAGGCCCGGCTCAGCCTCCGGGCGGATTCCCGCCGGCTGAAATGCGGCATGGTCCTGGCCGCCCCCGGCAAGGGAGAGAGCACCACGGACCAGGCCTGGTCCGGGTACTGCGCCGCCGTGGAAAACGGCGTGCTCCTGGCCGAGAGCGAGGGGGAGGACAGCCTGGCCCTGACGGAGATCGACACAGAGCTGCTCACTCATCTGCGCACCGCCGCGCCCGGCTTCGGCGGGCCCTCCATGGGCGCCCTCTTCTGGGGCACCGGGCTGGAGGAGACGGCGCTGACCCGGCCCTACGGCAAGCACCCCCATCTGCCCGCCGATCCGGCGGAGCTGCCGGAATACTGCCGCCGGATGCTGGATATCCAGGTCTCGGGCCTGGTCAAGCGGATGCGGTACGCGGGGCTGGACCACTGCGTGGTGGGCATCTCCGGCGGGGTGGACTCCACCCTGGCCGTGATGGTCAGCGCAGCGGCGGTGGCTAAGCTGGGCCTGCCCAAGACCAACGTGGTGGCCTGCACCCTGCCCTGCTTCGGCACCTCCTCCCGTACCAAGTCCAACGCCATCATCGTGGCCGAGCAGCTGGGGGCGGACGTGCGGGTGATCGACATCGGCAAGGCCGTCTACCAGCATTTTGACGACATCGGCCACGCCCACGACGACTATAGCATCGCCTATGAAAACGCCCAGGCCCGGGAGCGGACCCAGGTACTGATGGATATCGCCAACAAGGTCAACGGCCTGGACGTGGGCACCGAGGACCTGAGCGAGTTTATCGACGGCTGGTGCACCTACAACGGGGACCACACCAGCATGTACGACGTGAACATGGGCCTGACCAAGACCCAGGTCCGGGCCAACGTGCGCTACATCGCCGAGCGCACGGAGGACAAGGTCCTGGCCGCCGCCCTGTACGACGTGCTGGACTGCCCGGTGACCCCGGAGCTGCTGCCCATCCACGACGATCAGATCGAGCAGAAGAGCGAGGATGCGGTGGGCTCCTACAGCCTGCAGGACTTCTTTACCCACAAGATGCTCATCTGCGGCTTTACCCCCTCCAAGACCTTCCGGCTGGCACGGCTGGCCTACGGGGACGCCTTTACCGACGAGGAGCTGCTCCGCTGGCTGAAGAGCTACTGCAAGCGGCTCTTCTCCCAGCAGTTCAAGCGCTCCTGCCTGATGGACGGCCCGGCGGTGGAGGCCTTCTCCGTGTCCCCCCGCAGCGGCTTCCTGATCCCCTCCGACGGGGAGAACAGCCTCTTCATGGCGGACCTGGCGGCGCTGGAGAAGAGCCTTGGCCTCTGACGCGGCGCGGGAGCGCTATCTCCTGGCGGACGGGCTGCGGGGCCTGGCCGTGGTCAACATGGTCGCCTATCACTTTTTGTACGATGTGATGGTGGTCCTGGGCCGCAATCCCCGCTGGTACGCGTTGCCGCCGGTCCACCTGTGGCAGCAGGGCATCTGCTGGAGCTTCATCCTGATCGCCGGCTTTTCCTGGCAGCTGGGGAGGGCGCACAACCTGCGCCGGGGCCTGCTGCTGAACTTCTGGGGGCTGGTGATCACCGGCGTGACGCTCATCGCCCTGCCCTCGGAGGCCATCTGGTTCGGCATCCTGAATTTCATCGGCTGCGCCGTGCTGCTGACCGTTCCGCTGGACCGGGCCCTCAGCCGGCTGCCCGCCGGGCCGGGCGCCGCCGTCAGCTTCCTGCTGTTTCTGCTCTTCAAGCCGGTCCAGAGGGGGTATTTGGGCCTGGGCAGCTGGGAGCTGCTCCGCTTGCCGGAGGGCCTGTACAGCCTGAAGCTGCTGACGCCCCTGGGCTTTCCCTATCCCGGCTTCCGCTCCAGCGATTTCTTCCCCCTTCTGCCCTGGTTCTTCCTGTTTTTGACCGGTTATTTCTTCTACGGGCTCTTTCTCCGGAGGAAACGCTGGCGCCGGGCCGCCCTCCGGCCCCTCCCTCTGCTGACGCCGGTCGGGCAGAAAAGCCTGCTGATCTATCTGCTGCATCAGCCCCTGTGCCTGCTGATCGCCTGGCTGTTTTTCCGATAAAGAAAGCGCTGTGAAGACCGCAACGGTTTTCACAGCGCTTTCTTTTTGTGCTTTCTACGCCTCCGAAAAGCGGAACTCCGCGGTGCGGCGGAAGCTTTCGCCCTTTCGCAGGAGCACGGACGGAAACTCCGGCCGGTTGGGACTGTCGGGATAAAACTCCGGCTCGATGGCCAGCCCCCCGTTTCTCCCGAAGGGCGCCTCCAGGGCGGAGCCGGTGTAGATCTGCACGCCGGGAAAATCCGTGTACAGCTCCATGGCAATGCCCCCGGCGCGCAGCAGAAGGGCCCTCTCCCCCCCGTTGAGGGCGAAGCAGTGGTCATAGTCCCGGCCGATCCGGCGGAGCCGGCGAAAGTCAAAGTCCCCCTCTGCGGGCAGCAGCCGCCCCGTTGGGATCAGCTCCCGGTCCACCTCCACGTAGCGGTCCCCGTTGATCTGCAGCTCCGCGTCCAGCACGGAGCCTGCCCCGGCCAGGTTGAAATACAGGTGGCTGGTGGGGGCAAAGACCGTGTCCGCGTCGCTCAGACCCTCAAACTCGATCCGAAACGCGCTGCCGCTCAGGCTGTAGGTGACGCTGGCCTCCAGCGCGCCGGGGAAGCCGTTGTCCCCATCCGGGGACTGAAGCGTGAAGCGCACGGCGCTGTCCCCCAGCGGCTGGGCGTCCCAGCGCCGCCAGTCGAAGGCCTCCGGCCCGCCGTGGAGCTGGCTGCGCCCCTCGTTGGCCGGCAGCCGGTACTCCCGGCCGTTGAGGCGGAAGCGGGCGCCGCCGATCCGGTTGGCACAGCGGCCCACGGCGGCGCAGAGATAAGAAGTCTGCTTAAGGTAATCCTCTGCCCGGTCAAAGCGGAGCAGAATCTCCCGCCCCTTGAAGCGCAGGCCCGTCACCGTGGCCCCCAGCTCCATCGCGGACAGCGTCAGGCTGCCGTTTTCCAGGACGAACTGCCGCCAGCTGCCGAAATCTCTCTGATAAAGCATGGTCCCCATGCCTCCTCTGTTATATATTGTCAGTTATGACGGTCAAACTTAAATAATTTGCACAATTTTTTCGTTATTTTTCCGATTATTCTTGTGAAATTCTTGAAGCTATGCTATAATGAAACCAAAGGGCGGGAAGCCCGACAAACAAGAAATGCAGAAGCAAAAGGAGGTTACTATGCTGACAAATGAGTACCTGAAACGAGTGTACGCAGAAGTGGAAAAACGGGACGGGCACGAGCCGGAATTTCTCCAGGCCGTGCAGGAAGTTTTTGAGTCTCTGGAGCTGGTGGTGGACCAGCACCCGGAATGGGAGCGGGCTGGCCTGCTGGAGCGCTTTGTGGAGCCGGAGCGGGTGATCGAGTTCCGCGTCCCCTGGGTAGACGATCAGGGCGCCGTGCATGTGAACCGGGGCTACCGGGTGCAGTACAACTCTGCCATTGGCCCCTATAAGGGCGGCCTGCGCTTCCATCCCTCCGTCAATCTCTCGGTTATCAAATTCCTGGGCTTTGAGCAGGTTCTGAAAAATTCCCTCACCACGCTGCCTATGGGCGGCGGCAAGGGCGGGTCGGACTTTGACCCCAAGGGCAAGAGCGATATGGAGGTCATGCGCTTCTGCCAGAGCTTTATGACGGAGCTCTACCGGCACATCGGCCAGTTTACCGACACCCCCGCGGGGGACATTGGCGTGGGCGGCCGGGAGGTTGCCTACATGTACGGCCAGTACAAGCGGATCGTGGACCGCTTCGAGGGCGGCGTCATCACCGGCAAGGGCCTGACCTTCGGCGGCTCCCTGGCCCGCACCCAGGCCACCGGCTACGGCCTGTGCTACTATGCCGCCGAGGCCCTGAAGCACCTGAAGAACGACAGCTTTGAGGGCAAGGTGGTGGTGGTCTCCGGCTCCGGCAACGTGGCCCAGTACGCGGCGGAAAAGGTCACCCAGCTGGGCGGCAAGGTGGTCGCCATGAGCGACTCCCAGGGCTATATCTACGATCCCAAGGGCGTCGACCTGAAGAAGCTGTTTGACATCAAGCAGCGCCGCCGGGCCCGCATCAGCGTGTATGCCCAGGAGGTCCCCGGCTCCGAGTATGTGGAGGGCTGCCGGAACATCTGGAACGTGAAGTGCGACATTGCCCTGCCCTGCGCCTCCCAGAACGAGATGGACGCCGACGGGGCCAAGGCCCTGGTGGCAAACGGCTGCATCGGCGTCTTTGAAGGGGCCAACATGCCGCTGACGCCGGAGGCCATCGCGGTGGTCCAGGGCGCCGGCCTGCTGTACAGCCCCGGCAAGGCCTCCAACGCCGGCGGCGTGGCCACCTCCGGCCTGGAAATGAGTCAGAACTCCATGCGCCTGTCCTGGAGCTTTGAGGAAGTGGACGAGAAGCTGCAGGGCATCATGAAGAACATCTATCAGGCCTGCTATGACGCCTCCGTCCAGTGCGGCCGTCCGGGCGACCTGATGGTGGGCGCCAATGTGGCCGGCTTCCTGAAGGTGGCCGAGGCCATGATGGCCCAGGGCGTTGTGTAACTGACCGCGTTTAAACAAGTCAAGTTTGCGGAAGTATGAGCCGAAATCGGCTCATACTTCCGCATTTTAATGTGTTTTTCCCGGCTCACTTTCCGTAGTGGGCCGCCACCTTTTTCAGGTTCTCGATGATGGGCAGATGCTGGGGGCAGACGCTCTCGCACTGGCCGCAGGCCAGGCAGTCGGAGGCCTTGCCGAACTTGCCGTTCAAAGTCTCATAATTGGAGAAATTCACCGTCCAGCCCTTCTCCTCCAGATCCTCCCGCATGTCCTCGTTGTAGAGGGAGAAATACTGGGGGATGGCGATGTGCATGGGGCAGCCCTCCGTGCAGTAGGAGCAGCCGGTGCAGGGGATAGCGGTCTTGCCGTTGATGATGTCCGCCGCCTGGAAGCAGAGGGCCCGCTCCTCCTCGGTGAGGGGCCGGAAGTTCTCCATGGTGCGCAGGTTGTCCTCCATCTGCGCCACGTTGGACATGCCGGAGAGCACCATCATGACCCCCGGCAGGCTGGCCGCGAAGCGGATGGCCCAGCTGGGCACGCTCATGTCCGGCTCGTGGGCCTTGAAGAGCCGTTCCGCTGCCTCGGGGAGCCTGGCCAGGGTCCCGCCCTTGACGGGCTCCATGACGATGACGGGCTTTCCGTGCTTCTGGGCCATCTCGTAGCAGGCCCGGGAACGGACCCACTCGCTCTCCCAGTCCAGGTAGTTCAGCTGGATCTGCACGAACTCCATCTCCGGGTGGTCGGTCAGGATCCGGTCCAGCAGCTCCGGCGTGTCGTGGAAGGAGAAGCCCGCGTGCCGGACCAGGCCCCGGGCCTTCTTCTCCAGCAGCCAGTTGAAGCAGTCAAATTCCTCGTATTTGGGAAGCATGGACGCCTCGATGCCGTGGAGCAGGTAGTAGTCAAAGTAGCCTGCCCCGGTCTTCCGCAGCTGCTCGTTGAAGACCTTGTCCCGGTCCTCCAGCGAGTCGAAGAAGCCGGCGTGGAGCTTGGTGGTCAGGGTGAAGCTGTCCCGGGGATAGCGGTCCACCAGGGCCTCCTTCGCCACGCTCTCGCTGGCAAAGCCGTTGTACATCCAGGCGGTGTCAAAGTAGGTAAAGCCCTTCGCCATAAACAGGTCTACCATCTGCTTGACCTGCTCCACATCCACCGCCGCCGGATTGTTGGGGTCTGTCTGGGGCAGACGCATCAGCCCAAAGCCTAATTTTTTCATAGTTCCCTTTCCTTTCCGTTATATTGTTAATTGTTTTTTTTAATATACGTTATAATAGGCGCAGCAGCAGCATATACAGGCCCGTGCCGGCGATGATGCTGAGGAAGGTGCTGTGCCGCCATTTGTGCAGCAGGGCCGTGACCAGCGCGGCGATGAGCCCGGCCGCGGCGGCGCTCCCCCCGTCTACCGTGTCCCGCAGGCTGTAGACCACCAGCACCGCCATAATGGCCGGGGGCAGGGTCTGGCCCAGACGCTCAAGCCAGGCCGGCATGGTCCGCTGCCCGCTGAAGATCACGAAGGGCAGTGCCCGGAGGGAGAAGGTGACCAGGGCGGCCACAAGGATCAGGGTGTAGGTCCTCACGCGCTCCCCTCCTTCCCTGTTTTACGCGGCTGCCCGCGGAGCAGGATCAGCCCGGACACCAGCAGCAGCGCCGGGAGGATGAAGCTCTGCTTGCCGAAGACCAGCAGGCAGAGCACACCCACCAGCCCCCCGGCTATAGGCTCAAAATGGCTCTTCCGCTTGTCCCACTGGTCCACTAGGATCGTGATGAACAGCGCCGTCATGCAGAAGTCGATCCCCGTCAGGTCAAAGGGGAGCACTTGGCCCAGGACCGCCCCGATCACCGAGGCCCCCATCCAGTAGAGCCGGCTCAGCAGCGCCACCAGGAACATGATGTCCTTCCTGGCGGGGTCCTCCCGGTCCAGCGTACAGTTGACGGCGTAGGTCTCGTCCGACATGGTGTGGATCATGTACAGCTTCCGCCTGCCCATGGCCTTGAACTCCTCCAGGAAGGTCAGACTGTAGAAGGTCTGCCGGCTGTTCATCAAAAGCGCCGTCAGGGCCACCGTGAGATAGGAGGCCCCGCCGCTCAGGAAGGTGATCAGGACAAACTGAAACGCGCCGGAATAGACGGTGAAGCTGGTAAAGAGGGCGGTATACCAGGCATAGCCCGCCTCGTTCATCATCAGCCCGTAGGCCATGCCGACAAACAGATAGCTGAAAAAAATAGGCAGTGATTTTTGAAACGCTGTTTTAAACGCCATAGCTCTCTCTTTCTGCCGCTGCGGCAAATAGTTATGCTTATTATAATCCTCTCCGCCCGCCAGTTCAACAGGGATTTTTCAACCGGCGGCTTTTTATAGAAGATTTGTATAAGGTTTGACATTTCCGGGCGGGGGCGGTAAAATTTAAAATAAAGAGCCATATTTATAAAAGGGGGAAACGCCATGCTTCTGGCAATCGACGTGGGAAACACCCATATTGTGATCGGCTGTATCCGGGACGGAGAGATCCTCAGCATTGACCGGATCCAGACCCATCCCGGCGAGACGGAGACCGAGTACGCCATCAAGCTCAAGCAGCTGCTGGAGCTGAACGGAACGGACCCCAAGGGCTTTGAGGGGGCTATTCTCTCCTCTGTGGTGCCGCCGGTGACCGGGGCGCTGCTGGCCGCGGTCAAAACCCTCACCGGCTGCCGCTGCCTGGTAGTGGGGCCGGGGATGAAAACAGGGATGAACGTGCGGATCGACGACCCCAGCTCCCTGGCGGCAGACCTGGTGGTGGGGAGCGTGGCGGCCATGTCCTGCTACGGGACGCCGGTGCTGGTGCTGGACCTGGGGACGGCCACCACCATCGTGGCCGTGGACGGGAACAACTGCTATCTGGGCGGGGCCATCCTGCCCGGCGTGCGTACCTCCTACGCGGCCCTCTCCTCGGACACCAGCCTGCTGCCGGATATCTCCATCCGCCCGCCGAAAAAATGCGTGGGCACCAACACCGTGGACGCCATGCGCTCCGGCGCCATCTTCGGCACCGCCGCCGCCATCGACGGCATGATCGACCGGATGGAGGAGGAGCTGGGCTATCCCTGCGCCCTGGTGGCCACCGGGGGCCTGGCCCAGTCCGTCGTCCCCTACTGCCGGCACCGGATCGTCTGCGACGACGATCTGCTGCTGAAGGGGCTCTGGGTCCTGTACCAGAAGAACCGGAGATAGCGGTCTGGATATATTGCACAAAATCAAGGCAAAAAACTTGGAAGCCGCGGCGAAATTCCGGTGCTTTTATTTGTTGAAGAACTTGACGGATCGTGGTAAAATATTAACATAGCGCAGTTTGGAATTTATACAGAAGGAGTGAAAATAAATCCATGTATACAGATCCCTATTTTGACAGATTTGTGCTGCCCCAGGACCTGACCGAGGCCCTGCAGAAAAGCCGCTATCTCTGCTACCCGGAGAACAAGGACCAGCTGATGGAGATGTGCTTCGGCCCCACCCACAGCTCCCGCTATGACGTGACCTATCCCATTGCCGGTCTGGGCACCGTCAAGGAGGCGGAGGTGGTCCGCTGCAAGAACGGCCCGGTGGTCAACTTCATGGAGGACTACATGCGCCGCCGTGACCCGGACTGCATGCGCATCGGGGACGATCTGCCCACCGACAAGCCCCGCTTCAAGGATGTGTACGGCTACGAATTTTCCAAGCTCCGGGAGGAGACCATGACCTGGCTCTCCACCCAGCAGCTGATCCTCCTGCCCTTTAAGGCCGGCGGAAAGTATTACGGCTATGACAGCCTGATGATCTGCCCCATGAACGCGGCCTTCTTCGCCCTGTCCGTGGCCAACATGCAGGGCTTCGTCAGCATCTACGACGTGCAGGACGGCTACACCCCCCGGTCCATTATTTACGTAGCCCCGCCCTTCCGGCACACCCACTTCAACGGCAAGCAGGTGGTGGTGCACTGCCGCAGCGAAAAGATGCACGAGGTCTTTGCCTACAACCTCTATCCCGGCCCCTCCGCCAAGAAGGGCGTCTTCTCCATCCTGCTGGACGTGGGCGAGAAGGAAGGCTGGATCACCAACCACGCCTCCGCGGCCATGCTGGAGTCCCCCTATGAAAACGAGATCGTCTTCATGCACGAGGGCGCTTCCGGCGGCGGCAAGAGCGAGATGCTGGAGGAGATCCACAAGGACGAGGACGGCAAGATCCTCATGGGCATCCACACGGTCTCCGGCGAAAAATATTACCTGAACATCCGTGAGACCTGCAAGATCCACCCCATCGCGGACGACATGATCCTCTCCCACAAGGACTTTCAGGATGGCTCCGGCCACCTGGTGATCGCCGACGCGGAGGACGGCTGGTTCCTGCGGATGGACGGGGACAACTACTACGGCAACAGCCCCATCTATGAGCGCATCAGCATCCACCCGGAGGAGCCTCTGGAGTTCTTCAACATGGACGGCGTCCCCGGCGCCACCTGCCTGATCTGGGAGCACGTGCTGGAGTCCACCGGCAAGCGCTGCACCAACCCCCGGGTGATCATCCCCCGCGAGATGATCGAGAACATCGTCCCCGGCAACCAGCCCCAGGAGGTCAACGTCCGCTCCTTCGGCGTGCGGATGCCGCCCTCCACGGAGATGGCCCCCAACTACGGCGTCATGGGCATGGTCCAGTTTGTACCCGCCTCCATCGCCTGGCTGTGGCGTCTGGTGTCGCCCCGGGGCTTCAAGAACCCCTCCATCGCCGATTCCAATGCCGGCAGCGGCCTGAAGGCCGAGGGCGTTGGCTCCTACTGGCCCTTCTCCACCGGACTGAAGGTCACCCAGGCCAACATGCTGCTGCACCAGCTGATCGACACGCCGGAGACCCTGAACGTGCTGATCCCCAACCAGCACATCGGCGCCTACCATGTGGGCTTCATGGGCGAGTGGCTGGCCCGTGAGTATCTGGCCCGCCGCAGCGGCATCGTCCGCCTGAAGCACCTGGTGCCCGCCCGCTGCCCCCTGTTCGGCTACTCCCTGGACGAAATGAAGATCGACGGCCAGTATGTCCGTCAGACCTTCCTTCGGCCGGAGCTCCAGTCCAAGCTGGGCTTCGCCGGGTACGACGCCGGCGCCAAGATCCTGACGGACTTCTTCAAGGAGCAGATCAAGGGCTTCCTCACCGACGATCTGGACCCTGTCGGCCGTCAGATCATCGAGACCTGCCTCAACGACGGCAGCCTGGAGGACTACCTGGCCATCACCCCGCTGCGCAACATCAAGTAAGAGACAGGTAAGAACCAAAAGAAAAGTCCCTTCGAGGCGCTTGAATTTTCAAGCGCCTCGGATTTTTGCGGAGGAGTAAAAGCCTCTTGTGCTTCTCCGCGGGAAGTGGTATTTTTATGGAGGTGCCGGACGCCGGCGCGAAACGGCCTGTGGGCCGTCTGCGCCGCGCCGCGGCAGAATGGGGGAAACAGGATGAAAATTGTGGTTTTAGGGGGCGGCATCGGCCCCGAACGGCATGTGTCGCTGGTGTCGGCCACCTCCGCGTGCAAAGCGCTGCGGAGCCTGGGGCACGAGGCGGTGTTTGTGGACATGTATTTGGGCCTGGAGAAGGTCTCCGGCCCGCTGGAGGAGCTGTTCCGGACGCCGGACGGCCTGTGCGGCGAGGTCTCCATCGGCACTGCCGAGCCGGACCTGGAGGCGGTCAAGGCCTCTCGGGAGGACAAAGGCCCCAGCCGCCTGGGGAAAAACGTGCTGGAACTCTGCGCCCTGGCGGACTGCGTGTTTCTGGGCCTGCACGGGGAGGACGGAGAGGACGGAAAGATCCAGGCGGTGCTGGACCTGATGGGGGTGCCCTATACCGGCTCCGGGATGCTGGGCAGCGCCATGGCCATGGATAAGGCGGTGGCCAAGCGCATCATGGACAGCTGCGGCGTGCCCACCCCGCCCTGGCGGGAGCTGCGCTATGGCCGGGAGGACATCCCCGCCCTGGCGGAGACGCTGCCGGTGCCCTGCGCCGTGAAGGCGGTCTGCGGCGGCTCCTCCCTGGGCGTGGCCCTGCCGGAGACCCGGGAGGAGCTGCGGCGGGCCCTGGAGGACCTGCTGCGCTACGGAAACCGGATCGTGGTGGAGGAGAAGATCAGGGGCCGGGAGTTGACGGTGCCCGTGCTGGACGGCGAGGCCCTCCGGGCCATCGAGATCGTCCCCCCGGAGGGGAAGGACTTCGACTATGTAGCCAAGTACCAGAGCGGCAGCCAGGGCGCCCGGGAGATCTGCCCCGCCCCCATCAGTCCGGAGGAGGAGGCGCTGCTGGCCGGCTATGCCCTGCGGCTGAACAAGGCGCTGGGCCTCTCGGTCTACTCCAGGACGGACTTTATCCTGGACGGCCAGGGGCGGGCCTGGTGCCTGGAGGTCAACACCCTGCCGGGCATGACGCCGAACAGCCTCATTCCCAAGGCCGCGGCGGTCAAGGGCCTGAGCTATGAGCAGCTCTGCGAGCAGATCGTGCTGCTTTCCCTGGCGGAAAGAGGAAAATAAAGGCCGCTGTTCACAAATTTTTGATAATTTAACCACCGCTTGTGCTATAATTTCCTTATAGAAATTGCAGACAGAAGCAAAGGTGAGAGCATGAGAGAACGGATCGCGCGTTTTATGGCCGGCCGGAACGGCAATGACCAGCTGAACGCCTTTTTGTTGATAGTGGACCTGGCGCTGCTGCTCATCGGGGCGATTTTCACCAACAGCGCGGGCAAAGTGCTGTATCCGGTGACTATCGTCCTGCTGGGGCTGGCGTATTTCCGCATGTTCTCCCGCAATATTGCCCGCCGTCAGGAGGAAAACGGCAAATTCATCCGCTTGCGCTACCGGGTGCAGGCCTTCTTCAAAATGCGGCGGGAGCGCTGGGTCCAGCGGAAAGACTATAAGTTCTTCACCTGTCCCTCCTGCAAGACCACTCTGCGGGTGCCCAGAGGGCAGGGGAAAATCAAAATCGTCTGCCGAAAATGCGGCAACTCCTTCCTGGGCAAGTCCTGATGTTCGGGATCCTCGCCGCCGATCTGGGCCAGCTCACGGAGGAGCAGCTGCTCCGGTACCGGGCCTGCTACTGCGGCCTCTGCCGCTGCCTGAAGGAGCGGCACGGCCAGCTGAGCCGCCTGACCCTCAACTACGACATGAGCTTTTTGATCCTGTTGCTGGGCTCCCTCTACGAGCCGGAGGAGCGGGCGGGGGAGGACCGCTGCCTGCTCCATCCCCGGCGGCAGAGGGCCTGGTTCATCAGCGAAGCGACGGAGTACGCCGCGGATATGAACCTGGCCCTGAGCTATTATAAATGCCGGGACGACTGGGAGGACGACGGCAGCCTGAGCGCCCTGGCCGCCTCGGGCCTGTTGAAGGAGAAGTTTGCCCAGGTCTCCCAACGTTGGCCCCGGCAGTGCGCCGCTATGGCGGATGCCATGGAGCGCCTGGCCCGGCTGGAAAAGGACCGGCAGGAGGACCCGGACGCGGCGGCCGCCGCCTTCGGGGAGCTGATGGCGGAGGCGCTGGTCTGGCGGGAGGACCGCTGGAGCGGGACGCTCCGGGCCATGGGCCGGGCGCTGGGCGGCTTTATCTATGTGATGGACGCCTGCCTGGATCTGGACCGGGACGCGGCCTTCAACCGGTACAACCCTTTCCGCCGTTATTACGGCCTGGGGGACAACGAAGGCCGCTTCCGGGACATGCTCCGGATGCTGCTGGGGGAGTGCCTGTTTCACTTTGACCGGCTGCCCCTTGTGCAGGACGCGCAACTGCTCCAGAATATTCTGTGCGCCGGTGTGTGGACCGGCTTTGACAAAAAATTCAGCGGGAATCGCGGGGAAAAAGAGGACTCCTTCCATGATTCAGGACCCGTATAAAGTCCTTGGCGTCTCTCCTGACGCCTCGGACGACGAGATCAAGAAGGCATACCGGGAGCTTACAAAGAAATATCATCCGGACCTGAATCCGGGGGACGCTGCCGCCGCGCAGAAGATGAACGACATCAACGCCGCCTATGACCAGATCAAGAACGGGACCGCCCAGCAGCAGTACGCCTACGGCGGAGCCGGGGGAGGCGCCTACCAGCAGCAGTACGGCGGGGCCGGCGGCTGGAGCGGCTGGAACCCCTGGACCGGCGGCTGGGGGGAGGCCCGGTATCAGCAGACCGAGCGCAGCGAGTACACCGCCGCCCGGAACTATATCCGCAACGGCATGTACCGGGAGGCTCTCAACGCCCTGTCCGGTGTGCCTCTCCAGGAGCGGGACGGCCGCTGGTACTATCTCAGCGCCGCGGCCAACATGTATATGGGCAACCGGATCGCCGCGCTGGAGGCGGCCAAGAGGGCGGTGGAGATCGACCCGGGGAACGAGGAGTACCGGCAGCTGCTGGCCCAGCTCCAGAGCGGCGGCGATTTCTACAACAACTACACCGTCCGCTACAACACGGGCCTCAGCCCGGAGCGGCTCTGCCTTACCATGTGCGCGGCCAACTTCTGCCTGGGCCCCCTGTGCGGCTACCACTTCTTATGCTGCTGAGGGAAGCGGCGCGAAAGACTTAAATAAGGCAAAACCTCCGGCTCAATTCTACGAGCCGGAGGTTTTGCCTTTACTGATTTTCTCTTTGCCGGGTGAGCTCGATGCCCTCCTTGCCGGTGAGGTGCTCGACCGTCAGCTCCAGGACGGCCATGCTGTCAAAGAGCTTGCCGATCTCCGCCTCGGCCTCCGCCCGGTGGCCGGGGTTATACTTCTCCCCCAGGAGCAGGGCGGCGGCGCGCCGCTCCGCTGCATCCTCCAGCACGCGGATCCGGCCGAAGGCGATGGCGCTTTGGTACAAAGTGGTGTAGCGCTCCGGGGCCACTTGGTCCTGGCCGATCACGCAGAAGGAGGCCTTGCCGCAGCGGCGGACCGCGTCCATCTTATGGCCCGTCAGGGCGCTGTGAAAATAGAGCTTCTCGCCGGCGTACACATAGCTGATGGGCAGCGCGTAGGGGTAGCCCTCGTCCCCAGCCAGAGCCAGGACGCCGGAGCTGCCCTTTCGGAGAATGGCCTCCGTCTCCTCCCGGCTGAGCTGCTGCCGCGCACGGCGCATAGGTCTGAACATAGCCGATGCCCTCCTTATACTGATTGCCTGCAGTATAGCATAAAAGCGGGCAAAAGAAAAGAGCCCGCTTGTGCTCAATGGCGGGATATGGTAAAATAAAGCCTATCAAGGGAGAAACGGGGTACTGCCATGAAAGCGAAGCGGGACTATCCCAAATTTGTCATCACCCGCAAAGGCACCAACTGGGTGGAGCAGGGCCATCCCTGGATTTACGAGGGGGAGGTGCTCTCGGAGGAGCCGGGGGCGGAAAACGGCGGCCTGGCGGACGCGGTGAGCGAAAAGGGGAAGTATCTGGGCACCGGCTTTGTCAGCCGGCAGAGTAAGATCCGCCTGCGCCTGGTCTCCCGCAACGCCAACGACCGCTTTGACGCCGCCTTCTGGCGGCGGCGCGTCCAATACGCCTGGGACTACCGGAAAACCGTCATGGGCGGGGACCTGGGCTGCTGCCGGGTGATCTACGGGGAGGCCGACGGCTTCCCGGGCCTGACGGTGGACCGCTTTTCGGACCTGCTGGTGGCCCAGACCCTCTCCGTGGGGATGGAGCGGCTGAAGCCGCTGCTGTTCCCGCTGCTGGTGGAGGCGCTGCGGGAGGACGGGCAGGAGATCTGGGGCCTCTATGAGCGCAACGACGTAGCTATCCGGGAGCTGGAGGGCCTGGAGCAAGGGAAGGGCTGGTTTGATCTGGAGGGTCTGCCCCGGCCGGAGAGCGCCGTTACCGAGATCCGGGAGAACGGCGTCTACTACCGGGTGGACGTGGAGAACGGGCAGAAGACGGGCTTTTTCCTGGACCAGAAATACAACCGGCTGGCGGTGGCCCGGCTGGCCGCCGGCCGCCGGGTGCTGGACTGCTTTACCCACACCGGCTCCTTTGCCCTGAACGCCGCCCTGGGCGGCGCCCGGCAGGTGACCGCGGTGGACAGCTCCGCCTCCGCCCTGGAGACGGCCCGCTTCAACGCCCGGCGCAACGGCCTGGAGGAGCGGATCGAGTTTCTGGAGGAGGACGTGTTCCGGCTGCTGCCCCGGCTGGCGGAGCAGGGGGGCAAGCCCTATGACTTTATCATTCTGGACCCGCCGGCCTTCACCAAATCCCGCAGGACCGTGGAGGGGGCGGAGCGGGGCTACCGGGAGATCAACCGGCGGGCCATGGGCCTGCTGCCCCGGGGCGGCTATCTGGCCACAGCCTCCTGTAGCCATTTCATGCCGTCCGCCCAGTTTGAGCGGATGCTCCGCGCCGCCGCCCTGGACGCCGGGGTGGAGCTGCGGCAGATCGAGGCCCGGCAGCAGGCGCCGGACCACCCGATTTTGTGGAACGTACCGGAGACGGACTACCTGAAATTTTACCTGTTTCAGGTGGTTTGAGAAAAAAGAGAGAGAAGAAAAGGGGGAAAAAGCAATGACCTTTCAGGTAAACAGCCCGGTGCTCTTTGTGCTGGCCGGGCTCATCATCGCCGCGGTGCTGGCCCAGTCGGTGTATTTCCTGGTGAAGGCCTGGCGGCGGGGGCTCGCCATCGGCATGGACCGGGAGAAGCTCAAACGGATCGCCATCACCTCGGCGGTGTTCACGGTGGCCCCGGCGGTGGCCATTGTGATCAGCGTCATCACCCTGTCCAAGGACCTGGGGGTGCCGCTGCCCTGGCTGCGGCTGAGCGTGGTGGGCTCCATGTCCTATGAGACCATCGCCGCCACCAACGCCGAGAGCGCCATGGGCCTGACCTTCGGCCAGGTCAGCTCCCTGACGGCCTCCCAGTACGTGACCATCGTCAGCGTCATGACGCTGAGCATCATGGTGGGCATCTGGCTGGTGCCGGTGGTGGGGAAGAAGCTGCAGAGCGGCCTGATCACCCTGGAAAACCGGGACAAAAAGTGGAGCGAGATCTTCTCCGCCTCCATGTTCATCGGCATGATCTCCGCCTTTGTGGGCTATGTGTTCTGCGACTTCTCCGTGGTGTTTGCCGGGGACCTGTCCGGCCTGATCCCGCCGCTGGTGATGGCGGTGTCCGCCCTGATCATGTGCCTGGCCGGGCTGGCGGTGAAGACCTTTCAAAAATCCTGGATCTCGGACTATGCCCTGCCGGTGAGCCTGATCGCGGGCATGGCCGCCGCGATCCCCATCACCGCCTGGCTGAGCTGAGAGGAGGGAAAGCGCTGTGAAAAAGAAGCTGTCTTATATGGATTCCGTCCATCGGGACGGGCGGATCTGGAACCTCTCCATGATGGTGCTGCTGCTCCTGTTCCCGGTGGCGGTGGGCCTGCTGTACGGCGCGGGGCCGGACTGGCGGGGCTTTGCCATGGGCCTGGTGGCCACGGCACCCATGTACTGGGCGGTGGCCGTGGTGGAGACCTTCACCTATGTGCCCATGCTGGGCGCCGGCGGGTCCTACCTGTCCTTTGTCACCGGCAACATCTCCAACCTGAAACTGCCGGTGGCCCTGAACGCCCTGGAGCAGGCGGAGGTCAAGGTCAACTCCGAGGAGGGGGAGATCGTCTCCACCGTGGCCATCGCCGTGTCCAGCATCGTTACCACCCTGATCATCATCCTGGGCGTGGTGCTCATCACGCCCCTGACCCCGATCCTGGATTCCCCGGCGCTGGCCCCCGCCTTTGCCCAGATCCTGCCCGCCCTGTTCGGCGGCCTGGGCGTGGTGTTCATCTCGAAGAACTGGAAGATCTCCGTGGCCCCGGTGCTGCTGATGCTGGTGCTGTTTATCTTCGTGCCGGCACTGAACGCCTCCACCGTGGGGATCATGGTGCCGGTGGGCGTGCTGTTCACCCTGGGCGTCTCCCGGCTGATGTACAAGAAAAATCTGCTTTGAGGAGGGCCTGAAATGCTTGCCGTGCTTGTTTTGCTGATCGTGGCCGCCTTCCTGGCGGTGCTGCTGCTCCGGGCGGCTGCCTTTAAGCCCAGGGCCCAGGAGACCGCGCCGGCTGAGCCCCTGGAATTTGACCGGGAGGCGGCCCGGACGGCCCTGGCGGAGCTGGTCCGCTGCCGCACCGTGTCCAACGCGGACCCGGCGCTGGAGGACGACGGGGAGTTTGAGAAACTGATCGGCCTGCTGCCGAAGCTGTACCCCCATGTGATGGCCGCCTGCCCGCTGGAGCGCCTGGAGGACCGGGCCCTGCTCTTCCGCTGGAAGGGGAAAGGGGACGGGGAGCCCGCCGTCCTGATGGCCCACTATGATGTGGTTCCGGTGGAGGAAGAGAACTGGATAAAACCGCCTTTTGACGGCATTGTGGAGGACGGCGTCCTGTGGGGCCGGGGCACCCTGGACACCAAGGTGACCTTTAACGGTATCTTATCCGCCGCGGAGGAACTGTTGAAGCAGGGCTTTGTCCCGGAAAACGACGTGTATTTTGCCTTCTCCGGCGGGGAAGAGGTGAACGGCCGGGGGGCCGTCCATATCGTGGATGCCTTCAAGGCCCGGGGAATCGTCCCCGCCCTGGTGGTGGACGAGGGCGGCGCGGTGGTCCAGGGGGTGTTCCCCGGCGTCAAGCAGCCCTGCGCCCTGATCGGCATCGCGGAAAAGGGGATGCTGAACCTGGAGTACAGGCTCGCCTCCGCCGGCGGGCACGCCTCTGCCCCCGCGCCGCACACCCCGGTGGGCCGCCTCGCTCGGGCCTGCACCCGGGTGGAGGACCACCCCTTCAAGGCCCACCTGACGAAGCCCGTGCTGGACATGTTCGACACCTTGGGCCGGCACTCCGGCTTCGTCTACCGGATCCTCTTCGCCAACCTCTGGTGCTTCGGCGGCCTGCTGGACCTGTTCTGCCGGAAGAGCGGCGGGGAGCTGAACGCCCTGGTGCGCACCACGGTGGCCTTCACCCAGATGAACGGCAGCAAGGCGCCCAACGTGATCCCGCCCTCCGTCTCCATGGTGGCCAACATGCGCCTGAACCCGGAGGACTCGGTCCAGTCCGCGGTGGACTATGTGCGCGGCGTCATAAAGGACGGGGAGATCCAGCTCAGCGTGGGCGACCACATGGAGCCCAGCCCCATCTCCCGCACGGACTGCGAGGGCTGGCGGCGGGTGGTCCAGGCCGTGTCCGGCACCTGGCCGGAGGCCATCGTCTCCCCCTATCTGATGGTCCAGTGCTCGGACAGCCGCCATTACCGGGATCTGTCCGACCGGGTGTACCGCTTCTCGGCCATGGACCTGACCAAGGAGGAGCGGGGCATGATCCACGGCAACAACGAGCGCATCCGCCTGGAGCTGATCGACCGGGCGGTGGAGTTCTTCCTCCGGCTGATGAAACAGTGCTGAAAAATTGCCGGGGCTGCTTTTGAAGCAGCCCCGGTATTTTTTGTATATTTTAGAAAAGCAATGCCTGCGCCACGCCGAAATAGACCAGCAGGGACAGGGCGTCCACGATGGTGGTGATGAAGGGGCTGGCCATGACCGCCGGGTCAAAGCCCAGCCTTTTGGCGCACATGGGCAGCGTGCAGCCGATCACCTTGGCCACCAGCACCGTTACCGCCATGGTGAAGCACACCACCGCCGCCGTGAGGGCCGTGATGCCGGTGCTGCCCAGCAGCAGCTTGTCCACCAGCATGATCTTCGCGAAGCACAGAAGAGCCAACGCGCCGCCGCACAGCACAGCCGTCTGGACCTCCTTCCAGATCACGGCGGGCAGATCCTTAAATTCCAGCTCCCGCAGGGACAGGGCGCGGATCACCGTCACCGAGGACTGGGAGCCGGAGTTGCCGCCGGTATCCATCAGCATGGGGATGAAGGCTGTCAGCACCACCTGGGCCGCCAGGGCGCTCTCAAAGCCGGTGATGATCATGCCCGTAAAGGTGGCCGAGACCATCAGCAGCATCAGCCAGGGGATGCGGTGCTTGAAAAGCTCCCAGGCGTTGGAGCGCAGATAGGGCTTTTCCGAAGGGGTGATGGCCGCCATGATCTCCATATCCTCGGTGGCTTCTTCCTCCAGCACGTCCATGGCGTCGTCAAAGGTCACGATGCCCACCATCCGCCCGTCGGTGTCCACCACGGGCAGGGCCAGGAAATTATACCGGGAGAGCATCT
This sequence comes from uncultured Oscillospiraceae bacterium, assembly GCA_947626315.1. Taxonomy (GTDB): domain Bacteria; phylum Bacillota; class Clostridia; order Oscillospirales; family Oscillospiraceae; genus Limivicinus. The sequence goes on along the minus strand of CANQRQ010000007.1, from coordinate 51,238 downwards.
GGGCGACCTCTTCCTGGTCGGCCATGGTGCTCACGGAGATCACATGCTCATCCATCACCGCGGAGACGGGGGTATCGTCATCCTCCGTCAGCAGCAGGTCCTTGACCGTCACGAAGCCCAGCAGCCGCCGGTCCTCGGTGATGTAGCAGGTGTAGATGGTCTCCTTGTCCACCCCGGTCTTTCGGATGCGGGAGATCGCCTCCGCCACGGTCATGGTCGGCCGCAGAGAGACATACTCGGTGGTCATAATGGAGCCCGCGGAGTTTTCCGGGTAGCGCAGGATCTGGTTGATCTCCCGGCGGGTCTGGGGGTCGGCCTGGGAGAGGATCCGCTTGACCACGTTGGCGGGCATCTCTTCCACCAGGTCGGCGGCGTCGTCCACATACAGCTCGCCGATCAGGTCCCGGAGCTCCAGATCGGAAAAGCCCCGGATCAGCAGCTCCTGCCGGTCCGGCTCCATCTCCACGAAGCACTCCGCCGCCAGCTCCTTGGGCAGCAGCCTGAACAGCAGCGGGATGCGTTCCTCCTCCAGGTCCTCGAACACGGCGGCGATATCCGCCGGGTTCATAGTCACCAGGATGTCTTTCAGGGTGGGGTACTTCTTCTCGTCGAGAAGGGTCTTCAGGGTCTTTTTCAAGAGCGCGTTGTATTCTGCCATCGGATATTCCTCCTCTTTTGGAACGCGTCCAGATTTGGAAGCCGACACGCAGACCGAAGCTCAGCGACTTATTTGGCAGGCGGAGACCACAGGCGCTCCGCGAAGAAACTTCGGCCCGCTGATGTGCCGCCGCTACTTCCACTGTCCATGACGTCTCCTCCTGTTCATTTATTTGGCAAATGCCATGCTCAGCATATCCTGTCCGCCGTCGCTTGTCAAGCGAAAAAATGGCAAAAAACGGCATATAAGGGCAAAAAATAACCCCGCAGTACCACCGCGGGGCTTTGGCTTATCAGCCGGCTTATTCCGTATAGCGCATCTTCTCCGGGGTCCAATCGGCCAGGACGGCGAGCATATCCTGTGCCACCGCCTTGGCCCCGGGCAGGTCGTGCTCCTGATAATTGCCGCACTCCCAGCGCCGGCTCCCAGGGATGACGCCCTCAAAGTCCCGGATGAAGGCGAAGCAGTCCCGCGCCAGGCCGAGGGCCTGCTCCCGGCTCACGCTGTCTCGCAGAAGGAGATAGAAGCCGGTGCGGCAGCCCATGGGGCCCACGTAGAGCACCTGGTCCGCCCAGGCGCTGTTCCGGGCGCAGGTGGCGAAGAGATGCTCAAAGGTATGCAGCGCCCCGTTGGACAGATAGTCCCCACCGTTGGGCTTTTTCATGCGGATGTCATAGGTGATCACGTCCCCGTCGATCCGGGAGACGTACATCCCTTTTTCCAGTTTGTCATGGTTCACCGTAAAGCTGGCGATGGTTTTCATGGCTTTTTCCTCCGTGCATCGGTTTTCTTCTCCTATTAAAAGCCATTTTCCCGGTCCTGTCAAGCCCCGGCGGGGAGAAGAACTGCCGCCGGACCGCCCGGGAGACCTGGCCGGACAGGGCGAAGAGGGCCAGAAAGTTGGGCAGGGACAGCAGAACGTTGACCGTGTCCGCCGCCGTCCAGACCGCCCCGGCGGACAGGACGCTCCCCAGCAGCACGCAGGCCGTATAGACCAGCCGGTAGGGCCCCTCCGCCCGCTCCCCAAAGAGGTATTCCAGGCAGCGCAGGCCGTAGACGGAGCAGCCGGTCACCGTGGAAAAGCCGAAAAGGGAGAGGGCCGCAGCCAGCAGCAGAGCCGCGCCTGTGGGGCCGAACACGGTGCCCAGGGCGGCGCCCAGCAGCTCCGGCCCGGGGCGGCTGCCCCAGGGGATGGGGACGCCGCTGCACAGAATGGCCAGGGCCGTGGCCGTGCAGAGGACGACGGTATCGGCAAAGACCTCAAAGATCCCCCAGAGCCCGTGGACGGCGGGAGAGGCCGCCTCCACCGAGCCGTGGGCGATGGCCGCCGAGCCCAGCCCCGCCTCATTGGAGAAGGCCCCCCGCCGGACGCCCCACTCCAGCGCCTCCCGCAGCCCGATGCCGGAGGCCGCCCCCAGCACTGCCCGGGGCCGGAAAGCGCCGGTGAAGATCTCCCCCAGCGCCCGGGGGAGATTTTCCATGCCCCGGAGCACCACCGCCGCCGTCACGCCCAGATAGAGCAGGCTCATAAGGGGGACCAGCAGCGCCGAGGCCCGGCCCACCCGGCCCGCACCCCCGGAGAGGAGGACCCCGGTCAGCAGGGCCAGGCCGAAGCCCAGGGCCAGCCGCAGAAGGAAGCGCTCCTCCGCCGTCAGCGGGCGGATGAGCTCTGCCGCGCCGCTCAGGGCGGAGACGGCGGTGTTGATCTGGGCCAGGTTTCCCATGCTCAGGGCGGAGACGGCGGCCAGGGCGGCGTAGGCCCCGGCCAGAGGGGCGAAGCGGGGGCCCAGCCCCTGGCGGATGTAGCTCATGGGCCCGCCCACCGGGCGGCCCAGCCGGTCCCGCTGCCGGTAGCGCTGACACAGGTACAGCTCCGCGTATTTGACGCTCATGCCCAGCGCCGCCGCGATCCAGAGCCAGAAGACCGCCCCGGGGCCGCCCATGGCGAGGGCCTGGGCGGTGCCCACAATGTTGCCGGTGCCCACCGTGGCGGCCAGGGCGGTGCTGGCCGCCTGGAAGGAGCTCAGGCCGCCCCCGGCCCCCTGCTCTTCTCCGCCCAGGGTGACGCGCAGGACCAGCCCGAAGCGCCGGAAGGGGAGGGCCCGGCAGCGGACGGTCAGCAGCAGCCCGCAGACGAGCAGACAGGGGAGAAAGGCCCAGGTCCAGAGAAAATCGTTCAGCTTGCCCAACAAATTCATGAAGATTTTTTAAGATTTGCAAAAAAGACTTTATTTTATGGAAATATTATGTTAACATACCGTTGAACTGCCGTCCGCGGGGCGGACAAGGACGGTTGAGTATATGGAACAAAAGAACGCCTTATGCGTCCTTATAGATGACACAGAGCTGAAAGGATGAAGAAAATGAGAAAAATGAAAAAATTTCTTTCTGTGCTGATGATTTTTCTGCTGGTCGCCTCCCTGGGCACCGCCGCTTACGCGGAGAACCAGAGCCGGGCGGTGATCGGCGCGGACCTGACCGAGGAACAGGCCAACGCGGTGTACGGCGTCTTCGGCGTGAAGCGGGGAGACGTGATCGAGCTGACCATGACCAACCAGGAGGAGCGGGCCTATCTGGAGGGCTATGTGGACGAGTCCATTATCGGGACCCGGTCCATCTCCTGCGTCTACGTGGAGCTGACGCCGGAGGGCTCCGGCATGGACGTGACCACCAGCAATATCACCTGGTGCACGGCGGAGATGTATATGAGCGCCCTGGCCACTGCGGGCATCACGGACGCCCGGATTGCCGTGGCCGCCCCCTTTGAGGTCAGCGGCACCGCCGCCCTCACCGGCGTTTACAAGGCCTATGAGGACATGACCGGTCAGAAGCTCAGCGACCTGGCCAAGGCCGTCAGCACCCAGGAGCTGACCATCACCGGCTCCCTGGCCACGGAGATCGGCAGCATGGACTCCACCTCCATCGTCAACGATCTGAAGATGATGCTGGACGAGACCCGGAAAATGACGGACGAGCAGATCAAGGAGCAGATCATCCAGATCGCCGGGCGCTATAACGTGACCTTGACCGACAAGCAGATCCAGCAGCTGATCACCCTTTGCCGCTCCCTGGAGGGGTTGGACGGCGAGGCGCTCCGCTCCCGGGTGGAGGAGCTGCAGGGGACGCTGCAGAAGGTCTCCCAGGCCAAGACCCAGGTGGTGGGCTTTGTGCAGCAGGTGAAAAAGGTCGTGGAATCCGTCAAGAGCTTCTTTGACAAGATCGGCGACCTGATCGGATTGAGGTAAAAAGACAAAAGAACAGGCAAGACCTCCGGCGAAAGAAAGCCGGAGGTCTTGCCTGTTTTGGCGGCTTTTAGCCGAAGCGTTCGGCCATGTAGAGCGCTGCCCGGGACTGGGAGGCGGCGGCCGCTTCTTCCGCCGTGCTCTGCCCGGCGAAGAAGCGCTGGGCCTCCTCCCGCAGGATGGCCAGCAGCTCCGGGTGCTCCCCTGCCACCGCGTGGGTGTTCTCCAGCAGGGCGCGAAACTGCTCCACGTCCGCGCTCGTCACGTCCTCCGCGTATTCCCCCTTGCCGCTGGCCAGCAGCGCCAGCTGCTGCTCCAGGGTGGCATTGAGGGTGGAGATCTGGCTTTGGGAGGCCCCCAGGGGGGAGGACAGGCAGTAGTCGATGAAGGACCAGGCCCCCTCCTTGTTCTGGCTGCCGGAGGAGACGGCCAGGACCGTGGACAGGCTGAAGAGGCTGGCCATGGCGTTGACAAGGCGATAGTTCTCCCCGAAGAAGGTCCGGCCGTAGCCGGCGCTGTCCAGAGAATCGGTGTTCAGATAGCGGTACACCAGGGCGGCGCTGTCCGGGGCGTAGCTCTTCTGAAAGGCGGCGCAGTTTTCCAGGAGCGCCGCGTAGTCCGGGCTGTCAAAATCGCAGGAGCCCTTGGCCTCGTCCAGGTGGGCGCCCATGTAGACGGTGGCCAGCCAGTCAAAGAGACCGTCCCGGGTAAAGCCCTCCGGGAACAGATCCAGCCAGCCGGTGTAGCTGCTCTCGGCGAAGACCCGGGCCTCCTCGGCCTGGACCTGGGGCAGAGCGTAGGAGGCGGAGAAGGGGGCCGTAGGGTCCGGCTGGAGGGCGGTGTTCTGGATGAACAGGGCCAGAATGAAGCCCAGGGGCACGGAGTACATCTCCTCCCCCGGGTTCACCGCCTCCATGAGGGAGGGGAGGAAGTCCGCCTTGCTCCGGCCGGAGGCGGCCAGATAGGGAGTCAGCTCCTCAAAAACCGTGCTGTCTGTCCAGCCCATAAAGCCGTCCCCGTCGAAGGCGTACAGGTCCGGCCCCCGGCCGGCGGCCAGCTCCGTGGAGGCCTCCTGCCGGTCGATGTACTTAGAGCGAACCAGGTAGGGCGCGTCGCTGAGGTTATAGCGCTGGAGATAGGTGTCCAGGAGGTTGGGGTCCGGGCTGTCCATCCACATGGTGAGGACCGTCTTCTCCGGCAGGGGGCCGTATTGGAGGCAGACCAGCTCGTTGCCGTAGTGGGGGAACAGGTAGCCTCCGGACCAGGGGAGGAGAGCGGAGCCTACATAGCCGTTTTCCAGTCCCGCCTCGTAAAAGCTGAACAAAGTCTCCCCCAGGCCGTTGGAGGGCGCCGCCTTGCAGATCCGGTCGTTATAGATGTCCAGGAGCAGTTCTCCCTCCGGCGTATAGCCGATGGAGAACAGGTCCAGGCCGTCCTCATAGTTCTGCGTGTGGCAGCGGAAGAGCAGTTCCGGCTCCGCGTTGGCGGAAGCCAGGCGCTGGACCTGCTCCCAGTCCTCCTGCCCGTCGTAATAATAGCTCTGGATCAGCAGGCCCTGGGGGCCGGTGATCATACAGCTGATGTTGCCGAACCCGGAGAAGGTCCGCTGGATCTGCAGGCTGCTGTCCAGCTGGAAGATCAGCCTGTCCCCGGCCAGGAACAGGCAGCCGTCATACCAGGCAACGCTGCGAAGGATGAAATTGGCGATGCCGCCGTCCACCTCGTTCTTGCCCAGGCGGCCGATCTCCTCCAGGGCGGGGCTCAGGTCCTGCCGGGAGAGGAGTTTGCCCTCCCCATCGTAAAGCAGCAGTTCTCTGGGGCAGGGTTCGTCAGCGTTGTGCTCCATGATCCAGTTGTAGTTGTCCGGCCCGCCCAGGACACCCAGGCCCCCGCCGGAGGTGGGGAAGCAGTCGGACAATTTTTCCAGGTCCTCCGGGACCTGGTAGGGGGTGAAGGTCTCCCCGTCGTAGCGGCCCAGGGCGTTCTTCCCGTCCGGGCCCATGCCGGCCAGGTAGATATAGTTTCCGTCGGCGCACTGGTCGATGCTGTCCACGATGCCCTCCGGCAGGGGGAGATAGTGTACGGACCAGCCCTGTTCTCCCTCCGCCGCCAGAGGGGCCGCTTCCGGCGCGGCCGGGTCCTTCTTTTTGCCGCAGGCGCAGAGGGACAGGGCCAGGGACAGAATCAGAAAAAACGCGAAAAATCTTTTCATAGCAAACCTCCGTTCGCCCAGTACAGGGCTGTTTATCCCCCGTACGGGGGTCTTTTTCGATTATTAGACGGAAAAGACCCCGGTTTGCTTGCATGGAAAATAAAAAAACCCGGCGCATTTTGCGCCGGGGCGTGCAGACTGTATTTACACCTGGATTTCCTTCAGCAGGGCCTCTACCCGCCCGGCCAGGGTCTTCAGCGCGCCGGGGGTGAAGGGGGAGGGAATCCCCGCCTCCGCCAAAAGCTCCGTCCAGAGCTTCTCCCCGCCGGTTTTGGACAGCCGCAGATAGCTGGCAAAGGCGGCGTCATAGTCCTCCCGGGAGGCCAGCAGGAAGCCGAAGGCCGCCGTCTGGGCCAGGCAGTAGTCAATATAGTAGAAGGGGCTCTCGAAAATATGCATCTGGTACTGCCAGCGGGTGCCCTGCTCCAGATAGGGGATGCCCTCAAAGTGGATGTGGGGGCGGAACTGCCGCTCCAGGTCCAGCCAGGCGGCGTTGCGCTGGGCGGGCGTCAGGTCCGGCTGCTCGTAAACGATATGCTGGAAAGCGTCCACCATGGTGCCGTAGGGGATGAAGGAGAGGGAATCCAGGGCGTGCATGAAGCGGTATTTTCCGGCGTTTTCGCCGAAGAAGCGGTCCATATAGGGCCAGGCGAAGAACTCCATGCTCATGGAGTGAGTCTCGGCGGTCTCCATGCCGCCGCAGCTCAGCTCCTGATAAAAGGGATTGTCCGCGATGAGCCAGACATTGAGGGCATGGCCCGCCTCGTGGGTCACCACGTCCACGTCCCCGGCAGTGCCGTTGAAGTTGGCCAGGATGAAGGGCTGCCGGTACTTGGGAAACTCCGTGCAGTAGCCGCCGCCCCACTTGTTCTTCCGGGCGTCCACGTCAAAGGCCTCGTTTTCCAGCATGTTGTCGATAAAGGCCCCGGGCTCCGGGCCCATGGCGTGGTACATCTCCCGGGCGGCGGCGAAGATGCCCTCCTTGTCCACGGGGACCGGGTCCCCGCCGGGGACGATCACGTCGTTATCGTAGAACATGTAGCGCCGGATGCCCATGCGTTCGGCGTTGGCGGTGCGCAGCCGGGCCACCGCCGGGACAATGTCCCGCAGCACGTTCTCCCGGAAGATGCGGACCTCCTCCTGCCCGTAGCAGAGCCGCTCCATCCGGTAATAGCCCAGCTCCACGAAGTTTTGGTAGCCCAGCTTTTTGGCCATCCGGTCCCGTACATGCACCAGCCGGTCAAAGAGGCTGTCCAGCTGGGGCGCGTGTTGGGCCAGGGTGCGGCCCAGCACCTCCATGGCCTCCCGGCGGGTCTCCCGGTCCGGGCTCTTGAAATACTTGGCCAGCAGGGCCCGGGGCAGCGTCTCCCCCCGGAAGGAAAACTCCATGGAGGCCATCAGCTTGGAATACTCGCTGATCAGCCGGTTTTCCTCCGCCCGGTCCTCCACAATCTCCGGAGCCATGGCCCTGCGCCGGAGCTCCAGGGTCCGGAAGAGCAGGGGGCTCAGGGCCTTCTCCAGCTCCGGGCGGAAGGGGGAGTCCAGCAGGGCGGCGGCATAGCGGGCCTGCAGGGCGGCGAAAGCGGGGCCCGCCCCGTCATAGTAGTCGTTCTCCGCGTTATAAAAGGGGTCGGCGGTGTTGATGGAATAGCGCATGTAGGCCAGGCTTTGGCTGGTGGAGAGCTCCAGGTCCAGCTTCAGATAGTCCCGCCGGGCGTCCAGCACCTCCCGGACGCTGCCGGCCCGCTGGATCCGGGCGATCAGGTCCTCCAGGGCGGGGCGGTATTCCTCCAGGGTCACCCGGCGGTAGGGAAGTTGAGATACTTTCATGACAGGCTCCTCACATTTAGTCGTATAGTCGTGGCAACAATATACACGATCCGGGCAAAAAATGCAAATAGGATTCCGCTTGCATCTTGCCAAATTTGTGCTATTATAGACTTCGCCTCATGATGTGCCGGAACGGCACGGAAAAGGAGAAAGCTATGAACGAATCAATCAATCAGGAACTGTTTCAGTTTATCAAGGAGAGCCCTACCGCCTGGCACGCGGCGGAGAGCGTCGCCCAGCGGCTGGTCCGGGAGGGCTTCACGGAGCTGCATGAGAGCCAGGTCTGGGAGATCCAGGCACCGGGGAAATATTTTGTCCGCCGGGGCGGCTCCTCCCTGATCGCCCTGCGCGTGCCCGGCCCCCATTTCAAGGGCTTCATGATCATGGCCGGGCACGGGGACTCCCCCTGCTTCAAGATCAAGCACCTGGACACGGTGCCCACGGTGGAGCTCTACACCCGCCTGAACACCGAGCGCTACGGCGGCATCATCCTGTCCTCCTGGATGGACCGGCCCCTCTCCGCCGCCGGACGGCTGGTGCTGCGGCAGAACGGGAAGATCGTCACCAGGCTGGTCAATCTGGACCGGGACCTGCTGCTGATCCCCAATCTGGCCATCCATATGGACCGCTCCGCCAACGACGGGAAGAGCTACAACCTGAACATCGACATGCAGCCCCTCTTCGGCGGCCGGGAGGCCGGGGGCAGCCTGCGGCGCCTGGTTGCCCAGGCGGCGGAGGTGGAGGAGGAGAGCATCCTGGACGCGGATATGTTCATGGTCCCCCACATGCCGGGAACCCAGTGGGGCGCGGCGGGGGAGTTCATCTCCGCTCCCCGGCTGGACGACCTCCAGTGCGTCTTTGCCGGGCTGCAGGGCTTCCTGCGGGCCCGGGACGGGGACAGCGCCGCCGTCTTCTGCGTGTTTGACAACGAAGAGGTGGGCAGCATGACCAAGCAGGGCGCCGGCTCCGGCTTTTTGAAGGACGTGCTGCTGCGCTTCGGCGGCGCCCTGGGGCGCAGCGCCGAGGAGCGGCGGCAGGGCATGGCCTCCACGCTGCTGGTCTCCATGGACAACGCCCACGCCGTCCACCCCAACCACCCGGAGTACGCCGACCGGAAAGACCGGCCGGAGATGAACAAGGGCGTGGTGATCAAGTATAACGCCGTCCAGCGCTACGCCACCGACGCCGTGTCCGCGGCCCTCTTCATGGAGGTCTGCCGCCGGGCGGGGGTGCCCACCCAGCGCTACACCAACCGGGCCGACCTGCAGGGCGGCACCACCCTGGGGGCCATCATCGCCTCCCACATGGCGGTGGACACGGTGGACGTGGGCCTGGCCCAGCTGGCCATGCACTCCGCCTTCGAGACCGCCGGCGCGGAGGACACGGCCTATATGGCGGCCGCGGCGGAGGAGTTCTTCTCCAGCAGCTTCCGCCGGGACCCGGACGGGATGCAGATCTGAGGCCAGCAACGCTGGAAGTTGAGCTCTTGATTTAAAGCCGGATTTCCGGTATAATTGTCATACTTCCCTTCGGTTCGGAGGATCGATGTCCATGAGATGCCCAGCCTGTGTAAAGAGAATACTGAGCCTGGCCCTGGGGCTGTGCCTGGCGTTTCAGACGGCTCCCGCCGCCTTTGCCCAGGAGAACGACCAGCGGGCGGAGCAGTGCGAGCTGAGCGTCCTGAAGCCGGAGGAGCTGCAGGAGATCACGGAGGACGTCATTCAGGAGCTGCAGCTGAACGCCGACAATGTGAGCGTCGGCTACTGCTACACCGCCACCGGGGAGACCTGGTACTACAACGGGGACAAGTGGTACTACAGCGCCAGCCTCTACAAGGTGCCCCTGATGATGATCCTGGCCGAGCGGGAGCACAACGGGGAGCTGACCCAGGAGAGCGTGATCAACGGCCTGACCCTGGCCTACGCGGAGGAGTCCATCCTCACCTATTCCAACAACGATTTTGCCCATCTGATGATGCACTATATCGGCACGGACCGGGAATGCCGGGAGCAGTACCAGCAGTTTTCCACCCTGCCGGTGGAGGACTACGACCCCGATTTTTACGATTACAGCTATTTTACGCCCCGCTTCATGACGGACGTGATGATGACGCTGTACTACGAGCAGGAGCGCTTCCCGAACATCCTGGACTGCCTGAAAAACGCCCAGCCGGGGCACTATTTCCGCCTGGGGGACACCGGGGGCTGCGAGATCGCCCAGAAGTACGGCAGCTATGAGGAATTCAACCACACCAGCGGCATCGTGTACACGCCCAACCCCTTTATCCTCACGGTGATGACCCGGTATACCGGCGGGGTGGAGAACGCGATCTTCACCTTTAAGCAGCGGATGCAGGACTACACCCTCCAGCTGGACGAACGGCTGGACCAGGCCCGGGCGGACTATGAGCGGCAGCAGGCCGAGGAGGAGCAGCGCCGGGAGGAAGAGGAGCGGAAAGCTGAGGAGGAGCGCCGGGCCGAGGAGGAGCGCCGGGCGGCGGAGGAGCAGGCCAGCGCCGCGCCGGAGCCCACCCAGGCGCCCGACTCCGGGCAGACGGCAGGCGTCCCCAAGCTGGTGCTGGCCGCAGGCGCGGCGGTGCTGCTGCTGGGGCTGCTGGCCCTGGTGATCGCGGCCGTGAGCAGGCGGCGCCGGCGGGAGACGGTTCCGGCCGGCGGCGGCCGCCGGGAGGCGGCGGAGGCGCCACGGACCCGGCGTCCGGCGGAGAAGAAGGGAAGAAGCGGCTATACGCCGAGGCACTGACGGAAACGGAGGGGAAAGCAGATGAAGAGAGCGCTTTGCATGATCCTTGCCCTGTGCCTCTGCCTGGGCTGCGCCGCCTGCGGCGGCAGCGGCTACGGCGTGAAGGTGGTGCAGACCCTGGTGGAGCAGGATTACTCCCTGGCCTTCCGCACCCAGGACCCGCTGTCCATGTATGTGGCGGCGGCGCTCCAGGTCCTCAGCTCTGAGGGAAGGGTGGACGAGCTGTCCGTCAAATGGTTCGGGGAGAGGCTTGTGAGCTTTGACCGGGACCCGGACGCGCTGGGCCGCACAGGGCTGCCGGAGCCCCGGGATTTCATCATCGGCGTGGACCCAAATTCCTTCCCCCTGGCCTACCTGTCCAACGGGGAATACTGGGGCTTTGACGTGGAGCTGGCCACCCTGGTCTGCGAGCGGCTGGGCTGGAAGCTGAAAATCCAGCCCATCGAGAAGGAGAACGTGTATATTGAGCTGTCCTCCGGGAACATCGACTGCGCCTGGGGCGGCATTGCCCTGAGCGTGGACGAGCTGGAGGAGGGCCTGTACGCCGAGTACGGCCCCTACATCCACAACGACATTGTGGTGGCCACCCGCAGCGGCTCCCTGATCTGGAACAAGCTGATGCTGATCGGCAAGATCATGGTGATGCCCTCCACCACTGAGGCCCGAGAGGCCCTGGAGAGCGACGAGAAGCTGTCCAAGCGGCTGGACCAGATCACCCGTCTGGCCGGGGGCACCACGGAGTGCTTCGAGTATCTCTACTCCGGCCGCTGCGACGCGGTGCTCACGGACAGCACGGCGCTGTACTACTACAACTGCCACTGAGGCTGTCAAAAAAGGGCTGTCAATAGGCAGAGCCCTCCGGTTTTTCGGAGGGCTCTGTCTTTAAAATTATAGGGGTGCAGTCAGGGGAGCTTTGATTTTGTGCTGCCATCTTGACCGGAGAGCGGAATAATGGTAAAATAATTCTTCAAGTGCGAAAGTACGGAAAAACTGCCGGGTGAGATGCTATGTGGATATCCGACAAATGGAAAGATTTTGAGCTGATCGACTGCTCCGACGGGGAGAAGCTGGAGCGCTGGGGGGATTTCTACCTGGTGCGGCCGGACCCCCAGGCCATCTGGAGCACGCCCCGGCGGAACAAGCACTGGCAGGAGCGGGACGCCCGCTACCGGCGCAGCGAGACCGGCGGCGGCAGCTGGGACAAGGGGGGCCTCCCCGCCAACTGGCAGATCCGGTACGGGGAGCTGCGCTTCAACGTCAAGCCCATGAACTTTAAGCACACGGGGCTTTTCCCGGAGCAGGCCGCCAACTGGGACTGGGCTATGGAGAAGATCCGCTCCGCCGGGCGGCCAATCAGCGTGCTGAACCTGTTCGCCTATACCGGCGCGGCCACGGCGGCCTGCGCCAAGGCCGGAGCGGCGGTCTGCCACGTGGACGCCGCCAAGGGCATGGTGGCCTGGGCAAAGGAAAACGCCGCCGCCTCCGGGCTGAGGGAGGCCCCCATCCGCTATATTGTGGACGACTGCGCCAAGTTCGTGGAGCGGGAGATCCGCCGGGGCCGGCGCTACGACGCCCTGATCATGGACCCGCCCTCCTACGGCCGGGGCCCGGGCGGGGAGGTCTGGAAGCTGGAGAAGGACCTGTGGCCCTTCGTGTCCCTCTGCGCCGGGGTTTTGTCGGAGCAGCCGCTGTTTGTGCTGATCAACTCCTATACCACCGGCCTTTCCCCGGCGGTGCTGCGCTATACGGCGGAGAGCCTTTTTACCAGAAAATTCGGCGGCCGCTCCGAGAGCCGGGAGCTGGGCCTGCCGGTGACGGAGAGCGGCCTGGTCCTGCCCTGCGGCGCGTCCTGCCGCTGGGAGGCCTGAACCGCCCGGACAGAGAGACAAGGGGAACGGAACTTGGACGGTATCATTCAGTTTGAAAAGGTACATTTTAAATATCCCGAGGACCAGCGGGAGAGCCTGCGGGACGTGAGCCTGACCATCCGGGAGGGCAGCTTCACCGCCGTGCTGGGGCGCAACGGCTCCGGCAAATCCACCCTGGCCAAGCATATGAACGCCATCCTGCTCCCTACGGAGGGGCGGGTCCTGGTGGCCGGGATCGACACCGCCGACGCGCCGCGGCTGCTGGAGCTGCGCCGCCAGGTGGGCATGGTGTTTCAGAACCCGGACAACCAGATCGTGGCCAATGTGGTGGAGGACGACGTGGCCTTCGCCCCGGAAAATCTGGGGCTGCCCCCGGAGGAGATCCGGCGGCGGGTGGACGCGGCCCTGGAGCAGGTGGGCATGCTGGAATACCGGCTCCACGCGCCCCATCTGCTCTCCGGCGGGCAGAAACAGCGGGTGGCCATCGCGGGCGTGATCGCCATGGAGCCCCGGATCATCGTGCTGGACGAGCCCACGGCCATGCTGGACCCCCAGGGCCGCCGGGAGGTGCTGTCTACCGTGCTGCGCCTGCGCCGGGAGAAGGGCATGACGGTGGTGCTGGTCACCCACCATATGGACGAGTGCATCCCCGCCGACCGGCTGCTGGTCCTGTCCGAGGGCCGCATCGCCGCCGACGGGACGCCGGAGGAGATCTTCTCCCAGGACGCGCTGCTGCGGGACCTGGGGCTGGACCTGCCGGAGACCGCCCGGCTGCTGCGGGATCTGCGCCAGGCGGGGCTGGAGCTGCCCGGCGGGGCGCTGGACCTGGAGGGCTGCGCCCAGGCCGTCGCGGCCGTATTGAACTAAGCTGCAAAGGACTTTTTCGTTATGGCAGAGATACAAGTGGAGGACCTGCGCCATGTGTACAGCCCGGGCACGCCTTTTGAGCGGACGGCCATCGAGGCGGTGAATCTGGCGCTGCCCCAGGGGCAGTTTGTGGGCGTCATCGGGCACACCGGCTCCGGCAAATCCACCTTTATCCAGCATCTGAACGCCCTGCTGCTCCCCTCCGGGGGCCGGGTGCTCAGCGCAGGGGAGGATATCAACCGGGACAAGAAGTCCCGCCGGGATATCAAGTGGAAGGTAGGCCTGGTGTTCCAGTACCCGGAGTATCAGCTCTTCGCGGAGACGGTGTACGAGGACATCGCCTTCGGCCCCCGGAACATGGGCCTGAGCGTGGAGCAGGTGGACGAGCGGGTGCGGGAGGCGGCAGGCTTTGTAGGCGTGTCGGAGCTGTTTGAGCGCTCCCCGCTGGAACTCTCCGGCGGGCAGAAACGGCGCATCGCCGTGGCGGGCGTCATCGCCATGCGGCCGGAGGTGCTGGTGCTGGACGAGCCCACGGCGGGCCTGGACCCGGAGGGCTGCGCCCAGATCATGGCCAACATCCGGGCCTACCGGGAGAAAACCGGGGCCACCGTGATCATCGTCAGCCACGACATGGACGGCGCCGCGGCGCTGACCGAGCGGCTGCTGGTGTTTGACAAGGGCCGTCTGGTGATGGACGGGCCGCCGGAGGAGATCTTCTCCCAGCCCGGGCGGCTCACCGCCATGGGCCTGGACGTGCCCCGGCCCACGGCCATCGCCCTGGCCCTGGAGGCCAGGGGCGTACAGCTCCAGGGCCCGGTCTACACCCACGAGCAGTTGACCAATGCCATCCTCCGGGCCTACCGGGACAAGGAAGGGGGAAGAACGCCGTGCTGAAGGACATCACCCTGGGCCAGTTCTTCCCGGGAGACACGATCGTGCACCGGCTGGACCCCCGCACCAAGATCCTTTTGGTGCTGCTCTATATCGTGGCCCTGTTTCTGGCCGTGGGCTGGCTGGGCTACGGCCTGTCCGTGCTGGCGCTGGTGGGCGGGATGGCCCTGTCCAAAATCACCCCCCGGAACCTGTTCAAGGGCCTGAAGCCCCTGATTTTCATCATCTCCCTCACGGCGGCCATCAACCTGTTTTACACCGGGGGGACGCCTATCCTGCCCGGCTGGATCGTCACCTGGGAGGGGATCGACCGGGCGCTGAAAATGGTGCTGCGGATCGTGCTGCTGGTGACGGGGACCTTTCTGCTCACCTATACCACCAGCCCCATGGCCCTCACCGACGGACTGGAGCTGCTGATGAAGCCCCTGAAAAAGGTGCGCTTTCCCGTCCATGAGATGACGATCATGATGAGCATGGCCCTGCGCTTCATCCCCACCCTCATCGAGGAGACGGACCGGATCATATCCGCCCAGCGGGCCAGAGGGGCGGATTTCGAGACCGGCGGCCTGATCCGGCGGGCCAAGGCCCTGCTGCCCATTCTGGTGCCGCTGATCGTCTCGGCCTTCAACCGGGCCTATGACCTGGCCACGGCCATGGAGAGCCGCTGCTATCACGGCGGCGAGGGCCGGACCCGCATGAAGCAGCTGAAGCTGAAGCGGGTCGACTTTGCCGCCCTGGCCCTGGGCGCCGCGTATATGACGGCGGCGGTGCTTTTGAGGAACTATGGAATCTGAGAAGAAAACGCGAAATCTCGCCCTGCGCCTGCGCTACGACGGCAGCGGCTACCACGGCTGGCAGACCCAGAAAAACGACGTCAGCGTGCAGCAGACCCTGGAGGCGGCGCTGGAAAAGGTCTGCGGCCACCGGGTAAAGGCGGTGGGCTGCGGCCGGACGGACGCGGGGGTGCACGCCCTGCGCTACTGCGCCAACTTCCGGACGGACTGCCCCATCCCCGTGGACCGGCTGCCGCTGGCGGTGAACGCCCGCCTGCCGGGAGATATCGCCGTGGAGGCCGCGGTGGAGGCGGAGGAGAGCTTCAACGCCATCGGTTCCTGTATAAAAAAGGAATATGTCTATAAAATACTCAACAGGGAGATCCGGGACCCCTTTCTGGAAAAACGGGTCTGCTTCTACCCCCAGCGGCTGGACATGGCCCTGATGGAGCGGGCGGCCGCCGCCTTTGAGGGTACCCACGATTTCCGGGCCGTGCGCAGCGTGGGCACCGAGACCCGCACCACCGTCCGCACCGTCCACTGGTGCCGGGCGGAGAAGCAGGGGGACCTGATCACCGTCTCCATCTGCGCCGACGGTTTTTTGTACAACATGTGCCGGGCCATGGTGGGGACCATGGTCTACGCCTCCTACGGCAAGCTGCGGCCGGAGGATATCCCCGCCCTGCTGGAAAAGGGGGACCGGCGTCTGACGGGCCCCACCATGCCGCCCCAGGGCCTGTATCTGAACCGGGTCTGGTACGAGGGGCCGGCGGGCCGGATGATGGCCACCTAAATTGCCAGAAAATTTGCATATATTTGTTCATAAATATGTGGTATACTACTTAAGCGTGGCCGGAACGCGAAAACAGAGAAGATAAAAGGATGCGATACATATGATTAGACTTGTTATCGACGTGGTTTTACTGATCATCATAGCCATGTGCACCTGGCAGGGCTACAGGAAGGGCCTTGTGGGGGGCGTCGCGTCCATTCTGGCCATTATCATCGCCCTCTTTGGCGGCAGCCTGCTCTCCTCCACCTATGCCCATGAGGTGGTCCCGGCGCTGAAGCCCTTTGTTGACGGCTATATCGACTCCCAGAATACCCGGGACGAGGTGCTGGACGAGATGGGCTACGGCAATTCTGACCTGTCGCTGGAGGACATTCTGGCCAGGGACGGCTCCCTGAAGTATGACTACGCCTATGAGTGCATGCTCCAGGTGGGCTTCTATCAGGGCCGGGCCCAGGAGCTGGCGGAGACGGCGGTGGAATACGCCCAGGAGAACAACACGGATATGACCGGCGCGGTGGTCGCCGTGCTCTGCGATACCATCAGCTACGTAGGCGGGCTGCTGCTGGCCTTCCTGATGATTTTGATTTTGCTGGTGGCCATAGCCAACATCGGCAACCTCTCCTTCCGCCTGCCCAATATGGAGACGCTGGACGAACTGGGCGGCGCGGGGCTGGGCTTCGTGCAGGGCTTTCTGTTCTGCGTGCTGCTGTGCTGGGCCCTCAGCTTCTTTGGCATCGTGCTGGGGAAGGACACGCTGGCGGAGACCACGCTGGGCCGCTTCTTCCTGGCCTTTGAATTTATCACGGACAGCCTGCTGTAAAAGCGTGGGCTGATGGGTTGAACCCTGGATTACCGGGAGGGAAATATGCAAGCTGCACTCTGTTCCCGCTGTGGAAAGAACATGGCGGTGATTTTCATAACCAAGATTGAAGGGGGACAGACCAAAAACGAGGGCCTGTGCCTCAAGTGCGCCCGGGAGCTGCACATCAAGCCGGTGGACGACATCATGGAGAAGATGGGCATGACCGACGAGGACATCGAGAGCTTCTCCGGCGACATGATGAACGCCATGAACGGCATGGAAGAGCTGATGACCGTGGACGAGGACGAGAAGGACGAGGACGACGGGAAGACCGCCACCTTCCCCTTCCTGAACCGGCTGTTCGGCGGCTCCGACCGGCAGAACGGCGCCCAGGACAACAGTCCCCCTCCGGGGGACAACCGCCGCCCGGAGGGCCGGGACAGCGGCAAGGGCAAGCGGAAGTTTCTGGACAGCTACTGCATCGACCTGACCGCCCGGGCGGCCCAGGGCAAGCTGGACGCCATGATCGGCCGGGAGGAGGAGCTGGAGCGGGTGATCCAGATCCTCAACCGCCGCCAGAAGAACAACCCCTGCCTGATCGGTGAGCCCGGCGTGGGCAAGACGGCCATCGCCGAGGGTCTGGCCCAGCGCATCGCCATGGGGCAGGTCCCCTATAAGCTCCAGGATAAGCAGGTCTTTCTGCTGGACCTGACGGCGCTGGTGGCCGGGACCCAGTTCCGGGGCCAGTTTGAGAGCCGGATGAAGGGCCTCATTGAGGAGATCCGCCGCCAGGGGAACATCATCCTGGTGATCGACGAGGTGCACACCATCGTGGGCGCCGGGGACGCGGAGGGCAGCATGAACGCCGCCAACATCCTCAAGCCCGCCCTCAGCCGGGGGGAGATCCAGGTGATCGGCGCCACCACCTTCGCCGAGTACCGGAAACATATCGAGAAGGACTCCGCCCTGGAGCGGCGCTTCCAGCCGGTGACGGTGAATGAGCCCTCCATCGAGGACAGCGTCCGGATCATCCGGGGTGTAGCCCACTATTACGAGGAGTACCACGGGGTGGAGATCTCCGACGAGATGTGCCGCCAGGCGGTGCTTCTCAGCGAGCGCTATATCACGGACCGCTTCCTGCCCGACAAGGCCATCGACCTGATCGACGAGGCCTGCTCGGACGTGAATCTGAAGGACGCGGACATCAACCGGCGGATGTTCTGTGAACGGGATCTGGAGAACGTCCGCTTTGAGCGGGACGCGCTCATGTCCCCGGACGCCAAGACCGGCGAGATGACGGAGGAGCAGCTGGATAAGCACTACGCCCGGATCGCTCAGCTGCGCAGCAGGGAGATCCAGCTGCAGCAGGAGCTGGAGGCGCTGGCCGCCAAGGGACGGCCCAAGCTGACGGTGGATAACCTGGCCCGGATCATCGAGCTGTGGACCAAGATCCCCGCCTCCAGCATCAAGGAGGACGAACTGGAGCGCCTGGCCAAGCTGGACGAACGGCTCAAGGCCCATGTGGTGGGCCAGGACGCCGCCATCGACAGCCTCTGCGCCGCCATCCGGCGCAGCCGCGTCGGGCTGAAGGTCAAGCGCAAGCCGGTGAGCTTCATTTTTGTCGGCGGCACCGGCGTGGGCAAGACGGAGCTGGTCAAGCGCCTGGCGGCTGACATGTTTGACAGCCCGGAGAGCCTGATCCGCCTGGACATGTCCGAGTTTATGGAGAAATTCTCCGTCTCCCGGATCATCGGCTCGCCTCCGGGCTACGTGGGCTATGACGAGGCGGGGCAGCTGACGGAGAAGATCCGCCGCAAGCCCTACTCAGTGGTCCTCTTCGACGAGATCGAGAAGGCCCACCCGGACGTGATGAACATCCTGCTCCAGATCCTGGACGACGGCCGCATCACCGACGCCCAGGGCCGGACGGTGAATTTTGAGAACACCATCATCATCATGACCACCAACGCCGGCAGCAACACCAAGAGCGGCAGCGTGGGCTTCGGCGGCAGCCTCAGCGACATGAGCCGGGAGCGGATCATGAAGGCGCTGAACGAATTCCTGCGGCCGGAGTTTATCAACCGGGTGGACGAGGTCATCTGCTTCAACCAGCTGACCGAGGCCGACTTCCGGGCCATCGCGGCGCTGATGCTGGGCGAGGTGCGGGACGTGATGGCCGAGAAGGGCATCACCCTGACCTGGGACGAGGCCCTGGTGGACGTCCTGGTGAAGAAGGGCTACTCCATCACCTACGGGGCGCGGAACCTGCGCCGCCTGATCCAGAAGGAGATCGAGGACGTGATCGCCGCCCGGCTGATCGAAAAGCGAGGGACCGGCGTCACAAACGTGAGCCTCTCCGCCGAAAACGGGCAGGTCACGGTCATTTTAGCGTAAAAACGGCCCGGCATTGCATGCCGGGCCTAAATTTGATAACTTGATCGATACGGGAGAAAAGCTATGGAAAAGAGGATTCAGATCATCCGCGGAGACATCACCCGCCAGGCGGTGGATGCCATTGTCAACGCCGCCAACTGCTCCCTGCTGGGCGGCGGCGGGGTGGACGGCGCGATCCACCGGGCCGCCGGGCCGGAGCTACTGGCCGAGTGCCGGACCCTGCACGGCTGTGAGACCGGCAAGGCCAAAATCACCGGAGGCTACCGTCTGCCCGCCAAGTACGTCATCCACACGCCGGGCCCCGTCTGGCACGGGGGCGGCCGGGGAGAGGAGGAGCTGCTGGCCTCCTGCTACTGCTCCTGCCTGGAGCTGGCCTCGGAAAACGGCTGCCGGACGGTGGATTTCCCCTCCATCAGCACGGGGGTCTACCATTTCCCCCTGGACAAGGCCTCCCGGATCGCGATTAAAACCATTTCCGCCTATCTGGCCGGGCACCCGGAGATAGAGCGGGTGCGCATGGTCTGCTTTGACGCGGGCACCGAGAGCGCCTATCTGACGGCCCTGGCGGAGCTGGAGGCCGGCCTATGAGGCGGATGGTGCGGCTGCAGTACAACTCTCCGGTGGTGCTGACCTTCTCGCTGCTGGCCCTGGCCGCGCTGGCCCTGGACAGGGTGACCGGCGGCTGGACCACCCAGCACCTGTTCAGCGTCTACCGCTGCTCCCTGGCGGATACTCTGGCCTACCCCCGCTTTGTGCTCCACGTGCTGGGGCACAGCAGCTATTCCCACTACATAGGCAACATGATGATGATCCTGGTGGTGGGCCCGCCGCTGGAGGAGAAGTACGGCAGCCGGAGCCTGTTCTGGGCGATCTTCCTGACGGCCCTGGTGTCCGGCCTGGTCCAGTGGCTGTTCTTCCCCAACATCGCCCTGCTGGGCGCCTCCGGCATCGCCTTTATGATGATCGTCATGTCCTCCCTCTCCGGCATGAAGGACGGCTATATCCCCATCACCCTGATCCTGGTGATGGTGCTGTACATCGGCGGGGAGATCGTGGACGGCGTGGTGCTGAGCGACAATGTGTCCCAGCTGACCCATATCATCGGCGGCATCTGCGGCGCGGTGCTGGGCCTGAGCATGAGGCGGTAGGGTGAAAGAGAATCTTTTGATCAGCGCCTGCCTGCTGGGCGTGCGCTGCAAATACGACGGCGGGCACAACGCCCTCCCGGCGGCGGAGCTGGCCGGACTGCGGGAAAGGTACCGGCTTGTGCCCGTCTGCCCGGAGACCGCCTCCGGCCTGCCCGCGCCCCGGGAACCCAGCGAGCGCTTGGACGGCCGGGTACTGGGTCGGGGCGGAGAGGACGTGACCGCGGCCTTTGAGAAGGGCGGGGAGACTGCCCTGGCCCTGGCGGAGCGCTTCGGCTGCCGGAAGGCCCTGCTGAAGGAGCGGAGCCCCTCCTGCGGCAGCGGGCGGATCTATGACGGCAGCTTTTCCGGCGTCACCGTCCCGGGAGACGGGGTGGCGGCGGAGAAGCTGAGAGCCGCGGGCCTGGAGCTCTTCGGCGAGAGCCAGATCGGGGAGCTGCTGGACCTATAACAGACAGAAGCGCCCCAGGGCGCGAAAGAGGGATGCGCGTGTACGATAAAATTGTCATCGGGGCGGGCCTGTACGGCCTGTACGCGGCGCTGTTCTGCGGCCGGAGAGGACAGCGGGTGCTGGTGCTGGAATGTGACGGCGAGCCCTTTGGCCGGGCCACCTATGCCAACCAGGCCCGGGTCCACCAGGGCTATCACTACCCGAGAAGCCTGTCCACCGCCAGCCGCTCCGCAGGCTATTTCGAGCGCTTCAACCGGGACTACGCCTTCTGCATCAACAAGGCTTACCAGAAAATCTACGCCACCTCCGCCCGGTACTCCTGGACTGATGCGGAGCAGTTCATGGGCTTCTGCCGGGCCGCGGGGATCCCCTGCGAGGAGCTGGCCCCCTCCCGGTACTTTAAGCCCGGCATGTGCGACGGCGCGTTTTTAACGAGAGAATACACCTATGACGCCTCCCTCCTGAAGGCGTATTTTACGGAAAAGATCGGCCTGCTTCCCAATGTGACGGTCCTGTACGGCCGGCGCATCCGCGCCATTGAGCGGGGAGGCGACCGTTATACGGTGGTGACAGAGGAGGGAGAGCGGTATGACGCCGGCTTCCTGCTCAACACCACCTATGCCTCCGCCAACCAGATCCTGGCGCTGCTGGGCTATGAGCCCTTCAAAATCAAGTATGAGCTGTGCGAGATCATCCTCTGCGACTGCAGCGACCGGCTGCGGGATTACGGCTTTACCGTGATGGACGGGCCCTTCTTCTCCATCATGCCCTTCGGCAGGACCGGGGTCCACTCCCTGACGGCGGTGAGCTTCACCCCCCATTCCACCTGCTACGAGAGCCTGCCCCGCTTCAGCTGCCAGGCAGGGAACGAGCGCTTCTGCTCCCCCAGCCATCTGGGCAACTGCCGGGACTGCCCAAACCGGCCGGAGACGGCCTTCCCCTTTATGGCGGGCCCGGCCAGGAAATACCTGCGGGACGAGTATCAGTTCAGCTACCGGAGCTCCCTGTTTTCCATGAAGCCCATTCTGAAGAGCTCGGAGATAGACGATTCCCGGCCGACAGTGATCAAGGTCCACTCCAGAGAGCCGGGCTGCGTCTCCGTGCTGTCCGGCAAGATCAACACGGTGTATGATTTGGACGAGGTGCTTGCAGAGTGAATAAGGAGAAAAATTTTGTGTCGGCGGTTGTGTACCTGCACAACGGAGAGGGCCGGATCGGCCCCTTTCTGGAGCGGCTGACGGAGACCCTGGAGACGAATTTTGAGCACACCGAGCTCATCTGCGTCAACGACGCCTCGGAGGACCGGGGCGTGGAGGAGGTCCGCTCCGCCGCCGGCCGGAGCGGGAGCTGCAGCGTCTCCATCCTGAACATGAGCTACTACCACGGCCTGGAGCTGGCTATGAACGCGGGCGTGGATCTGGCCATCGGCGACTTTGTGTTTGAGTTTGACACGCTGGACACCGACTACGGGGAGAAGGAGATCCTGGCGGTCTATCAAAAGGCGCTGGAGGGTTACGACATTGTCAGCGCCGTGCCGGACCGGAAGCAGCGGCTGAGCTCCCGGCTCTTTTACCGGGTGCTGAACCATTTCGCGGAGTTTCCCTACAAGCTGACGACGGAGAGCTTCCGCATCCTCAGCCGCCGGGTGATCAACCGGATCAGCAGCATCAACAAGACCGTCCCCTACCGGAAGGCGGTCTACGCCAACTGCGGCCTGAAGACGGCACGGCTCAGCTATGCCGCCGCCGGCCCCGCTCCGGCCCAGGACGCGGCGGAGCGCCGCTACCGCCGGCGCCTGGCGGTGGACGCGCTGATCCTGTTTTCCAACCTGGGCTACCGCTTCTCCTTTGCCATGACGGCGCTGATGATGGGCATCTCCGCCTTTATGTGCGTCTACTCTCTGGCGGTGTACCTGCTGAAAAACCCGGTGGAAGGCTGGACCACCACGATCCTCTTTCTGTCCGTCGCCCTGTTCGGCGTCTTTGCCGTGCTGACGGTGATCATCAAATATTTGCAGATCCTGGTGGATCTGGTGTTTAAACGCAAGCACTACAGCTTTGAGAGCCTGGAAAAACTGAGCCGGTAGGAGGGACTGTTATGCGGGCATTGGTGGGATACACCGGATTTGTGGGCAGCAACCTGGCCGAGCACGGGCAGTTTGACCGCCTCTACAACTCCAAAAATATCGACGAGGCCGCCGGCACCGGGCCGGAGCTGCTGGTCTATGCCGGTTTGCGGGCGGAAAAATTCCTGGCCAACAGCGCGCCGGAAAAGGACCTGGCGCTGATTTACCAGGCGGAGGAGAACATCCGGCGGATCGAGCCGGAAAGAGTGGTGCTGATCTCCACCATCGACGTGTTCAAAACGCCCAGAGGGGTGGACGAGAACACGGAGATCTCCACGGAGGGGCTGGCTCCCTACGGCCGCAACCGCTATCAGCTGGAGCGCTGGGTGCGGCAGTACGATCCGGAGGCGCTGATCGTCCGGCTCCCGGCGCTGTTCGGGAAGAATCTCAAGAAGAACTTTCTCTACGACTTCATCCACCGGATCCCCTCCATGCTCAACGGCGGAAAGTTCGCGGAGCTGAGCCGGGCCTGGCCGCCGCTGGCGGACTATTACCGCCTGCAGGACAACGGCTTTTACAAGCTGCGGGAGCTGAACGGGGAGGAGCGGGCCCTTCTGAAAGAGCGCTTTGCCCGGCTGGGCTTCAGCGCCCTGAACTTTACCGACAGCCGGAGCGTCTTCCAGTTCTATCCGCTGGCGCGGCTCTGGGGGGACATTGAATTGGCTCTCCGGGAGAACCTGCGGCTGTTCCACCCGGCGACAGAGCCGGTTTCGGCGGGGGAGCTCTACCGCTTCCTCACCGGTGAGGACTTTCGCAACGAGCTGGGCGGCCCCCCTGCCGGCTATGACTACCGGACCGTCCACAGCGCCCTGTTCGGCAGAACGGACGGCTATATCTGCGGAAAAGAAGAGATCCTGGCGGAGATTCGGAAATTTGTTGAGGAGCAGGTGAGCGGGAATGATTGACAGTAGAGAGAAAACCAAAAAAGGCCTGTGCCTTTTCCTTGTATTCTGCGTTCTGTTTTTCCTGATGGAGTGCTATTATTTCCGGGAGAGCAAGGATTCCATTTTCCAGAAGGCGTCTGAAGCGCTGGCGGTGGGGCCGATGATCGCCGAGCAGAACGGCCTGGAGGCGGACGGCCACGGCTTCTTCCTGGGCCGCATCTGGTTCGGCGACAACCGGCTGCTGACGGAAATCAACGGCGACGAGGCGTCGGTGCTGGCCGACGGCTACAGCTACATACCCTACACCTCCCAGATCGGCATTCAGGGTATCGTGTACCGCTGGGTGGCGGGGCTGATCCCGGGCCCGGCGGCGGAACAGCTGCTGCATCTGGCCTGTATGGCGGGCCTCTCGTTTTTCCTCCTGTGCATCTGCTGGCAGATCTGCAAAAGATATGACTTCGTGTTCGCCGCCTGCTTTCTGGGGGTCTCGGTGCTGTCCCCCTGGCTTTCAAAGTTTGCCGGCAGCATGTATTGGCTCAGCTTCCTCTGGTTCATCCCGATGCTGCTGGGCCTTCTGGCTCTGAACCACCCCAGGCTGCGCTGGGTGATCGTGCCGCTCTATTTTCTGGCGGTCTTTGTCAAGTGCCTGTGCGGCTATGAGTATGTGTCGTCTGTGATGATGGCGGGGATCCTGTTCCCGGCGGCAGAGTGGCTCTTCCGGAAGGAGGAGCGGAAAAAACTGACCGGCCTGCTCATCGCCATTGGTCTGGCCTGCCTGCTGGGCTTTTTTGCCGCGCTGCTGATCCACGCCTGGCTCTACGGCGGCGGGGACGTGGGGCAGGGCCTGGCGCTGCTGAAGGTGGAGCTGATCGAGCGCAGGACCTACGGAAACGCGGAGAACTACGGCGAGGAGTTCAGCGAGGCCATGAACGCCTCCGTGTTTGCAACCCTGAAGCTCTATCTCTGGGGCAGCACCCACGGCAAGAGCATGCTGCTGGTCCTGCTGCTGACGGCGGGCTGCCTGGCCTATCAGAAGTGGGGGCAGAAAAAAGACTGCCGGTTTGAAGGCAGCCTGTATCTCGTCTCGGTTTTGGCGCCCCTCTCCTGGTTTGTCCTGGCGAAGGCCCATTCCTATTTTCACCCCCACATTAACCCGGTGCTGTGGTATCTGGGCTGGGTGCAGATCTGCGCCTATATCCTGGTCCGCTTCCTGATGGAGAACCGGCTGATCTCAAAGAATTTCCGGCTGCTGTACGGGCAAGAGGACAGCATGGAACGGAGCTTGAAATGAAGCTTGCGGTATCGAACATCGCCTGGGGCCCGGAGCGGGACGGAGAGATTTTCCGGCTCATGCGGGACCTGGGCTACAGCGGTCTGGAGATCGCCCCCACACGCGTCTTCCCGGAGCGGCCCTATGACCGGCTGGAAGAGGCGGCGGCCTGGGCCGGCCAGCTGCGGAGAGAGTGGGGCTTCACGGTCCCGTCCATGCAGTCCATCTGGTTCGGCCGGGGGGAAAGACTGTTCGGGAGCCCGGAGGAGCGGGCGGCCCTGACGGCTTACACCAAAAGGGCCGTGGACTTTGCCGCCGCGATCGGATGCCGGAATCTGGTTTTCGGCTGTCCGAAAAACCGGAGCCTCCCGGAGGGGGCGGACCCCGCTTCGGCCATCCCCTTTTTCCGGGAGCTGGGGGCCTACGCGGCGGAGAGAGGCTGCGTCATCGGAATGGAGGCCAATCCCCTCCTCTACAATACCAACTACATCAACGGCACCGCTGCCGCCCTGGAGCTGATCGGGCAGGTGGCGTCCCCCGGCTTTGGCCTGAACCTGGACCTGGGGACGGTGCTGGCCAACCGGGAGAGCCTGGCGCTCCTCCGGGGCCGTGTGCGGGAGATCAGCCATGTGCACATCAGCGAACCGGGCCTGAAGCCCCTGGAGGACCGGGAGCTCCACCGGGAACTCCGGCATCTGCTGGAGGCGGAGGGCTACGCGGGCTTTGTCTCTATCGAGATGGGCCGGCAGGAGGAGCTGTTCCCGCTGAAAAAGGCGATGGAGGCGGTCCGGGCCCTGTTCCCGGCGGACTAAAGAGGAGAAGCATATGCGCTATGAGAGCAGGCCCGGCGTACCGGCCTTTGACTGCGCAGAATTTCATGAAAAACGGCGGGATTACGCGCTGCTGATCCCGGTGATCAACGAGAAGGGCCGGCTGGAGCCGGAGCTCCGCCGGGCGAAGGACAGCGGCGTGGACGCCTGGGCAGACGTGGTGATCTGCGACGGGGGGTCCACGGACGGCAGCACGGAGGAGACGCTGCTGGAAAGCCTGGCGGTAAACAGCCTGCTGGTCAAGCGGGGGCCCGGCAAGCAGGGGGCCCAGCTGCGGATGGGGCTCTGGTGGGCCCTGGAGCGGGGCTATAAGGGCGTCATCACCGTGGACGGCAACAATAAGGACAGTGTGGAGGATGTGCCCCGGTTCATTGAAAAGCTGGAGCAGGGCTATGACCTGGTCCAGGGCTCCCGCTTTCTGAAGGGCGGGCAGGCGGTGAACACGCCGCTGATCCGGCTGCTGGCCGTGCGGCTGCTCCACGCCCCGGTCATCTCCCTCACCGCCGGGCAGCGCTTTACCGACACCACCAACGCTTTCCGGGGCTATTCCGCCGCCTATCTCCGGGACGGACGGGTGCAGCCGCTGCGGGAGATCTTTACCGGCTATGAGCTGCTGGCCTATCTCTCCGTCCGGGCCACCCAGCTGGGCTACAAAGCCTGCGAGATCCCGGTCAGCCGCGTGTATCCCAAAGAGGGGAAGACGCCGACCAAAATCAGCTTTTTCAAGGGGAACGCGGACCTGCTCAAGGTCCTGTTCCTGAACCTGTTCGGGGCCTACAAGCCCAAAGAGGGAGAAAAAAAGGACCGGCGGGATTGAATTTTCCGCCGGGCTCTGCTATGATATGAGAAATTATTTATAAAGAGCGATCGGGACACAGGTATGAAAAAGGAGAGAGAGAGAAGAGCGATATGGATGGCCCTGCTGGCCGCGGCGCTGCTTGCCGGCTGCGCAGACAGGGAAGAGGAGGCCCCGCCGGCTGTGAGCCAGGCGGCGGAGGAGCCGCAGCTGGAGATCAGCGAGGTCATGGCCTCCAACCGCTGCACCCTGGACGACGGCAGCGGCAGCTTTCCCGACTGGCTGGAGCTGCACAACGCCGGCACGGAGCCGGCGGAGCTGGGCGGCTGCGTGCTGGTCTGCTCCGGCGACCGCTGGGAGATTCCCGCCCAGAGCCTGGAGCCGGACGGCTACGCCCTGTTCTTCTGCTCGGAAGAGGGGGAAGGGGCGTCCCACGCCCGCTTCGGCATCTCTTCCCGAGGGGAGACGGTCAGCCTGGAGGGCCGGAGCGGCGCGGAGCTGGACAGCTTCACGGTGCCGGAGGCTCAGGCGGATGTGAGCTATGTGCGCGACGGCGGCGGGGCGGTCGTGCCCGCGGCCTATGCCACGCCGGGCGCCGCCAACACGCCGGAGGGCTATGCTCTGTCCCAGGCCTCACGGAGCTGTGACAGCCCCCTGCAGCTGAACGAGGCCATGGTGTATAACGAGTGGTATTTACCGGTAAACGGCGTGTTTTACGACTGGGTAGAGGTAAAAAACGTCTCGGACGGGGCGCTGAACCTGGCGGCCTACAGCATGTCCGACCGGAGCGGGGACAGATACTGGCTGCCGGATGTGACGCTGGAGGCGGGGGAGACCTATCTGATCCCCTGCACGGACGGCCAGGCGGACGGGGCCACCTTTGCCCTGAATGCCCAGGAGGACGCGCTCTACCTGCTGGATGACGCCGGCCTCTGCTGCGACTATATGCGGCTGAGCGGACTGCGCTACGGCGGCAGCTATGGCCGGATGGCGGGGGAGAACGGCTTCTTCTACTTTGACAGCCCCAGCCCCGGCGCAGATAACGCCGGCGGCGCCCGGCTGATCGCGGAAAAGCCCCGGCTCGCGGGCAGCGACGGGGTGTTTGACGGCGTGGACAGCGTGGAGGTCCGCCTGGAGGCGGACGGGGAGATCTTCTACACCCTGGACGGCAGCGACCCGGATGACTCCTCCCGGAAATATGAAGGCCCGTTCAGCCTGACGGAGACCACGGTGGTCCGGGCGGTAAATCTTCAAGAGGGCGCCCTGACCAGCGACAGCCTGGATCTGAGCTTCATCATCAACGAGGGGCACACGCTGCCGGTGGTCAGCCTGGTGACGGACCCAGCCAATCTCTTCGGCGATGAAGGCCTGTACGACAATCCCGAGGAGGACTGGGAGCGGAGAGGCACGGTGTGCTTTTTCGAGGACGGCCAGAGCTTTCATATCGGCTGCGGCCTGAAACTTCACGGGGCCACCTCTAAGATCAGCCAGGAAAAGAAATCCTTCAAGCTGAGCTTCCGCAGCCGCTATGACGGAGAGCTGAACTATGACCTGTTTGAAAACGGCGTGACCTCGTTTGCCTCCATCCTGCTCCGGGCGGCCCAGGAGAGCGACTACTCCACCATGATGAGGGACAACCTGATGCACCAGCTGTCCATGGAGTGCTTTCCCGATCTGCCGGCCCAGGACTACAAATACGCGGCGCTCTATCTGAACGGGGAGTATTGGGGGGCCTATAACATCCGGGAGGCCCACTCCGCCACCCACTATGCCAACCACTACGGTTACGATGTGGACACGGTGTCCCACTGGAAGGAGGACTGGCCCCTGGAATGCGGCTTTGAGGAGGTCTATCAGTTTTCTCAGGGCCGGGACATGCGGATCGAGGACAACTACAACTATGTGACCTCTCATCTGAATATGGAGAGCGTCCTGGGCTGGATCATTATAGAGGCCTACAGCAGCAATTTTGATATCCATCCTCCCAACATGCGCTTCTACTACTCCACGGAGGACGACCTGCTGCGCTTCGCGCTGGTGGATCTGGACCTGGGGATGTTCGCGGTGGAGTCCTTTGAACGCCCCTTCGGCTACGATTTTCCCTATGATCTTCTGGTCCGGGCCATGAGCCTCAATCAGAGCTTCCGGGAGGATCTGCTGAAGGAGCTGTCCCGGGTGCTGCACGGCCCCCTGTCGAACGAACACGTGCTGGCTGAGATCGACGCCCTGGCCGCGGAGCTGGCAAGCGAGATCCCCCGGGACTGCCAGCGCTGGAACTGGACCGTGCGGACCTGGGAGAACATGGTGGACCAGCTGCGCACATATGTGACCGGCAACGGCGGCCGGGCGGCCTTCGTGGCCCGCAATCTCTGCGAACGCTTCAGCGTAGGCGGGGACAAAGCCCAGGAGCTGTACGGAGACATTCCGGGTTTCAACAGATAAATAGATAAAATAACTCTTGGCCCCCACCGCGCATTTTGCGCCGGTGGGGGCCAAAGCTTAAAAAGACTTACAGAGGCTTGACCGCCGTGAGGCAGTGCCAGTCCTCCAAGCTGTCGTGGCCGGTGATCCGCAGCCCCGCCGCCTCCAGAGCGGCGGCCACCTCCGCCTGCCGCCCCTCGATGATGCCGGAGCCGATGAAAACCCCGCCGGGCAGCAGAAAGCCGGGCACATGGGGGGCCAGGGGGATCAGCACGTCGGAGACGATGTTGGCCAGCACCAGGCCGTAGCCGCCGCCGAAGCTCCGGCGCAGGGAGGCGTCGGCGATCACGTCCCCCGCCAGGACCCGGATCCGGTCCGGCCCCAGGCCGTTGAGGGCGGCGTTGGCCGTCACCACGTCCGGGGCCTTCGGATCCACGTCGCAGCCCAGGCAGAAATCCGCCCCCAGCACCAGGGCCCCGATGCCCAGAATCCCGCTGCCGCAGCCCAGGTCCAGCAGGCGCAGGCCGGGCCTGGCGTAGTCCTCCAGCCGGGCCAGGCACATGCGGGTGGTGGCGTGGCTGCCGGTCCCGAAGATCAGGCCCGGGTCCAGCCGCAGCGGCACCCTGTCCCCCTCCGGCGCCTGCTCCCACTCCGGCACCACCACCAGCTTTTGGCCGGTCTCGATGGGCTTATAGTAGTCCCGCCAGTTGTTTTCCCAGTCGCTGTCCTGGACAGTGCGCAGGCTGAGCTCCGGGAAACGCTCCCGGACCCGGCTCAGGACGGCCTGCCCGGCCCTGTCCTCCGTCAGGTAGAATTTGATCCGACTGAGGCCGGCATAGCGCTGCTCCAGGTCCCGGTCCACATAGTCCCAATACTGGCGGTTATTCTCCAGAAAATCCTTGAAGTCCGCCTCGCTCTCGATGACAAAGCCCTCCGCGCCAAGGACGCTCAGTTCCTCGCAGCGCTGGTCGATCAGCGGCTCAGGGACATCCAGGGTGATTTCAAAATAACGCATGACAACACCTCCACAACGCTATCTTACCCCCGGTCCGGCCGTTTGTCCAGCCTCCGAACCGGGCGAAGAGGCAAGAATCTCCTTGACTTTTGCCGGCGTCGGGAGTATATTGATAGTGGCATAGAGGTTGGAAATCAAATAGAACACCCTGCCGGTAGGCAGCCGGCAGGCTTACCTGGAGGTAATGTTTATGAAGTGTCCCCGCTGCGGCCAAGAGATGGTTGTGGATAACCACAGAAAAATGGACCTGTTCATGTGCTACGAGTGCGGCTACATCGAGGGCCGCCGGATGGACGGCACGGCCATGAACTTTAAGCGCATCACCAACTTTGAATATCTGCGTGGGCTGAACTTCAACGAGATGGTGTCTTTCCTGTCCAGCGGGCTGGACGTTCCGGAGAAGAAGATCAGCGACTGGCTGCTGGAGCTGACGAAGTAAGACCGGCATAGACAAAACACACCGCCGCGGCGATTGCCGCGGCGGTTTTCTGCGCTTTTACAGGCTCTTAAAATCCGTCCAGGGCGGGACCGGCGGGGGAGCGGCGGAAAAGGACAGAGACTGGCCGGTGAAGGGGTGGACCAGGGCCAGCTGCCGGGCCCAGAGGGCCAGGCCGCAGTCCCGGCGGGAGCTGCCGTAGCGCCGGTCCCCGGCCAGGGGCATCCCCCGAGAGGCAAACTGCACCCGGATCTGATGGCTGCGGCCGGTGAGCAGCCGGACCTCCACCAGGCTGAAGCCGCCGGCGCGCTCCAGCAGAGCGTAGTCCAGCGCCGCCTCCCGGACGCCCCGGCGCATCCGGGTCACCACGTAGCTCTTGTTCCGGGCGGCGTCCCGGTAGAGCAGGTCCCGCATCCGGCCCTCCGGCGGCTCCGGACAGCCCTGCGCCACCGCCAGATAACGCTTGTCCAGCCCGCCGGCGGCAATCAGCCGGGAGAGCGCCGCCGCGGCCTCCCCGGTCCGGGCGTAGACCATCAGGCCCCCGGTGTCCTTATCCAGCCGGTGGACGCAGTAAAACGGCCCGCCCAGTTCCCGGCTCAGCAGGGCGGGCAGCCCGTCCCCCTCGGAGAGCACGCCCGGCGGCTTGACGCAGAAAACCAGCCAGGGATCTTCATAACACAGCTTTAGTTCCATACGACCTGCTTTCAGCCCCGGAAGGCTGCCTCCGGCGAGAAGCGGCCGGAGGCGAAGAGCGCGTCCACCGCGCTTTGATACTCCGCCGCCGTCTGGGCTTTGTTGATCCGCTTGGCCCCGGCGGAAGCGCCGGGGAACATCTGAACGGTATAATACCACAGCTCCTTCAGCCGGGCAAGGGTATAGCGCTCGCTGAGCCCCTGGGCCTGATAGGCGTCCCGGAGGCGGCGGAGAAAGTCCTTCAGCTCCGCTGCCTCCAGGGCCGGGCCGCCTTGGAGCTGCCGGAACAGCGCCGGATTGGCCGCCGCGCCCCGGCCCAGCATCACCCGCTCCAGCCCCGGCGCGGCGGAGACCGGCCCGGTCAGATCGGCGGGGGAGAAGACGTTCCCGTTGTAGCACACCGGCGGGCGGCTGGCCCGGAAGGCGGTGGCGAAGCCCGCCAGGTCCGGCCTGCCGCTGTACATGGCCCGCCGGTCCCGGGCGTGGATGATCAGCTCCTGCAGGGGGTACTTGTTGTAGATCTCCAGAATGGCGGGGAACTCCTCCGTGCTCTCCAGGCCCATGCGGGTCTTTACGGAGACGGCCAGCTCACAGCGGGAGAAGACCTCGGCCAGAAACTCGTCCAGCGCCCGGAGATCGGCCAGCATCCCAGCCCCCTTGCGCTTGGGGACCACCGTCCCGGAGGGGCAGCCCGCGTTCAGGTTCACCTCCCGGTAGCCCATGGCGGCCAGCTCCCGGGCCACGGCCAGAAAGGGCTCCGGCCGGTTGCAGAGGATCTGGGGCACCAGGCGGATGTCCCGGTTGTTCTCCGGCAGAATGTCCCGCAGGCGGCCGCCCTTGAATTTCCCGCTGCCGTCCGGGGCGATGAAGGGGGCGTAGTATTTTTCCGCCCCCGGGAACAGCGCCGCGTGGAGCTGCCGGAAGCTGTAAGTGGTGACCCCCTCCATAGGGGCGAAGCTCAGACGCATAAAAAGGCTCCTTTCCGCGCCTCCCGGCCGCCGGGGACCGTAAAAATTTTATGAAATCGTTCCTTTG
Source organism: uncultured Oscillospiraceae bacterium (assembly GCA_947626315.1). Lineage (GTDB taxonomy): Bacteria > Bacillota > Clostridia > Oscillospirales > Oscillospiraceae > Limivicinus. Next base: position 19,047 of record CANQRQ010000007.1, on the reverse strand, counting down.
TCATGAATTCTTCACAAATGCCCTGTATAATAAGGAAAATAAAGTACCGTCCGGTGGAGGAATGCGCCTTGAAACATCCCGCGTTGACGAGAATATTTGCCATTGTCCTGGCGATTTTGAGCCTGGTTATGCTCGTGGCCGGGGCCTTTGGCCTGAACAGCGCCCGAGCGGACCGGGAGGACCGGCTGGCGGACGCCCAGCGCCTCCAGGGCCGGATCGACGAGTACCGGGAGGTCAGCCAGGCGCTGGAGGGGACCGTCAGCTATGCCGAGAGCAGCAAGACCCTGGAGGAGCGGCAGGAGCAGCACGATTCGGACGCCTCCCAGCACAGGAGCGACCTGGCCATGTATTCCGCCACCAAGGGCGGGCTGGAGACCGGCCGGGAGGCTCTCTGGCAGGCGGGGGACGCGCTGGAGCAGGGCTGGGAGCAGTTCAACGCCGGTTATGCCCAGTTTGAGCCCCTCTATAATCAGTACTTGGCGGGCAGGCAGATGCTGGCAACGGTGGACGGACTGACCAGCGACCTGACGGCGATTCAGAGTTGGACGCCGCCGGAGTTCCCTCAGGCCCAGCCCCAGACCACGACCGAGGAACAGACCACGACCGGGGAAACAGATCCGCCCGAGGAGCCGGACCCGCCCGAGGAGCTGCCCGAGGAGCCCCCTAAATTTTACAGTCAGGCGGACATTCTGAACGCCTGCGAAGGCTTGAAGCAGGGCCTTACGGCTCTGGAAAAGTTTGTAGGGAGCTTTACCACATTGGCGGGGGAACTGGGCTCCATGGGCGGAGCGGTCGGAGAGATGCCCTCTATGGACCCGTCAAAGGTAACAGGGCTGCTGCAGTCCATAACGGATGTAAAGGACCAGATCGAAGTGCTCGAGGCTAAGGTGGAAGCTGCAGGCGACCCGATTCCCGAAGACGCAGGGGGTCTCTTTGCCGCCGCGTATGCCGGGTTGGCGAACGCCTATGAGAAAATACAGGGACCCTTGGTTTCAACCGTGGGACCGATGATTGCCGGAATAAATGCTATGCTTGCTCCTCAGCGGGCGGAGTTGGAAAAGAACGCAGCCACCGTTGAGGCCGCCAAGGCCCAGCTGGACGCGGCCCGGGCGGCCCTGGAGCAGGGCGACGCCCAGCTGCACGCCGGCTGGGATCAGATCTGGCAGACGATCTATGACCTGGAGGATCAGCAGACGGAGCTCCAGGAGGAGAAGACTGCTCTGGAGCAGGACGCCCAGGACCTGGCCGCTCTGGAGGAGGAGGCCAATAAGCAGGAGGAGCTGGAGAAGCGGGAGACCTCGCTGCGGATGATCCTGATGGACCGGGAGGGCATCGAAGAGCGGGTGGACGGCGGCATGGAACTGCTGGAGAGCGCCGAGGCCTGCCGGGCCCAGCTGATCCGGGACGGAGAGCAGGAGTACCAGCGGCGCTTTGCCGGCTGCCTGCTGATGATCATAGGGGGTCTGGCCGGTCTGGTTGGGATCCCGGCGGCCTTTGAAAAGCCGAAAAGCCGCTTCCTGCTGATCGCGCCGGTGCTGCTCTGCCTGGCCTGCGCGGCGGCCGCGGAGGCGCTCTTTGAGTGGATGGGCCGGGGCAGCTCTTACTCCGCCATCTTCGCGGGGATTTTCGCGGCGGTCCAGCTGCTGATCGTGACGCCCAGGGTCAAAAAGCCCGCCGTCAAAACGGAAGAATGAACTAAAAAGTCATTATGGGGCTGTGAATTTTTTTCACAGCCCCTATTTTATTAGCTCGCAAGCCGGATGTCAATGTCTCCGCTGGTGGTCTCTGCGGTGCAGAGGCCGCCGGAGGGGTCCGCCGGAGGCAGGGAAATCCTGCCGCTGACCGTATCGGTCTGGAAGACCTTGCCGCTGAGGAGCGTCCCCTTCACAGAGCCGCTGACGGCGTCAAAGGAAAGGCTCCCGGCGTCCAGGCCGGAAAAGCGGATGTCCCCGCTGACAGTCTCCAGGCTGGCCGGGCCGGAGAACTGGCAGCTTTTCAGCGCCAGGCCGCCGCTGGTGGCATCGAGGGCCAGGCTCTCGCCCCGGCAGTTTTCCAGGGAAATGTCCCCGCTGGTGGAGGAGGCGCTGAGCGCCCCGCATTCACAGGAGCGGAGAAGCAGCCTGCCGCTGGTGCTCTCCAGCTCCGCCCGGGCAGGGGAGGCGCCGGTCAGCTCCAGGTCGCCGCTGGTGCTCCGCATACGCAGCTCCTCCGAGACCTGGGCGGAAAAGCGGAGATTGCCGCTGGTGCTGTCCAGCCGGGCAGTTTGGAAGCAAAAGCCCTCCGGCACCTCCACATCTCCGGAGCTGGTCCCCACGGTCAAAGCCCGGTATTCCGCCTCCGGCAGCCGGAGGGTGATGGACAGCTGGGCGCTGGTCCCCCAGAAGAAGCCCACCGGTCCGAAAGCGCCGCCGCTGTTTTTCTCCAGCGCCTCCAGCGTGCCGTTCTTCACGGCCACCTGGACCCGGCTGCGCTCGCTCTCATTCCAGTCCACCCGGCAGGTCCCGCCCTCCGAGGGCAGCAGCTGCACTTGACGGCTGGAGACCCGGATGATGAGGCTGTCGAAGGGCTCGTCGATGGTGAGGCTCTTTTCCGTGTAGCTCTCCGTGTTCAGCCGGTCCAGCTCCGGCCCCGCCAGGGATACGGCCAGCAGGCACAGGGTCAGGCCGCCCAGCAGCAGCGCGGCGGCGGTGATCAGCCAGATTTTCATGCTCTTTTTCATGCCGAATCCCCCTTTCGGATGAAGATCCGCTTGATTTTCCGGCCCGTGAGCCGCCAGAGGGCCAGGTCCCAGAGGGTGGCCTGTTTGGCCAGCGGCAGCATCAGCATAAAGAGCCCGGCGGCGGCCAGGCCCGTGCCCAGGCACATGAGGGCCGGGAGCGGCCGGGCCTGGAACAGCTGACCTCCGGCCTGCCAGAGACCGGCCAGGCACACGGCCCCGACGCTCAGGTTCAGCGTGTAGTACACCAGCAAAAACAGCACCAGCAGCAGATAGACCAGCAGCGCCAGCAGCAGGCCCACCAGCACCAGGGGCAGCCAGACCGGGGAGCCCAGCGCCAGCAGCACGATCTCCCAGGCTCGCAGCGCCCGGGAGGGCTTCAGCCGGGCCTTGACCAGCTGGGGCAGGGGCGTCTCCTCCAAAATCCGGCCCGCAGCCTCCTCCGGGCTGCCCAGGGCGGAGACGGCCTCTTCCTCGCTCATGCCGTCCTCTATCCGGTCATCGATCATCTCCCGGAAATAGTCCAGGGAGCGCTGCAGGTCTGCCGGGGGCAGGCCCTGCAGACGGGCGGCCACCGCGGCCAAAAACGCGTCTCTATTCATCCCGCGCCTCCTCTCGCACAATAAAACGGTAAATCGCCTGAATTTCCTTCCAGTCCTCCTTAAAGGCCTCGATCCGCTCCAGCCCCGCCGGCGTGATGCGGTAATACTTCCGCAGACGGCCGTTGTGCTCCACAGAGCGCACCGTCAGGCAGCGGGCCGCCTCCAGCCGCCGGAGAATGGGGTACAGCGTGGACTCCGAAATCTCCACATAGGGGCTGACGTCCTTGATGATCTGATAGCCGTAGGAATCCTGATCCTTGATGGCGGCCAGAACGCAGGCGTCCAGCAGGCCGCGCTTGAGCTGCTTATCCATAGAATCCCTCCTGACGCATAATACTATACAATACATAGTATAATCTGTCAAGGGGTATTTTGCGGGAAAATGAAAAAATCCCCCGCGCCGGACTGCAATACTTGTCCGGACGCGGGGGATTAGCTGTCTGGGGGAGAGCCCGGTTTAATTTTCGCCGTTGACCGCGGCGATGAAGCGGAGGAAGGCGGCGGCGCCCTCCGGCGTGCGCTTGTATACCCCGGCGTCCTCCAGGACCCGGGTGAACACGGCGCCCACCTCCCGGCGGAGGATCTCTTCCGCATTGTCCGCCGTAAAACGGTACCGGGTCAGAAGCTCCCGGGCCCAGGCGGCGTGGGAGGCGGTCCGGGGGTCGGCGTCCAGATCGGCGCCGCTGAGCAGGGCTTCCTTCAAAGCCTCCAGCTCGGTTTTGAGCCGGGAGGGGAGCACCGCCAGACCCATGACCTCGATCAGGCCGATGTTCTCTTTTTTGATGTGGTGCAGCTCCGGGTGGGGGTGGAAGAGCCCCAGAGGATACTCCTCCGTGGTCAGGTTGTTGCGCAGCACCAGGTCCAGCTGGTAATCCTCCCCCTGCCGCCGGGCGATGGGGGTGATGGTGTTGTGGGGCGTGCCGTCGGTGAAGGCGAAGATTTGGGCGGATTCGTCGCTGTAGCCCCGCCAGCAGAGCAGGATCTTCTCCGCCAGCTCCGCCAGACGGGCCGGGTCCGCCCCGGTGAGCCGGATGACGGACAGGGGCCACTTGACCAGCCCGGCGCGCAGGTCCTCATAGCCCCGGAAGCGGAGCTCCCGCTCCACGGTGGCCTTCTCCATGGCAAAGGAGTAGTGCCCGCCCTGGAAATGCTCGTGGCTCAGGATGGAGCCGCCCACAATGGGCAGGTCCGCGTTGGAGCCCAGGAAGTAGTGGGGGTACTGCCGGACAAAGTCCAACAGCTTCTCGAAAGCGCCCCGGTCGATCCGCATGGGGCCGTGCTGGGCGCTGAGCACGATGCAGTGCTCGTTGTAGTACACATAGGGGGAGTACTGCCAGTACCAGGGCTCCCCGGCGATCTGCAGAGGGATCAGCCGCAGGTTCTGCCGGGCGGGGTGGTTCAGATGCCCGGCATAGCCCTCGTTCTCCGGGCAGAGCAGGCATTTCGGGTAGCCCGAGGGCGGGGCCAGGCGGGCGGCGGCAATATCCCGGGGGTCCTTCTCCGGCTTGGAGAGGTTGATGGTGATGTCCAGGGGGCCGTATTCGCTGTCATAGACCCAGCGGAGGTCTTTTTTGATCCGGTCCCGCCGGATGTAGTTGGTGTCGCAGCTGAAGGTATAATACCAGTCCGTGGCGGCCCGGGGGCTCTGGGCGTACAGGTCGGCGAAGCGGGCCTGCACCTCATGGGGGAAGGGGGTCAGCGCGCCCATGAGCTTGGTGTCAAACAGGTCCCGGGCGGCGGGGCCGCCGTCGATGCGGCCGCGGGAGACGGCGTCTTCCGTCAAAGCGGCCAGCAGCTCCTCCAGAGGCAGGGAGACCGGCTCCCCGCCGCCGGGGGCCTCATCCAGCCCCAAAATCTCCAGCAGCCGGTTAAAGACATAGATCCGGTCCTCCGGCCGGATAAGCCCCTTGTCCAGGGCGTAAGCGATCAGCGCGTCCAGATAAGTCTTTACATTTATCATACCAGCACCTCCTCTAATACGCCGCCTTGAGAGCGGATAGAGAGCACATGGCAGCAGCCGGAGCCCAGCACCCGCTCCAGCTCCCGCCGGAAGGCCTCCAGCCCCTCCAGGGGCACATAGGCCTGAACCGCCCCGGCGAAGCCCCCGCCGTGGACCCGGCAGGCGCCCCGGCCCCGGAGCAGATGCTCCGTCAGGGCCAGGGTGAAGCCCAGGGCCTGGCGCGCGCCGCTGCCCGCGGGAAGGACGTTTTGCAGATACATCCAGGAGGAGCGGCCGGACTGGCCCACCAGGTCCAGAAAGGCCTCAAAATCCCCGGTTTTCAGGGCAGCGGTCTGCTTCCGCACCCGCTTGTTCTCCTCATAGATGTGGACCGCCCGGAGCACTGCCCGGTCGCCGGCGGCGGCGCGGGCCTCGCCGATGCGGGTGTAAAAGAGCTCCTCGGGGATCCGGCGCAGGTGCTCCTGCCCCAGGGCCCGGCAGAGTGCGGCCAGTTCCTGGGGGATGGAGGCGTAGTCGGCGGTGAGGTCCGCGTGGGAGGCGCCGCTGTCCACAAAGCAGAGGGCGTAACCGGCGGAGGCAAAATCGAAGGGGACCGGCTCCACCAGCGGCCGCTCCGGGTCCGCAAAGTCCACGGCGATGATGCCGCCTACGGCGCAGGCGGTCTGGTCCAACAGGCCGCAGGGCTTGCCGAAGTACCGGTTCTCCGCCTGCTGGCCGATCCGGGCGATCTCCAGCGCATTCAGGCCGCAGCCAGTCAGCTGGTTGAGCACGGTGCCCAGGAGCACCTCAAAGGCCGCGGAGGAGGACAGCCCGCTGCCGGGCAGGACAGAGGACTGCACGCAGGCGTCGAAGCCGGGGACCGGATGCCCCAGGGCCGCGAAGCCGGCGGCCACGCCCCGGATCAGGGCGGCGGTGGTCTCCCGCTCGTCCTCCCGGGGCGCCAGGTCATCCAAGCCAATGCGGCAGGGGGGAAAGCCGTCAGACTGAAGGCAGATCTCGTCCCGGCCGTTGGGGGCCACGGCGGCGGCGATCTCGGCGCTGACGGCGCCGGCCAGCACCAGGCCCAGCTGATGGTCCGTGTGGTTGCCGCCCAGCTCGGTGCGGCCGGGGGCGGTGAAAACAAAGTGGGGCTGCCGCCCATAGCAGGCGGCAAAGCGCTGTTTCAAATCTTCATACATAGGCACAGCCTCCAGATTGGAATGAAAGAGAATAGGGGACAGATGAAGAAAGCCCTCTCTCTGTTGTTGTCCATAGGATTGTACCATAGATTTGACAGATGGGCAAGAGAGAACAAAATACGCTTCAGCTACAGCTCCCCGGCGCCGCCGCGATGGACGCTGTCCCGGCCGTATTTGCCCCGGATCGTGTCCAGGGCCGTGTCCAGGGAGCGGAGGCGGGCGCCGTCGTTCACGTCGGAAAAGAGGCTCAGCTGGCAGGGGGACCCGGCGGGGACCAGGTCCAGCGCCCGCAGACCCAGGCTGTGCAGCGGATCGGGCCAGCGGTGGCACTGACGGAAGAGCTCCATGGCGCAGCGGAGCAGCCGGGCCGTGGAGTCCTCCGGCTGGTCCAGCCGCGTCCGGTGCCGGCTCCAGCGCAGGTCTGCCCCCCGCAACTCGATCTCCAGCCCCCGGCAGCAGCAGCCCGCCGCCCGAAGCCGGGCCCCCACGTTCTCCGCCAGGGCCATGAAGGTCCGGTAGACCTCGTGGTCGCTCACCAGGTCCCGGGGCGTGGTGGTGCTGCTGCCCACGGACTTAGGCGGCGGGAAATCCTCCTCCCGGCGCACCGGGCTCCGGTCCAGGCCGTTGGCGTAGGCGTGTAGCAGGGGGCCGCCGGTCCCCAGCCGCCGGCGGAGCAGTTCCGGGTCCGCCGCTGCCAGCTCGCCGATGCTGCGGATGCCCATGTGGGCCAGGGCGGCGGCGGTGCTCTGCCCCACCATCAGCAGGTCCGAGGCCGGCAGGGGCCAGACCAGGGAGCGGTAGTTGGCCCGGCTGATCACCGTGACGGCGTCGGGCTTTTTGTAGTCCGAGCCCAGCTTGGCGAAGACCTTGTTCCAGGAGACGCCCACGCTCACCGTGAGCCCTGTCTCCCGGCGCACCCGCGCCCGGATCTCCTGGGCGGTCCGCTCCCCGTCCTCCCGGCCCAGGCAGCCGCTGAGATCCAGCCAGCACTCGTCCAGGCCGAAGGGTTCGCACAGGTCGGTGTACTGCAAGTAGATCTCCCGCACCTGCCGGGACAGCTTGCGGTAGCGCTCAAAATGGGGCTGGATCAGCTGCAGGCCGGGGCAGAGGCGCCGGGCCTGCCAGATGGCCATGCCGGTGCGGACGCCGGCCCTTTTGGCCAGCTCGTCCTTGGCCAGGATAATGCCCCGGCGGCTCTCCTGGTCCCCACAGACGGCCAGAGGCCGCCCCCGGAGCTCAGGGTTATACAACAGCTCAATATTCACGTAACAGGCGTTGATATCCGAATGCAGAATGACACGGTCCATAGCAATTCTCCTAAAAAGATAGTAAGGCCATTATAATACGCTCAACAAGACAAGTAAAGAGGAAATTTTATCTTTTTAGGAGAAATTAGACTTGAAATTGGAGCCAAGGGCGTGTATAATACAGATAAAAACAGACAAAGGGGGAGGAGCGCTATGAAATTTGGAGAGATCCTGGCCAAACACCGGCGGGAGCTGGGGCTGAGCCAGGCAGAGCTGGCCTCGCGTCTGCGGGAGGCGGGCTTTTCCGTGACCAACCAGGCCCTGTCCAAATGGGAGAACGGGGCCACGCTTCCCAATGCCCGGCAGTTCCTGGCCCTCTGCCAGGCGCTGGAGATCGAGGATATCCGGGGCGTCTTCACCGACGGGAGCGGCGGGCTGCTGGACGGGCTCAACCGGGAGGGCCGCCGGCGGGCCATGGAGTATATCCAGCTGCTGCGGGAGAGCGGCCGCTACGCCCTGCGGGAGGAGGCCCCGGTCCGGCTGCGGAACCTGCCGCTGTACTCCTTGGCCGTCTCCGCCGGCACGGGCCAGTTCCTGGACGGGGAGGATTACGAGATGGTGGAGGTGGGCGCCCAGGTGCCCGAGGGGGCCAATTTCGGCGTCCGCGTGGCGGGGGACAGCATGGAGCCTGTCTTTCACGACGGGCAGACCGTCTGGGTCCGCCAGCAGCGCAGCCTGATGACCGGGGAGATCGGCATTTTTCTCTACGACGGCAACGCGTACTTAAAGCAGCTGGTGGCGCTGAAGGACCGGATGGCGCTGCACTCGCTGAACCCTCGCTATGAGGACATTGTAATCTCGCCGGAGCTGCCCCTGCGGGTGCTGGGGAAGGTCCTGCGGCAGGAATCATAAGGCTGGCCAAAAAGGGCTGCAGCAAAACGAGAAGTTGAGCTGCAGCCCCTTGTTTGTGTTAAAGAAAGGCAAACGCTATTCTAAGATAAACGAAAGTTTATAGGAGGAAACAAGTGCCCGGCGAGCCTTGCAGGTATGTGCGTGCGACCGCAAGAGCGACTTCTGCCAGTGTCTGCACCGGGGTAAACCTGCAGGAAAGACAAAGGGCGACCAGAGAACGGGTCTGCCGTACCCTGCTCCCAGAGGGGCCCCGGGGAAACATCCCCGGGTGCCTTTTCTTTCGGTTCGCTTTCTTTGCGGCAAGGCAAAGAAAGCGAACAAAGCCACCAAGAGACAAAGCCTAGTTCCCGCTGGTGACCAAAGGAGACGAACTGAGAAGGTAATCTTTCCTGCGGTAAACTTTCGTTTATCTTCGAAAAATTTTTTCCTTCCTTTAACAAAACAAGGGACTGTAGCTCGACTTCTCGTTTTGCTACAGTCCCTTTTTATTGAAATAAGCTTCAGGATGGGTCGTCCTCCCGGCTCAGCCGCAGCAGCGTCTGCTCAAAGCCGTAGCGATCTGCCAGCTCTGCGGCCAGGGCCCGGCCTTCGGTCCCCTTCTTCCCGGTATACCGGGCGCGGATCATCAGGTTTTTCGGGGAGTGTTCAAAATCCGTGAACTCGATCAGGTCCACCCGGTAGCCCAGGTCCTCCAGAATGTTGGCCCGGATGGAGTCCGTCAGCAGGGCGGACATGCGCTCCTTCACCAGGCCGTGGCGGAGGAAAATGTCCAGCTCCCCGCCCTTTCGGATGCTGCTGTTGATCTCGTGCTGGCAGCAGGGGACGGAGAAGATGTACTCCGCGCCGTGCTCCACCGCGAAGTGCAGCGCATAGTCGGTGGCGGTGTCGCAGGCGTGGAGCGTGACCACCATATCCACCTTCTGGTCGTACAGCGCGTCCCGGCTCACATCGGCGCGGACGAAGCGCAGACCCTCGTAGCCGTACTTCTCCGCGATCCGGCTGCAGTTGGCCACCACGTCCTCCTTCAGGTCATAGCCGATGATCCGGGCCTCTACGCCCAGTTTGACGGTAAAATAATAATAGAGAATGAAGGTCAGGTAGGATTTGCCGCAGCCGAAGTCCGAATGGTCCAGGGCCGCCGCTCCCGGCCCGCCAGGGCCTGGTCCACCAGCTCCACAAAGCGGTTGATCTGCTTATATTTGTCGTACTTGGCTTTGACGATATGAAAATCCGGGGTGAACACGCCCAGATCCACCAGGGCGGGAATATTTTCCCCCTCCCGGAGAATATACTCCTTCTCCCGGTTATGGCTCCCGGCGCCGCCGCCGGGGGCGGGCACCGCGGCGCGGCCGCTGCGTTTATAGAGCCCGCTGCGCCGGAGGCTGTACTGAACGCTCTCCCCGCCGCTGACCAGCAGGGCCTGCCGGTAGCGGCCGTCCAGCTCCCGGGCGAAGATCCGCAGCAGCTCCTCCCCGTCCACGTTCTGGTGGAAAGCCTTGCTGTCCCGAAAGCGCTCGATCTGATAGAGGTCCCGGCCCCGGAGCTTCAGGGGCCGGATGTCCACCCGGCTGTCCAGTTCCGGCGCGATGGGCTGGCTCAGCACCGCCTTGGAGAGCAAGCCCAGCGCCGCCTCCAGGTCCCTTGTCAGGTTGGAGGTCCTTGTCTCTTCCGCCATGGCGCGCCCCTCAGTCAAACAGCTTCTTCAGCCGCAGGGCCGCGGCCTTCAGCTCATTCTTGCCGTAAGAGTTGTTCTCGTCCGCCAGGACGGCGGCCACCGCGTCCCTGCTGCCCAGGCCGCCGGAAACCATGGCGTCCACCAGCAGCGCCTCGGGGGAGACCAGGTGCTCCTCCTTTTTGAAAAAGTAGGAAGGGTCGATCTCCAGCACTACCGCGTATTCGCCCTTGTCGTAGTTCCCCTTGGCCAGCAGCTGCTCCTTCACCTGGGCGGGGCTGCCCCGGAAGCAGGCCTCGTGCAGCTTGGTCAGGTCGTTGCACAGGCACATCCGGCAGACCGCCCCCTCCTGGAGGAAGAAATCCACCAGGTCCATGATCCGCTTGGGGGATTCATAGAGGGCGAAGGTGCGGCAGTCCCCCCGGCGCAGGCGCTCCAGCAGCTTTTTCCGCTCCGGATTTTCCCGGGGAAAGAAGCCGCAAAAGGTGAAGCTGCGCAGGTCAAAGCCGGAGACGGACAGGGCCGTGACCGCCGCGCAGCAGCCGGGGACGCCCACCACCCGGATTCCCGCGGCCACGGCGGCGTTGACCAGCTCGCTGCCCGGGTCCGAGATACAGGGGGTGCCTGCGTCCGTGATGACGGCAACGCTCTTCCCCGCCTGCAGCTCGCTGACAAAGGCGGCGGCCCGGCCGTGCTCGTTGAATTTATGGTTGGAGACCAGCTTCCCCCGAATGCCCAGCTTGTTCAGCAGCACCATGGAGCGGCGGGTGTCCTCCGCCGCGATCAGGTCCGCCTCCGCTAGGATTCGCGCCCCACGGGGGGACATATCCCCGGCGTTGCCGATGGGGGTCGCCACGATATAGAGAGTGCCCGGCGCGTTCGCCTCGTCCATTCCGCCACCGCCTGCCGCCGGCAGGCCATCCTTTCCCCGGAGCTATGCCCGGACAGAGTAGTAACCGGACCCGGCCTCCCGCCGTTTTGCGGGAGGAGGGCGTCAATCCAGCTGGAAGCGCTCCAGCATGTTCTCCACGCTGCTGTCCAGCAGGCGCAGAAAGCGCTCCTTGGTGATGTATTTGGGCAGCTGCATCCCCAGGTCCAGCCACTGGGAGATCAGGCCGATAATGCCGTTGGCGTAAAACTCCACCACGAACTCAAAGTCCTGCCGGTCGATGTTCCGCCCCTCGGAGACGAGCACGGCAAAGCTGTGGATGCAGTTTTGCAGCCGGGTCTTCAGATAGCGCAGCATGTACAGCCGGCTGTCAGAGTGGTAGACGTTCAGGGCGAAGCTGCTGTTGTCGTACAGGTACTCGAAAAACACCATCACGTCTTCCCGCCAGTGCTCCCGGACGATCTCCTTGGGCAGGACCCGGTTGGCGTCCTGCTCAAAGACCCATTCCAGCAGATCGTACACGTCGTCAAAATGGTAGTAAAAGGTCTGCCGGTTGACGCCGCAGATCTCCACCAGGTCCTTGACGGTGATTTTCTCGATGGGCTTGACGGTCATCATCTGTTTCAGGGCCGCGGCCAGCGCTTCTTTCGTTGAGGATGCCATGTTGCATGCCCCCTAATGCAAATTTGTTTTTGCGGCTAGGGTTCGATTTCCGTTACCCCAAATTATAGTACAGTCCCGGGAATATGTCAAAGCGTTTCCCCGAAAATGTCGTGACAGAGGCGCAGGTTTTTAAAATTTTCAAAATAAACCGGCGGAAGAAAATATGAAAATGCCAGAAAAAGCCAGCGGTTTGTCAGATCGGCAGAGAGACGGCCCCGCCGGGCGCTCTGGGATTGTACAGTTTTATCCCTTTACAGCGAACGGTCATATTTGTTATAATATCTTCCGGCTTTATTGCTGTTCGTATCGGTCCTGTTCCGCTGTCTCGGAGGGGGTTCTGCTTGGATCTATTCGATTTTCTGAACTTTGTCTGCGGTTTGGCCTTCTTCCTCTTCGGCATGTTCTACATGGGCGACGGCCTGGAGAGCTGCGCCGGAGGGCGGCTCCAGTCCATTCTGGAAAAGCTGACCGCCAGCCCCGTGAAGGGCTTTCTCATGGGCTTTCTGGTCACGGGGATCATCCAGTCCTCCTCGGCCACCACGGTGATGGTGGTGGGCTTCGTCAACTCCGGGGTCATGACGCTCCACCAGGCGGTGGGGCTCATTATGGGCGCCAACGTGGGCACCACGGTCACCGCTTGGCTGGTCTCCCTGGCCAGCATCGACGGGGCCGCCTTCTTTTTCCAGCTGCTCAAGCCCGCCAGCTGGATCCCGGTCCTGGCCCTCCTGGGCGTGTATTTCATGCGCTTTGAGAGCTCCGGCCGCCGGAAAAACGTGGCGGCGATCCTGCTGGGCTTTTCGGTTTTGATGGTGGGGATGAACACCATGTCCTCCTCCGTGGAGGGGCTGAAGGACGTGCCCCGGTTTTCCCAGGTTTTCACCCTGTTTTCAAACCCTGTGATGGGCATCCTGGTGGGCACCGCCGTGACGGCGGTGATGCAGTCCTCCTCCGCCTCGGTGGGCGTGCTGCAGGCCCTGTCCGTCACCGGCAGCATCACCTTTGAGAGCGCCATCCCCCTGATCATCGGCATGAACATCGGCGCGGTGGTGCCCACGCTGATCTCCGCCATGAACGCCAGCGCGGACGCCCGCCGGGCCTCCGCCGTGCACCTGTATATCAACCTGATCGGCGCGGCGCTTTTCATGCTGCCGTATACGGTCCTGCAGCATACGGTGGAGCTGCCCTTCCTGGCAGACGCCGTGAACCCGGTCAGCATCGCCCTTGTCCACTCCGGCTATAAGCTGGGCTGCGCCCTGGTCCTGCTGCCCTTTACCGGCGCGCTGGAGCGCCTGACCCAGGCCACGGTGAAGGAGAAGCGGGGCGCCAAGGCCAGGCAGCCGCTGCTGGACGAGCGGCTGATGAACACGCCGGCCGTGGCCCTGGCCCAGGCCAAGCGCCTTACCGAGCTCACCGCCCTGATGTCCCAGCAGGCCTTTCAAAAGGCGGTGGGCCTTCTGGACCGCTGGGACGCCAAGGAGGCGGAGCAGGTCCGGAAGCTGGAGGACACCATCGACAAGCACGAAGACGTGCTGGGCACCTATCTGGTGAAGCTCTCCGCCCTGGGGCTCACCGTCCGGGAGAGCCGGGACCTGTCCACCATGCTCCACACCATCAGCGACTTTGAGCGGATCAGCGACCACGCGGTGGACATTCTCCTCTCCGTGCAGACGGCCAACCAGAAGGGCAACGCCTTCTCGGAGGGGGCCCTGCAGGAGCTTCGGCTCATGTCTACGGCGGTGTCCGAGGCGCTGGACCTGTCCATCGCCGCCTTTTCCACCAACAACCCGGAGGCCGCCCGCCAGGTGGAGCCCCTGGTGGAGGTGGTGGACGGCATGGGCGCCACGCTGCGGGATCACCATATCGACCGGCTCCGGGCGGGCCGCTGCAGCGTGGAGACTGGCTTCCTGTTCACCGATCTGGTGAACAATATGGGCCGCGTGGCGGACCACTGCTCCAACATCGCCGCCTGCATCGTGGAGATGCAGCACAGCAGCTACGATACTCACAGCTATGTACGCAGCATGCACCGCTCCGACGGGGCCTACGCCGCGGATTTTGAACGCTTTTCCCAGAAATACGCGCTTTGAAACTGTCCACAAAGGGCTGTAGCCCTTTGTGGACAAAAGCGCTGCAGCCCGCTGCAGCGCACGACAAAACCCGTCAAAGACGGGTTTTGCGCACGTTTGCGGGCTGAGAAGTGTTTTTTCCGACGTACACGCCGCCGGAAAAAACAATCAAACTGCTTTCGCGCCTGCGGGCGCGAAACTCTGCGAGGCTTTTATGATAAGCTGGGAAACCCCGCAGGTTTTGCCGGAGGAGTTTCTTTAGCTCCAATTCCCGGTCACGCCGTCCGGCGCGTCGGATTCCCCTTCAAAGGGGGAGCTCCCTTTTTCCCGCTCCGGGCCGCGCCGGTCGCGCCCCGTGACCACCGGCGGCTCCTGCCGCCGGGATTTTTCTTTCTTCTTTGCCATCCTTTTCTCCTTTTAAATCAGACAGAGGATCAGCCCGTATACCGCGCTGGCGCTGATCCCGTAGACAATGACGGGCCCCGCGATCACAAACATCTTGGCCGCCGTGCCGGTGATAAAGCCCTCGGTTTTAAATTCCAGGGCAGGGGAGACGACGGAGTTTGCAAAGCCGGTGATGGGCACCAGGGTCCCCGCTCCGGCAAATTTGGCGATCCGGTCGTAGAGCCCCAGCCCGGTCAGCAGGGCGCCCAGCAGCACCAGCGTGACGGAGACTGCCGTGGCGGCGCTCTCTCCGTCCAGCCCTGCCGCGGCGTACAGGTTCAGGAGCAGCTGCCCCAGGCAGCAGATCAGGCCGCCCACCAGGAAGGCCCGGGCCATGTTCCGGGCCGCATGGGAGCGGGGAGCGTGCCGTTTGGCATAGTCCCTGTATTCGTCGTTTGTCATATTCATGGTTTCGTTTCCTTTCCGAACAGGCTGCTTTTATTATCTGCGCTGCGGGCCCCTCTTATGCGCCGCCTTTTCTTTTCCCGGAGGGCCGAAAAATAATCCTTGACTTTAGACTGTTTCTGAATTATAATGCATAAGCTGACAAGTAAAGAATGTCCATTTTTCGAACACACGGAGATGTCGCGTAGTTGGTCGAGCGCGCACGATTGGAAATCGTGTAGGGGTCAAAAGCTCCTCGAGAGTTCGAATCTCTCCATCTCCGCCACTGGAACAGCCGGATTTCGTTATGAGATCCGGCTGTTTTCTGCGTTTATGGGGATTATCTTCCCGGTTTTGTTCACAAGCAAGACCGCCGGTTTTTCGTTTTCCCTTATTTTTTCCCTTTAACTGTTTTTCAGGCTTTTGGGAGCACATTTTGAATGTAGTTGTTCATACGCGCAGCGCTTGCGATAGCCATGGAGCTTTTTCTGTGGCCGTAACGATCCAGCATGATAATACTGTAATGGCCGAGATTCTTTCTCACGGTTTCAGCATCGTCCCCGTTTGCCAGGCAGTTGGTCGCGTATGCGTGACGTAAATCGTGAATCCTTTGATCGTCCATGTCGAGCTTGCAGACGATACGCTTGAAATTGCTGTACACTGTACAGGGAACCAAATGCGCTCCAAACTCTCTGGTAAATACCAGATTCCAAGGATTGTTCCATGCTTTACCCGCCATCGCCTTGAGCTTGCTCTGCTCGTTCTTTTGCTCTGCCAGCCAGCTCATGACTTCGGCAGCAACTCGGACTTCCCGGATCTTTCCGCGTTTTGGTGGACCAATGGTATAAATCTTCTTTTCCCGGTCCCGCAGAAGCTGCTGCTTTATCTTTATGGTATTGTGCTTCCAGTCAATGCAGTCCCAGGAGAGTCCAAGGATCTCACCTTCCCGCATTCCGCTGAAAAGTGTTACCAGGTAAAGCAGCCGGTATCTGTGATCCTGTATTTCTTCTATAAACCTGGTGATCTCCTTATCTTCCATAGGGATGCGTTCCTTTTCATGGGCTTTCGGAAGTTCTATTTTCCCGGTAGAGACATCAGCTGGATTCCTCAATATGAGGTCAAGGGCTACCGCCTTTTTCAGAGCCCGGTGGAGGGTACCGTGTATATCCCGCACGGTTTTTGAATTAAGAGGCTCCCCGGTTTTTTGTTCGTCAGGTTGTTGTAGAAATGCTGGATCATAAGCGGGGTCAGCTTGGAAAGCTGCACGTTGCCAAGAGCCGGAATGATATGGTTTTTACAATCGGATTTGTAGCTTTGAACCGTATTTGGCGCGACGCCGGTGAGATATTCGCACTGCCAGATGACCAGCCACTCCTCCAGTGTCATTTTGCTTGGCTCTATATAGCAGCCGTCATCTATTTCCCGTGTTACCTGCTTTATTTTTTGCGCGACTTCTTTCTGCGTCTTACCGCTTACGGATCTTTGGATCTGTTTGCCCGTTCCCGGATCATATCCTGTTGTACACCGCCCTTCCCAATATGTATATGTACTGCCATTGTGAACAACGGTTTTCTTTCGGATATTTCCCATACCATTTGCGGAACGGCCTTTGCCCTTTTGCGTCATTTTTTTGCCTCCTCTCACTGACGCGCAGGGCGTATCCAACCAGCATAATACCCTGACAGTCGCCACAAGTCAACGAAAAGAAACGGCATTTTCGGAAAAAAGATCCCGGATGGCTTCCTTGGGAATCCGGTACTGCGTACCCGCCCGGTAGCTGCGTATACTCGCAGAGCGCACGAGCTCATAGGCTGTGCTTCTGCCCACCTTGAGTACCTTGGACAGTTCTGTGACGGTCAAAAATAAGGGGAGTTGTTCATAGGAAGTAATCACATTTATCACCTCATGGTTTGGATATATCCATTTTTGATTTTAACAGGCAAAGCTGTCCGCACAGATACGTTCGGACAGCCCCGGTTTCTTTTGGTTATTCTTCCTGCCTGTATTCGACACTACTCCCCCAGGCATGGGCGGCAATATGGACGGCGGCTGGTCATACCGCCTCACGGGCCTCTCACCCCCGCGGGGAACTCCCGCGGCAGCTCTCCTTTGGAGAACCGGAGTATCATTATCCCTGTCGGAGTCGTTGCGATACAGCCCACCACAGGCTGTTTTACGGGCGGATGGGTTCGCTGGGCACCTTTTGCCGTCTTTGATAAAAACCGCACAGAACTCGCTCTGGGCTTTTACAGGTGGTCTTGGCGCATCCCGCCGATGTCGCTTGCTCTGTTTTGCAGAGCCCCTTCAGGAACGTATCCATATCACCGGGTATAAACTTGTCAAGGAGCAGTGAGGGGAAAAAAGTCCCCTCACTGTACTACCCAAAAAAATCGGGGAATGCGAACCTATTTTCCCTGTTTGTTAACAAATCTTTTACATATTTTTATTGCCCTGTCCCTCCTTTTCCGAATTGCGGTTTCTGACACGCCAAGAGTCCTGGCATATTGCCTGACTGAAATGTTCTGTACAAACAGAGCGTAGAGGAGCTTCTGATCTGCATCGCTTAGAGAAGATAGCGCGTCTCTAATGCGGTCGCTCTGCTCCCTGCGCATTTTTATCCTATCTGCATCAAGAAACATTTCCGCTACGTCAGGAACAGTTTCCAGACCCGCATAGCCAGGTAGTATCTCATCCTCGGCCATCTGCTCCAGAGACAGCTCGCGGTTGACACTCTTTTCATCTTCCGTGTACCGCGAGTGGCGATCCATCTGGGAGTAGGCCAAATAAATATCTTTGGAGACCTCCACCCGGACGCCGTCCGGCTGGCCGAGAGCATGGACCGGGACAGCGGCCGCCTCTCAAAGTGTGACGCCTCCCAGGACCCGGCCCGCATGCTCCACCACCGCAACCGGGCCATTGAGGAGCTGGCCGGCCGTGTGGCCGAGCGTCTGAACCGGGCCCGGGGCTCCGGATATATTGAGCGGGCCCAGGACTATGTGCGCAAGCATTATCGGGAAAAGATCTATCTGGAGGACGTGGCCTCCGCCCTGGGGATCAGCGCCAGCTATCTGTCCCGGTTATTCAAAAAGGAGACTGGCCAGTGCCTCCAGGATTTCATCAATGCCGAGCGGGTGTTCCGGGCGGCCAATCTGCTGATGTATTCCGAACTCACCCTGCCGGAGATCGCCACCTATGTGGGCTTTCCCAATCAGAGCTATTTCGGCAAGATCTTCCGGCAGCAGAAGAACATGACCCCCAAAGCCTTCCGGGACCGGTATCACTCCGCCGAAGCACCCGACTAAGCCAAAATGATGGAGCCGCAGCAAAAGCGATCGTTTTGCTGCGGCTCCATTGCTCCAAGGACAAATTACAGATACTTACCAAAGAACGGCAGGATATAGTCAAATGCCTCGGAAACAAAAGGCGCCAGATCGTACATATCAAAGTGACCCGCCTCCGGGATCACATGCATCTCCTTATTGCTATGCGGTACGGCGTTGAACACATCCTCAGAGGACGGCTTTGACCATGCGTTCTCTCCGGAGATCACGCAATACGGCTTTGTCATGTCCTTCATGATGTCCGGCACATTGTATTTCACCAGTTCCAACTGGCTCCAGGCAACGACCTGATTGGACCAGCGGGGATGTGTGCCGCGGGAGGAATAGTAGTAGGCCGCGCCTTCGTCAAAGGCCCTTGGCATGAAATTCAGGTACATCAGCTCGCCCTCGCCTTTGTCATAGGCTTCTTTTGCCGCAAGGACTTCTGCCTCCGGCTTGAAAAAGCCCATCATCGGAGAAGTGGAGATGTCCGCGATAGCGGGAACGATAGCCGTGACGGCTTTCAGTCTGGGCTCCTTTACGCCGGCAACAGACATATACGACCCTGAGCCGCAGATGCCGAGACCGCCGATCCTCTCCTTATCCACATAGGGCAGACTGCAAAGATAGTCCACCGCGCCCTCAATGTCGCTTTCCTTCACGTCGGGAAGCTCCTGCCCGCGCGGCGTCCCTTCGCTCTCGCCAAAATAAGCCCCGTCAAATACCAGCGTCACATAACCTGCCTCCGTCAGCTTCTTGGCGTAGACCGTCTGTGCCTGCTCCTTTACGGAGAGCATCGGACCGGTCACCACGACAGCGGGATAGTTCTTGCTGAGATCAAACGCTTCCGGAATATAGAGAAGACCGGCCAGGCGAAGATCCAGAGCTTTGTTCATAAATACGACTTTTTGCGTGTCCATGTTAATTACCATGCCGGTGCGGCACCAGCACAAATAGGGATGAAAACAGATGCCGCAAAATTATCTGTTTTCCT
>CANQRQ010000006.1 GCA_947626315.1 uncultured Oscillospiraceae bacterium | reverse complement strand
TCCGTATTCGTCCTTATTATACCACGCGGGGGACTTCTATGGGTCAAGTTGTTGTACGGACTATGGGATACAGTTTAGAATAAAGCGGACGGAGGCAACGGAAAAGAACGCCCCGAAGAGGACGGACTGACCCGGCGGAAAGGGCCTGAAAGGCCGCGAAAGCAGCGACTGTACCTTTCCAGAGCCGTTGGTAAGGATGAGGTCGGCAGTTCGAATCTGCCCAGCAGCTCCAAAAAATCCCCAAAACCGCGAGGTTTTGGGGATTTTTTGTACTGCGAGTAGCAAAGAGAACCACTAGCTATGCTAGTGGGAAAGAAGAGCTTATAGCGAGGAAAAAAGTAGACAAAAAAGGACTCCCTATTAGATTAGAAGTGGTTTGCCGACCATACAACTAAAAGAATAGGGAGGTCTAAATCGTGAAAGATAAAGACATAAGTAGCTTAGAACATACGATGTGGAGATGTCAATACCATGTAGTGTTTGCCCCAAAATATAGGAGAATGGTAATATACGGGGAAATAAAACAAGATATTGGCAAGATATTAAGGCAACTGTGTCAGTAAAAGGGTGTAGAGATCATAGAAGCAGAGTTATGTAAGGATCATGTACATATGCTGATAAGCATTCCACCCAAATACAGCGTGTCGCAAATAATGGGATATCTGAAAGGGAAAAGCAGCTTGATGATCTTTATTGCTTTTCACCGGGAAAAGCAGTAGAATCAAGGCGATAGGAGGGAAGTTCTATGACCTGGGAGGAATACTATGACCGGTTCTACGACTGGGCGGAGAGCACACAGATCAGCCGATTGTCCGGGCTGACAGACTTTGGACCGGCGGAGGAGATCGTGGAGATCGCCGCTGAATTTTCCGATGCGATGATCGTGGCTCGGCTGCTGCGGAAAGCCGGCCGCTCCGGCGTCCGGTTCACCCCGGAACAGATCATCGAACTGAGTAACATGGTGCCGCCGGAATTTGTCCCGGAGCTGGCCCGGCTCAACTCCACACCCTATACGGAGAATGACCTGGACTGTCTGTATGACTTTTTGAACGACGAACAGATCCGCGCTCTGGCGCGGGAAAACCGTGTGGATTACCTCTTGCCCGGCGAGGCGATGCCTGCACAGGAACCGCCCCAAAAGTCCTCCGGACTCTTGGGCTTCTTGGCGGGCTTCTTCGTAGCGGACGCAGTTCTGGGCGGCAAAAAGAGAGCGCACAGCGGCCGCTGCGACGGGGACTGCGCCCACTGCCCGCCCCATTACGGCTACCGTTACGGGCGATGGTACTACGGACATCACCACAACTACGGCTGTGAATTCGGCGGAAACGGAGGACTTTGAAAAGAATCGGGCAACTGCGGTGTTAGGGTCCAACGAAAGCCCAGCGTGAGCGGGCTTCGTTGGGAAAAGGAAAAGAACCTATGCCCGATGAATAGGGCCGCACTGGGGCGGACCTATCCGTTTCAGAGGTCCCTTGACGCCGAGTCAACCCGGCAAAAAACGTTATGAGCCCCATTCGGGACCCATAACGTTTTTTGCTTACCTGTCAATGCAATTTACAGGCCAAGGACCTTTTCGGCATTGAGCCACATCAGATACGGGAAAGCTTCCTCGCTGACACCCATATCCCGGATCGCCTGGACATTTTCCTTCAGGCCAGGACCTCTGGGGAAGCAGCTTCCCCAGATCATCTTTTCTTTCAGGGCCCGGTTGGTAGCGGTGACAAACAGTTCATATCCGGGCATTGTGGGCATCAGCACGTCGTCCACGCCCAGGTAAACATTTTCGCGGGCGATGGCGATCCCAAGGTGCTCGATCACATAGGGCCAACCGGCGTGGTTCAGGACCATGACCAGATCGGGGAAGTCGGCGGCGACGCGGTCAATGTATTCAGGCTTATACAGCTCGATGAAATTCTTCGCGCCGATGTTGCCCCAGGTATAGTTGATCATCACATGGTTTTTCTGGCAGTACTCATACAGAGGATAGACCCGCTCGTCATCCGGACGCCAGCTGTATTTTACGTCGGGCACGAAGCCGGGCTCCAGGCACAGACCCTTGCAGGGGCCGTTGAGAATGAATTTGTCCACCACGGCGATGGCATCGTCGATCCCCTTCACAAAGGGATTCTCCCCGTTGATGGCGGCCAGGGCGATAAAACGGTCGGGGTACTGTTCTGCCATCTCGCAGACGCTCTCATTGGACACGCCGGCCCAGGGACGGGAAGCAGCTACTCCGTAGCGGACGTCGTCGGCATCCATCTCCTCAAGCATGGACTCCATGGTCTTTTCCAGCAGAGGCTTGGAAGGGGCGTCGCCCCAGTGGGCGTTGTATTCCAGTGCATAGCCGTTATACATATCGCCTTTCAGAAAATCACCGAAGGGTGGACGGTTGCGAAAGTCAATGATCCTTTTTTCCATGGTTACAATAGATGCCCTCGCTGCGCAGTTCGTTAACCCAGTCGGGATGCAGCGGACGCTGGCCCGTAGCGCAGATCACCAGGTCGCCATGGATCGTCTTGACTTCTCCATCGGCGGCGCGGTAGGTCACATAGTCCGGGCCGATCTCCTGAGCGGCGCAGCTGGTGAGCAGGGCGGTATCCCGCTCCTTCAGTTCCTTCATCAGATGGTCCTTGTGCTCCTGCTCCTGATCCCGGCACAGCTCCGGCATCAGCTCAATGACGGACAGGTGATTGCCGCGAAAGGCCAGAAATTCCGCACATTCGCAGCCTACGGTGCCGCCGCCCAGAACCACGATCTCTTTCCCTTCGGGCGCGTTGGCAGGGTCTGCCAGCACATCCCACACGTCCACGGTGTTCTCGATCCCTTTCACCGGCGGGCGGGCAGGCTCGGCGCCGATGGCCAGAATGGCCACGTCCGGGGCGCAGGCCTTAATGAAGTCCAGATCTGCCTTTGTGTTCAAGGCCACGTTGATCCCCAAGCGGTCTACCTCGGCGATGAACCAGTTCATGGCACGGATCAGGCTGGTTTTGAAGAGGGGAGTGCCGGCCAGTTTCATATGGCCGCCCAGATGGTCGGAGGCCTCTACCAGCTTGACCTCATGGCCGCGCTTTTTCGCCAAAATGGCGGCCTGCATGCCGCCCACGCCGCCGCCGACGATCAGGACCTTCTTGGGATTCGGCGCTTTGGGCACGTTGTGTTCTGTGGCGGTCAGCTCAAATCCGGCAAAGGGGTTGATGGCGCAGCGCATATTGTGAGCGCCGGGACGGAACAGCTTGAAGCACTCCAGACAGCTCATACATTTGCGGATCTCATCTGTCTTCCCCATCTGCGCTTTCATCGTCCAATAGGGGTCGGCCAGATGGGTGCGGGAACCGATGATCAGGTCCGCGCTGCCGTCCGCCAGAGCATCCTCGGCCATCTGCGGGTCGCGGATCTTGCCGACAACGGCGACCTTCGCTTTCTTGCACAGCTGTTTCACCGCTTTGCCGAAGAAGATGCGGTCGCCCTCTTCGCTGAATTCGGCTTCAAAGCACTGATCCTTGCTCTCCGAAAAGCCCGTGGTGCAGCTGAGCATGTCCGCGCCGGCGTCCTCGCACAGCTTGCCGATCATGGCGCCCATCTCCACATCGATGCCGCCCTCTCTCCAGTCAGACACGGGGATACGTACACTGAGGATCTTACCCGGACCGATGACGCGGTGGACTTCCTTGATGGTATCCACCAGGAAGCGGGCCCGGTTCTCCAGACAGCCGCCGTATTCGTCCTTGCGGTGATTGGTCAGCGGGCTGAGGAACTGGTTAAACAGATATTCGTGGGCCGCGTGAATCTCCACGCCGTCAAAATCCGCCTCCATGGCGATGCCCGCGCAGAAGCCGAATTTGTGGACCAGCTCCTGGATCTCCCACTTGGTCAGCTCTCTGGCTGGGTATTCCTCCGAATAGACGCTGAAAGCGGAGGCCGTCAGGTTTTCCATCCCTCCGTTGAGATACCGGTTGGTACGAAAGCCCAAGTGGTTCAGCTGGCACAGGACCTTGCACCCAAAGGCGTGGGCGGAGGGGATAAAATCGGAATATTCCGGCGTGACACAGGGATCGTTCATCCGGGGCTGCCGGCGGCCGCCTTTCCCGTAAGGCCAATCCATCGCCGCTGCCTCCACCGTGAGGATTCCGACCCCGCCGCGGACGCGCTCCATATAATACGCGATCTGCCGGGGAGTCAGGGTCCCGTCGATGCTGGTGTAGGCTGTGTTCATCGGGCCGGATACGACGCGGTTTTTGACCGTCACGTTTCCGATGCGCAGGGGAGAGAATAAAAGGGGATATTGAACTGCCATAAACAACCTCCTATGTGATCTTTTTGATTCGCAAAAAAAGAAACGAACTCGTCTGTTTCTTTGCACACAAAATACTCCTTTGTGAACGCCTTGTCAATAGGGAACAAATACTTTCGTATAATCGTACAAAAACGTCTGATAAAAATATGGCGATTTGACGAATCGTCAAATCGCTATTGGTTCCCTTATATTGTTTATCCGTGTTGGCTGTCCCGAAACCGGTCTGCCGGCCACTCTGGCGGTGCATATAGGCTTTCCATCATCCGCACGGCGTTATAGCATAAAGCCTCCAGTTTGGAGTAATCCGCCAGTTCCTCCTGAAGCTTCAGGGCCCGCAGACCGTGATACACTGTGTAATAAAAGTTCAGCAGCGCGTCCAAGTCTGCGTCCTCGCGGATCTCCTTTCGGGCCTGGGCGCGCAACAGGGCTTCACGGTCTTTTTCACGGAGCGTCTCCCAGTATTTTTGATGGAGCTTTTTCAGTTCCGCAAGTTCCTCGCCTCCTTGCAGGATCTGATTGGAAAGCTGGTTGCCAAAGGAATAGCTGGGTTCCCTGGACTCCAGGAACAGGTGGTAATAGCGGGAGTAGATGCTCTGCTCCGGCTGCTCTTCGGCCATACGGTCCATTTTATCCAGATAGAACGCAAAATACAGGGTGCATACCTGGGTAAACAGCTCCAGCTTGCTATTAAAATAATAATACAGGGGAGAGCGGGAAATATTTGCTTTTTTGGAAATGGTCTCCATCTTTGTGGCCGAATAGCCCACTGTGGCGAATACTTCAAACGCAGCCCTTAGAATGGTTTCCCGTTGGATGCGGACGCCTTCTTCTGTCAGTCTCATACTTCGCTCCGTTAAAATTGATTGTATATTTTCATTATATCTTCCTGATATCCATTTTTCAATAAAAAATCGCGGACCGTGAATAGCAAGAACAACAAATGAATATATGGCAAAACACTTTTTGGCGTTTCGCCAGCATTTAATCATTATAGGTGCCCAGGGTGGCGCTGGGCTGGGAGTGGCCCAGGAGACCGGCAACGGTGGCCGCGTCGGTCCCTCTGACCATACTCCAGCCAGCCCACAATGAGTCGGACGTTTGAAGAGCCCCAAATATGGCAGGATAAACGTACCTTTAGGAGAGTGCCCGGAACTTCAGGCTGCGCTATCTTACCTACAAGCCAGTTTCTTTCTCAAAAGTGCGTACTTGTTTCTCCTTTTGTGCATGGTATAATAGCTGCATTGCAGCTATTATATTTTAAAAGCCGCTTTTCTCGCCGCTCGCGCGGCAACCGAAAAACATGGCTATATTATACCATCCCCGCTTCGCGGGTATGGTATAATGATAAAACAACGATGGAAAAAGGTAATTCCAGGCCATCTTTGAGCTTTATAGGAGGATACCCATGGGAAAGAAGATTATCATTCTAAACGGGAGCCCCCGCAGGAACGGCAACACCTCCGCCCTGACATCGGCCTTTGCCAAGGGCGCTCAGGAGGCAGGCCATCAGGTCACGGAGTTTTCGCTCTCTACGATGCGGATCAACGGCTGTCTGGGCTGCTGGCAAGGCGGCAAGGATGAGGCGCACCCCTGCGTCCAGCGGGACGACATGGAGAAGATCTATCCCGCCTACCGGGAGGCGGACGTGGTGGTCCTGGCCTCGCCGCTGTACTATTGGTTCATTTCCGGTTTCCTGAAGAACGCCTTTGACCGCTTGTTCGCCATAGCCGAGTGCGACCCTCACACCAGGAACCCCAAAAAGCAGAGCGTACTGCTCATGGCCGCAGAGGGCGCGGGCTTTGAGGAGAGCGAACACTGGTATGACCGTCTGGAAAAGCACATGGGCTGGCAGAGCATCGGTAAGGTGCTGTGCGGCTATGTGACCCAGCCTGGCGATATCGCCGGCAAAAAGGAACTGACAGACGCCTACGAATTGGGGAGGTCCATCCAATAAGAAAAAATCTGCACCGGTTGTTCAACGCCGGTGCAGATTTATGCTTCATGCCTCTTCGTGGGTCAGATCAT
Organism: uncultured Oscillospiraceae bacterium; assembly: GCA_947626315.1. Lineage (GTDB taxonomy): Bacteria > Bacillota > Clostridia > Oscillospirales > Oscillospiraceae > Limivicinus. The sequence continues at coordinate 103,202 of CANQRQ010000006.1, read as the reverse complement.
CGTTTTCTTGCAGAAAAGAGTCACTATGAAATTGTTTTACTTCAAAAAACGTTTGTCAAATTGACAGGATTTTTGAATTTTGCCTTTATTCTGCCCATACGCCCATGACAGAGAAGGACAGGAGCGGCTCATCCTCCTTGATGGCGGAGAAGTACACACTGTCGGCCAGGGTGAACATTACCCGGAGCATCTTCATAGCCTCCCCGCTGAAGGAGGAAAAGCGGTGGAGAGACAGGGTGATACCGACGTTCCGATTACCGGATGATACCGACTCTACATCCAGCTTAGAGCAGTCGATGCAGTTGACGAATATCCAGTTCGCCGCCTTGCGCAGCTCCTCATACCGCTTGACCTTTGACAGTTCCGCAACACGGCCTTGGAAATGGTCATCCGCTAAAATGCGGGCCAGCTCCTCGTCTGTGAAGAAGTCCCGCACATCCACGTTCGGCGCTCTTGACGCCTCGATCTTGGCTTGAAACTCCGCCTCCTGCCGGGCTTTTTCCTGTTCGATCAGCTTGTTGATGTCCATAAAATACTCCTTTCTTTTGGCTCTTCTCATAGATGTACAGATTTTGCTTGAAATTTACGAGCCTTACACGGATACTTACCGACAAGAATCACATTTTACTTCCTCGGTACGAAAATAACTTTTTAGAAAATACTTGAAGCATCTTTCAAATAAGGATCGGTATCTTGTTTCGGTCCTTCCTGTATAAGTATGCTCCCCCTGTCTCGACAGTGTTTTCCTTTTCACTGTCCTCTATAGGGGGAGCATATCAGCCGTTCAGGTGTTTTTTGCTGCGCTTAGGTGAGGGAGGCAAAGAAGCGGTCGGAGGGGTCCTCCGTCTTGTCCCGGCCATTGTTGTAGTCCTCCGTGTACTGGGGGGCGGGGATGATAAAGCTGTTGTCCCCGGCAACGACGCGCTCCACGATGAGCCATTTCCCATCCCGCTTCTCCCACTTGTCAATATCGCGGCAGCGGGCCTCCACGGTGAAGGTGGCCTTTCCGGCCTTGTTCTTGTACTTGCAGGCGGCGTACATGTAGGTCTCGCTGGCGGCCCGGGTCCCGTCCTCGCTGAGCTTGATGAGGACATTGGTCATCATGTGGTGGGTGGAGACCATCTTGCGGTGCATCTTGAGCATCATGTCGATAAAGCCCCAGCCGGTCCCCTTGTAGGTGGGGCCGTAGTCCACCTTCGCGTCCTCGGCAAATACGGAATAGCCCAGTTCGTTGTCGATCCGGTCCAGGGCCCGGCAATAGGTGTAGATCTGGTCCCGGATCTCCTCTTTCGCCAGCAGTTTTTCCAAATCGGTCATTGGGTGGTCCCTCCTGTTTTTTCTTCTATTGTAACCCATTTCGGGCGGCCGGTCAAGAAGCAAGCATAGAAGCTCCGCGTATAGACGAACATTTTCGACATGCGATAAGCATTATGGCCTTGGACCGCGGCACGATTCTTTTTCTTTACAAGCGCTGTGCCGGGTGCTAAAATACACTTGCGACGTAAACCGAATAAAATGCAACTTTAGCGGGAATATATTTTTACCATTTTTGGTAAAAACGTATTCTCCAACTTTGCTATCCGCTAAGGTTGTAAAGGTTTGCGTCGCAGCAATCGGAGCAATGCGTTTTTCGGCGCGCGGCTCCGGCTGCGCGCCTTTTTTATGTGAGAAAGAGAGCTGTAAGATGAGAGAAAAATGCTGTGCCATCCTGGGGAGCCCGCCTGTGACTTTTCCCTGGGGATATGACGAGGAGGACCCGGTCTGCGGTGCCCTGCGGCTCCTGCTCCTCAACCGGATCACCCTGCTGCGGACCCAGGGCGTCACGGACTTCTGCGTGGTGCTGGACGCCGGGATGGGCCTGTACGCCGCAGAGAGCCTTGCCCAGCTGCGGGTAACGGACGAAGCCATCCGGCTGATCTGCATCGTCCCCTGGGAGGGCCAGGCCACCAAATGGACGCCGGAGCTGCGGGACCGGTATTTCAATGTGCAGGCGGCCTGCTCGGAGGTGCTGACCGTCTCCCCGGTCTGGACCGCCGACTGCGAGATCTCAGCCATGCTCAACGCCATCGACCTGGCAGAGACAGTGATCGCCGTATCCGGCGAGGGAGACGCCCTGCTCCCGGTGGCCCTGCGCTATGCGGAGCGGCTGGACCGCCGCATCGTGAACCTGGGATCTGACATGGAAAAACTGCGGGTATAGGCCCGCTCAAGCAGCAAACGCCGGGTGCTTTGCCCGGCGTTTGCTGTATTAACTATATATACTATCAGGGGGATGCTTTTAGTCAAAGCTTATGTTCCACACGCAGTCCGGGGGCAGCGCGCCGGGGGGCGCGGCGATGTAGGGCGTCCCCTCGCCGGGGGCGCAGGGCGCAAAGAACAGGAGCTCCTCCACCCCCAAGGCCGCCCCCAGGGCGTCCGCCGCGGCCCGGCGGCCGGTTTCATTATCCGCGCCCAGCAGCTCCCGGACCAGGCCCCGGCCCTCCTCCCGGTAGGCCGCGGCCAGCCCGCCGTCCCAGGCGAAGAGCCCGCCGCCGTAGGTCTCGCAGAGCAGGCGCTCCAGCTCCATGGCGGGGAGGGACAGGCGCAGATGGGGCCTGCCGCTGAGAAGCGCCTCCCGCCGGAGCAGATAGTCCCCGGCGCTGAGCCGCCGGAAGGGCCCCGGCCCGCCGGCCTTGACAAGGCTTGTCCGCCGGTGCAGGGCGGGGACAAGGCCCAAAATCTCCCCGTACCAATCGTAAAGAGAGGCCTCAGCGGGAAGCGTACACAGAAACGCCGCCCCCCGGGCGGCGGCCAGCTCCCCGGCGGCCCGGCACAGGGCCCGGCCCGCCCCCAGATGCCGGGCGGCCTCGTCCACCGCTACGGCGTAGAGATAGGCGCAGGGGACCGCTTCTCCGCCTGCCCCCGCCAGCTCCAGGCCGGTGAGGGCGTAGGCGGCGCCCACCGGCGCCCCGTCCCGGACGGCGGCGGCGCCTACCCCCAGCTCCGGCAGCAGGCGGAAAAAGCCCCGGATCAGCGCCTCATCGTCCCCAAAGACCCGGGCCCAGAGGACGCTGAGGGCGGGGACGTCCCCCGGCTCCCAGGGCCGGATGCAAAATTCAGCCATCCCGCCACCTCGCGGTATATTTTTTCAGCAGCAGCTCCGGCTTGTAGGACAGCTTGGACTGGCGCAGAGGCTCCAGCCCCATGTCGTCCTCCCGGTTCATATAGACCAGCTCCGGGTGCCGCGCCATCAGCATCCGGGTCAGCTCCCGGCAGACCATGGGGTAGGCCCCGTTGAGATGGATGTCCGCCTTTTCAAAATGCACGTCAAAGGTGTCCCGGCTGGTCATCTCCCCCAGGGAGAAGCCCACGATCTTCCCCCCGGCCAGGAGCACGCCCCCCTCCAGGCCCAGCTTTTCGTAGGCGGCAAAGGCGCGGATGATGGCGTCGTGCTCATAGTGCACGCTCTTGTCCAGCCGGTCAAGGTTCTCTTCGGTCCACATGTCCAGCATGTCCAGGCAGCCGGGGATGTATTCCCGGGTGAGGGGGACGAAGGACCAGTCGTTTTCCGCCTCAAAGCGGTTGCAGTGGTTCTTTTTGCCGTGGAGGGACTTGCCGGCGTAGGTGGAGAGCTTTTCCGCCAGATAGAGATAGTCGGCGCAGTCCGTGTCCTCCGCATAGTCGAAGCGGCCGGGATAGGCCGCCTCCAGCTGCTCCCGGTGCCTTTCCGTGACGCCCCGGAGGGTGAAGGGCGTGCCCTTCCAGGCGGCGAACTCCCGCAGGGCCTCCACCGCCGGGACCAGCGGCCCGGAGCCGATGGGGAACACGAAGGTGGGCTTGCCCTCATAGCGGAGCTTGACCAGCAGCCGGTCCTGGAACTGGCAGATCAGCTGCCGGTAGCGCTTGTCCCAAATATAGATATTGCCGAAATTGTAGTCCGCGCTGGGGCTGTTTTCCGCCAGCACGATCCGGTCCACCCAGGCCTTGTCGCAGAGGGTGAGGGTTTTGAACGCAATCATAAAAACTCAGTAGGTATGGGCGCAGACGGCCCTGATCTCCTTCCTTAAAGCTCTCAAATCCATAAAGGTCTCCGGGCGCCTGGAGGGGTCCCGCAGCAGCGCGGAGGGGTGGTAGATCGCCATGATCCGCCGCCCCTCCCGGTCAAACCACTGGCCGTGCTCCCGGGTGATGCGAAAGTCCTCCTTGATGAGCGCCATAGCCGCGATCCGCCCCAGGCAGACGATGATTTTCGGGTCTGCCAGGGCGATCTGCCGGTCCAGCCAGGGCCGGCAGGCCTCCTGCTCGATGTTCAGCGGGTCCCGGTTTCCGGGCGGGCGACATTTGACGATGTTGGCGATGTAGACCCTGGACCGGTCCAGGTCGATCATCTGCAGCATCTGGTCCAGCAGCTTCCCCGCGGGCCCCACGAAGGGCAGGCCCTGCAGGTCCTCCTGCTCGCCGGGGCCCTCGCCGATGAGCATGACCTCGGCCTCCGGGTTCCCGTCGGCAAAGACCAGGTGCTTGCGGGTCCTGCCCAGGGAACAGGCCTGGCAGCCCCGGCAGTCGGCTTTCAGCTTTTCCCAAGTGTCCATTCGTCTCAGTCCTCCCCGCCGCCGGCGGCCAGGGCCAGCAGCAGCTCCCGGCGGTTGTTCTCCGGGTAGTCGATCACATAATCCAGCAGAAAACGGAGCATCTCCCCCAGCTCCCGGCCGCTGAGGCCCAGGGAGAGCAGATCGTCCCCGGTGACGGCCAGGTGCCTGACGGAGAAGCACTCCCCGCTGCGCAGCACCGCCTTCAGGGCCTTGCCGCTGCCGCCGCCGAAAAACGCGTCCGACACCGCGGCGGCACAGCTGACAGGCTCCACGCCGCAGCGGTTCAACAGCCGCTTCCATTCCGCCGGGGAGGCGGGCAGCGGCTCCTTCAGCAGCCCCGCCGCCACCGTGGCGCAGCCCAGGGTCCGGCCATCCAGCCGGAGCTCCCGCAAAAAGGCCTCCGCTGAGGAGATGGAGCCCTGCCCCAGCAGGGCCACGCACAGCCCCGTCCAGCGGCAGAGGGCCTTTTTCGGCAGCCGGGCCAGGGGCACGAAGCGCTCCTTCCCCGCCAGAAGCGGCCGGGCCCAGCGGGCCATCAGGCCGGAAGCGAAGAGCTCATAGGCGGTCTCCGGCGCGCCGGAGAGCAGGAGCTTCTCCAGCTCGTCCCGCACCCGCTCCGCCGCCAGCTCCGCGGCCAGGGGCGCCTTTTTGATCAGGGCCCGCATGGTCTCCGGCTCCAGGGTGAAGCCCAGCCGGGCGGAGAAGCGCAGGGCCCGGAACATCCGCAGAGCGTCCTCCTCAAAGCGCAGCTCCGGCACGCCCACGCAGCGGATCAGCCGGTCCCGGATATCCTGCACCCCGCCGAAGGGGTCCAGCAAAAGACCCTCGTCGTTGAGGGCCACCGCGTTCATGGTGAAATCCCGGCGGCTCAGGTCGCTGCGCAGATCCCCCACGAAGAGGACCCTGTCCGGGTGCCGGTGGTCGGCGCTGCCGCTCTCACTGCGGAAGGTGGTCACCTCCACCCAGCGGGAGTTGACCTTGACGGACACGGTCCCGTGCTTGAGGCCGGTAGGCCGGGAGCCGGGGAAGACCGCCAGCACCTGCTCCGGCAGGGCGCTGGTGCAGATATCCCAGTCCTGTGGGCGGACGCCCAGCAGCATATCCCGCACGCAGCCGCCCACCAGATAGGCCGCGTGGCCCCGGGAACGGAGGGTCATGAGGATATGCATCACGTATTTGGGAGGGATAATTTTTTCCATAGGCGGGCTCCTGAACGGGCGGACCTGCATAATCCCCGCCGCCGGCGCATAAGTTCTGCTTGCAAAGAGCGGGGAGGGGGATTATAATACTTCTGCTTGACTTCTGCCTGCCGCTTCCCGAAAAAGCCGGGCGGCGGCCGGTCAGGCATACCAAGGCTATTGTAGCATCTCGCCGCCGCAACATCAAGTGCGGCAGTTCAAAATTTTTGAGGAGCTCCCGCGTGAGCGTGCATGAGGGACTTATATGGCTGATTTTTCCAACTATCTCTCCCCCGGCAGGAGGGGCCATCTGATCGGCATCGGCGGTGTGTCTATGTCCTCCCTGGCGGAGGTGCTGAAGGGCATGGGCATCAACGTCTCCGGGTCGGACACCAATGACAGCGCCAACGTCAAGGCCCTGCGCAGGCTGGGCATTCCGGTGGCCATCGGCCACCAGGCGGAGAACATAGGGGACGACGTGGATTTTGTGGTGCGGACCGCCGCAGTGCATGACGACAACCCGGAGGTGGTCTGGGCCCGCTGGCAGGGCATCCCCGTCTTTGAGCGCACGGAGGCCTGGGGCGCGATCTCCCAGGACTACGCCAACGCCCTGTGCATCTCCGGCACCCACGGCAAAACCACCACCACCTCCATGTGTACCCACATCCTGATGGCCGCCGACCGGGACCCCACCGTGATGATCGGCGGGACGCTCCCGCTTCTGAACGCGGGGCACCGAGTAGGCCAGGGGAACACCATCGTCATGGAGGCCTGCGAATACTATAACTCCTTCCTGTCCTTCCACCCCACCGTGGCAGTGATCCTGAACATCGAGGCGGACCATCTGGACTTCTTCAAGGACCTGGCGGACGTGGAGAAATCCTTCCACATGTTTGCCGAACGGGTGCCGGCGGACGGCTGCGTGGTGGCCAATTTTGACGACGCCAACACCATGTACACCCTGCGGGATGTACAGCGGAAGATCGTCACCTTCGGCCTGAGCCCGGAGGCGGACGTGTACGCGGAGAACATCCGGTACATCGGGGCCAGCAGCGAGTTTGACATCATGTACAAGGGGAAGCCCTTCACGGACGTGACCCTCCATGTGCCGGGGCAGCACAACGTGAAAAACGCCCTGGCCGCCACCGCCGCGGCCATCTGCCTGGGCGTGCGGCCCAACGCGGTGAAGTACGGCCTGGCGGGCTTCAACGGGGCGGGCCGGCGCTTTGAGTTCAAGGGCAAGTTCAACGGGGCGGACGTCTATGACGACTACGCCCACCATCCGGGGGAGCTGAAGGTCCTGCTGGACACGGTGGAGCGGCTCAACTACAAGCGCACGGTGCTGGTGTTCCAGCCCCACACCTATACCCGCACGGCGGCCCTGTTTGAGGACTTCGTGGGCCAGCTGAAGCGGCCGGATGTGCTGCTCCTGGCGGAGATCTTCGCCGCCCGGGAGAGAAACACCATCGGCATCTCCTCCGCCGCCCTGGCGGAGCGGATCGAGGGCTCCGGCTTTTACCCCACTTTTGAGGCGCTGGAGGAAAAGCTCCGGGAGCTGGCCCAGCCGGGGGACATTATCCTCACCGTAGGCGCCGGGGACGTGTTCAAAATCGGGGAAAATTTGGTTAAATAGCGTGTCGCAAAAGGGATAAAGTCCTTTTTTGGACAACAAATCTCCTTCCGGCTGTTCTGAGCCGGAAGGAGATTTCATATTTTCCTCTTGCACTTTTGGCCTCTATGCTCTACAATAGGCAGCGGACAATTTAATAATGGGAGAAGATGATTTTTGTTGTAACGCCGCCCCTGCGGGCGGCGGAAGGAGAAAAGCAATGAAGCACCGTTCTCTTGCAATTTTCCTGGCGGCCGCGATCCTGACGTGTTCACTCTGCGCCTGCGGAGGGACAACCCCGGAGACCCCGGCTTCCAGCGACGAAATTGTGCCTTCTTCCCCGGCGGCCCCGGCGAACGAGATCACCGTGGGCATCGCCCAGGACCTGGATGACAGTCTTGACCCCTATCAGATGACGGCGGCAGGAACTCGAGAGGTCATGTTCAACGTCTTTGAAGGGCTGGTAAAGCCCGACTCGGACGGAAATTTTGTCTGTGCGGTCGCCTCCGATGCCCGTATATCGGACGACGGACTGACCTACACCTTCCCTCTGCGGGAGGGCGTGGTCTTCCACAACGGCGCGCCCTGCACAGCGGATGACGTGCTTTACTCGTTTGAAACCTGCGCCGCGACCTCGGTGACTTCCGCCCTGGTCACGGCGCTTTCTGCTGCCCATGTCTCGGCGGAGGGGAACACCGTCACCGTGACCCTGGACGCCCCCAACCCGGACTTCCTCAGCTATGTGGCCAGCGTCTACATCGTGCCGAAGGACTACGCCGGCCAGGCTGCCCAGCCGGTGGGCACCGGGCCCTTTAAGTATGTGTCCCGCAGCGTCCAGGAGAACGTGATCCTGGAGAAGAACGGGGACTACTACGGGACCCCGGCCAGCCTGGACCGGGTGACCTACCGGATCTTTGAGGACAACAACGCCCTCTTCACCGCCCTCAACGGCGGCGCGCTGGATCTGGTGGCCCACCTGACCGTCGACCAGGTGAACAACCTGACTAACGGCTACACGGTGCTGGAGGGGACCATGAACCTGGTCCAGGCCCTGTACCTGAACAACGCCGTGGCCCCCTTTGACGACCAGCTGGTGCGCCAGGCCCTGTGCTACGCGGTGGACGTGCCCGCCATGATGGAGCTGACCGCCGCCGGCCACGGGGTCCGGGTGGGCTCCTCCATGTACCCGGCTTTCGGCAAGTACTTTGACGCCTCCCTGGCCGACGCCTATCCCCACGATGTGGAGAAGGCCAAGGAGCTGCTGGCCCAGGCAGGCTATGCCGACGGTTTCAGCTTCACCATCATCGCCCCCAGCAACTACGCCCCCCATGTGGACGCGGCGACGGTGCTGGCCGAGCAGCTGAAGGAAGTGGGCGTCACGGCGGAGGTCCAGCTGGTGGACTGGAACACCTGGGTCAGCGACGTGTACGGCAACCGGAACTTTGAGGCCACGGTCTGCGGCTTCGACGCCAGCAGCCTGACCGCCAGCGCCATGCTGGCCCGCTGGGTGTCCGACAACGGGAAAAACATGATCAACTACAACAATCCCGCATACGACGAGGCCTACGCCAAGGCCCAGGACCCCAGCCTCAGCGAAGCGGAGCAGACGGAGCAGTACATGGAGTGCCTGCGGCTGCTCAGCGAGACGGCGGCCAACGTCTACACCCAGGACCTGGCGGACTTTGTGGCGATCAATCCGGCTCTGGAGGGCTTCACGTTCTATCCCCTGTACGTGATCGACATGAGCCTGCTGCACTTCGCCGCATAAAAGCACATTTTTGACCAAGGAGGTGAGGAGATGAAACAGCTTATCAAAAAAACCCTGGCTCTCATTATTACATTGTTCATCGTTTCTCTCCTCGCCTTTCTGGCCTTTCAGATCATCCCCGAGGACCCGGTCACCCATCTGCTGGGCACAGAGGCCACGCCGGAGGCGGCGGCGGCTCTGCGGGCCCAGCTGGGGCTGGACCGGCCGGCGCTGGTCCGGTACTTCTCCTGGCTCGCCGGCGTCCTGCGGGGGAATTTCGGAGAGAGCTACAGCTACCATATGCCCGTGCGGGACATGCTTGCGGACAAGCTGCCCCTGACGGGGCTGCTGACGGGGCTCTCCTTCCTCTTCACCCTGCTCCTGTCCATCCCCCTGGGGGTGCTGGCCGGGAGCCTGCGCAGCCGCCTTCTGGACAATCTCTTCGCCGCCCTGGACCAGATCCTCATGAGCGTGCCCCCCTTCTTCGAGGGCATGCTGGTCTGCTGGCTGTTCGGCCTGGTCCTGCGGCTGTTCACGCCGGGGGACTATGTGTCCTATAAGGACAGCTGGAGCGGCTGCATCGCCTACCTGATCTTCCCGGCCTTCTCCATCGCCCTGCCCCGGGTGGCCATGACGGTCAAGCTCCTGCGGGGCGCCATCCGGCAGGAGATGGGGCAGGATTACATCCGCACCTCCCGCAGCCGGGGCGCCGGCCGGGCCTGGCTGCTCTTCCGCCACGCCCTGCCCAACGCCCTGATCCCGGTGATCACCTTTATGGCCGTCTCCCTGGCGGAGATCATGACGGCCAGTATCGTCATCGAGCAGGTGTTCACCGTGCCCGGCGTGGGCCGGCTGCTTCTGGCCAGCATCTCCAACGGGGACTTCCCGGTGGTGCAGGCCATCGTGCTCATTCTGGCGGCCTGGATCGTCCTGGTGAACTTTGCCGCCGATCTGCTCTACGCTCTGGCGGACCCGCGGGTACGCCTGGATTGAGAGGTGGAGAACCATGAAAAAGAAAACGACAGGGATCAATTCCTTTCTCATAAGCGGCGCGGTGCTCAGCGCCCTGATGCTGGGCCTCATTCTGCTGGGCCTGGTCTGGACCCCCTACAGCCCCACGGCCATGGACGGGGCCGCCAAATTCCAGCCCCCCTCCCCGGCCCACCTGCTGGGGACGGACAATTTCGGGCGGGATATCTTCAGCCGGGTGCTCCAGGGGGCGGACGCCACCTTCCTGATCGCCCTGTGCGTGGTGGCCGTCAGCTGCACGCTGGGGGTGCTCCTGGGCAGCCTCTGCGGCTATTACGGAGGCCTGGCGGATCTGATCCTCACCCGGATCTGCGACTCCATCACCGCGTTTCCCGCCGTGCTGCTGGCCCTGGTCATCGTCAGCCTCACCGGCCGGGGAAAAGCCAACGTGATCTTTGCCCTGAGCCTTCTGTTCATCCCCAGCTTTGCCCGGCTGACCCGGGGGGAGTTTGCCCGCTGCCGGGAGCTCAACTACGTGAAAAGCGCCCGGCTCATGGGGGTGAGCACCGGCCGCATCCTGTTTCGCCATATCCTGCCCAACACCCTGCCGGTGCTGCTGCCGGCGGTGACTATCGGCTTTAACAACGCCATTCTCAGCGAGGCCAGCATGAGCTTCTTAGGCATCGGCGTGCAGCCCACGGAGGCCAGCCTTGGCCTGATGCTCAGCGACAGCCAGACCTACCTCCAGAGCGCCCCCTGGTACGCCCTGTGCACCGGCGGCGCGGTGGTGCTGCTGATTTTGGGCTTCAGCCTCCTCAGCGAGGGGCTCCAGCGGCGAAAGGACGGGTGAGCGCGTGGAGGACTTGCTGCAAATCCAGGAGCTGCGGGTGCGCTTTCTCAACGCCGCGCCGGACCGCTGGGCGGTGAACGGGGTGTCCCTCTCCCTGAGAGACGGGGAGATCCTGGGCCTGGTGGGGGAGAGCGGCAGCGGAAAAACCGTCACGGCTATGAGCGTCAGCGGCCTGCTGCCCGCCGGAAAGACGGAGCACAGCGGCAGCGTCCGCCTGGCCGGGCGGGAGATGCTGGACTGCCCGGAGCGGGAGCTGCGGAAAATCCAGGGGGAGCTGCTGTCGGTGGTCTTTCAGGAGCCCATGACCAGCCTGGACCCGGTGCGGCGGATCGGCCCCCAGGTGGAGGAGAGCCTCCGCCTGCACACCCGCCTCTCCAACCGGGAGCGGAAGGCCCGGGCCCTGGAGGCCATGGCCCAGGCGGACCTGCCGGAGCCGGAGGTCCTGTACAAAAAATATCCCAATCAGCTCTCCGGCGGCATGCTCCAGCGGGTGAGCATCGCCGCGGCCATCGTCAGCCGGCCCCGGCTGCTGCTGGCGGACGAGCCCACCACCGCCCTGGACGTGACTATCCAGGCCCAGATCCTGGCGCTGCTGAAAAAGCTCAACCGGGAGCAGGGGATGGGCATTTTGTTTATCAGCCATGATCTGAACGTGGTGCGCCGCCTCTGCGAGCGGGTGGCGGTGATGCAGCGGGGGAAGATCGTGGAGGAGGGGGACGTGGAGGAGATCTTCCGGGCCCCCCGGCACGAATACACCCGGCGGCTGATCGACGCCATCCCCCGCCGGGACAGAAAACTGCTATAAGAGCGGAGAGGAGGCCGGACCGTGACGGACGGCAAGGTACTGGAAGTGCGGAATCTGAACGCCTGGTATCAGGAAGGGCCGGCCCTCCTGGGCGGGCGGCGGCGCCGGCAGGTGCTCTTTGACCTGAGCTTTTCCATCGGCGCCGGGGAGATCCTGGGCCTGGTGGGGGAGAGCGGCAGCGGCAAAACCAGCCTCTCCCGGGCCATTCTGGGCCTGCTGCCGGACTATACCGGGGAGATCGTCCACCGGTCCCGCCGGCCCCAGATGGTGTTTCAGGACCCCTACAGCAGCCTGAACCCGGCCCATACGGTGGACTGGATCCTCCAGGAGCCCCTCCGGGCCGCCGGTATGCGGGACGCGGAGCAGCGCCGGGCCGCGGTGGCGGAGATGCTGGAGAAGACCGGCCTGGGGCCGGAGTACGCCGGCCGCTATCCCCGGGAGCTCTCCGGCGGCCAGCGGCAGCGGGTGAGCATCGCCGCGGCGGTCATCACCCGGCCCGAGCTGGTCATCGCCGACGAGCCGGTAAGCGCCCTGGACGTGACCGTGCAGGCCCAGATCCTCCGGCTGCTGGGCCAGCTGCAGAAGGAGTACAAGCTGAGCTATCTCTTCATCAGCCACGACCTGAACGTGATCTACCAGATCTGCAGCCGGGTTCTGGTGATGAAGGAAGGGCGCATCGTGGAGCAGGGCCCGGTGGAGGAGCTATTCTCCCGGCCCCAGCATCCCTATACCCGGCAGCTCCTGGCCGCCGGGGCATGAAAATGACAAAGGGTCTGCAGCAAAAGGCGTTTTGCTGCAGACCCTTTGTTTGTCATAAAAGAATTTATTTGCAGATAAACGAAAGTTTATAGGAGGAAGGACACCTTTCTCGGCTCGTCTCCTTTGGTCACCAGCGGAAACTTGGTTTTGTCTCTTGGTGACTTTGTTCGCTTTCTTTGCCTTGCCGCAAAGAAAGCGAACCGAAAGAAAAGGCACCCGGGGAAGTTTCCCCGGGGCCCCTCCGGGAGCAATGTACAGCAGATCCGTTCTTAGGTCGCCCTTAATCTTTCTTGCTGGTTTACCCCGGTGCAAACATTGGCAGAAGTCGCTCCTACGGTCGCACGCACATACCTACAAGGCTCGCTGGGTGCTCGATTACCTGCGCACCATCATGGCTCCCCTGTGTAAGGGGAGCCATGATGGCGCGGAACTTATTCCTATAAACTTTCGTTTATCTTCTTGTTATTCCTCTTTTTTCCGGCTCTCCAGCCAAATCATCAGCACGGAGACGTCCGCCGGGGAGACGCCGGAGATGCGGCTGGCCTGCCCCAGGCTGGCGGGGCGGATCTTCTGCAGTTTTTCCCGGGCCTCCAGGCGCAGGCCCCGGATGGCGGTATAGTCCAGATCCGGCGGCAGGGGGCGGCTCTCCATCCGGGAGAATTCCTCCACCTGCTTCAGTTGCCGTTTGATATAGCCCTCGTATTTGAGGCGGATCTCCACCTGGGCCTGGATCGCCCGGCTGAGCGGGGGCCGCGCCGGGTCAAAGGGGGCGGTGTCCTGATAGCTCAGCTGAGGCCGACGCACTAAGTCTGCCAAAGACAGACCGCTGACCGCCGGGGCGGTGCCCCGGCCCACCAGCAGGCGGTTCAAGTCCTCGGAGGGGGGGATCCGGGTCCCCTCCAGGCGCCGGATCTCCCGGGCCACCGCGGCGTATTTATCCAGCACCGCCTGGTGCCGCCGGGGGCTCACCAGCCCGATGGACAGGCCGATGGCGCTCAGCCGCTCGTCGGCGTTGTCCTGCCGGTGGAGCAGCCGGTATTCGCTGCGGGAGGTCATCATCCGGTAGGGCTCGTTGGTGCCCTTGGTCACCAGATCGTCAATGAGCGTGCCGATATACCCGTCGCTCCGGCGGAGGATCAGGGGCGGGCGGCCCAGCAGCTTCAGCGCGGCGTTCACCCCGGCCACAAAGCCCTGGACCGCCGCCTCCTCGTAGCCGGAGGAGCCGTTGAACTGCCCGGCCCCGTAGAGGCCGGCGATTTTTTTGAATTCCAGGGTGGGCAGCAGCTCCGTAGGGTCCACGCAGTCGTACTCGATGGCGTAGGCGCAGCGGGTCATCTCCGCCCGCTCCAGGCCGGGGATCGTGTGCAGCATCTGCAGCTGCACCTCCTCCGGCATGGAGGAGGAGAAGCCCTGAATATACAGCTCTTCCGTGTTCAGGCCCATAGGCTCGATGAAGAGCTGATGCCGGGGCTTGTCCGGAAAGACGCTGATTTTCGTCTCGATGCTGGGGCAGTACCGGGGGCCGACCCCCTCAATGACGCCGGAATAGAGCGGGCTCCGGTCCAGGTTCCGGCGGATGATCTCATGGGTTTGCTCGTTGGTGTAGGTCAGATAGCAGACGGCCCGGTTCTGAGGCGGGGCCTCCGTGGAGAAGGAGAAAGGCTCCGGCTCCGCGTCCCCTTCCTGCAGCTCCATTTTGGAGAAATCCACCGTCCGGGCGTTGACCCGGGGCGGGGTGCCGGTTTTAAAGCGGCGCATCTCCAGGCCCAGGGCCCGCAGCCGTTCCGCCAAAGGTACCGCGGCGGCCAGCCCGTCCGGCCCGGAGGAACAGACCGTCTCCCCCACGATGGTGCGCCCGTCCAGATAGGTGCCGGAGGCCAGCACCGCCGCCCGGCAGGTATAGACCGCACCGGTGCGGGTGGTGACGGAGCGGACCGCGCCGTTTTCCACGGCCAGGTCCACCACCTCCGCCTGCTTGACCCGGAGATGCTCCTGCCGCTCCAGAGTCTGCTTCATGACCTCCTGATAGCGCCGCCGGTCCGCCTGGGCCCGGAGAGAGTGGACCGCCGGGCCCTTGCCCAGGTTCAGCATCCGGTACTGGATGCAGGCCTTGTCCGCTGCCCGGGCCATCTCGCCCCCCAGGGCGTCCAGCTCCCGCACCAGGCAGCCCTTGCCGGTGCCGCCGATGGCCGGATTGCAGGGCATGTTGCCCACGCTGTCCAGATTTACCGTGAAGCAGACCGTGTCCAGCCCCAGCCGGGCCGCGGCCAGGGCCGCCTCAATGCCCGCGTGTCCCGCGCCGATCACGGCCACGTCGCAGCTTCCCGCGTCATATATTCTCAAAAGACCGCACCTCCGCTGTGAGGATGAAGACGATTATACCAGAGAATTCTTAAACTGACAATGCCCGGGCGATCCCGCCTTGAAACCGGACCGGATGCGTGGTATGATATAATAGAATAAAAGTATGTCCGTAACCAGTGTCCAGGGCCGGGCAGCGCCCGGCGACCGTGAAAGGGGGAGAAAACATGCGTTTTCAAACGGCGGCAAAGCGCGCGGCCGTCCTGTTGGCGGTTCTGTGCTTCTGCCTGACGGCGGCTGGCGCCGTGGAGATCGTGCCCGACGGGCAGCCCATCGAGCGGGCCCTGGCGTCGCTGTCCCAGGAGCCGGTGGCCATGATGGAGCTGAGCAATATCACGGTGAACACCAGCGCCTCCGGCTGCTATGTGAGCAACGTGGCCTGGTACGATTCCGACTGGAATCCGGCTTATAACGGGACCTTCGGCACCAATCTCTATCATGTGGAGATCCAGTTGACGGCCATGGCGGGCTATTATTTTCCGGAGACGGTGCAGGGCTATATCAACAATAGCCAGGTCGCCCTGAGCCGGGACCCCTCCGGCGCCATCGTCACCCTGTCCAACGATTACGCCCCCGCTATCTGGGCTCCCACCGTCAATTTTCCCCCAAAGTCCACCACCGTAGAGGCGGGGCAGTGGGCGGATTTCTGGGTGTCCGGCAGCTACACCGCCAGCTATGAATGGTATCTGCTCAGCCCCACTGGAGAGAAGCTGGCCCTGGCGGATATCCAGAGCAAGTTCCCGGGCGTGCCGGTGCCGGAGAATTATAACGACACCCTGATCATCAATCAGGTCCCGCCGGAGATGAACGGCTGGAAGGTGGTCTGCACCTTTATCTCCGCCGGCGGCATCAGCCGGAAGGACTCCAGCCCCGCCACCATTACGGTCAAGGGTGCGGAGGCCGCGCCCAGCCCGTCCCCCAGCCCCAGTCCGACCCCCAGTCCAAGCCCCAGCCCCACGCCGGAAGCCAGCGCGTCCCCCAGCCCCACGCCTTCGGCGGAGCCGGAGGAGCATGTGCACAGTTTTTCCTCCGCCTGGTACAGCGATGGGGAGAGCCACTGGCACCAGTGCCGCTGCGGGGAGAAGGCGGACCAGGCGCCCCACGACTTCCAGTGGACCAAAACCGGCGCGCTGGGCCGGCGGCAGGAGGAGGGCGTCTGCCAGATCTGCGGGTATACCACTGACCGGGCCCCGGACAGCGGCGGGGAGAGCGGGGACAGCGGCGTGGATATGAGCAGCTTCCGGGTCATCTTTTACGCCGCCGCGGTGCTGCTGGCGGCCGGCATCGTCATTCTGATCGTCCACTCCCTGATGGACCGGAAGCAGGGCAGGCACAGCCGGAAGAGAAGAAGATAAGATATAAACGCAAACGCGGTTGCGGCGAAAAAGGGGGCTGCGCAGAGCCATTGGCTCAGCGCAGCCCCTCTTTGATGATTTGATACTGTTTTAGCTCTGGCAGCTTTCGCAGTCGTGGATCTGGAAATCGTCCGGATCGTAGGCGATGCCCTTCTTATCGTAATAGTCCTTGACCGCGGCCCGGACCGCCTCCTCCGCCAGAACGGAGCAGTGGATCTTATGGGCGGGCAGCCCGTCCAGCGCCTCTACCACCGCCTGGTTGGAGAGCTTCAGGGCTTCCTCGATGGGCTTGCCCTTGATCAGCTCCGTGGCCATGGAGCTGGTGGCGATGGCGCTGCCGCAGCCGAAGGTGTTGAACTTACAGTCGGAAATCACGCCGTTGTCGTCCACCTTGATATACATGCGCATGATATCGCCGCACTTGGCGTTGCCCACCTCGCCGATGCCGTCGGCGTCGTCCAGCTTGCCCACGTTCCGGGGGTTCTGGAAATGGTCCATAACTTTGTCACTGTAGAGTGCCATGATCTGTTTTCCTCCTTCTATAAAATCCTTAGATCAGATGGGGCCGCTGGCCCTTTTCCAGCTCGTCCCAGACCGGGGACATGTTCCGCAGATAGTCCACCACCTTGGGGACCACCTCAATAATATGGTCGATCTCCTCCATGCTGTTGTACTCCCCGATGGACAGGCGCAGGGAGCCGTGGGCCACCTCATGGGGCAGGCCCAGGGCCAGCAGCACGTGGCTGGGGTCCAGAGAGCCGGAGGTGCAGGCGCTGCCGGAGGAGGCGCAGATGCCGTTGGCGTCCAGCAGCAGCAGGAGGGACTCGCCCTCGATGCCCTCAAAGCACATGTTCACCGTGCCGGGTACATGGTGCTCCAGGCTGCCGTTGATCTTGCTGTGGGGGATCTTGCTCAGCTCGGCAAAGAGCTTATCCCGCATGGGGATGATCTTGGCGGTGTTGGCCTCCATGTTCTCCACGGACTCTTTCAAAGCCGCGGCCATGGCCACAATGCCGGCCACATTCTCCGTCCCGGCCCGCTTGCCCCGCTCCTGGGCGCCGCCCTCGATCAGGTTGAAGATGGGCACGCCCCTGCGCACATACAGGGCGCCGACCCCCTTGGGGGCGTGGAACTTGTGCCCGGAGATGGACAGCATGTCGATGTTCATGGCCTTCACGTCGATGGGCGTGTGCCCGGCGGCCTGGACCGCGTCCGTGTGGAAGGGAATACCCTTCTCCCGGCAGAGGGCGCCGATCTCCGCGATGGGCTGCAGCGTGCCGATCTCGTTGTTGGCGAACATGATGGTCACCAGGCAGGTGTCCTCCCGGATGGCGGCGGCCACGTCCTCCAGACGAACCACGCCGTCCTCATGCACGTCCAGCAGGGTGACCTCATAGCCCTCCTTCTCCAGCTTCTTCAGGGTGTGCAGCACCGCATGGTGCTCAAAGGCGGTGGAGATCAGGTGCTTTTTGCCCTGCCGGGCGCCCAGGCGGGCCGCGGAGAGAATGGCCTGGTTGTCGGCCTCACTGCCGCCGGAGGTGAAGATGATCTCCCGGGGCTCGGCCCCCAGGCAGGCGGCCACGTCCGCCCGGGCCTGGGCCAGGGCCTCCGTGGACTTCTGGGCAAAGGCGTAGAGGCTGGAGGGGTTGCCGTACTGCTCGGTCAGGTAGGGCAGCATGGCGTCCAGCGCGGTTTTGCTGACGCAGGTGGTGGCTGCGTTGTCGGCGTATACAAACATAGTTCTCTTCCTTTCTGCGGGTATTTCCTATAAATCTAATGGGAATTATAGCACGAAGTCCTGTTTTGTCAAGTTGAAGTTTTCCATTTCTCCCCGGTGAGCAGATCGTCCAGGCTGACGGACTCCAGATAGGCGTTAGTCAGCTCGTCCAGCTCCTTCCACATGGGAACGGTCATGCAGGCGGCGGCGTGCTCGCAGTTGACGCTGCCGGCCTTGATGCAGGCCACCGGGGCCAGATTGTCCTCTATGCAGCGGAGGATCTCCCCCACCGTGTACCCGCCGGGGGCCCGGCTGAGCTTATAACCGCCTTCCTTGCCCCGGCTGCTCTCCACCAGCTCCGCCTTCTTCAGACTGCACACGATGCTCTCCAGATATTTCATGGAGATCCCCTGCCGGTCGGCCACGGTTTTCAGGGAGATATAGCCGTCCTCCGGGTGCTGGGCCAGGTCCAGCATGACGCGCAGGGCGTAGCGGCCCTTGCTGGTCACGTTCACAGGCTTTGCCTCCTTTCCGAACCCGCCCTCCCGTGACAGGCAAACACGGGCCGCAGGCTCTTCTGAATTCCTATAGGTTTAATATACCATAAAGAAGGTAGGAATTAAAGAGGACAGCGCATTTTGCTGTGCAAATTTTGCACAGCAAAACAGAAAAAAATCCTTGCTTTATTTCGCTAATGTGCTATTATACTGAAGTGGCAGCGGGAGGGCAGTCCAAGCGCCGCCAAAAGAATACCGAACCGTTTTGGAGGATGAAAACATGAAAAAGATTTTTGCTCTGCTGCTTGCCCTGAGCATGCTCTTCGCCCTGGCCGCCTGCGGCGGATCCAGCGCCCCGGCCACCCAGGCGCCTGCCACGGAGGCTCCGGCCGCGGAGGAACCCGCCGCTGAAGAGCCTGCCGCCGAGGAGCCCGCTGAGGAAAACGCCGGGGACAGCGACCTGTCCGCCATCCAGGCCAAGGGCACGCTGGTAATCGGCGTCACCGACTTCGCGCCTATGGATTACAAGGACGAGGACGGCGAGTGGATCGGCTTTGACGCGGATCTGGCCAAGGCCTTTGCCGAGAGCATCGGCGTCACCGCCGAATTTGTGGAGATCAACTGGGACAACAAGGTGCTGGAGCTGAACGCCGGTTCCATCGACTGCGTCTGGAACGGCATGACCCTCAACGACGAGGTGCTCAACACCATGAGCTGCTCCGTCCCCTATGCCAACAACGCCCAGGTGGTGGTACTGAAGGCCGACGCGGCGGATCAGTATCCCGACACGGCCAGCATGGCCGATCTGACGGTGGCCGTGGAGGCCGGCAGCGCCGGTGAGGCAGAAGCCACGGCGGCGGGCCTGACGACGCTGGCCTGCGAGAGCCAGGCCGCGGCCCTGATGGAAGTGGGCGCCGGTACCTCTGACGCCTGCGTGATCGACCTGCTGATGGCCGGCGCCATGATCGGCGAGGGCACCAGCTATCCCGACCTGACCGTCACCGTCCGGCTGAACGAGAGCGAGGAGTACGGCGTGGGCTTCCGGCAGGGCAGCGATCTGGTGGACGCTTTCAACGCCTTCTACGCTGACGCCTATGCGGACGGCACCGTTATGGAGCTGGCGAAGACCTACGGCGTGAACGAGGCCATTGTCGAGCCGTGAGCGGAAAAGAAACCCTTGAAAACAGACAGCAGAGGGCCTTTTGACCCTCTGCTGATCTGACGTTAAACGACTGTACATAGAGAGGTAGACCATGTTCCAAACCGTCCTGCTCTCCCTGACCGAGGGCTTCGGAAAAACCCTGGAAATCTTTGTCCTGACCCTGTTGGGGGCCGTCCCCCTGGGGCTGCTGATCGCTTTCGGCTCCATGAGCCGCTTCAGGATCCTCGGCTGGCCGGTAAAGCTGGTCATCTGGATCGTCCGGGGCACGCCCCTGATGCTCCAGCTGCTGATCATCTACTACGGACCCGGCCTGATCCTGGGCAACAACTGGTGGGGCAGCGGCGCCTCCGGCCGCTTCACCGCCGCCATCATCGCTTTTATCTTCAACTATGCCTGCTATTTCTCGGAGATCTACCGGGGCGGCATCGAGGGCGTGCCCAGGGGCCAGCGGGAGGCGGGCCAGGTGCTGGGCATGACCAACACGCAGATCTTCTTCCGGGTGACCCTGCTGCAGGTGGTCAAGCGCATCATCCCCCCCATGGGCAACGAGGTCATCACCCTGGTCAAGGACACCTCCCTGGCCCGGGTCATCTCCGTGTATGAGATCATCTGGAACGGCCAGGCCTTTATCAAGAGCCAGGGCCTGATCTGGCCCCTGTTCTTCACGGGCCTGTTCTACCTGCTCTTCAGCGGCGCGCTGACGCTGCTGCTGGGCTGGGTCGAGAAAAAGCTGGACTACTTCAAGGTGTGAGGAGGGAAACGATGGCTTTACTGCAAGTACAGGAGCTCCGCAAGAGCTTTGACGGCCTCCAGGTGCTCAAGGGCGTCAGCTTTGAGATGAACCAGGGGGAGACCGTCTCTATCATCGGCCCCTCCGGCGGCGGCAAGACCACCCTGCTGCGCTGCCTGAATTTCCTGGAGATCCCCAGCGGCGGCCGCATCGCCGTGGGCGGGGAGACCCTTTTTGACGCAGAGAACAGGCGGGGCCTGACGGAAAAGGAGATCCGGCAGAACCGGCTGCACTTCGGCCTGGTGTTCCAGAGCTTCAACCTCTTCCCCCAGTATACGGCCCTGGGGAACGTCTCCCTGGCGCCCCGGCTCCGGGCCAAGGAGCGGCCGGACTACAAGGCCCGGCACAAGGAGCTGGGCGAGGAGATCGAGGCGCGCAGCGTGGACCTGCTCAAGCGGGTGGGCCTGGGGGATAAGCTGAACTACTATCCCCATCAGCTCTCCGGCGGCCAGCAGCAGCGGGTGGCTATCGCCCGGGCCCTGGCGCTGACGCCGGACGTGCTCTTCTTCGACGAGCCCACCTCTGCCCTGGACCCGGAGCTCACCGGCGAGGTGCTGAACGTGATCCGGCAGCTGGCCGCCGCGAAAATGACCATGGTGGTGGTCACCCATGAGATGAGCTTTGCCGCCGCCGTGTCGGACAAGGTGCTGTTCATCGACGGGGGCGTGATCGCCGAGGAGGGGCCTCCGGAGCAGGTGCTCCGGAACCCGCTGGAGGAGCGGACCAGGCAGTTCCTCCGGGGATATGAGAAATAATAGATATAAAAAAGCGGCTTCCGGCCGCTTTTTTTATGTGGATTTTTCCGCCGGGCGTGCTATAATGATAAGCGCTGTTAAGGAAGAGGAACCCGGCCCGGCCGGGTCCGGAGGACATAGGGAGGATCGCCCTGTGAGACGCTGGGGAGATATGAAAAAGAGAACAGGAGCCCTTCTGGCCGCGGCGGCGCTGTGCCTAGCCGCCTGCGGCGCCCCCGCCCCCGCGGAGGAGACGCCCGGCGCCGGGACCTATACCTGCGTCAGGGCGGAGAGCCGGGGCAGGGAGCTGGACCTGGAGGAGCTGAGCCCCGGCGGCATCGTGCTGGAACTCCGCTCCGGCGGGGAGGGCCGCCTGCTCTCCGGCGGGGAAGAGGGCCGGATCCAATGGACCCTGGAGGGGGAGACCCTGCTTTTGCAGACCGGGGAGGGCAGCTCCCAGGGGACCCTGGCCGATGGCCTGATCACCCTGGACCTGCTGGGCTCCGGCACGGTGCTGACCCTGGCGGCGGAGGGCGTTGAGCCGGAGACGGAGCAGCTGCCTGAGCAGTGGCTGGGCGGATGGTACGGCCGCTGGACCGTGACGGAGACCACCGGCGCCTGGGCGGAGCTGCGGGGCCGGAGCTATGACTGCTGCGGCGTGACGGAGCAGGCCGAGACCGGCGCTCTGCGCCTGACGGTCTGGGACGAGGACGGCTCCCGGGAGGAGCCCCTGGCCGCGGCGGCGCTGCTGCCCCAGGGCGATCAGGCCCGGGTGCAGCAGGGCGTGTTCCTGGGGGCGGAGTTGGCGGCGGAGGACTGGACCGTGCGCTGCGAGGACGGCCCCGCCAGGACCCTGCGGCTCAGCGGCGTCTGCCGGGGGGCGGAGGGCACTCTGCGCTGCGAAATGCTCCTGCGGCCCTGGGGAGCGCTCTGGGACGATGTCCGGGAGGAGCAGCTGCCCTATTATTATGAGAGCTGGTATCTCCCGCTGGCGGAGGCCGGCGCTGAGCTGCCGGACCGGCTGGAGCCCCCGGCTTAAGTTGAGGACAAAGTGTCTTCAACTTGAAAGCTTATCCAGGAGCATTCAAAATGCTCCTGGATAAGAGCAGATTGAACGCTGAAAGGGGGCTCCCGCCCCCTCTCTGCCCTCTCCCCCTGCATGTTTATACAGGGTTCTTCTGTTTGTCTACAGTCTGAGCCTCCGGCTCCTACCGAGGCGGCAGAAATAGTTAAATAATTTTTTGTCAAATTGCCGAAAATGTCAGGAAAAGACAGAAAAGACTTTACAACGGCAAAAAAAAGACTATGATAGGAGTCGTATCCACATGGATAGGGCCTTTACCGCCTGAGACAGGCGGCGGAGGGGAAAGGAGAGGCATATGGAAGAAGCATCCGCGCTGTTTACCGTCGGCCCGGTGGAGATCTCCGCCGTGACCCTGAGCTCCTGGGTGATCATCGCCCTGCTGGCGCTGCTGTCCTGGCTGGCCACCCGGAATCTGAAGGATGTGCCGGGGCCGCTGCAGTGCGCGGCGGAGATGGCGGTGGAGGGGATCGAAAACTTTATCGCCGGAACCCTGGGGAAGGAGAAGGCCCGGAAATATTTTCCGATCTTTGCCACCTTCTTTATTTTCATCATTGTCAGCAACTATTCGGGGATCCTGCCCGGAGCGGGGCAGATCACCGGCTTTGCCGTGCCTACGGCCTGCCTGTCGGTGACGGCGGCGCTGGGCCTGATCGCCTTCGGCACCACCCACACCCTGGGCATCCGGGAGCGGGGCCTGGGCCACTATCTGAAGAGCTTTCTGAAGCCCTTTGCCCTGATGCTGCCCCTGACGCTGATCGAGCAGCTGATCCGGCCCCTGTCCCTGGCTCTGCGTCTTTACGGCAACATGTACGGCGAGGAGACGGTGACCCATGAGCTGTACAACATCTTTCCCATTTTGCTGCCCCTGGTCATGAACGTGCTGAGCCTGCTGTTCTGCATGATCCAGGCCATGGTTTTCACCCTGCTGCTGGCCATCTATGTGGAAGAGGCCACGGCGGAGGAAGAGTAAGCTTTGAAGAAATTTAATAAACGGAGGAAACAGATATGACTAGCGGAACAATCGCCCTCGCAATCGGCATTATGATGGGTCTCTGCGTCTTTGGCACCGCCATCGGCCAGGGAATGGTGGCTTCCAAAACCATGGAGTCCATGGCCCGGCAGCCCGAGGTGGCCGGCAAGCTGCAGACGGCCATGATCCTGGCCATGGCTCTGCAGGAGGCCCTGACCATTTATGGCCTGCTGATCGCCTTCATGCTGATCGGCAAGGTCTGAGCGCCGGAGGCGGAAGTCCATGCTGAACATAAACATTTGGGATTCGCTATGGGCGGTCATAGACTTCTTCCTGCTGTATTTCGTGCTGAAAAAGCTGCTGTTTGACCCGCTTCTCCGCTTCATGGAGGAGCGGAAGGCCCGCGTGGAGGCGGGCCTGAACGCCCAGCGGGAGGCCCAGGCGGCGGCGGAGACCAAGAACGGGGAGCTGGCCGCGGCCAGGGAGGACTGCCTTCGGGAGTCCCGGCGCATTCTGGACCGGGTCCGGGCGGAGGACGAGGCGCTGAGCAGCCAGCAGTCCGCCCGCCTGAAGCAGGAGAGCGCCCAAACCCGGAAGGAGCTGCACCAGGAGCTCCAGCGTCAGTGGGAGCAGAACGGGCAGATCCTGGAGGAGCGGCAGGCCGAGCTGGCCGCCGTCCTGGCGGACCGGCTGCTGAGCCCGGACGGGCAGCAGAACGGCTGAAGCGATGAAAGCGAAATTGGCAGAAGAGGAGGGTGACGGCCCATGGGCGGATGGAACATCTGGTACGCGCTGATCAACTTCGCCATCCTGGCGGTGGGGCTGTACCTTGTTGGCAAAAAGCTGGTACTGAACAAATATAAGAGCCGCCGGGACGGCATTGCCCGGGAGCTGGAGCAGGCCGAGGAGGCCGGGGCGGAGGCCGCCCGGCTGGACGGGGACCTGGCCCAGGCAGAGGCCGCCGCGGAGGCGGAGCGGGCCGCGCTGCTGGCCCAGGCGGAGGCCAAGGCCCGGGAGGAGAGCCTGCAGGCGGAAGAGGAGCGGCAGGCCGCCGCGGAGAAATTCCGCCGCGGGGAGGACCTGGAGCGCAAGAGCCTGCGCAGCCGCTTCCACCGGGATCTGAACAGCCAGGCGGCCGAGGGGCTTGTGAAAGCCGCCGGGGACCTGATCGCGGGGGAGGCCTATGCCCCTGCCCGGCGGGCCCTGGAGGCGTCCTTTGCCGCCAAGCTGGAGGGCAGCTTCAAGCTGCCCAAAGGGGAGATCACGCGGATCGCCGCCGCCGGGAAGGCGGAGGCGGAGCTCACCGTGGCGGAGGCCGCCGGCGAGGCGATCCTCCCCGCCGTAAAGGAGACGCTCTGCCGCTGCCTCCGGGCCCAGGGCCTGGAGCTGGGCGAAGAGCAGGTCGCGGTGCGCGTGAAGCTGGACTCCTCCGTGCTGGCCGGGGCCATGCTCCGGGTCGGGGACAGCATTTTTGACGGCACCGCCGCCTCCATGCTGGCCCGGGCGGGCGAGGCCATCGGCGGCATGCAGGCGGAGGGAGACTATATCCAGAGCCTGCGGCAGCTGCTCAGCGGCGCGGATAAGAGCCTGGATATCTATCAGGGAGGCCTGGTGACCAGCGCCTCCGACGGCATCTGCCGGGTCTCCGGCCTGGCGGACACCATGGCCGGGGAGATGCTGCGCTTTGAGGGCGGCATCATCGGCATGGTCATGGACCTGGAAAAGGACAACATCGGTGTGGTGCTGCTGGGCGAGCCGGACAGCGTCCACGAGGGGGACCAGGTGCGCCGCACGGAGCGGATCGTGCAGGTCCCGGTGGGCGAGGCCATGCTGGGCCGGGTGGTGGACGCTTTGGGCCGCCCCCTGGACGGCAAGGGCCCCATCCAGGCCGAGAGCAGCCGGCCCATCGAGAGCCCGGCCCCCGGCGTGATCCAGCGCCGGCCGGTGTCGGTGCCCATGCAGACGGGCATCAAGGCCATCGACGCGCTGGTGCCCATCGGCCGGGGCCAGCGGGAGCTGATCATCGGCGACCGGCAGACGGGCAAGACCGCCATCGCCGTGGACGCCATCATCAACCAGAAGGGCAAGAACATGCTCTGCGTCTATGTGGCCATCGGACAGAAGGAGTCCACCGTGGCGGGGGTCGTGGAAAAGTTGCTCAGCCACGGGGCCATGGAGTATACCACCGTGGTCTGCGCCTCCGCGTCCGAACCGGCGCCCATGCTGTACATCGCCCCCTATGCCGCCACGGCCATCGGGGAGTACTTCATGTACAAGGGCCGGGACGTGCTGATCGTATATGACGACCTGTCCAAGCAGGCGGTGGCCTACCGGGAGATCTCCCTGCTGCTGCACCGTCCCCCCGGACGGGAGGCCTATCCCGGGGATGTGTTCTATCTCCATTCCCGGCTGCTGGAGCGCTCTGCCCGGCTCAGCCAGGAGGCGGGCGGCGGCAGCATGACCGCGCTGCCCATTATCGAGACCCAGGCGGGGGACATCTCCGCCTATATCCCCACCAACGTCATCTCCATCACCGACGGCCAGATCTTCCTGGAGACGGGGCTGTTCAACGCCGGCGTCCGGCCGGCGGTGAACGTGGGCCTGTCCGTGTCCCGTGTGGGCGGCGCGGCCCAGCCCGCCGCCGTCAAGCAGGTGGCCGGGCCGCTGCGGATGGAGCTGGCCCAGTACCGGGAGCTGGCGGCCTTCTCCCAGTTCGGCATGGAGCTGGACAAGGCGACCATGAAGGCCATCAACAAGGGCGATCGGCTGGTCGAACTGCTCAAGCAGCCCCAGTACGCCCCCATGGACGCGGCGGACCAGATGGCGGCCATCTTTGCCGTCAGCGAGGGCTACGCGGACAAGGTGGCGGTAGGGGATATCGCCCGCTTTGAGGAGGGGCTCATCGCTGCGCTGGACCAGAGCTGGCCCGGGCTGCGGGAGCTGGTGGCCTCCGGCCGGAAGCTGAACCCCCAGGAGCTGGAAAAGCTGCGGGGCATTCTGGCCGGGTACAGCGAGAGCTTTGCCTGAAAGGCTGATCTCATGAGAAAGGAAAGGGGGCGGGACCGGTGGCCAATACCCGGGCGCTGAAAGCGCGGATCGCCAGCGCGGAGGGCATCCGCCAAATCACAAAATCCATGAAGATGGTCTCGGCCTCCAAGCTGCGCCGGGTCCAGGCGGCCAGAGAGCGGCTGGACCCCATGGCCAGGGAGAGCCGGCGGCTGCTGGCCAAGGTGCTGGCCGGGGCCGGCCCTGCGGGGGAGCCCCTGCTGGAGGACCGGCCGGAGAAAAAGAAGGTCTGCTATGTGCTCCTGGTGGGCAACCGGGGCCTCTGCGGCGTATACAACACCGCTTTGGTAAAGTTCCTGGAGGAGCGGCTGAAGCAGGAGCAGCGGGCGCACAGCCTGGTGGTCTGCGGCAGCTGGGGGCAGGATGTCCTGGAGGGGGAGCGGGAGGTCCTCCGCCGCTTCGACCGGATCGGGGATGTGCCCGAGGCCGGGGAGGCCGGGGAGCTGTCCGCCTATCTTACCCAGCTGTATTTGAGCGGGGAGGCGGACGAGATCGTTTTCCTCTACCAGCGTTTTGACTCCTTCCTGAAGCAGACCCCCTGCGCCTTTACGCTGCTGCCGCTGCAGGCGGAGGAGTGCGCCGGAACGAGAGCGGACTATCTGTTCGAGCCGGACCGGGCGTCCCTGGTGGGGGCGCTGGCGCGGCTGGCGCTGGACAGCACCGTGTTCAGCCTCCTGCTGGAGGCCCGCAACGGGGAGCACGCCGCCCGCATGGCCTCCATGACCTCCGCGGCGGACAACACGGAGGAGCTTATCGCCAAGCTGACCCTGGCCCTGAACCACGCGCGCCAGGCGGCTATCACCACAGAGATATCGGAGATCGCCGGCGGGGCCGAGGCCCTCAACGGCGGCAGGACATAACAGGGAGGCGGCAATGGAACAAGGCAGTATCAAAAGAGTGATCG
The DNA here is from genome assembly GCA_947626315.1 of uncultured Oscillospiraceae bacterium. Taxonomy (GTDB): domain Bacteria; phylum Bacillota; class Clostridia; order Oscillospirales; family Oscillospiraceae; genus Limivicinus. The sequence goes on along the minus strand of CANQRQ010000006.1, from coordinate 76,074 downwards.
GTTCGGTGGTGGACGTGCAGTTTCCGGAGGGGAACCTGCCGGAGATCTACACCGCCCTGGAGACCGAGCTGCAGGACAGAAAAATTGTGCTGGAGGTCCAGCAGCAGCTGGGGGATAAGACCCTGCGCTGCATCGCCCTCTCCTCTACCGACGGCCTGTCCATCGGCAATCCCGTGGTGAACACCGGCGCGCCCATCAGCGTCCCCGTGGGGGAGGCCACCCTGGGCCGCATGTTCAACGTCCTGGGAGAGCCCATCGACGGGAAGGGCCCTGTACAGGCGGCCCGCCGCCTGCCCATTCACCGGGAGAACCCGCCCTTTACCGACGTGCTGCCCGCCAAGGAGCTGCTGGAGACGGGCATCAAGGTGGTGGACCTGATGGCCCCCTATTCCAAGGGCGGCAAGATCGGCCTGTTCGGCGGCGCCGGCGTGGGCAAGACCGTGCTGATCATGGAGCTGATCCGGAACGTGGCCTATGAGCACGGTGGCTACTCCGTCTTTACCGGCGTGGGCGAGCGCAGCCGGGAGGGCAATGATCTTTGGAACGAGATGACCGAGTCCGGGGTCATCAGCAAGACGGCCCTGGTCTTCGGCCAGATGAACGAACCCCCCGGAGCCCGGCTCCGGGTCCCCCTCTCCGGGCTGACCATCGCGGAGAACTTCCGGGACGAGAGCGGCCAGGACGTGCTGCTGTTTATCGACAACATCTTCCGCTTTACCCAGGCGGGCTCCGAGGTCTCGGCCCTGCTGGGGCGCATGCCCTCCGCCGTGGGCTATCAGCCCACCCTGGCCACGGAGATGGGCGCCCTGCAGGAGCGGATCACCTCCACCCGCAGCGGGTCTATCACCTCGGTCCAGGCGGTCTACGTCCCCGCGGACGACCTGACGGACCCGGCCCCGGCCACGGTTTTCGCCCATCTGGACGCCACCGTGGTTCTGGCCCGCTCCATTGCGGAGCTGGGCATCTATCCGGCGGTGGATCCCCTGGAATCCAGCTCCCGCATCCTCCAGGCGGACAGCGTGGGCAAGGCCCACTATGAGACGGCCCGGGCCGTCCAGGCCGTGCTGGAAAAGTACCGCCAGCTGCAGGATATCATTGCCGTGCTGGGCATGGATGAGCTCAGCGCGGAGGATAAGGCCACGGTGAACCGGGCCCGGCGCATTCAGCGTTTCCTGTCCCAGCCCTTCCATGTGGCGGAGAACTTCACCGGCATGGAGGGCCGCTATGTGCCCCTGCCGGAGACCATCAAGGGCTTCCAGGCCATCCTGGGCGGCGAGGTGGATAAGCTGCCGGAGCAGGCGTTTTTGATGTGCGGAACCATCGACGAAGTGCTCAAAAAGAGCCGGGACTGAGAGGGACCCATGGCGGATAAAATCAAGCTCAGCATCGTGTCCCAGGAGGGGACGGCTCTGGAGCGGGACGTGAGCTATGTGAACATCCCCACGCCCTTCGGCTCCCTGGGCATTCTCAGCGGCCACGCGGCGCTGCTCTGCGCCGTGGAGGAGGGGACGGTACGTTTCCGCTTCGGAGAGGAAGAGGAGACGGACCGGATCCCGGTGGGCGCGGGCGTGGCCCACGTGGAGGACAACCAGGTGACGCTATTGGTCTCCTGGGCGGAGAAAAAAGAACCATAAAAGCTTCCAAAGTAACGGCCGCCGGCGCTTTTGCGCCGGCGGCCGTTTGCATGCCATTGACTTGCACCATTTGAATTGAAATAAAAACATTTTACTCCGAAAAAAGAGAAAAAATACACTTAAGAAATGCAAAAATCAAAAATTTTCGTCAAATTGCAGGTTCGAGGGGCAAATTCTTGGTCATATTGTTCATTGACGGAGGGCCGGAGCGGGTGTTATAATAAATTAAACAAATATTCTGGGGTATTAAGCGGCTAAAATAGCAGTTTTGCATAAAACAGAGGCGGCATATGAAGAAGGTCTATGTTTTCATCGGGAATTACGGCAGCGGCAAAACGGAGCTGGCCCTGAACTTCGCCTTCAAGGCGGCGGAGCACGGGCGCACGGAGCTGCTGGACATCGACATGGTGAATACCTATTTCCGTCTGGCGGAGCACGGACGGATGACCCGCATGAAGGAGATCCGCCTGGTGTCCCCCAACTATGCCTGCACCGGGGTGGAGACTCTGTCTCTGCCGGCGGAGGTGGCCTCCGCCTTCGCCATGGACTGGGACACGGTGATTTTTGACGCCGGGGGCGACGCGGTGGGCTCCACGGCCCTGGGCCGCTACCATCAGGACTTCATGGAGCTGGAGCCCGGCGCCCTGGAGGTGCTGAACGTGGTGAACATCCGCCGGCCGCTGGCGGGCACGGTGGAGAAGATCGTCAGGCTCCAGGAGGAGATGGAGCTGCACTCCCGGCTGAAGATCACCGGCATGATCAACAACACGAATCTGGCCCAGATGACCGGGCCCGACGAGTTGCGGGACGGGTACGAGATGATCCGGGAGGTATCGAAGATCACCGGCGTCCCGGTAAAGTATACCTCCGGAAGAAAGGAGCTGCTGGAGCAGTTCCTCTCGGAGGGGCACGACCCGGCGTACATCGGCACCCCGGTCCCCATCGAGACCTATATGCACCGGGATTGGGACAGCTGGATTCACGGCCTGAGCAGCTGAAAGCAGAGCGCATTCCCGCGAAAGCGGTTTCCATAGTGGGTTCGGAAGTAGTTGGATCAGGAATTTATGAGAAAAGAGGTTTATCTATGGTAAAGGTGTCAATTAACGAGCTTGTCTGTAAGGGCTGCGGCTTGTGTGTCAGAGCATGTCCGAAAAATGTGCTTGCCCTCTCCAAGACGAAGCTCAACGCGAAAGGCTACCACCCGGCGGAGGTAGCGGTTCCGGAGGCGTGCATCGCCTGCGCGTCCTGCGCACGGACTTGCCCGGATGTGGCCATCCGGATAGAAAAGGATTAAGGGGGAAGAAAATATGGCTTTGACTCTTATGAAGGGCAGCGAGGCGATCGCGGAGGCCGCCATTCGCGCCGGCGCCCGGTTCTTCTTTGGCTACCCCATCACTCCGCAGACGGAAATTCCCGAATACATGTCCGCCCGGATGCCCGAGGTGGGCGGCTGCTACCTCCAGGCTGAGAGCGAGGTCGCGGCCATCAACATGGTGTACGGCGCTGCCGGCACCGGCGCCCGGGTCATCACCTCCTCCTCCAGCCCCGGCGTCAGCCTGAAGCAGGAGGGCATCTCCTACTGCGCCGGCGCCCAGCTGCCCTGCGTGATCCTGAACGTCATGCGCGGCGGCCCCGGCCTGGGCAGCATCCAGGCCTCCCAGGGGGACTATTTCCAGGGCGTCAAGGGCGGCGGCAACGGCGACTACCACATGCTGACCTATGCGCCCGCCTCGATCCAGGAAGCGATCAACATCATGATGTTCGCCTTTGACAAGGCGGAAAAGTACCGCATGCCCGTGCTGTTCCTGGCCGACGGCATCATCGCCCAGATGATGGAGCCGGTGGAGATGCCGGAGATGGTGGAGTACAAGGTGGACCCGGAGAAGAAGCCCTGGGCCGCCACCGGCTGGAAGCCGGGGGACGATCCCGCCAAGCGGGCCGTCATCAACTCCCTGTTCATCAACACCGAGGAGCTCTCCGCCCATACCGACGTGCTCCAGGCCGGCTACGCCGAGGCCCGGAAGAACGAGCAGATGTGGGAGACCTATAAGACCGAGGACGCGGAGATCGTGCTCACCGCCTTCGGTACCGTGGCCCGTATCGCCAAGACCGTAGTGGATGAAATGCGGGCGCAGGGAATCAAGGTGGGTCTGTTCCGCCCCATCGCCGTGTGGCCCTATCCCTATGAGCCTCTGGCGGCGACCGTGGGCCAGCCGGGCGTCAAGGCCGTGCTGGATGTGGAGGTCAACGAGGGCCAGATGCTGGAGGATGTAAAACTGGCGATCAACGGCGCCAAGCCCGTCCACTTCTTCGGCCACTGCGGCAGCCTCTTCCCCACCACGGAGGAGATCCGCAACAAGATCCTTGAGATAAAGGAGGGATTTTAAGATGGCAGTGGTATTTGAGAAAACCAATCTTTTGACGGATAAACAGTTCCATTACTGCCCCGGCTGCAACCACGGCATCATCCACCGGCTGGTGGCCGAGGCCCTGGACGAGCTGCATCTGGACGGCAATGTGGTTGGCGTCGCGCCGGTGGGATGCTCCGTTTTCGCCTATGACTACTTCAACTGCGACATGTTCGAGGCCGCCCATGGCCGGGCGCCCGCCGTGGCCACCGGCATCAAGCGCGCCAAGCCCGACACGCTGGTGTTCACCTATCAGGGCGACGGCGACCTGGCCTCCATCGGCACCGCGGAAATCGTGCACGCGGCGCACCGGGGCGAGAAGATCAGCACCATCTTTGTCAACAACGCCATCTACGGCATGACCGGCGGCCAGATGGCCCCCACCACTCTGATCGGCCAACGGACCACCACCTCCCCCAACGGACGGGACGAGGCCTGGTGCGGCGCGCCCATCAAGATGTCGGAGATGCTCGCCGCGGTGCCAGACTCCTATTATATCGAGCGCTGCGCCGTGAACAACAACGCCAACATCATCAAGACCAAAAAGGCCATCAAGAAGGCCTTCCAGTATCAGCTGGAGGGCAAGGGCTTCTGCATGGTGGAGGTGCTCTCCACCTGCCCCACCAACTGGGGCCTGAGCCCGGTAGAGGCGCTGAAGTGGCTGGAGGACAACATGATCCCGTACTACCCGCTGGGCGTGTACAAAGACAAGGGGGCTACGAAATAACATGATGAAACAGTTTATTTTCGCGGGCTTCGGCGGTCAGGGCATGCTTCTGATCGGCAAATTCCTGGCCATGGCCTGCATGCTGGACGGGAAGCATGTCTCCTGGCTGCCGTCCTACGGTCCTGAAATGCGCGGCGGCACCGCCAACTGCTCCGTCGTGGTCAGCGACGATCCGGTTGGCTCCCCCATGATCGACCAGGCGGACGCCATCATCGCCATGAACCTGCCCTCCCTGGATAAGTTCGAGAGCAAGGTGAAGCCCGGCGGGCTGCTGGTGGTGAACAGCTCCCTGATTGACCGGAAGGTGGAGCGGGATGACGTGCAGGTGGTCTACTGCAACGCCACCAACATCGCCGAGCAGGTGGGGAACCCCAAGGGCGCCAATGTGGCGATCCTGGGCGCGCTGCTGGCGAAGGAGCCCATCGTGGATACGGACAAGATGATCGAGGCCATCCGCATCGAGCTGGGCGAGCGGAAGCTCAAGTTCCTGGAGGGCAACAAGGCCGCCCTCTTTGCCGGCATGGAAGCGGCAAAGTAAAAATAAGATAAAACAAACAGCAAGCGCGGGGCGTCTGCCCCGCGCTTACTCTGTAGACAAGGTTTCACGGCCATCGCCGCAGAGCGGCGAAAAGGAATTCAAATCGTTTTTAAGGCAGCTTTGCCGCCTCAAATAACGCATAAAGGGGCTGCAGCAAAACACTTTTTTGCTGCAGCCTCTTTAGTTTGCTGAGAAAGGGCTGTTCCAGCCTTTTCTGCGGCGATTGCTAAACCTCTGTCGCCTCCAGATATTCCTCCAGCATGGCCTGGCGGATGCGCTCTCGCAGCTGGGGCTGCCGGCCGCCTACCGGTTTGCCGTCCAGCTCACTGGCAAAACACACCAGCTTGCTGGAGCTGGTCACCAGGATCTCCTCCGCCGCGAAGAGCTCCTCCAGAGTGAAGGGCTCCTGATGCACCGGGATCCCCAGCGCGGCGCAGCTGCGGATCAGGTGGGCCCGGGTGATGCCGGGCAGGATCAACTCGTCCGCCGGGGCGGTCCAGAGCGCCCCACCCTTCAGAATGTGGACGTTGCTGTGGGCGCACTCGGTGACGCGGCCGCCGGGCCGGTAGAACACCGCCTCCTGGCACCCGGCCAGCTTGGCCTTCTGGGCGGCCATCACGTTGGGCAGCAGGTTCAGGGTCTTGATGTTGCAGTGGAAATAGCGGGTGTCCTCCACGGTGATCAGCTTGATGGAGCCGGCAAAATCCCCCTGGGCGGCGGGCTTGATCATGACCCAGAGGTTGCCGGGCGTGGGCTCGTAGTCATGGCTGCGCATGGCCGTGCCCCGGGTCACCTGATAGTAGACAAAGAGATCCCCCGTGTCCAGCTTTCTTACCAGGCTGTTCAGAAGCTCCCGCAGCTCGTCCTTCGGCAGCGGCACGCGGATATCCAGCATGGCGGCGCTGTTGAAAAGCCGGTCGATATGCTCGTCCAGGGCGAAAATGCGGTAGTTCCGGCAGAGGCCGGCGTCGTAGACCCCGTCGCCAAACCAGCACACCCGGTCGTTCATGGGGACGGACATCTCCTCAATGGGGCCGATCTTTCCATTGTAATAACCTAAATTGTTCAAACGATTCGCCTCCGGGAAAATGGTACAGACTGTAGACAAACAGAAGAACTATGTAGCAATATGCAGAGGGAGAGGGCGGTGAAGACACCTTGTCTTCAACTTGATGGTACCATTTGCGGCGGCCAATGTCAAGGGCGGGGAGCCTCGGGCAGGAGCACCCGCTCCAGGCGGGGGCCCAGGCGGCTGAGGATCTCGTTGGGGATGGTGCCCGCCGCCTGGGCCAGGTCCTCCGCGCTTTGCCGGAGGTCGCCGGAGCGGCCGATCAGCACCGCCTCGTCCCCGGGCCGGACCGTGGGAAGCTCCGTCACGTCCACAAGGCTCTGATCCATGCAGATCAGCCCCGCCACCGGGGCCCGGCAGCCCCGGATCAGCGCCGCGCCCCGGCCGCAGGAGAGGGACCGGGGCAGACCGTCCCCGTAGCCGATGGACAGCACCGCCAGGCGGCTGTCCCGCCGGGCCTGAAAGCGCAGGCCGTAGCCCGCACCCTCTCCCCGCTTCACCGTCCGCAGCGAGACGACCCGGGCCTTCAGCCCCAGCACCGGCTCCAGCCCCAGCGCCGCCCCCGCCGCGCCGCCATAGCCGTAGAGGGCGATGCCCACCCGGGCGTAATCCCCGCCCAGGCCGGGGAAGCGCAGCAGACCCTCGCTGCCCAGCAGGTGGGCCTTCTCCACGCCGCAGCCCAGGGCCCGCAGCCGCTCCACTGCGGCCCAGAACAGGGCCCCCTGCCGCTGGGAGAAGGCGGCGTCCCCGGTGCACAGATGGGTAAAGGCCCCCTCCAGCCGGAGCTTTTTCAGGCCGAGCAGCCGCGGGAAATCCTCCGGCCTCCCGGCGTCCAGGCCCAGGCGGTGCATCCCCGTGTCCAGGGCCAGGTGGGCCCGCAGCCGCCGCCCGGACTGCTCCAGCAGCCGGATGTGCGCCCAGTCCGCGGCGGCGAGGAGCAGATCGCAGGTCTCCGCCAGGGGAAAGTCCGCCGGCTGGGCGGCCCCCAGGACCAGCAGCTCGCCCCGGACGCCGCCCCGGCGCAGGCGGGCCCCTTCCGCCGCCGTGGCCACACAGAAGGCCTCCACCCCCAGCTCCTGGAGCCGGAGGGCCACCGGCAGGGCCCCGTGGCCGTAGGCTTCAGCCTTCACGGCGGGCATCAGCCGGCAGCCGGAGGGCAGCTGGGTTTGCAGCCGCCGCGTGTTCCGCTCCAGAGCTCCCAGGTCCAGCTCCGTCCAGGCCCGGCTCTCAGACACGGCCCTCACCTCCTGTAAGAACCCGGGGCCGCTGGGCCACCACCGTCGCCCCCGCTGGCACGTCCGCGGCCACCACCGCCCCGGCGCCGATCCGGGCCCCATTACCCACGGTGATTCCGCCAATCAACACGGCCCCCGCCCCCAGGAGGCAGCCGTCCCCGACCCGGGGGGCCCGGCCGTCCACCTCCCCCACGGTGACGTTCTGGTAGATCCGGCAGTCTCTTCCCAGGCTGGCATAGCGGGAGATGTAGACCCCGTGAAGCCCGTGGGGCAGGGAGGGCCGCCCCGCGATCTGCGCCCCGGGGCCCACGTAGCCCCCGTGCCGATGGCCGGAGCGGAGGAGCAGGGCGCTGAGCAGCCAGCGCAGGGGCCGGCTTTTGGCCCGCTGCCGCAGCGCGAACAGCCGCCAGAAGCCCTCCAGGCGGTTCCCGGCGCAGAAATCGGTCAGGTTTTCCAGAAAGCTCATGGCGCCAGCGCCTCCTCTAAAATCCGGTTGACCGCCTGCTCCAGGCTCAGCCCCGCCGCCGCCAGCATGGCCGGAAAGCGGCTGTGGGCGGTGAGGCCGGGGATGGTGTTCACCTCGTTGAACACCAGCTCCCCCTCCAGGGTGAGGAACAGGTCCACCCGGGCAAAGCCGGCGCAGCCCAGGACCCGGTATATCTTCAGGGCCGCCGCCTTTACCTCCGCCCGCTTCTCCGGGGAGAGCCGGGCGGGGCAGTGAATCCGGCTGGCGGCGGGGCTGTACTTCTCCTGATAGTCAAAGAAGCCGCCGGAAAGCTGGATCTCGTCCGGCTCCCCGGCGAAAAGTTGGCGGCTGCCCAGCACGGCGCAGCCCAGCTCCCGGCCGGGGACGGCCTCCTCTATGATAAGCTCCCGGTCGTAGAGACTGGCCTTTTCCAGGGCCGGGAGCAGCTCCTCCCGGCGCTCCACCCGGGAGACACCGAAGGAGCTGCCGGCCCGGAGGGGCTTGACAAACAGGGGCCAGCCCAGCGCCTCCGCCTGCTCCAGCACCCGCTCCGGGCTCTCCCCGGCGGGAAAGCAGCGCCCCCGGGGCACCCGGACGCCGGAGAGGGAGACCAGGGCGTGGGCCCGGGCCTTGTCCATGCACAGGGCGGAGGCCAGGGTCCCGCAGCCGGCCAGGGGGAGTCCCGCCAGCTCCAGCAGACCCTGCACCGTGCCGTCCTCCCCGTTCTGCCCGTGGAGCACCGGGAAGGCCCCGTCCAGGGGAATACGCCGAAAGCCTGCCGGGCCACGGACCAGCAGGGCGGGGCCGGAGCGGTCGGGGCAGAACAGGGCGGGGAAGCAGTCCTGCTCCCGCCAGCGGTCCGCGGCCACCTGGGCCGGGTCCCCGGCGCAGAGGAACCAGTCCCCCTCCCGGCTGATGCCCAGAGGCAGCGGGCGAAAGCGGCTCCGGTCTATGCGCGCCAGCACGGCCGCCGCCGACTGGAGAGACACCGGATATTCCGGCGAACAGCCGCCGAACAGGACCAGAATATTTTTCATTTTTCCGCCTCCTCTATGATTGTGTCTGCCGGGAGCCGGTAGCCGATGCGGCAGCGGTTGGTGTACAGCAGCGCCGGCGGCCCGTCCCCGGTCTGCCGGAGGACGGGGACCTCCTCCCAGACGCCGCCTGCCTCCCGCCGGCAGCGGGCCGGGCCGTTAAAGACCCGGACGGCCGCCGCCGGGGAATCGGTATAGACCCGGCAGAGGATGTCCCCCGCCTCAAAGCCGATCTCCAGTTGGAAGCAGGAGCGGCTGCCGTTATAAAATTTCAGGTCCAGCCAGCCCTCCGCCACCGCCGCGTCCGTGCCCCGCGCCGCGTCGCTCTCCGGCTCGGGGAAGGCCTTTACCCGGTGGCCGTGCCGCTCCAACACTGTCAGCTCCGTGTGCAGCAGGGCCCAGAACAGCAGGTTGGAGAGCATGCACAGCCCGCCGCCGTACGCCGGCATCAGGCGGCCGTCGATCTCTGCCAGGCCCTCCTTGTAGGGCGTCTCCCGGTCCGCGCCCCGGAGGGCCAGCCAGAAGGAGAAGCTCTCCCCCGGCCGGATCAGCAGGCCGTCCAGCTGCCGGGCGGCCAGCTTCAGGTTGAAGACCTTGTTCTCCTGGTAGCGCAGGTCAAAGCCGGTGCGCTCGTTGATCATGGGGCAGCGGCTCTCAAAGACCAGGCAGGGCAGGCGCTCCTTCTGCCGCTGCCGGGCATAGCGCCGGCCGTCCAGGGCCAGGCCCAGGTAAAAGCAGGCTCTCCGCTGCCGCCGCCGCAGGGGCAGCAGCCAGGGAAAGCGCTGGGTCAGTCGTTTCCTTGCCATCGGTTTCCTCCTCGCCGGAGCAAAAAAATCCCCGCCCCGGTATCTCTACGATACCAGGGCGGGGGAGGGAATGTTTTCTTTCCGGCTGACGATCCCTTGGCGGGGCGCTTGTGTTTTTCTTACGAATTACTTGAGGTGACGGGCAGCTCCACGGTAAACCGCACACTCTCGCCGGGGCTCTCGGCCCGGATGGAGCCGCCGTGCTTCTCCACCAGCTCCTTGGCGATGGCCAGGCCCAGGCCGGCGCCGCCGGTGGCGCTGGTGCGGGCGCTGTCCAGGCGGAAAAACTGCTCGAAGAGCCGGGCGAGCTTGTCCGGCGGGATGTTCCGCCCGCTGTTTTGCACCGTGACCAGCGCCCGGCCCGCTGTCTTTTTCAGCGTCAGGGCGATCTCCGTGCCCGGGTAGCTGTAGCTGACGGCGTTGCGGAAGAGGTTGTCAAACACCCGGGAGAGCTTCTCCCCGTCGCAGAGGATCTCCACCTCCGGCTCCAGGTCCAGCCTCCAGCGCAGCGCCTTCTCCCGCATGGCGGGCTCAAACTCGGAGGCCGTCTGCTCCAGCAGGCGGGTCAGGCTCAGGCGCTCCTTCTCCAGGGAGATCTCCGTAAGGTTGAAGCGGGTAATGTCGAAAAACTCGTTGATCAGCTCCTCCAGCCGCTCCGCCTTCTCCAGGGCCACGCCGGTGTAGCGGGCACGGAAGGCGGGGGAGAGCTCCGGCTCGTCCCGCAGCAGGGTGAGATAGCCGATGACGCTGGTGAGGGGGGTCTTCAGATCGTGGGCCAGATAGACCACCAGATCGTTTTTCCGCTGCTCCGCCTCCTTGGCGGCCAGATTGGCCTGCAGGGCCCGGGTCCGGACCGCCTCCAGCTCCAGCTGCACGTCCGCGATGGCCGGGGGGAGGCTGATGGGCGCGTCCAGGTTTTCCGTCAGCTGCCCGGCGGCGGCCACCACCCGGTCCAGGTAGCCCAGGGGCTTGCGCAGAAAGAAAAAGCTGATGGCCGTCCCGCCCAGCAGGATGGCCAGGCCCAGGAAGAAGGGCAGATTGTCCGCTATAAAACACAGAAACTCATACAGCGGGTCCCCCGCGTACCAGATGCGGGAATGGCACCAGGTCCAGGCCGCGGCCAGGCAGAAAAACAGCGCCGCCACATAGGCGGCCAGGGACAGAAGATAGCCTGCCAGCAGCCGGCTGGCCAGACGGCCGTGGCGGCCCCAGCCGCTGAGCCTGTCTTTAAGTTTACTCAACAGTGTAACCCACCCCCCAGACTGTTTTGATGAACCGGGGCTTTTTGGCCGGCTCCCCCAGCTTCTCCCGGAGCCGGGCGATGTGGGACATGACGGTGTTGTTGCTGTCCAGATATTTCTCGCCCCAGACCTTTTCAAACAGCTCCTCCGAGGAGACGACCCTCCCCCGGTTTTCGCAGAGGACCCAGAGAATCTCAAACTCCAGGGGCGTGAGGTTCAGCTCCCGGTCAAAGAGGGTGCAGCGGTGGCTGTCCCGGCTGATGCGCAGGCCCCGGAAGTCGAATTCCCGGGCGGCAGGAGCGGCGGCCGCGGTGTTGTAGCGGGTGTAGCGGCGCAGCTGGGTCTTCACCCGGGCCACCAGCTCCAGGGGCTTAAAGGGCTTGGTGATATAGTCGTCCGCCCCCAGGCTGAGGCCGGTGATTTTGTCCATGTCCTCCACCCGGGCGGTGAGCATGATAATGGGGAAGAACCAGCGCTCCCGCAGCTTCCGGCAGAGCTCAAAGCCGGAGCCGTCCGGCAGCATCACGTCCAGAATGGCCAGGTCCGGCTCCTGCCGCTCCGTGAGCGCCAGGGCCTCGCCGGCGGTCCCGGCCAGGCAGACCCGGTATCCCTCGTTTTGCAGGTAGAGCTCCACCAGCTGGGCGATCTCCCGCTCGTCGTCCACCACTAGAACGGTCTCCGCCATTCCCGTCACCTCCGTTAAAAACATCCGAGCCGAATTTAGCCATGTTTTTCGGTTGCCGCATGAGCGGCGAGAAAAACGGCATTAAAAAATATAATAGCCGCAAGCATTTGCGGCTATTATATCATAACCGGCCCGGAGGAAATCTTGCGATTTTCTTATTTTTTGCGGTTTACAGCAGCGTGACCCCGGCCCGGGCGCAGGTTTTCACCGTGGCCTCATCCCAGATGGAGGCCTGGACCTCCCCGATGTGGGCCTTGCCCAGCAGCAGCATGGAGAGCCGCGACTGGCCGATGCCGCCGCCGATGGTGAGGGGCAGGTCCCCGTTCAGGAGGGCCTTGTGGTAGGGCAGCTCCCGCCGCTCCTCGTGCCCGGACAGGCGCAGCTGCCGGTCCAGGCTCTCCGGGTCCACCCGGATGCCCATGGAAGACACCTCAAAGGCGCAGTCCAGCAGCTCATTGTAAAACAGAATGTCCCCGTTCAGGGCCCAGTCGTCATAGTCCGGGGCCCGGCCGTCATGGGGCTGGCCGGAGCCCCTCAGCGCGCCGCCGATGCCGATGATGAAAGCGGTCCCATGCTCCCGCAGATAGACGTTCTCCCGCTGGCGGGGGGTCAGAGAGGGGTAGGCGTCCTCCAGCTGCTGGGCCGTCACGAAGGAGACCCGGCGCTTCAGCTTGCCCAGGGGCTCCAGCTGGGGATAGATGGCCTGGATGGTGTCCTGGGTGTCGCAGATGGCGGTGACGATGTCCATCACCGTGAGCTTGAGATAGTCCAGGTTCCGGTTCTCCGGCAGGATCACCTTCTCCCAGTCCCACTGGTCCACATAGACCGAGTGGAGATTGTCCAGCTCGTCCTCGTCCCGGCGGATGGCGTTCATGTCCGTGACCAGGCCCTTGCCGGGGAAGAAGCCGTAGCGCTTGAGGGCCAGGCGCTTCCACTTGGCCAGGGACTGGACCACCTCCGCCGTCCGGTCGGAGCGGAGAATGTCAAAGCTGACGGGGCGCTCCACGCCGTTGAGGTTGTCGTTCAGGCCAGAGGCCGCGTCCACAAACAGGGGCGCGGAGACCCGGACCAGGTTTAGAAGCGCCCCCAGCCGGTCCTCAAACAGGCGCTTGAGAAGGCTGATGGCCTTCTGGGTGTCATAGATGCCGAGAATGCTCTTATAGTCCTGGGGAATCGTCGTCTGCATAAAATCTACCTCCTATATTTTGCCCTCCGCCAGCAGCGCGGCGATCTGCTGATAGAGCCGCTCCGCGTTCCGGCGGAAATTCTTTTCCATCTGCCGGGCCTGCTCCTCCCCGGCGCAGAGGAGGCGCAGGTGGAACAGCTCGCCCTGTCCGTCGCCCATGGCCAGCTCCACCAGGCAGCCCTCCGGCCCGGTCTCGTGGCGGGCGGTGAGCAGCGCCTCCCGGCGCATCCGCTCCTCCACCGGCTCCAGGAGCTTCAGGGCCTTAGCACGCACAGAGAAGGGGAGGCTGCTCTCTACCGCCTCCGCGTTCCGGCGGCCCTTGGCGGTGACGGCGTAGCCCTCCTCCGTCCGGCAGATGTGGCCGTTTTCCACCAGGTCGTTGAGGCATTCGGTATAGTCAAAGTACCCGATGCCCCCATCGCACTGGCAGAGCTCCAGCAGCGTCTCCGGTTCCACCGGGGCGCTGAGGCGGCTCAGGATGAAGAGGATCAGGATCTTGATGTCCAGCTCCTCGTGGATAAAGCCCAGTCGGTCCATGTGCTCGCTCCCTCCGTTCCGGAGCGGACGGCGCCCGGGGCGCGGCCCGCGTTTTTTTCTATTATACGTCACCGGGACATTTTTTCAAGTGAAAATTCACACACAGGCGCCGCCGGCGCATAGACTGTACTGAAATCCTTCATACTAGGCCGACTTTGGGGCCGCCGGCAGTCACCGGCGTCTTGCCGGTGCTTAGTATCATTTCAGACAACAGGAGGTATAACTATGCCCGACAGAGTTGTGCCCGGGCCTGTGGAGAGCTCGGCGAGCATCCGCGAAGCCGTGAGCATCAATACCAGGAAGATTTTTGACAGCTGCAGAGACAAGGACTGCGTGGACGATCTGAGGGTTTTCCCCACCGTCAGCTCCCAGTCCTACATAGAGAGCGCTCTGAGCATACGTCCGAAGGCAGCCCAGCTGCTGTATGTGTCCGTGAATGTGGAGCCTGTCAGCTTCAACCGGGGCTATTACACCGTGGACTGCACCTATTTCTACAGCGTGACCGGGGAGACCTTCCCCGCCGGAGAGACGGTCACGGGCCTTGCGGTCTTTGACAAGCGGGTGATGCTCTTCGGCAGCGAGGCCAGCGTCAAGACCTTCTCCTCGGAGAGCCCGCTGCCCCTGACCGGGGTGGACGACATGCCCATCGCCGTGGTCAATTCCGTGGACCCCATCGCCCTGCACATGAAGCTGGTGGACGCGGACTGCCTGCTGCCCACCGATCTGGAGCAGCGGAACATCCCCGCCTTCATCTCCGCCTCCTTCCCGGAGGCCCTGGTGCTGACGGACACGGCCCGGCGCTGGTTCGTCACCATCGGGCAGTTCAGCATCATCCGCCTGGAGCGGGATACCCAGCTGCTGGTGCCCGCCTACGATTACAGCATGCCCGACAAGGAGTGCCCCGGCGCTACGGAGGACGATCCCTGCACCCTCTTCAGCCGCATCCGCTTCCCCATGGAGGAGTTCTTCCCGCCGGACTGCATCAACAACTGCGAAGATTATCGGAGTATGGTCTGAGCCGCTTCCCTTATACGATAAAAAAACCTCCCGGTGGGAGGTTTTTTTATGGGGGCTCGCATTTGAAGTGTTAGCTTCCCGCCTGGATCTCTTCCAGGCTCAGGCTCCGGTCGTGGCGGATGGGCTGCCACTGGACAGGGGTGAACAGAGAGGCGATGCAGATGGGCACATAGCTGAACATAAAGAGGGGAAAGGTGAAGGTGTAGAGCAGCTTTTTCCCGGCGCCGCAGCGAATCCGCTTCCACTCCGTGGCGGTGGTCAGGGCGCCGATGAAAAACAGAGTGACGTACAGATTCCAGCCCAGCTGGAGCACGGACAGGGCCAGGGCGCTCAGATCCCGCCCGGCCAGGAAGTTCAGCAGCGCCGCCGCCAGGTTCACCGCCGCGCTCAGGCCCGTCAGCACCGCGGCGGGCATGATGCTCATGGTCATGTCGTAGCAGCTCAGGGAGGCGCGGCTGAAGATGCCCCGGAGCAGCCGGCCGCCGTAGCGCCGGAAGACCTGGAGATAGCCCCGGCACCAGCGCAGCCGCTGCCGCCAGGACTGACGGAAGGAGCGGGGCTGCTCGTCGTACAGCACCGCCTCCGGGCAGTAGCCGATCCGGACGCCCCGGAGGATGTTGTCCACGGTGAACTGGGTGTCCTCCGTCAGCAGGAAGAAGCGCCAGCCGCCGCAGCGGCGCAGCACCTCCCGGGAGAAGAGGAAGCCCGTCCCCGCCACCACGCAGCTTACGCCCAGGAGCATCCGGGGGTAGTTGAGATAGCGGCTGTCCCGGAGGAACCAGAGGGCGTAGCCGGCGGAGATCCAGTTGTCCCCGTAGTTTTTGGAGTTCCGGTAGCTGGTGACGATCTCCCAGCCGTCGGAGAAGCTCCGGTTCATCTGCCGGATGTAGTCCGGGGCCAGGACGTTGTCCGCGTCAAAGACGAAGTAGCCGTCGTAGCGGTCCGCGCCCCGGTCCCGCCGGATGCAGCGGAGCAGATAGTCCAGGGCGTAGCCCTTGCCGGTGCGGCTGCTGTCAAAGCGCTCGTAGACAACGGCCCCGTGCCGCCGGGCGACGGCGGCGGTGCCGTCCTGGCAGTTGTCCGCCACCACGAACAGGTCCAGCAGCTCCGCCGGGTAGTCCTGGGCCCGGAGGCTGTCCAGCAGCTGGCCGATCACCGCCTGCTCGTTCCGGGCGGCGATCAGCACCGCGTAGTGGTGGAGCCGGGCCGGGGCGTGGGCCCGGGGGCGGCCCAGCAGGGCCACGGGGATGTACAGAAGCTGATAGGAATAGCACAGCAGGAACAGCAGCAAAACCGTCAGGTTAAAAAGCTCAACAGCGCGCATACAGGCCTCTCTTTCACCGCGCGGGGCGGCAGAACAATGGACGGCGCGGGGACATGCCCCCTTACGCCGTCCATTATAGAGAAGAGCCCTTTAAGAAAAAACCGAGCAAAAGCTTAGGATTTGATTAAGATCAAAACTCCTTTTTCCGGTAGATCCGCACCGACAGCAGCCAGGACAGGCCGAAGAGCACGGCGGTGGCCAGGGGCATGGCGTAGAGCAGGGCGAGGCGCGGAAATGACGCGGTCCCGCCGTCTGTCACAAAATCCAGCAGGCTCACCCCGCCCATCAGGACGCCGAAGAGGACGCCCGCCACTAAGATATAGGCCGTAGAGCCCCGGCTGTAGCCCAGTTTCAGCACGCAGGGCAGCATGATGGCCGGCCACAGCAGCATCACGGTCAGGATCATGGGCAGATGCAGGAGAAAAGCGTCCAGGTCGCTGCCCTGCCAGAGGGCCCAGCCGCCCTGGATCAGCAGGTACAGCAGCGCCGTGCCCAGGGACAGCACCAGCATCACCAGGTACTTGGCGGAGACCAGCTGGGCCCGGGACAGAGGCAGGGCCGCGCTGTACACGTTCCAGCCGGACCTCTCGTCCATGTTGATCAGGTTCATCACGATAAGACCCACGACCCAGGCAGGGTAGAGGGCGATGAAGCCGTTGTCGGAAAAGTTGCCCGCGATCAGAAAAACCAGGGTGAGGATCACGTAGGTCTTATAGGTCTTCCAGACCAGGACCAGGTCCTTCCATATCAAACCCTTCATAGTTTGCCAACTCCTTTCTTAGATAAAGCTGCGGCGGAGCTCTTGGCGCTGGGCGGACTGCTCCACCCAGTTCTCCGTATAGCCGCAGTTCAGACATACATAGCGGATGACGGGAACCTTCCCCGCCAAAGTGAGGCGGGAGGTGTAGATGTTGTTCCCGCTGGCGTGGCGGGCGGGGTTGTCGGGCACCCGGAGGATCTCCCGGGCGCCGCATTTTGGGCAGGGGCGGCCGTCTTTCACCGTTCTCCGCCCTCCTTTTTCGTCCCCGAGGCCATGAGGACGAAGAGTTCCTCAATATCAACCGGGGCGCTGTGCATCCCCGCCGGGACGGCGGCCTCCGGCACCAGGGCGCTGACGCCGTAGTCCGTCTCTCGCCGGCCCTTGATGAGGGCCGGGTCGATCCGCGCCAGCTCTTCCGGGGCGCACTGGACCAGGCGGTACTCCTCCAGCAGCCGGTCCTTCTCCTCGCAGAGCATCAGCCGGCCGTCCTTGAGAAAGGCGATGTAGTCGCAGAGCTTCTCCAGGTCGCTGACGATGTGGGAGGAGATCAGTACCGAGTGCTCTTCGTCCCGTGTGAAGTCCAGCAGCAGATTCACCACCTCGTCCCGGACCACCGGGTCCAGCCCCGAGGTGGGCTCATCCAGCACCAGCAGCCGGGCGTGGTGGGACAGGGCCGAGCAGATGGACAGCTTCATCCGGTTGCCCCGGCTCAGGTCTTTCAGGGGCTTCTCCCCGGGCACCCGCAGCCGCTCCAACAGGGAGGCGTAAGCCGCCGCGTCCCAGCTGCGGTAGACGCCGGAGAGAATTTTGCCGATCTGCCGGGCGTTCATGCTCTCGGGGAAGGCCGTCGGCTCCAATACCAGGCCCACATCCTCCCGAGCCGAAACTGCCTCCCGGCCCAGGACCCGGATCTGCCCGGCCTCCGGCCGGACCAGCCCCAAAAGGCACTTAATAGCGGTAGTCTTGCCGGCCCCGTTCTCGCCCACCAGGCCCAAAATGCAGCCCTCCGGCAGCTCCAGATCCAGCTTCAGGTCAAAGTCCTTATAATGCTTCTCCAGGCCGCGTATCTCAATAGCCAGGCTCATGTCTCATCCTCCAGTATGTTCAGCATGTCGTTGATGTCCTGCCGGCTCAGGCCGCAGAGACCGGCCAGTCGCCGGACCTCGGTCAGATGTTCCTCCAGCTGCCGCAGATGCTCCTCCCGGATCAGCTCCGTGTTCCGGGCCGCTACAAAGCAGCCCTTCCCGGCCACAGTGTAGATAAAGCCCGCGTTCTCCAGCTCGTCATAGGCCCGCTTGGTGGTAATGACGCTGATGCGCAGGTCCTTGGCCAGGCTGCGGATGGAGGGGAGCGGCTGGTCCTCCTCCAGGCTTCCGCCGATGATCTGGGCCTTGATCTGGCTGAAAATCTGTTCGTAAATGGGTTGGCCGCTGCGGTTGTCGATCAGAATGGTCATGGGGTACCTCCAGACTTTACTGCTCATATACAGTATATACAGTATAAACGGACTTGTCAAGGGGGAGAGAGAAAAATTTTTCTGTTCAGGGAAAAAAAGGCGAAAGAAGAATGAAAACCACCGGCCTGCCGTGCGGACAAGCCGGTGGTTTCGATGATATTTTATAGCTCCTGTGTATTTGTCTCAGCGAGGCAGCTCCGGCGCAGCCGGTTCAGCAGGGCGGGGCCAAAGCGGCGGCACAGCCCTTCCAGGCCCAGCAGCACAAGGGCCGTGGCCGCAGAGGCCAGGAGATACAGGGGCACGAGCTGCCCGTAGCCCAGGCCGGGCAGGACCTTGCTCAGATTGGCCGCCCAGCACATGTGGCTCAGGTACAGCGCGAAGCTGAAGCGGCCCAGCCACTGCCCCAGCCGGGGCGGAATCAGGCGGGCGCAGTAACTTTGACTGCTGAAGCTGATGGACACGGCCAGGGCCAGCAGCGGGACCTGGTAAAACTCCCAGAAGTCCTCCCGCAGATCGGCATTGGCGGCCAGGACCACGATGAGATAGCAGCCCAGCTCCACCGCCGTGAGGAGCCCCCGGGCCAGGGGCGTAAACCGGAGCCGGGAGAGGGCGGCGCAGAGCCGGAAGCAGACGGCCCCCAGGCAGACCCCAGCCACCGCCCGGACCAAACCCAGGTAGCAGAGGTCCAGCCAGCGCCCCGCGGGCCGCAGGGTCATAAAGTTTTTATATAAGTAGCCGTAGCACAAAATGGCCAGGAGCGGCGCGAGAATATACAGGAAGCCGTCCCGGTTCTTCAGCAGCAGGGGATAGAGGGCCAGCTGCGCCGTCAAAAGGGCGAACAGATACCACAAAGGCCAGTTGTACACAAAGCCGTCAATGCCGTAATGATAGACCGACAGCAGCTGCCACAGGCTCTGGATGGCGTCCAGCGCCAGAGTGCGGAGACCGGAGCGGCAGAGCGCCGCCGTGATCCCCATGGCCAGAGCCCAGCCCAGCAGGACCGTGGGCAGCAGCCGGAGATATTTCCGGCGGAGAAAGCGGTTCGTCCGCCGGCCGATGCTGCCCTCTTCCTCCCTTTCGGCGGAGCGGACCATCAAAAAGCCGGACACCAGGAGGAAAAACTCCACGCCGATGATCCCGCCCTTGAAGAGCGGATCGGGCACATCGGCCAGATGATAGGAGTGGTGGAGCAGAATCAAAAGGGCGAAGACCAGACGCCAGAAATCAATTACGCCGCTGCGGGCCGTCCTGTTTTCCAACCTCGTACCCCCTTCGCAAATTTATTCCGCGTCCAGCAGGGAAGTGTCGATCCACATCACCGGCCGGTCACAGCCGTAGGGACGGAACACATAGTCCCCCTGGATCTTGATCTTGCCGCTGGACTCCACGATCACGGCAAACAGATTCCCGTTGCCGGGGGTGCGGGTCCACCACCAGGTGTTGCCGTATTCCGGCATCATCTCGTGCCAGTTGGCGACGGAACCGTGGGCCTGGGCATAGGGGGTGGCGACGGTCCAGTTGTCCATATACTCGGGGAAGTAGAGCTCCACTTCATGCATGCTCATCAGGTAGACCTTGTCCACCGTGTCGTTGCCCGCGTCGCAGGAAAAGTACTCGTTGTCCTCGTT
Source organism: uncultured Oscillospiraceae bacterium (assembly GCA_947626315.1). Classification (GTDB taxonomy): domain Bacteria; phylum Bacillota; class Clostridia; order Oscillospirales; family Oscillospiraceae; genus Limivicinus. Next base: position 56,323 of record CANQRQ010000006.1, on the reverse strand, counting down.
GACGATCTGGGTCTCCGCGATCATGGCCTGGTGCTCAGGCGTGAAGGCCAGGTCCATAAACTCCCCGTTGAGCCAGGCCCGCAGCGTGCAGTTTTCCCAGGTGGTCTCCTCCTGGGGAGCGTTGTAGGGCTCGGCGTCCAGCCCGTAACGGCTGATCAGGAAGACCTTGCCGTCCTGCTTGTCCAGAACCATCCACTCCAGGGGCTCCTGGCCGTTTTCCAGGTCGTTGTCCTGCTCGTATTCGCCAAAGACGATGATATCGTCAATTTCCGCATCCCTGGCGGCTAAAAGCTCGCTGACGGCGGGCGCGGAGGCCGCCTCCGCCAGCTTCTCCGGGCTGTCCCGGTAATCGCCCAGGGCGGTAAAGGCGCGGTAGGCCGCCAGGTGATCCCCGGCCTCCAGGGCCGCCGCGGCGTCGTTATAGCGGGTCTCCAGCTCAATGAGGCTGTCCAGCTCCGCCACCTTTGCTGCGCTGTCCTCATAGTCCCCCAGCCCGGCATAGAGATCCCGGGCCTCCACATAGTTCCCGGCGTCATAGGCGGCCTGGGCCTGGCCGTACTGCACCTCCTCGGGGGAGGGAGTGGGCTCGGGAAGGATCATCTGACAGGCGGCGGCGGACAGGCACAGGCCCAGCGCCAAAACAAGGGAAAGGAAACGGTTTTTCATCTCTCTGTCCTCACTTCTTACATACACTCGCGCTCCGCGGCTTTCTGCTGCCGCGGAGCGGCTATAGGATAGTATAAGCAATCATCGGGGATTTTGCAAGAAAAACCGCAAAAAGACAGCGGGAGGGTCTTGACAATCAGATATTATAGTGATATTATTTTGATATCAAATAGAAAGAGGTGCAAACCGATGTCCGAGAAAGTTTTAAACAATAGGAAAAACGGCATGGCCATGCTGCTGCTCTTCATCCTGCTGATTCTGGCCGCCCTGGGCCTGGTCCTTCTTGGCGCCGGGCTGGCCGGGGCTCTCTGGCCCTGGAACGTGCCGCTGCTGGTGCTGGGGATCGCCTGGCTCTGCGTGGGCTGGATCCCCTTTTTGGGCCTGAAGGTGCTCAAGCCCCAGGAGGCCCTGGTGCTGACCCTGTTCGGCAAGTATGTGGGCACTTTGAAGGGCGAGGGCTTCTACTTTGTCAACCCCTTCTGCACCGCCGTGAACCCGGCGGCCAAGACCCGGCTCAGCCAGAGCGGGGACGTGGACGGGGGCAGCAAGAACGGCTCCCTGGCGGAGCTGTTCAACGGCCAGGCCCAGGCCCAGGCCGCGGAGATTGCCAGCAAGAAGATCTCCCTGAAGGTCATGACCCTCTCCAACTCCCGGCAGAAGATCAACGACTGCCTGGGCAACCCTGTGGAGATCGGCATCGCCGTCATGTGGCGGGTGGTGGACACGGCCAAGGCCGTCTTCAATGTGGACAACTACAAGGAATATCTCTCCCTCCAGTGCGACAGCGCCGTGCGCAACATCGTGCGCATCTACCCCTATGATATTGCCCCCGGCGTGGACACCACCGGCGACGGCCTGGCCGACGAGGGCAGCCTCCGGGGCTCCAGCGAGACGGTGGCCCGGCGCATCCGGGACGAGATCCAGCAGAAGGTGGCCGACGCGGGGATCGAGATCATCGAGGCCCGCATCACCTACCTGGCCTACGCCCCGGAGATCGCCGCCGTGATGCTCCAGCGGCAGCAGGCCAGCGCCATCATCGACGCCCGGAAGATGATTGTGGACGGGGCCGTGGGCATGGTGGAGATGGCCCTGGAGCGGCTCAGCGAGAATCACACCGTGGAGCTGGACGAGGAGCGGAAGGCCGCCATGGTCTCCAATCTGCTGGTGGTCCTCTGCGGCAACCGGGACGCCCAGCCGGTGGTCAACTCCGGCAGCCTGTACTGAGCCATGGCCGACAACGCCAAAAAGCAGGTCCCACTGCGCCTGTCCCCCAAGCTGTATAACGCCATCGCCGCCTGGGCGGAGGACGACTTCCGCTCCATCAACGGGCAGATCGAGTACCTGCTCACCGAGTGCGTCCGCCAGCGGAAGAAAAACGGCAAATATGTGTCCGACGAGATCGACAAGCCCCTGGAGCTGGACATTGAATAGGAGGTGCGCCCTGTGAAGCTGCCGAGAACGATTCCCCGGCTGGTGCTGGAGATCCTCTGCCTGCTGGTCCTGCTGCTGCAGATCCTGCTGCCGGTGCTGCTCTGGAGCCGCCTGCCGGACCCCATGCCCACTCATTTCAACATGGCGGGGGAGGCGGACGGCTGGGGCAGCCGCTGGACCGTGTTCATGTTCCCAGGCTTCTCTCTGCTCCTGTGGCTGATTATGAGCTTTGTTACCCGCCTGAACCCCAGGTCCTGGAACATGCCCTTCTCTGTCCCCTACGGGCGGGAGATCCCGGTGTACAGCGCGGTAAAGACCCTGCTGGTGACGCTGAAGCTGGAGGTGGTGGCCCTCTTTGCCGCGATGGAGCTGCTGATCCTCTTTAACGGCGCCCGGTTTTTCAACGCCGTCTGCTGGCCGGTGATGGGCCTGGTGTTCGTCACCCTGGCCGTAGGCCTCTATGCTGTCTGGCGCAGGCGCTTCCGCTAGGGGGCGCCGGGCTTCCGCACCCTCCAAATCTCTCTTTTCGCAGAAAAATCAGCTCTTCGCCTAAGAGAAGAGCTGATTTTTTGGTAAATTTCCGCCGCTTTTTTCTTCAAAAGGCATTGCAATTTTCAAGAAAAAGTTGGATAATAAACCAACATACAGAAAGACGGCCGTCAGGAATACTGCTTTTGGGGGAAACGATGGAACAGAGCGGAAAGATGAATTTAGAGGAAGTCATGTCCGGGATTCCCGGCGGGTTTTTTATATACCATGCGGACGGGGACGAAGAGATCATCTACGCCAACAACGAGGTCCTCTATCTGTACAAATGCGAGACGATGGAGCAGTTCCGCCAGCTGACGGGGAACAGCTTCCGGGGGATGGTGCACCCGGACGACCTGGGCGAGGTGGAGCAGAGTATCGAGGACCAGATCATCAAGAGCCAGCGGAACCTGGACTATGTGGAGTACCGGATCATCTGCCGGGACGGCGAGGTGCGCTGGGTGGAGGATTTCGGCCACTTCGTCAAGAGCGACGAGTACGGCGGCGTCTTTTACGTGTTTATCAGCGACGTGACGGACAAAATGGTGCACCACGCCAAGCGGGAGAACGATCTGCTCAGCGAGCTGCGGGACCAGGAGCTGCTGCGCAGGGCTCTGCAGAGCACTGCCTACTCTTACCGGGAAGTGTATATCCTGGACCTGGTGGACAACTACTACCGCATGATCTATCCGGACAACCACGACGTCACCGCCCGGGGAGACTACCGGGCGATCCTGCCAAAGCGGGTGGTGTCGGCCCGGACATTGGAGGGGAGCCAGGAGGAGGTCCTGAAAAGCCTCCAGCCGGAGGAGCTCCAGAAGGCCCTGACCGACCGGAACGTGGTGGAGTACCGCTATATCCGGCATATGCCCGGGGGCGGGGAGGAGTGGTGCCTGGTCACCTTCACCGTCAACGAGCGGCAGGGCGGGGTCCCGGTGTCCCTGGTCGTGGGCGTGCGCAGCATCGAGCATATCGTGCGCGACGAGGAGCGGCAGAACGCGATCCTCAAGGACGCGCTGCTCCAGGCCCGGCAGGCCAACGAGGCCAAGAACATGTTCCTGGCCAATATGTCCCACGATATCCGCACGCCGATGAACGCCATTGTGGGCTTTTCCGGCCTGCTGGAGCGGGAGGCCCAGAACCCGGAAAAGGTGCGCCAGTATGCCCGGAAGATCAGCGCCTCCAGCCGCCATCTGCTGGGCCTCATAAACGACGTGCTGGACATGAGCCGGATCGAGAGCGGGAACATGGCCCTGAACGTGACCGGCCTGGACCTGCGGGAGCTCCTGGATCAGATCTCCTCCATCATTCTGCCCCAGGCCCGGGAAAAGAAGCAGCGCTTTGAGCTCCGCGCCGAGGGCAAGGTGCCGGACCGGATCCTGGGCGACGAGCTGCGGCTGGAGCAGGTGCTGATCAATCTGCTGACCAACGCCGTCAAATACACGCCGGAGGGCGGACGCATCCGGATGGAGATCATCAACTGCGGCCAGCGGCTGCCTAAATCCATCCACCTGCGTTTTGTGGTGACGGACAACGGCATCGGCATGAGCGAGGAGTTTCAGAAGACGATCTTCGACCCCTTCACCCGGGAGGTCAGTTCCCTGACCAACAAGGTGCCGGGCACCGGCCTGGGCATGGCCATCACCCGCAACCTGGTGGCGCTGATGGGCGGGACCATCTCCCTGAAAAGCCGCAAGGGCGAGGGCAGCACCTTTACGGTGGATATGGAGTTTGCCCTTCCGGACGACACGGGGGAGCCCCGGCCGGAGGCGGCCCCGGACGGGGAAGAGAACTGCCTGGCGGGCCGGCGGATCCTGGCCGCGGAGGACAACGAGCTCAACGCGGAGATCCTGGAGGAGATCCTGAAATATGAGGGGGTCCGCCTGGACCTGGCCCAGGACGGGCAGGAGGCGGTGGAGTTGTTCGTAAACTCCCCTCCCGGCACCTATGACCTGATCCTGATGGATATCCAGATGCCCCGGATGAACGGCTACGAGGCCTCCAAGGCCATCCGTGCCAGCGCTCACCCGGACGCCAAAACGGTGCCTATCGCGGCCATGACCGCCAACGCCTTTACCGAGGACGTACAGCGGGCCCTGGACAGCGGCATGAACGAGCACATCTCCAAGCCCATCGACATGGCCGCCCTGCGGGAGACCTTCCGGCGGTTACTGGCCTCCCGGGCGTAAGCGTACAGGGGAGAATTTTGAAAAACTTTAGACAGCAGGCTGCTTTTCCTCGCATGAGGTAATAAGTAAGAGTGAAGAGTGACAAGATTCGAAATTATTTTTATAATCGTCCGCGCAGCGGACACCACACCTATTCACTTTTCACGCTTACTTATTACCTCCAAAAACCGGCCCCTGGTTTTGAGTGAAGAGTGAAGAAGGTAAAACCGGCGGGGCCCTTGCGAGCCTCGCCGGTTTTTGGCGCAGAAGGAGGGATTTGCCCGGCTGCGGACGGGCCGGGTCGGCGTCAAAAGATCTCTGAAGACGCTGTGACCGCATAAATGCGGCCACAAGCGTCGGTCAGAGGTCTTTTTCCTTTCCCCATGAAACCCGCTCGCGCTGGGCTTTCATGGGGCCCCGAAGACACGGCTCCCTTCAAATCCATCTCATTGCAATAAAAAACCAGTTCCCCTCTAAAGAGGGAAACTGGTTTTTTGGCGCAGAAGGAGGGATTTGAACCCTCGCGCGCTTTTTACACGCCTACTCCCTTAGCAGGGGAGCCCCTTCGGCCTCTTGGGTACTTCTGCACGCCGATGTTGCTAAAGTATGATAGCACAGGGGAGGGCGGCTTGTCAAGCTTTTTGCTTCGACAAAGCGGGATTTCTCCCGGCACGGAGGCGGCAAAGTGACGAAATTTCCGCCGCCGGGACGCCGCTTTTTTGTGCGCTTGTCGGCTTGATTTTTTCCGCTTATCTGCTAAAATAGGTAGCACCCTACCAAAATAGGTAGCCTACTACCTAAAAGAAAGGGGGAACCCCAGTGGATAAGATGCCGATGGGCCTGCGCTTCTCCCTGCTGGACAGGGCCTTCAAGCGCAAGCTGGACGAGCGGCTCCGGGAGATGGAACTGACAAGCGTGCAGTTCGGCGTGCTGGGCCAGCTGGCCCGGCTGGAGGCCGCGGGGGAGGGCGAGATCAACCAGCGGGCGCTGGAGACTGCCTCCCATGTGACCCACCCCACCATGACGGAGATCCTTCGGCGGCTGGAGCAGAAAGGCTTCATCGTCTGCCGCCCCAGCCGGGCGGACCGGCGGAGCAAGAGCATCGCCTCCACGGAGAAGGCCCGCTGCCTCCACCGGGAGGTGGACCGGATCGATGAGGAGGTCTACCGCTGGCTCTGCACCGGGCTGAGCCGGGAACAGCTGGAGCAGCTGGACGAGATCACCGGACGGATGCTGCAAAACACCTTGGAACTCTATCGGAAAGGATGCGAGAAACACCGTGATTAAAACCCTTGCCAAGAGCGTCCGCGGCTTTAAGACGGCCACTCTTTTGACGCTCCTGTTCATCATGGGGGAGGTCTTTATTGAAGTCCTGATCCCCACCACCACCGCCGACCTGATCAACATCGTCAAGGCCGGGGCGGCCCTGGACCAGGTGCTGAAGGCCGGCCTGGTACTGATCGGGATGGCGATGGTGTCCCTCTGCTGCGGGACCCTGGCGGGCTACACCTGCGCCAACGCCTCCGCCGGCTTTGCCCGGAATCTGCGGCGGGATATCTTTGTGCGGGTACAGAGCTTCTCCTTTGAGAATATCGACAAGTTCTCCACCGCCTCCCTTGTCACCCGGCTGACCACCGACGTGGGCAACGTGCAGATGGCCTTTATGATGGTCATCCGCACCGCGATCCGGGCGCCGCTGATGTTCACCTTTGCCATTATCATGGCCTACCGGATGGCCGGGAGGCTGGCCATGACCTTCGTGATCGTGGTGCCGGTGCTGGTCATCGGCCTGCTGCTGATCGCCAGGCACGCCATGCCCGCGTTCCGGGCGGTCTTCCGGAAGTACGACCGGATGAACGAGAGCATCGAGGAGAACGTCCGGGCCATGCGGGTGGTCAAGGGCTTCGCCCGGGAGGACTATGAGAAGGAGAAGTTCGCCACCGCCTCCCACAACATCTGCCTGGACTTCACCAAGGCGGAGCGGCTGGTGGCCCTGAACAACCCCCTCATGCAGCTGTGCGTGTACTTCAACATGGTCTTTGTGCTGCTGGTGGGCGCCCAGATCGTGGTCTCCAGCGGCGGAACGGTGATCGACGTGGGCCAGATCCAGGCCATGCTCACCTACGGGATGCAGATCCTCATGTCCCTGATGATGATCTCCATGATCTACGTGATGCTCACCATGTCCATCGAGTCCATGAAGCGGATCTGCGAGGTCCTGAACGAGGAGAGCAGCCTCTCCAACCCGCCCGAGCCGGTGACGGAGGTGAAGGACGGCTCCATTGACTTTGACCATGTGTCCTTCAAATACGCCAAGACCGCCGCCAAGTACGCCCTGGAGGATATCGACCTGCACATCCCCTCCGGCAGCACCGTGGGAATTTTAGGCGGCACCGGCGTGGGTAAGAGCAGCCTGGTGCAGCTGATCCCCCGGCTCTATGACGTGACCGAGGGCAGCGTGAAGGTGGGCGGCGTGGACGTCCGGGACTACGACATGGACGCGCTGCGGGGCAGCGTGGCGGTGGTGCTTCAGAAAAACGAGCTCTTCTCCGGCACCATCAAGGAAAATCTCCGCTGGGGCAACCCCCAGGCCACGGACGAGGAGCTCACCGAGGCCTGCCGCCTGGCCCAGGCGGATGAATTTGTCCGCTCCTTCCCGGACGGCTACGACTCCTGGATCGAGCAGGGGGGCACCAACGTCTCCGGCGGACAGAAGCAGCGGCTGTGCATCGCCCGGGCCCTGCTGAAAAAGCCGAAGATCCTGATCCTGGACGACTCCACCAGCGCGGTGGACACCAAGACCGACGCCCTGATTCGGGCGGGCTTTAGGTCCTATATCCCGGAGACCACCAAGATCATCATCGCCCAGCGGGTGGCCTCGGTAGAGGACGCGGATTTGATCCTGGTCATGGACAACGGCCGCATCTCCGCCATGGGCAGCCATGAGGAACTGATGCAGAGCAGCGAGATCTACCGGGAGATCTACCAGCAGCAGACGAAGGGAGGCGCTCAGGATGAAGAATAAAAAGCCCATGCCGGGTCCCGGCAGCTTTGCCGCCGTCAAGCGGACCGTCGGCCTGTTCTTCCAGTTCTATCCGGTGCTGGCCCCGCTGGCCGTGCTGTGCGTCCTGTTCTCCTCCGTCGTCTCCTCCATCCCCTCCCTCTTTGTCCAGAATGTGATCCAGATCATTGAGAAGTGGTATGTGAGCCGGGATTGGGCCGCCGCCCGGGTGGAGCTGATGCCCGTTATCGCTCTGCTCATCGGGCTTTACGTCCTGTCCATCATCGCCATCACCGTCCAGACCCAGCTGATGGCCTATATGACCCAGGGATTTCTGGACAAGATGCGCCAGAAGATGTTCAACGGCATGCAGGACCTGCCCATCAAGTATTTCGACAGCCACAAGCACGGCGACATCATGAGCCACTACACCAACGACATCGACACCCTGCGGATGCTGGTGTCCCAGACCATCCCCAGCCTGATCCAGTGCGGGGCCATTATCCTGGTGGTGCTGTCCATCATGCTGTACTTCAGCGTTTGGATGACGCTGGTGCTGTTCGTGGGCGTGTTCTTCATGTTCCTGGTGGTGCGGAAATTCGGCGGCGGCTCCGCCAAGTATTTCATGCGGCAGCAGAAATCCGTGGCCGCCACGGAGGGCTTCGCCCAGGAGATGATGAACGGCCAGAAAGTGGTCAAGGTGTTCTGCCACGAGGAGGCGAGCATCGAGGCCTTTGACAAGGTCAACGATGCTCTCTTTGAGGACAGCCGCCGGGCCCACGCCTACGCCAACATCCTGGGTCCCATCAACAACAACATCGGCAACATCCTCTATGTGGCTATGGCCCTGGTGGGCGGCGTCATCCTGCTCACCGGCTTTCCCAACCTGTCCATCTCCGGCAAGGCCTTCGGCATCGACATTCTGATCCCCTTCCTGGGGATGGCCAAACAGTTTACCGGCAATGTGAACACCCTCTCCCAGCAGGTCAACTCCATCGTCATGGCCGGCGCCGGCGCCAGCCGGGTCTTCGCCCTGATCGACCAGCAGCCCGAGGCAGACAACGGCTATGTGACCCTGGTCAACGCCAAGCTGGATGAGGACGGAAACGTGACCGAGACCGACGAGCGCACCGGGCGCTGGGCCTGGCGGCATCCCCACCAGGCGGACGGCACAGTGACCTACACGCCGCTGCGGGGCGACGTGCGCATGGTGGACGTGGACTTCGCCTACGAGGAGGGCAAGGAGGTCCTCCACGGGGTCACGGTCTACGCCGAGCCGGGCCAGAAGGTGGCCTTTGTGGGCGCCACCGGCGCGGGCAAGACCACCATCACCAACCTGATCAACCGGTTCTACGATATCGACGACGGCAAGATCCGCTACGACGGGATCAACGTCAACAAGATCCGGAAGAGCGATCTGCGCCGCTCTCTGGGCCTGGTCCTCCAGGACACCAACCTCTTTACCGGCACCGTCATGGAGAACATCCGCTACGGACGGCTGGAGGCCTCCGACGAGGACTGCCGGGCCGCCGCCAAGCTGGCCGGGGCGGACGACTTCATCACCCGCCTGCCGGAGGGCTACAACACCATGCTCGCCAACAACGGCGCCAACCTCTCCCAGGGCCAGCGGCAGCTGCTGGCCATCGCCCGGGCCGCCGTGGCGGACCCGCCGGTGATGATTTTGGACGAGGCCACCTCCTCCATCGACACCCGCACCGAGGCCATTGTCCAGCGGGGCATGGATAAGCTCATGGAGGGCCGCACCGTCTTTGTCATCGCCCACCGTCTGTCCACCGTCATGAACTCGGACGTGATCATGGTGCTGGACCACGGGCGGATCATCGAGCGGGGCAGCCATGAAAAGATGATCGCCGAGAAGGGCACCTATTATCAACTCTACACCGGCGCCTTTGAACTGGAGTAAAAAACGCCGTGCCCTTATAAGACAGTTGACAGCCGCCTGCGACAACGATGGCGGCTGTCTTTTCGCTTTTCCGGCGCTTTGCCCCTTTCCGGCCCGGCGCGGCCGTGCTATAATGGCGATACAGTCAAGAACAGGCGCGCGGGACGCGTGAGCTTATAAAAAGGAGGACGCCGCTATGCTGTTTAAAAACGCCTATGTGTTCCGGCCGGAGGGCCGTTTCGTCTACGGGGGCTTCGCGGTGGAGGAGGGCCGCTTCACGGCGGTCTACGACGAACCGCCCGCCGGGGAGGCAGTCGACCTGCAGGGGGCGGCGGTGATCCCGGGCCTGGTGGATGTGCACACCCACGGCAACTCCGGGGCGGATTTCTCCGACGGGGACTATGAGGGTCTGGTGAAAATGGCCGCTTATCTGGCCGCCCGGGGCGTCACCTCCTTTGCCCCCGCCTCCATGACCCTGCCCTACGGGGAGCTGGAGCGGGCCTTCGCTGCCGCAGAGCGCCTCTGCCGGGAGCGCCCGGCGGGGACGGCCCGGCTCATGGGCATTCAGATGGAGGGGCCCTTCTTCTCGGAGAAGAAAAAGGGCGCCCAGAACGGGGCCTATCTCCGCTTGCCGGATTTTGAGGCCTTCCTGAAGCTGTACACAGGCTGCGGCGGCCTGATCCGCATCGCGGATATCGCCCCGGAGCTGGAGGGCTCCGAGGACTTTATCCGGCGGGCGGCGGAGCTGTGCACCGTGTCGGTAGCTCACACGGACGCGGATTACGAGGCGGCCCGGCGGGCCTTTGCCGCCGGCGCCCGGCATCTGACCCACCTGTTCAACGCCATGCCGCCCCTGCTGCACCGGAACCCCGGCGTGATCGGCGCCGCGGCGGAGCGGGAGGACGTGACGGCGGAGCTGATCTGCGACGGGCTGCACGTGCACCCCAGCGCGGTCCGGGCCGCCTTCCGGCTCTTCCCGGGCCGGATCTGCCTGATCTCCGACGCTTTGCGCTGCTGCGGCATGCCGGACGGGGCCTATATGCTGGCCGGGCAGGAGGTCTATCTGAAGGACAGCATCGCCCGCCTGGCGGACGGCACCATCGCCGGCTCCGCCTCGGACCTGTACGCCTGCATGGAAAAGGCGGTCAGCTTCGGCGTTTCCCGGGAGCAGGCCGTCCTGTCCGCCACCCTCGTCCCCGCCCGGGAGCTGGGCCGGGAGGCGGAGATCGGCTCCATCGAGCCGGGGAAGTGGGCGGATTTCGTAGTCTGTGAAGGGGACCTGCGCCGCCGGGCCGTCTATCTGGGCGGCGAGAAAATCGGATAAAAAGACCCGGGCTGCAGCAAAAAGTTTTTTGCTGCAGCTCCTTGTACCGTTTACAGGGGCGGGAAGTATATTTTTTCGCTTTGCCGCGTAGGATAATCCGGTATGGAATTTTTTAACTGCCAAATTCAGCGGGAGGACGGCCTGGGCTTCGCCCTGTTCTCCCCGGGGCACGGGGCGTACCTGTTTTTGTGCGCGCTGCTGGCCGGGGCGCTGTGCCTGGCCTTCCGGCGGGGGGACAGGCGGCGGAGACGCCGGTTGCGCCTGGCCGCGGCCGGGGCGGCGGTGTGCCTGGAGCTGCTGCGGGCACTGACGCTGGTCCTGAGCGGGGCATACGGCCTGGACCGGCTGCCGCTGCATCTGTGCTCCCTGGCCAACTACCTGCTGCTGGTCCACGCCCTGGGGGGCGGGGAGCTGCTGGGACAGTTCCTGGCAGCCTTCTGCCTCCCCGGCGCGGCGGCGGCCCTGCTGCTGCCGGACTGGAACTATTACCCCCTTTTCAACTGGATGACCCTCTGCTGCTTTTTGCTCCACGCCCTGACGGTGGGCTACACGCTGATGCTCATGGCGGGAGGCGAGCTGCGGCCGGAGCCGCGCCGGGCGCCCGCCTGCCTGGGGCTGATGCTGGCCCTGGCGGCGCCGGTGTATATCTTCAACAAGCTGGCCGGCACCAACTACATGTTTTTGAACTGGCCCCCGGAGCGCACGCCCCTGGCCTGGTTCGCCTTTCTGGGGCGGCCGGGCTATCTGCTGGGCTATCTGCCGCTGATCGCCGCCGTCTGGCTGCCCCTCTACGGACTGCCCTGGGCGAGGGCGAGGAAAAAAGAAAAAGATCTGAAAAAAAGCGCGGACTGAAAAAATCAGTCCGCTAAACAGGGTTGTGGGATAAAGATATGAGCCGGGTCTTTCCTTTGAAAGACCAATTGGATAAGCTGTGAGTATAAAATAAACCAAAGGAGCGGATTTGTAAAGAGCGAAAAAACACTAGTTTTGTCGAAGGTATAATTTTTCTTTCATCGGGCCAAAATACAGGTGATCTTCCGCCGTCTGCGCGCAGACGGCCACCATGAAAGGAGAATTGTCTGTGATAATGGATCGGATCGCCCTGGTACTGGCCATCATCGGCGGCCTGAACTGGGGCAGCATCGGCCTGTTCCGCTTCGACATCGTGGCATGGATCTTCGGCGGACAGACTTCCACCGTCAGCCGCGTGATCTACACCCTCGTGGGCCTGGCGGCGCTGTGGTGCATCTCGCTGCTGTTCCGCAGCGACTCGGTAACGGACGAGGGATAAGCCTTCAAATGAGGCCCGCTTGCGGCAAAAAAACAGACGCAGTTCTCGCGTCTGTTTTTTTAATTCTTGCGTATTACAGGGCGCCCAGGAAGCAGTCCTGGCTGGCGATCTCCGCGTAGAGGATGGCCTCCGGGCGGCCCAGATCGTAGACCTTGATGACCCCGGCCAGGTCCCGGTCCCCGGTGAGCTCCGTGTAACGGTCGGGATAGCGGTCAAAGAGGGCTTCGTTAAACTGGCAGCCCTCCTCGCCCTGGTAGACGGCGGCGTAAAAGATGCCGTTTTCCACCAGGTCCTGGAAGAAGTGGCTCCCGTAGGACAGCTCCGGCCGCAGGCCGTGGGACTTATAGGCCAGCTCGCACATGCAGGAGAATTTGGAGATCTCCGCAAAGCTCACCGGCACGCCCAGGCTGGGCGTGGTGGTCCCCCAGCGGCCGGGGCCGATCAGAATGGCGTTTTGCTCCTTCAGCAGGCCGTTGAGCTCGCCCACCCGGCGGGCGGTCCGGTATTTCAGATTCTCCGGCAGGGCCAGATAGGGCTCGATCTTCACAAAGACCACATAGCGCACGGGGATGCAGGCGTTGCCGCCCATGAAGTTGCCCCGGATGCGGAAGAAGAAGTCCCGCACCTTGGGCATCACCCCCGCCTGGCCCAGGCCGTGGGTCTGGAGCGTGCGGCACTGGAGCAGGTTGACCCGGTACTCCGTGGGGCCGTAAAAGTTGCAGGAGTACTCCACATCCACCGGATAGCGGTACTTCTCCGCCAGCAGGGACATGACCTTGGACATGACCTGGGTGAAGTCCGTGCGGCGCAGGAGGCGGTTGAAGCTGAGAATGTCCGACGCCGGCTCGTAGACGCCCAGCTCCCGCAGCCGGGCCGCCGTGGCCAGGTCCGGCTCCATGAAGAGGCCGGGGTCGGCCCCCAGGCTCCGTTTGTTCAGCGCGCTCAGGGGCACGGTGGCGAAGCGGTTGTTCTGCAGGTCAATCAGGTCCACATTGTGCTGGGAGAAGCGGTACTCGTCCCCGTGCTCCACCATGGGCGGGGCCAGGGGATTGTCCAGACTGATGAAGCGGGCATAGTCGTCCGCGCCCCGGTCCACGGCCCGGGTGCCCAGGCCGAACACCAGGCGCAGCATGCCCTTGTTGTCCGAGGCGCCGGCGGCGTTGTTGAAATAGATGTTCCGGGAGTGGCCCACGCCGGCCAGGTGGGGGAAATAGTAGCTGCCCCGGCAGTCCCCGCTGACCCGCATCACCAGCAGGGCCATCTGCTCGTCCCGGCTCAGGAGGTTCCGGTCCGCCCGGTACTTGATCGCCTCGGGGCTGACGGTGCTGGCGTACACGGTGCGCACCGCGTCCTCAAAGACCCGGTAGCGCTCCTCCAGGGTGCCCTGGTTGGGGCAGAAGACGCTCTCGTACTTGCCCACAAAGGCGTTGCCCACCCCGTCCTCCAGCAGGGAGCTGGAGCGGACGATGATGGGGGACTGGCCGAAATATTCCAGCATGGAGAGAAACTGCTCCTTGATAGTGGGCATGAAGCTGCCGTTGAGCAGCCGCTGGCCAAACTCCGGGGCGATGCGGAGATAGTCCTCCGGCTCGATCATCTTGGTGCGCAGGTCCCAGGTATTGTTCTGCACGGCGTAGGTGTAGAACACGTCGGCCCCGATAAAATAAGAGTCGTGGGGCTCGATGTATTTTTCATAGAGCTCCGGGGCGTCGTCCCGGAGGATGTTCCGGGCCAGAAGCATACCCACGGCCTTGCCGCCGATGCAGCCGGTGCCGATCTCCCGCTTTTTGATCTCCATCAGGTCCCTGATGGAGAAATATTTCCGGCAGAGCTCCAGCCGCTGGGGCTCGGTGCCCAGCAGGCAGCGGAGGATGTTCTCCTTGAGCTGGATGCCCTCCGGGTCCGTGGGCTCCTCGCAGGCGTCCCCCACCGAGTCAAACATGCTGTCCCAGCAGTCCCGCCGCTCGCCGGTCTGGGTAAAGATGTCAAAAATGGCGTAGCTCTCGGCGCTGGAGGTGACGGGGCGGCTGTGCTCGCCGTCGATCCGCAGGGGGAAATACATGGTGGGGGAGCTGCGGCCGGCGGCCTTGAGGGGGTGGATATAGGTGCTGCCGTTCAGGCTGCGGATGTTCAGCAGCACGGGGCTGGCGTGCCGGATGCGGGAGATGGTCTCGTAGATGTGCCGCTCGTACTGGATGGCCGTATAGGACACGCTGCCCCGCTCCTGGGAAAAGGCGCTGGTGAGCAGGAAGAAGTTGCAGACCATCAGATCGGAGAACCAGTACTTCTGCAGGTCGGACAGGCAGTCCACCAGGTAGAAGGCCCCCGCCTCCTCCCGGCTGATGATCCGGTGGACCTGGACGGCAAAGGTCTCAAAGCCCACGGAGGGGTCCAGATTATAGCGGACGATATTAGCCCCCCGCCGGTCCAGCGCCTCAGTGTCGATGATCTCCGGGTGATCGCCGAAGCGGAGGTAGACGATCCGGCGGCCGCTGAGGGCCACGGAGGTGACAAACTTGGTGGCCACAAAGGCGTAGTCGCCGATGTGCTCCACCTGCCAGGTGACGGTGTCTCCGGGACGGAGATAGTCCAGCGTCCGGTCCAGACCTTCGATCCCGGTGCTGATGCGGCAGTCTTGATCCATGGGGGAGCCTCCTTTATACAGTTATTTTAATAGGAAAAGCGGAACGCGCACCAGATCCAGAGGGCGGCCTGCAGCAGGGCCAGCGCGGGAAAGCCCAGGGCAAACTGGGGGTGCAGCGTTTTGTGCCGGAAAGCCCGCATACCGAAAAAGCCCCCGATGGCCCCGCCCAGAAAGGCCAGGGCAAAGAGGGTCCTCTCCGGGACCCGGCGGCCGCCCCGCCGGGCCTGGGCCTTGTCATAGCCCATGGTGAAAAACAGCAGCAGGCTCATGAGAAAAAGCCAGGCCGTCAGCGGCACAGGGCCGTGAAGCCCGCCGCTCATGCCAGGTCTCCGAAGTACCAACCGGTGACGCCCCGGTGCTTGACCAGGTAGCCCAGAGAGGTGCTCTCGATCAGGCTGACCCGGTCCCCGGCCTTTAGGGGCAGCACATAGTCGGTGCTGTCGTTGCAGTCGCTGTACTCCCCGTCAGAGTACAGGTATTTGGTGAGAATATCCATCTCGTAGCCGGTGCGCACGTGGCGGCAGCGGGAGAATTCCTCCCCCCGGCGCAGGACGCGCACCTGATTGTCCCCCCAGCGGATATAGTAGGAACGCTCGCTGCCCGCCTGGTCCCGGGTGACGGTCCGCACCGGGAAGGGGTCATAGGCCAGGAAGGAGAAGTCCTCGCTGTCCTTGTGGGGGATGATCAGGGCGTTGAGCTGCCCGTCGTCCTTCAGGACGCAGCCCCCGTCGATGCTGACGATGCGCTTTTCCCGGTCAATGATGGGGTTGGCGCAGACGATATTCTCCCGGTAGAGCATCACAGGCCAGTGGCCCACCACGAGCCATTTGCGAAAGCGCCGGCCGGTGGTGAGCAGGCTGTCAATGCGGCAGAAGTCCCCGGCTGTGTGCTCCCGCAGAGGCTTGTCCGGGTCCGCCCCCGCATGGGCAAAGAGAAAGCTCTCCGTCTCAATGGCGTCGGGCAGCTTGGAGAGAAAGTCCCACTCCTGGGGGAAGCGGCGCAGCAGCGTCCCCTTGCAGTCGCTGATGCTCTCCAGCTCGAAGAGGTCCACGCCGGAGGCGTTGAGCATATCCCACAACAGGCCGCTCTGCCGCCACATCACATAGTCCATCACCCGCTCGTCCGCCTCCGGGGACCAGTCGGGCCGGAAAATGTCATACCAGTTGTCGCAGTTGCCGCAGACGCAGTGGACGTTCCCAGCCTTGGACAGCTCCATGATCCGGCGGAGAACCCCCAGACTGTCCGGGCCCTTTTCCAGAAAGTCCCCGTCGATGATCAGCTCGTCCCCGGGCCCAAAGGCGGCCTTTTTCAAAAGCGCGTCAAAATAGGCCAGGTTCCCGTGAATGTCGGAGATGACCAGGATCCGCCGCCCGGGCGCAAGGCGCAGAGGCTGGATCACAGCTTGCCGTTCATACATTGCGCTTTCCTCCCAAGTTCTTTTCCATCAGCAGCAGCCGGGCGGGGCCGCTGCTCTCCGTGCCCAGGAGCGTGAAGCCCTGCCGGCCGTAAAAGGCCACGGCGGCGGCGTTCTCCTCCGCCACGTGGAGCCGGAGGCTCCGCCGACCCAGCTCCCGGTAGGTCTGGATGGCCCGGGCCAGAAGCTGGATCCCCAGACCCTGGCCCCGGTAGTCCGCCCGCAGATACAGCAGACTGATCCAGCCGTAGCCGGCGTGAGCGCCCCGCAGCGTGTCCAGGTCCACCAGGCCCACCGGCTCCTCCCGGTCAAAAATCTTCAGAACCGCCTGGGGGCAGGCCCGGTAGTGCTCCAGGGCGGAGGCGTAATAGGGGCCGGGGGCAAAGCCCGCCAGGCTGCCGTGGGCCGCCTGCCAGGCGTCCCCGTAGCAGCGCTCGTAATAGGCCCGGTCCGAGGCCGGGTCAAAGCTCTCATGCCGCAGCTCGGCCCCGCCGCCCCAGGCGGGGACGGGCAGGCCCTCCAGGTGGCTGACGTCGTTCAGATAATCGGCGGTAAAATGCTCCCCGTCCCAGAGCAGCCGGGATACGGCGGTGTTGCCGCCGATGGGCAGGCGCGCCGTCTCCTTCAGGGAAATGCCGGTGATCCGGGACAGCAGGCAGCGAATGGTCACCCCGTGGCTCACCACGGCCGCGGTCTGCCCCTCGTGCCGCCGGGCGATCTCCACCAGGGCGGGATAGGCCCGGTCCGCCACCTGCTGAAAGGTCTCCGCCCCCTCAAGCCGCCAGTTGGCCGGGTCGCGGAGGAAGAGCTCCGCGCTCTCCGGCTCGTCCCAGAAGAGGTTGGCAAAGAACTGGGCTTCCCAGGGGCCCAGATTGATCTCCCGCAGGGCGGGCAGCGTATGTAAGGGCAGGCGATGGGGGCCGGCGATGGCTCCGGCGGTCTGGCGGGCCCGGTACAGGTCGCTGGAATAGACCGCGTCCACATGGACGGAGGCAAAGCGCCGGGAGAGCGCCTCGATCTGGAGCCAGCCCGCAGGGGTCACGTCCCCATCCCAGTGGCCCTGCATCATCCGGTAGAGGTTTCCCTCCGCCTGTGTGTGCCGAATGAGATAAATTTCCGTCATAACCCAGCCTCCAAATCTTGACCGAAGAGCGCAAATACAGTATAATACTGTCTGTTAAAAGGCGGCGGGGCGTTTTCACGCGGTTTGTCCGGGCGCCGCGCCTGCCGTTTCTTCTATTATAGCTCAATTTGTTCCAATGCACAAGCCTGGGATGAAGGCGGCTTGAGAAAGCGGGGAAAGGGGCTTATGGTCAGAGCGGCCGCGCTGGTCTCCGGGGACGGGACCCAGCTTCAGGCGATTTTGGACTCCATGTATTTTAATGAATTACCGAATTTTGAGCTGGTGGCCGTCATCTCCCCCCAGCGGGACGCCTACGCCATGAAGCGGGCGCTGAGCGCCGGCGTCCCCGCCTACGTGGTGGACCCGGAGCTGTTCCCCACCATGACCAGCCACAGCATGGCCATCGCCAACAAGCTCAAGGATATGGACATCGAGCTGGTGATCCTGGCGGGCTATGACCTGCCCCTGGGCGTGGTGCCCTATCAGTTCAAAAACCGCATCATCGGCACCTGGCCCTCCCTGATCCCCGCCTTTGAGGATTACGAGGGGGACGTCCACCGGGCGGTGCTGGAGCGGGGCGTGAAGGTCACCGGGGCGACGGTCTATTTCGCCGACGGGGACGGCCGCGTGGGCAGCATCATCGCCCAGAAGGCGGTGGAGGTGCTGCCGGAGGACGACCCGCTGAGCCTGCAGCGGCGGGTGATGGAGGAGGCGGAGTGGAAACTCCTGTCCCAGGCGGTGGCCCTGTACTGCGACGGCAAGCTCTCCGTCCACGGAAGCCGGGTGCTGATTAGCGCGTAAAGGCGACAGAAAAGAATAAAAAAGCCCTGCTGCGAAAGGCTTTCGCAGCAGGGCTTTTTTAACGTCAGGATTTTTTACTCCTCCACCACGGGGGCGATGATCAGTTCGTCGATGGTAAAGATGTCGTTTTCAGAGATGCTCCAGGCTCCGTCCTCGTTTTTCACCACCTGGACGGCCAGGTTCTCTGCCTCCAGATAGCCGAGACCGGCCAGCTTCTCCTGGGCCAGGCCCAGCACATAGCCGGCCCATTCAGCGTCCAGGCTCTTCGAGTCAGCCTCGGACAGGGCGTTCCAGTCCACAGAGCTGTGCGCCTCGTAGAAGGGGGCCATCCATTCCTCCCAGGCCTGGTCCATCTGCTGGAAGAGGTCCATCGGCTGGATCTGCACGGACACCATGTAGGTGTTGTCATCCAGCTGGCTGACCTCGCCCACGGTGTAGCTGGCATGGCTGTAGAGCTCCCGGTAGAAGTCGATCAGCTGGGAGCGGATCTCGTCGGTGAGGTAGACGATGTCATAGCTCCGGGCGAAATACTCCGCGTTGGTGTTCAGGTTGTCCTCATACACCTGACGGCGGGCGTCCTCCGTGGCGCCCAGCAGCTTCAGATAGTCCTCGCTGAACTGGCCCTTGTACAGCTCGTCCAGATTGCCCTGGACCAGGGTCGCCAGATCCTCCTCAAAGCTCTTTTTGCTGCTGCCGCAGGCGGCCAGCGAGCACAAAAGCAGCGCGGCCATCAGCAGGCAGAGCGCGCGTTTTCCAGTTTTCATGGGGTAAAAATCCTTTCTTTATCAGATTTTTGTACTTCCATTTATAGCACGGTCAAAACCTTATGGCAAGTCTTTTTCGTCGAAAAAAGGCGTCCACCGGGGAAAAAAGGGCCAAAAACCCTCAATATTCGTAAATCCCGCCGCCGATGAACTCCCGGATCAGCGCGTCGTCCGCCACCAGGGACTCGTCGATGTCCCCGAAGAGCTGCAGCGCCGGCAGCACAGCCCGCAGCTCGTCAAAGCGCTCGATACCCTCCGGGACGGAGCGGAACAGCGCCGTGGCCGTGTGGTTGAAGACCGCGGGCTCGTACGGCAGCGAGGTGTCCAGCTGGAGGTCGGCCTTGTCCTTAAAGGGGGAGATGTTGGTCTTTTCGCCCCGGCGGACGTTGGCCCACATGGCCATGGTCTCCGCCGGGTCGGAGCCCCGGAACTTGTAGTCCCGCACCGTGCGGCGTACCAGGCGGAACCAGGTGCGCTTGAAGACCACCTTGCCCTCAAATTCCACGTCGCTCCGGGCGGAGATGTAGAGCTTGAAGGCCTCCGGGTGCCGGTCGGTGATCATGTCGTTCAGGGCGTGGATCCCCTCAAAAATGACGATCTCATCCGGGCCCAGCTTGATGGACTTGGAGGGCTCCTGAATGCGCATCTTCCGGGAGAACTCGTACTTGGGTACGAAGATCCGCTTCCCCTGGGCCAGCTGCTCAAAGTGCCGGTTCAAAAGCTCCATGTCCAGGCAGAGGGGGGATTCCAGATCCATCTCACCCTCCGGCGTCCGAGGGACGGTGAGAGGGTCGATGGTCTTGAAATAGTCGTCCATGGCCACATAGTGGGTCCCTACGCCCTGCCGTTTCAGCTCCTCGGCGATCTTCATGGCGGTGGTGGTCTTGCCGGAGCCGGAGGGACCGGAGAGCAGCACGATGGGGCTGTTTTTCCGGTTGGCCAGGATCCGCTGGGCGGCTTTCTTCACCTTGTCCTGATACCGGGCGTCCTCCTCCTGCACAAAGCCCAGAGGGTCGGAGACGGTTTTGAAATTGATTTCCTGCAGCTGATAGGCCATCGCTCATTCCTCCCTTGATCCTTGTCTGTAAAATTCGCCGATCTTCTCTTTCGCGGCGCAGGTCCTCTGAATACTGCCGCAGTATTCCAACGGGTATTTGGGGGCCGTGAGCCGGATGTTTTTCCCGCCCGCCGGCCCGATCAGTTTGGTGGAGCCCCCGGCGCCCATGGCCAGGATGCTGCACAGCTCTTCCATTATACAGATGTTATAGAGGTTTTTATACCCTTTTTTCGTCCAGCCCACGTTTTCAAAGCCGCCGGACATGAACTTCTGCCGGTACAAATAGTAGGGCCCGTAGCCCGCCGGGCGCAGCCGCGCCCCGGCCAGGGCCAGCATGGCCGCCACCTCTTCCCCGTCCGGGAGAAGGGCCCCTTCCAGCGCGATGCGGGAGCCCCGCTTGATAGAGAGGGTGTGGACCGTGATGTTCTCCGGCGCCAGGGCCAGCACCTGCTCCACCGTGGAGGCAAAGCCCTCCAGGCTGTCCGCCGGGAGGCCGGCGATCAGGTCCATGTTCACGGCAAAGCCGCCCACCCGGCGCACTGCCTCCAGGGCCCGGAGGATGTCCGCAGCCGTGTGCCGCCGGCCGATGGCGGCCAGCACCGTGTCGGACATGGTCTGGGGGTTGACGCTCACCCGGTCCACCCCGTGCCGCCGCAAGACCGAAAGCTTGTCCACGCTGATGGTGTCCGGCCGGCCGGCCTCCACGGTGTATTCCCGGAGGGCGGACAGGTCAAAGGCCTCCTCCAGCAGGCCGCAGAGCCGGTCCAGCTGCCCGGCGGAGAGAGTGGTAGGCGTGCCGCCGCCCATATACAGGGAGACGGCCCGCAGACCCAAACGCCGGACCTGCTCCGCCGTGGCGGCGATCTCCTGCTCCAAGGCGGACAGAAAGGGCTCCACCAGGGCCATGCTCTTCTCCACCGATTGGCTGACAAAGCTGCAATAGGCGCAGCGGGTGGGGCAGAAGGGGATACCCACATAGAGGCAAACGTCCCCTGGCCGGAGAGAGACGGCGCTGTCCAGCGTCTCCCGGCTGGCGTCCAGGCAGAGGCGGGCCCGCTCCGGCGTCACGTCGTAGGCCTCCGTAAAACGGGAGAGGGCCTGGGCCTCGTCCAGGCCGGCGGAGAGCAGGGGCGTCATCAGCTTGCCCGGCCGGACCCCGGTCAGGGCCCCCCAGGGGGGACGGGGCAGGCCGGAGGCCAGCGCCGCCCGGTATACGGCGTTTTTGATGAGCCGCTGGCAGAGGCTGGCCTCCTCCAGCGGTCCGGTGAGCCGGGAGAGGGGGAGAGAATCTTCCCCCTGCCAGCTGCCCCCGGCCAGGTGCAGCGCGCAGCGGGCGGTGACCTGTTCCCCGTCCTTCAAAAGGCTGACCTCCATCCGCTCCCCCTGGGGCGGGCCTTCCGGGTACTCCGGCCGCTGGTCCGGGTAGAGCGTCAGCAGGATCTGCTCCACGGCGTATTTATAGTCATGTCCGGTCAGATAGAGCTTCACGGCACACTTCCTTTAAGAATTTAAATTGAATTTCAAAAGCAGCTTTTGCTCTATTATAGCAGAACAGGGCGAAGAACGCAAACCGAAACTTAGGAAAAAGAGTAATATAAAATACTATACGTTATAGTTCAAAAAATCATTGGTAATTTAATAACAAATCGTGTAAAATAGCAAAAAAGTAAAAATAGGGGTTGGATCAAATGTTTGAAGTAGGGGACAAGATCATCTACGCCGAAAGCGGTGTATGTACGGTGGAAAAGATTGAGCCCCTGAACATGGGAGGGGCCAACCAGAAGAGACTGTACTACAGACTAAACCCAATGCTGGGCAGCAGCACCCTTTTCGTCCCGGTGGATTCCGGCGCTTATATGCGCCATGTGATGAGCCGGGATGAGGCGGAGGCCCTGATCGATTCCATTCCCGGCATCGAGCCTGCCATCTGCAACGACAGCCGCTTCAACCACGTGGACGCCTTTTACAGGGATCTGTTCAAGCTGCACACCTGTGAAACCCTGGTGTCCATCGTGAAGGGCCTGCGGGTCCGGTTGGCGGGAAAGAAGTCCAAGAGCACCCGGGCGGAAGCCACCATGCGCAGGGCTAAGGACATTCTCCACGGAGAGCTGGCCGTGGCGCTGGACATGGAGGTGGACCAGGTGGAGGCGTACATCGTCTCCCGTCTGTCCGGGAGCGGCTGAAGCAGGGAGAGCGCACCAGCTAAGGCGGAAACGCGAAGGCGGGAAAATCGCCCGTGCCGATTCATTACGGCACGGGCGATTTTCCCGCCTTTTTTTCGCAGAATGAAACCAAAGCCGCGAAACGGGGTCTATAATAAGTGAAGGCCGGAAAACAGAGAAGGGGGGCGGACAGATGCAGGACAGCGAAATCGTGGATCTGTACTGGCAGCGCAGCAGCGCCGCCATTCGGGAGACCGAAAAGAAATACGGCGGCTACTGCCAGACCCTGGCCTATCAGATTTTGGCAAACCGGGAGGATTCGGAGGAGTGCGTCAACGACACCTGGCTGCGGGCCTGGAACGCCATGCCCGAGCAGCGGCCCAGCCTTTTGGGAGCCTTTCTGGGAAAGATCACCCGCCGCCTGGCCCTGAACCGGCTGCGGGACAGCCGCCGCCGGAAGCGGGGCGGCGGAGAGGCGGCGCTCTGCCTGGAGGAGCTGGACGAGTGCATCCCGGACCGGTGGAACAGTGTGGAGAGCCAGATGGAACTCCGGGAGCTGAGCCAGGCCATTGACCGCTTCCTCGCCGGGCTGGACAGGGACCGGCGGGACGCCTTTGTGAGCCGCTATTGGTACATGGCGCCGGTGGAGGAGATCGCCCAAAGCCTGGGCCAGAGCAAAGGCGGCGTAAAAAGCGGACTCTTCCGCACCCGGAAGAGTTTAAAGACTTTTTTGGAGAAGGAGGGCTACGAGCTGTGAACGGGGAAATTCTGATGGACGCCTTGAACGATATCCGGGACGAGTACGTTCTCTCCGCCGGGGAGCGCTTGGGCCGGCTGGACGGCGGCGCGGCGGGGCGGACGGCGCTTTTGCGCAGGAGGCGGCTGCAGGGGCTGCTGCTGGCGGCGGCGCTCACCGCCCTGGTCCTCACCGCCTGCACGGTGGCCTATCTGAGCCTGGAGGGCCGGCTGAGCCCGACCCAGGCTCCGGAAGGGCACAACCAGGTCTTCTCGGCCCAGGAACGCGGGACGGTGGAGCTGTCCGGCGAGGGGGGCTATCTCTCCCCCTACGGCGGCGGGGACAGCCCCGCGGCCCAGGCGCTGGCGGAGTGGGAAGACTACCGGTTCCGCTATATCCGGGAGAAGGACGCGGAATGGACGGCCCTCCATGGGGACGGGGACGGCTCCTGGATCGGCGGCGATACCGGCTGGTATCAGGGGGACGCGGCGCTGGAGGCCGCCGATAAAATCTACGGGGCCTTTAACCGGGAGATGGCGGACAAGCTCTTTGAGATCCGGGACCGCTGGGGAGTGAAGCTCCATACCGGGGCGACCGTGCCGTTGAACAAGGAGGACCTGTACCGGGTGGCCGGGACGGGGGAGTTTTTCTTGGCCCAGGGGGGCAGTCTCTCTCCCATCCGGGTCTATGAGGACGGCTCTTTTGACTGTCAGGGATATCTGACGGTCAGCGACGGGGCGGGGCAGCGCTGCTCCTTCCGCCTGGACCGGAACAGTCCGGACTGCCTGCCGGCGGGCAGCCTGTTCATCCACAGTGAGGGCAGCTTTGACCAGTGGACCTGGGAGACGCCCCGGGGCGAAAGGCTGTCCGCCGCCTGCTCCGAGGAGGAGGACGGCATCGGGTACAGCGCCCTGGTGTTTTACGACGGGGAGGACTGGGGCATCTCCCTGAAGCTGGATTTTACCGAGGCCTTCGACCGGGAGGCGGTAGAAGGGGCGGCAGCCTGCTTTGACTACAAGGCCCTCTGCGCCGGCGGGGACCAGGTGGAGAGCTTCATCAACGCGGGGCCCACCTTCTCCGCCTCCGGCGGGCAGGCCGCTGACCCGGAGGCGGTGCTGACCAGCCCGGAGCTTCTGGCGGCGCTGGCCTTCAGCCGGGACTACAGCGCCTGGGTGAAGGAGAACACCCCCAAGCTCAGCAGCTACGGCGGTTCCTTCGGGTATTACGGGGGCTTCCCCTCCGGCGAGGAGGAGACGGACGCCCTGGCGGAGGAGCTGTGCGGCACCTACGGCCTGATAGAGGCGGGCGCCGGCCGCTATATCCAGGGCAACCGGCTGATCCCGCTGGAGATCCTGAATCCCGACGGCGGCCTGACCCGGCCGCTGGAGAAGGAGGAGGCCGTCAGCACGCCGGAAATCTATGCCCTGCTGGGGACGGAGAGCTTTGTCAGCGGCGCGGAGCCCTGGATCGCCGCCGCCTATGACAACGGCAGCTTCTCTTTGGAGTTCATCCTGGGCGGCAGCCCCTGGCGGGTCCACTATATCCCCAAGGGCGCCCTCTACACCGGGCTGGACCTGTTCCCCCAGCCGCCCACGGACATGGCCTGGTGGAAATACGACGCCGCCTGGGGCGGCACCGTCTCCATCGCCCTGGACGACACGGTGGATGTCTGCGGCATCAAGGGGGACGCCTATCTTTTCTACGAGACGGACGCGGCCTATGTGGTCGTGGTGGGCGGCAGCCGGGAGCCCCGGATCCTGGAGGCGGGCATCGACTGCGTGGATCTGAGCAAGCTGAAATAAAAATGCTGTAAAGGCGGAAGGGGCTGCAGCTCGTTTTGCTGCAGCCCCTAGCATTGCTTTCTATTCTACTGTTACAGACTTAGCCAGGTTCCGGGGCTTGTCGATATCGCAGCCCCGCTGCAGCGCCACATAATAGGCGAAGATCTGCAGGGGCAGCACGCCCAGGGAGGGCTGGAGGATCACGTGGGTGTCCGGGATGCTGAGGATATTTTCCGCTGTCTTCCCAAGCTCCCCGGCCAGGCTCTCCGTGGTCAGGGCCACGATATCCGCCCCCCGGGCCTTCACCTCCACGATGTTGGACACGCTCTTGTCAAAAAGGGGCGCGTAGCAGCACAGGGCCACCACCAAAGTCCCCTTCTCGATCAGGGAGATGGTGCCGTGCTTCAGCTCCCCGGAGGCGTAGGCCTCGCAGTGGATGTAGGAGATTTCCTTGAGCTTCAGGCTCCCCTCCAGGCCCAGGGCGTAGTCCAGATTCCGGCCGATAAAGAAAATGGAATTGTGGTTAAAATACCGGGAGGCCAGATACTTGATCTGCTCCGTGTTCTCCAGCACCGCCTGGAGCTTAGCCGGCAGCGCCTGGAGCTCCGCCACGATCCGGGCGTACTCCTCCTCCGGGATGCTGCCCAGCGCCTCCGCGAAGCGCAGGCCCAGCATATCCAGCAGCACCAGCTGGGTGCTGTAGGCCTTGGTGGTGGCCACGGCGATCTCCGGCCCCGCCCAGGTGTAGAGGACCCAGTCCGCCTCCCGGGCGATGGAGCTGCCCACCACGTTCACAATGGCCAGCACCCGGGCCCCCAGGGCCTTGGCCTGGCGCAGCGCGGCCATGCTGTCCAGCGTCTCGCCGGACTGGCTGATGACGATCACCAGCGTGTGCTCATCCACCAGCGGGTCCGCGTAGCGGAATTCCGAGGCCAGCATCACGTCCACCGGCCGCCGCAGCAGCCGCTCCAGGTTGTATTTGCCCACCATGCCCACATGGTAGGAGGAGCCGCAGGCCACGATGAAGAGGCGGGAAAAGGCCCGGATCTCCTCTTCGGTGAGCCCCAATTCGTCAAAGCAGACCCGGCCGTTCCGGAGCCGGGGGCTGACGGTCTTGCGCACGGCCTCCGGCTGCTCCATGATCTCCTTGAACATGAAGTGGGCGTAGCCCCCCTTTTCCGCGGCGCTCACGTCCCAGTCCACCCAGCTGTGCTTCTTTTCCACCGGCTGGCCCATGGCGTTGAACACCTGAATGCTCTCCGCCGTCACCAGGGCCACCTCACCGTCCTCCATGTAGGCCACGTCCCGGGTGTGCTTGACGATGGCCGTCACGTCCGAGGCGATGAAGCTGTAGCCCTTTCCGTAGCCCAGCAGCAGCGGCGCGTCCTTCCGGGCGGCGATGAAGGCCCCCGGCAGATCCCGGAAGAGGATGCCCAGGGCGTAGGCCCCCTCGATCCGGTCCAGCATCCGGTAGACGGCCTGCATGGCGTCCCCGCACTCGTTATAGTAATATTCCAGCAGCTGGGCCACCACCTCCGTGTCCGTCTCGGACCGGAACCGCACTCCCTGGGAGCTGAGGAACTCCTTGATCTCCACATAGTTTTCGATGATCCCGTTGTGTACCACGGCGATCCGCCGCCCGGCGCTGAGCTGAGGGTGGGAATTGACGTCGCTGGGCTCCCCGTGGGTGGCCCAGCGGGTGTGCCCGATGCCCAGCACGCCCTCTACCGTGCCGCCGCCCTTTGTCAGGTCCCGGAGCACCTTGAGCCGGCCCTTTGCCTTCTCCACCTGCAGCCCCCGCTCCGGGGACAGCACCGCGATCCCCGCGGAGTCGTAGCCTCTGTATTCCAGCTTTTCCAACCCTTCCAGCAGGATCGGAGCCGCCTGCTCCGTCCCCGCGTAGCCCACTATACCGCACATCCGTGCCTCACACTCCTTATGCCGGATCAAAGCCCTGCAGCGGCCGTGCCGTTCGGGCTTTTTCGTTTTGTTTTGCAGCCGCTGCCGGGTTATTATAACACAGCTTCCCCGCGCAGGCAAGGCAGATTCTGAAAAATACGACTATTTTGCGGAAATTCTTCCGCATGGCGTCCTCTCTGCCCGCCCTCCGCCGGAGCGCCGCTTGGCGCCGCTTCTTCCCCGGCCTGGGTTTTGTGTTCCGCCGGGCTTCAAAGCCGCTTTTCCCACTATATATAGATTTCACAAGAATTTTTTCCCTGGCCGAAAATTCTTGTGTAACTTGCGAAAATCCGCAAAAGTAACATTTTGTTCTTGCTTTCCGTCGATTTCTGCGATAAAATAACGCTCGGTGTCAGGTGGAAACAAAATCCGCTCTGACACTATATTTTGTGGTCAAAATGGTTACAAGCCGGTTAAACTTTCTATATGTTGTGATTTTCCTCTTGACAAGCTCTGCAAAACGCACTATGATAGACAGCGTAGCAGTTTTTTGAAGTATTCAGGAGGCGCGCCCATGCAAATAGCCGGTCTGCAGAAGCTGACCCTGCTGGACTATCCCGGTCAGGTGGCCTGCACGGTTTTCACCAAGGGCTGCAATTTCCGCTGTCCCTTTTGTCACAATGCCTC
This sequence comes from uncultured Oscillospiraceae bacterium, assembly GCA_947626315.1. Classification (GTDB taxonomy): domain Bacteria; phylum Bacillota; class Clostridia; order Oscillospirales; family Oscillospiraceae; genus Limivicinus. Next base: position 28,943 of record CANQRQ010000006.1, on the reverse strand, counting down.
TCTGGTCCTGCCGGGGATCACGGTCCTGCCTCTGATCGACGAGGAGCAGGTCCTGGCCTTTCTGCGGAAGCGGCAGGGCATTCTGGACGGGGTGGCCGTCACGGGGGGCGAGCCCCTTCTCCAGGCGGACCTGCCCGCCTTTCTGGAGGAGGTCCGGGCGCTGGGCTATAGGATCAAGCTGGACACCAACGGCTCCTTTCCCGAGAAGCTCCGGGAGCTGACGGAGGCCGGCCTGGTGGACCGGGTGGCCATGGACATCAAGAACTCCCCCGCCCTCTACCGGGACACGGCCGGCACCCCCGGCCTGGACCTGGCGGCGGTGGAGGCCTCGAAGGACTTTCTGCTCTCCGGGGCGGTGGATTATGAATTCCGCACCACGGTGGTCAAGGGGCTCCACTCCCGGGAGAGCCTGATTGCCGCCGGTAAATGGATCGCCGGCGCCCGGGAATACTATCTCCAGCAATTCAAGGACTCGGGGGATCTCGTCGACGGCGGCGGCCTCGGGGCCTACAACGAAGAAGAAATGCGCGCGCTTGCCGAAGCCGTGGCCCCCTGGGTTCCCTCGGTGCAGGTGAGAGGCATTTAATAGCAGACAGAAATCAGGAGGATAAAGGATATGTATCAGATCGTAAAGCGCGACGGCAAAGTCGTGGATTTTGACATCAACAAGATCGCCGGCGCCATTAAAAAGGCCTTTGAGGCCACGGAGACGGATTATAACGAGAGCGTCATTGACTTTCTGGCCCTGAAGGTCTCGGCGGACTTTCTGCCCAAGATCAAGAACGGCCTGGTGGCCGTAGAGGACGTGCAGGACAGCGTGGAGGCGGTGCTCTCCCGGGGCGGCTATGAGACCGTGGCCAAGGCCTACATTCTCTACCGCAAGCAGCGGGAGAAGCTGCGCAACATGAAGTCCACCTACCTGGACTACAAGGAGACCGTGGACAAGTACCTGAACGTGCTGGACTGGCGGGTGAAGGAGAACTCCACCGTCACCTACTCTGTGGGCGGCCTGATCCTCTCCAACTCCGGCGCCATCACCGCCAACTACTGGCTCAGCGAGGTCTATGACCAGGAGATCGCCGACGCCCACCGCAACTGCGACCTGCACCTGCACGATCTGTCCATGCTCACCGGGTACTGCGCCGGCTGGAGCCTGAAGCAGCTGATCAAAGAGGGCCTGGGCATTCCGGGCAAGATCAACTCCTCTCCCGCCAGCCATCTGTCCACCCTCTGCAACCAGATGGTCAACTTCCTGGGCATCATGCAGAACGAGTGGGCCGGAGCCCAGGCCTTCTCCTCCTTTGACACCTATCTGGCCCCCTTTGTGAAGGTGGACAACCTGAGCTACAAAGAGGTCAAGCAATGCATCCAGTCCTTTGTCTTCGGCGTGAACACCCCCTCCCGCTGGGGCACCCAGGCGCCCTTCTCCAACATCACCCTGGACTGGACCGTGCCCGCCGATCTGAAGGACATGCCCGCCATCGTAGGCGGCAAGGATATGGACTTCACCTATGGCGACTGCAAGAAAGAGATGGACATGGTGAACAAGGCCTTCATCGACATTATGATCGAGGGCGACGCCAACGGCCGGGGCTTCCAGTACCCCATCCCCACCTACTCCATCACCCGGGACTTTGACTGGTCTCCCACGGAGAACAACAAGATGCTCTTCGAGATGACCGCCAAGTACGGCACGCCCTACTTCTCCAACTATATCAACTCCGACATGGAGCCCAGCGACGTGCGGTCCATGTGCTGCCGTCTGCGGCTGGACCTGCGGGAGCTGCGCAAGAAATCCGGCGGCTTCTTCGGCTCCGGCGAGAGCACCGGCTCCGTGGGCGTGGTCACTCTGAATATGCCCCGCCTGGCCTATCTGGCCGAGGACGAGCAGGACTTCTACAAGCGGCTGGATAAGCTGATGGACCTGGCCGCCCGCTCCCTGAAGATCAAGCGGGAGGTCATCACCAAGCTGCTGGACGCGGGCCTCTATCCCTACACCCGGCATTATCTGGGCACCTTTGAGAACCACTTCTCCACCATCGGCCTGGTGGGCATGAACGAGGCGGGCCTGAACGCCAAGTGGATCCGGGCGGACATGACCAGCCCCAAGTGCCAGGAGTTCACCAAGCAGGTGCTGGACCATATGCGGGAGCGCCTGAAGGACTACCAGGAGCAGTACGGCGACCTGTACAACCTGGAGGCCACCCCGGCCGAATCCACGGCCTACCGGCTTGCCAAGCACGACGTGGAGCTCTACCCGGATATCATCACCGCGGCGGAGCCCGGCGGCACCCCCTATTACACCAACAGCTCCCACCTGCCTGTGAGCTTCTCGGAGGACATCTTCGACGCGCTGGACATCCAGGACGAGCTCCAGACCCGGTACACCTCCGGCACCGTGTTCCACGCTTTCCTGGGCGAGAAGCTGCCCAGCTGGGAGGCGGCGGCCAGCCTGGTGCGGAAAATTGCGGAGAACTACCGTCTGCCCTATTATACGCTGTCTCCCACCTACTCTGTGTGCAAGAACCACGGCTACCTGACCGGGGAGCAGTTCACCTGCCCCTACTGCGGCGAGAGCGCTGAGGTCTACAGCCGCATCACCGGCTACTACCGCCCGGTGCAGAACTGGAACGCGGGCAAGACCCAGGAGTACAAGGAGCGCCGGGAGTATGTGATCGCCAACTCCGTGCTGAAGCACCAGGGCCCCCTGGGCGAGGTGACCGAGGTCAAGGCGCCGGAGCTGCACGGCGAGGCCGCGCCGGACGCGGTGTCCCCCCTGGTGGAGAGCGGCGGGCTGTATCACGCCTTCCTCTTCGCCACCCCCACCTGCCCCAACTGCCGGATCGCCTGCTCCTACATGGACAAGGCCGGCTTTGAATACGAGAAGCTGATGGCGGACGAGAACGCGGACCTGGCCCGGAAATACGGCGTGAAGCAGGCCCCCACCCTGGTGGTCACCCACGGGGACAGCTTTGAGAAGTTCGCCGGCGCCGGCGCCATCAAGCAGTATGTCACCAGCCTGAACAGCGTCACGGCTTAAGGCCCATCCCGACAAGAATACGGAACCGCGGCAAAACAGAACTTGCCGCGGTTCTTTTTTCTCCTTTTTATTTTTAATAAAACACAAACAAAATGCAAAACTTTTCAAAACATCCGTGGGCTATTCTGTATCCGGCAAGCGGGAGATCGCTTAATACGAACATACGGAGGCACTCCACGATGAAAAAGAAAGATTTTGTAACTCTGATCCTGAGCACCGTCGGCGGCATTCTCTTTGCCCTGGGCATGTGCATGGCTCTGCTCCCGGAGTGGGACGCGCTGCTCCCCGGTGTAGTGCTGAGCGTGCTGGGCGCGGCGGTGCTGCTGGCGATGGTGCCGGTCCGGCGGAAGATGGACGGCAAACCCGCCATCGTCTTTAACGGCAAGGTGATCGGCACAACGCTCCTGGGCATTCTCGGCGCGGTGGTCCTGGGCCTGGGGATGTGCCTGATCATGGTCTGGAACAGGATGGTCCCCGGCATCCTCATCGGGACCGCCGGCATCGTCCTGCTGCTCTGCCTGATCCCCGCAATCAAAGGGCTGAAATAAGGTCTGGCCCGTAGGCGCAAAAGCGTCCTGCGGGCTGAGATTTTTCCGGAAAAGAGCGAAATGCAAACAAAACTTTAACATTTAGCTGTTATACTGCGTAAAAAGGGGGTCTGGTCCATGTTTCAGATCCTGGTCCTGGAGGACGACAAAGATTTAAACCGCGCGGTCTGCTCCTTCCTGAACGGGAGCGGATACGCGGCCACCGGCTGCCTGGACGCGCCCTCGGCCTATGACGCGCTGTATGAAAAAACCTTTGATCTGATCGTGTCCGACATTATGCTGCCGGAGGTGGACGGCTTCGAGTTTGCGAAAACCGTCCGCTCCCTGGACGAGGACATCCCCATCCTCTTTATGACGGCCCGGGACGATTTTGCCTCCAAGCAGCGGGGCTACCGGATCGGCATTGACGATTATATGGTCAAGCCTATCGACCTGGACGAGCTGTTTCTGCGCATCGGGGCGCTGCTGCGGCGCTCGAAGATCGCCAGTTCCCACAAGCTGGAGATCGGCGAGCTCCGGCTGGACATGGACGAGCGCACGGCGGTCTGCAAGGGGGAGAACATCCCCCTGACCGCCCGGGAATTCAACATCCTGTACAAGCTCCTCAGCTATCCGGGCAAGGCCTTCACCCGCAGCCAGCTCATGGACGAGTTCTGGGGCGCGGACACCAACACCACGCCCCGGGCGGTGGACGTGTACATGACCAAGCTCCGGGCCAAGTTTGTCGGCTGCGGTGCGTTTGAGATCAGGACCGTCCACGGTCTGGGCTACAAGGCGGTGATCCTGTGAAGGAGAACACGAAATACCGGGCCTTCCTGTTTTCTCTGAAAAGCTATACGGCCTTTTTCCTGCTGATGTCCTTTGTGATCACCTGCTGCATGGTGCTTTTTCTGAAAACGCTTCAGCAGGCGCTGGGCATCCGCTTCACCGAGGCAAACATCCGTTCAGCGGCCGTGCTCACCTTCGGCAACGTGCTGTTTCTGAGCCTGCTGTGTACCGTGATCGACGGCGTGCGGCGCAAATTCACGGTGGAGCGCCCGGTGAAGCGCATCATCGCCGGGGCGGAGCAGATCATGAAAGGGGATCTGTCTACCCGGATCGAGCCCTTTCACAGCATTGACAGCCGGGCGGGCTTTGACGTGATCATCGACTACTTCAACCGCATGGCAGAGGAGCTGGGCAGCGTGGAGACCCTGCGGACCGATTTTATCGCCAATGTGTCCCACGAGCTGAAAACGCCCCTGGCCGTCATGCAGAATTACGCCACGCTCCTCCAGGCCCCCGGCCTGCCGGAGGAGCGGCGCGTCGAATACGCCAAGGCCATCACCGGGCAGTCCCGCCGGCTGGCGGACCTGATCACGAACATCCTGAAGCTGAACCGGCTGGAGAACCAGCAGATCTACCCGGCGGCGAAGCGCTATGACCTGGCTGAGCAGCTGGCGGAATGTCTCCTTCCCTTTGAGGGGACCTGGGAAGAAAAGGGGATCGATATCCAAACGGATCTGGAGGAAGACGTGCTTGTGGAGACGGACCGGGAGCTTTTGGCCCTGGTCTGGAGCAATCTCTTCTCCAACGCCCTGAAATTCACCGAGCCCGGCGGCACGGTCTCCGTCTCCCTCAAAACAGAGGGGGACTTTGCCGCCGTCAGCGTCGCCGACACCGGCTGCGGCATCAGCCCGGAGGCCGGGAAGCACATCTTTGAGAAATTCTACCAGGGCGATACCTCCCACGCCACCCAGGGCAACGGCCTGGGCCTGGCCCTGGTCAAGCGGGTGGTGGAGCTCACCGGCAGCGACATCTCTGTGGAGAGCGCGGCCGGCGCCGGGAGCACGTTCCGGGTCAAGATCAGGAGGGCGGCGGATGGAGAAATGCAAAAGGATTCTTAAAGCTCTGTTTTGTCTGGCACCGCTCCCGACGGTTTTGGCGGCGCTTTTCGGCTACGGTTTTCTGATTCTGGTCTTTGCGCTCCCGGTGCGCGCTCCTGCCCTGCATTGCGCCGCCTATCTGGCTTCCGCCTACGCGCTGACCGTCACCTGCACCGGGCTGCCGCGTCTCTTCCGCTTTTTGAAAAAGGGCAAAGAGAAGCTGCTTGAACACGCTCTCCTCCGGAAGCTCCGCGCCACCCCGGCCGGGGAAAAGGTCCTGACGGACGTCCACTACCGCAACCGGCTCTCCCTTCACCTGGGGCTGACGGCCAACCTGGCCTATATCGTCCTGAAGCTGTCCGCCGGGCTCTATTACCGCTCCGCCTGGTTTCTCTCCTTGGCGGTCTATTACAGTCTGCTGGCCGGGATGCGCCTGTCCCTGCTCCGTTACCGCGCCGCGCCGGACGGTCCCGCGGCGATCCGCCGGTACCGCGCCTGCGGCTTTGTCCTGCTGCTCATGAACCAGGCCCTGGCGGGGATCGTCGTTTTCATGGTGCGGCAGAACCGGGGCTTCCGGTATCCGGGCGTCCTGATCTACGCCATGGCGCTGTACTCCTTTTATGCGGTCATCACCGCCCTGGTCAATATCGTGAAGACCCGCCGCCGCGACAGCCCGATCCTGTCGGCGACGCAGGCCGTCAATTTTGTGGCCGCCCTGGTCTCCATTCTGTCCCTGACCACCGCCATGCTGGCTCAGTTCGGCGGCAATGACGCCCCGGCCTTCCGCAGAACCATGACCGGCGCCGTGGGCGGCGGGGTCTGCACCATCGTCATCTTTATGGCCGTTTTCATGATCGTCCGGGCCAACAGAGCCCTCAAAAAGCAGAGGTGAACCCTATGGAAGAAAAAGCGGAAACCTTTCGCTATACCTACTCCGCAAAGGAGCAGGAGGAGATCAAAAAGATCCGGGACAAATACGCCCCGCCCAAGGAAGAGACCGCCATGGAGCGGCTCCGCCGTCTGGACGCCAGCGCCACCAGGATGCCGGCCGCCCTCGCTCTGACAGTAGGCATCCTCAGCGTCCTGCTGCTTGGCCTGGGGCTGTGCTGCGTGATGGTCCCCGGCTGGGAGGCCTGGTTCGTCCCCGGCATCGCGGTGGGCGTGGCCGGCATTGCCGGCATCCTCGCCGCCTACCCCCTCTATACCCGCCTGGTCAGGCGGAAGCGGGCAAAGCTGGCCCCGGAGATCCTGCGGCTGACGGACGAGCTCACAAAATAATCCGGCGAACCCCATGACAAACGCCGCCGCCTCTGGTATAATGGAGGCAGTTCTTCTGCGCGGGCGGCCGCTTTGGCGGCGGAAAGCCCGGCAGATCACAGTCTGCGGAGGAAACAGTATGTACGATATCATCATCATCGGCGGCGGCCCGGCGGGGCTCACCGCTGCCACCTATGCCCGGCGGGCCGGGAAATCCGTCCTGGTGCTGGAGAAAAACGCCTTCGGCGGGCAGATCACCTGGTCCCCGAAGGTGGAGAACTTCCCCGGCTTTCTCTCCGTCAGCGGCGTGGACCTGGCGGACAAGCTCCTGGAGCAGGCCATGGAGCAGGGCGCGGAGGTGGAGCTGGAGGAGGTCTGCGGCGTCCGGGACGAGGGGGCGGTGAAAACCGTGCTCACCGAGTCCGGCGGGAGCTATCAGGCCCGCTCCCTGATCATTGCCGCCGGGGCCCGGCCCCGTCCCCTGGGGCTTCCCAGGGAGGAGGAGCTGACCGGCAGCGGCGTGTGCTACTGCGCCGTGTGCGACGGGGCCTTCTATAAGGGCAAGGCCGTGGCCGTGGCCGGGGGCGGCAACAGCGCCCTGCAGGACGCGCTGCTGCTGAGCAGCAGCTGCTCCCATGTGACCCTGATCCACCGGCGGGACAGCTTCCGAGGCGAGGCCCGGCTGGTGGAGGCGCTGCGGGAGCGGGAGAACGTGGACTTCCTGCTCTCCGCCCGGATCACCGCCCTCTGCGGGGAGGCGGAACTGACCGGCCTGGAACTGCTCCAGAACGGGCAGACCCGGCGCCTGGAGGTGGAGGGGCTCTTCGTGGCCGTGGGCCATCAGCCGGACAACGGCCTCTTCGCCCCGCTTTTGGACCTGGACGCCGGCGGCTACGCCGCCTCCGGGGAGGACTGCCGCACCCGGACGCCCGGCGTCTTTGTGGCCGGGGACTGCCGGAGCAAGCAGGTCCGGCAGCTCACCACCGCCGCCGCCGACGGGGCGGTGGCCGCCCTGGCCGCCTGCGCGTATTTGGGATAAATCATCAAACAAGGGCCAAAATGGCCCTTGTTTGATAAGAGAGCTGCAGCCCGCTGCAGCGCACGACGCCACCCGCCTTCGGCGGGTGGCGCGCACGTTTGCGGGCTGAGAAGAGTTTTTTCCGAGGCACATGTCCTCGGAAAAAACGATCTAACTGCTTTCGCACCCACAGGCGCGAAACTCTGCGAGGCCTTATAAAGCTGACCGGGGCCGGGAAGTTTCCCGGCCCCGATTGATTGTCTTTCTTTATTTTTGCTCTCCCATGTACAGGCTCACCTTGCTCTGGATCAGCCCGGCCACCTCCTGGGCGCTCTTCTGCCCGGCGAAATAGGCCCCGGCGTCGTCCAGAATAATGCCCAGAATGTCCTCCGCGGCGGGCCGGACAGCCTTGGTGCAGCTCTCCACCAGGGCGCGGAGCCTGTCCGCCTGGCCCTGGGTGGTGCAGTAGATGGGCATGCCGTCCAGATAGACGATGGGCTCCTGCACCCGGTTCCCGTCCGCGTCCAGCACATAGTTGCCCTCTTCGTCCAGCTGGTAGCTGGGGGTCATGGCCACCGCCAGGTTTTTCTCAAAGCGGGCCCGGTTGCCGGGCAGTTTGTACTGGTTGCTCTGGTAGTCCGCCGTCATGAAGACCCGCAGGAAGGCCCAGGCGGCCTCCTTGTCGGCGCAGGCGGCGCTCATGGCGAAGCCCTCGTCCAGGACGATGGCGCTGCCGCAGCTGCCGTCAAAGCTGGGGTAGCCGATGTAGACCGTGCTGCCCTCGCCGCCGAAATAGAGCTCGTCAAAGGCCATGCTCCGAAACTCGTTCACCGTCACGCTCCGGAGCAGCTGGGTGCCGCCGCTCTCCTCCGGCGCCTCCGCCGGGAAGCGGTTGGCAAAGTCCAGCAGGGCCAGGAATTCCTCCCCGTCAAAGCGGCAGCTGCCGCTGGCCCAGTCCACCAGGCTGTCCATATTCACCTCAAGGCACTTGCGCAGGGCCTCGGTCTTCGTCATAGAGGCGGAGAAGATGGTACTTCCCTCCGGCAGGGTGGCCAGGGCGGCATACAGGTCCTCATAGGTCCAGCCCTGCCGGTCGCCCACCACGTCCCGGGCCCCGATGGCCGTGGAGACGGAGAAATAAGGGCAAACCTGGTAGAGCCCGCCGCCGGTCTCCATGGCCCGGAGCACCGAGGGGAAGAAGTCCTCCCGGCTCAGCTCCCCGTCCCCGTCCAGCCAGGGATACAGATCCTCCAGCAGGCCTTTGGCGGCCAGCTGGTCATAGGGCAGGCCGCTGAGGGCCAGGATATCCGGCAGCTTTCCGCTGAGGATCTCCGTGGTCAGCTTGGTGAGGCCCGCTGTGTCCCCCGGCCCGGCGTTATACTGGCCGTAGTCCAGCACCTGGATGCGGGTGTCCGGGCTCTGCCGGTTGAAGGCGATCACGGCGTTTTGGGCGTTGTAGTCCAGGTCCACGGCGGCCAGGGTCAGGACCCGCTTCTCCGCCGCCGCTCTGTCGTCCGCCGGGCGCAGGGTGACCAGGGAGGCGGTGACCTCCTCCCCCTCCCAGTCGTTTTCCACGGCCAGGACAGTCCCCTCCGGGCGGACCGTAAGGCCGCTGAGGTCGCTGCCGTTCACGTCGCAGTCCAGCCAGTTGAGCACCGCCTGCCGCTCCCCGGTCTCCAGCCGGCAGCCGTACAGGCCGGAGCCGCCGCTGTAGTAAAAGTCATAGTCCCCGTCCCCGGGGAACAGCTCCAGGGCCTCGTCGGGCAGCCCATAGCTCTCCCCAAAGCGCTTGGCGCCGCTGTCGATCAGCTGCAGGCCCAAGCCGGAGGGCAGGCTCCCCAGCACCGCCGGCCGCCCGCCGCTGAGCAGGACCAGCCGCTCGATGTAGCCGTCAAAGTTCAGCCGGTAGGCCTCGCTGCCGTCCTCTCTCAGGGCCAGCACGCAGCTGTCCCCGGTGTCGGACAGATAGGCCATCAGCAGGTTTCCCTTCTGATCCGGCACGCAGCTGTCGTACACGAACAGGCTGCCGCCCAGTTCCGGCTCCGCCTGGCTCAGTTCGCCGCCGTTCCGGTCCAGACGGCGGAGGAAGCAGCGGTCCTCTGTCTGCACATACTGCCAGTACTCGTCGTCCGCCTGGCTCAGCCCCTCCGGGCCGGTGTAATAGGAGGCGGTATAGGTCTCCAGCGCCACCAGCTCCCCCGCCTCGTTGACAAAGAGGCCGGTGAGGCTGCCGCTGGTCTCAAAATCCGCATAGCCCTGGGTGTTTTCCCAGACGCAGGCGGGGCTGTAGTCCTCCAGCAGGCGGAAGCTGCCGTCATAGCCCACGAAGCAAAAGCGGTCCTGGTAGACGTCGTACTGCCCCTCATAGTCCACTGTCACGCCCTCGCCCAGCTGTCGCTGGCCCATGTTCTCATAGACCTTGGCGTAAAAGCCCTCGCCGGTGTAGCACAGCGGCGTGACGGAGCCCCGGCGGCCGCTGCGCAGCTCCCGGAATTCCGCCGTGTAGCGCTGCCCCGCACTCTCGCCGGCGGCGGGAGCGGCGGAGGGCCCGGTGGGCTCCGTTTTCTCCCCGCAGGCGGCCAGGCCCGGCAGCAGGGCCAGGGCCAGCAGCCCCGCCAAAAATTTTTTCATGCTTTTCATGGTTTTCCTCCTGTTCATCTGCCTTTTCAAGTGACAGGAGGGATTATAGCAGGCAATCCCGGCCTGATTATGAATAAAACCTTGTGATTTCTTAAGAACTTTCTTAAATCTTCCTAACAGACCGGAGCTTCAGCATTTTTCCATAGTGAGTGATATGAAGCTCGCGACGCCGAAGGGGAGCCATGAGGGTGCACAGCAAAAATATCTGCCCGGCGAGCCTTGTAGGTATGTGCGAGCAACCGCAGGAGCGATTTCTGCCAGTGTCTGCACCGGGGTAAACCGGCAAAAAAGATGAAGGGCGACCTAAGAACGGGTCTACCGTACCCTGCTCCCGGAGGGGTCACGGGGACCCTTCCCCGTGTGCCTTTTCTTTCGGTTCACGTCGTCGGCATAAGTTCCACATCCCGAGCCTCCCCGTATACGGGAAGGCTCGTCCGTTCCACTATGCCTCCTCTCAAAATCAAAGCATCCGCTTTGATTTTGGTAAGGAAGAACTTTATCAACCGCCGATGTGCCGGCCTTTAGGCCGCGCACATGGCTTGTTGATGAAGTTCTGACGCGCGACGAGGCAAGAGAAGTGAACAAAGTCACCAAGAGACAAAACCCTGTTTCCGTTGGTGACTGAAGGAGACGAGCAGAGAAAAATATCTTTTCTCACATAAACTTTCGTTTATCTGCATGAGTATCCTTTCTCGGCAGAGGCTAAGACAGAGGGCTGCAGCAAAATGATTTGCTGCAGCCCTCTGTCTTAGCCTCTGCCGGTTTGCTTTTTTATTCCCCGAAGACCCATAAATGCGTGACGCCGAAAGCCTCCCGGATGAAGTAGGTGACGGTGAGCAGGATCTTGTCCCAGCCGCCGGCCACGCCCGCGGCCTCCACCCCCTGCTGCCGGGCCATCAGCTTGGCCCGGTACAGGTGGTAGGGGCTGGAGAGGACCGCCACGTTCCCCTCCGGCTCGTCCCCCCGCTGGCGGATGATGGCCAGAGAGAAGCGCAGGTTCTCACTGGTGGAGGTGGCCTTCTCCTCTAAAATCAGCCGCTCCGGGCCGATCCCCTCCGCCGTCAGCCAGTCCTGCATACAGCGCGCCTCGGTGATGTTCTCTCCGGGGCCCTGGCCGCCGGTGAGGATCGCCACCGCCTCCGGGTACCGCTCCAGATAGTCCTTTGCCCCCATGATCCGCCGGTACAGGGAGGGGGAGGGCTCGTCCCCGTACACCGCGGCCCCTAAAACGATCAGATAGTCCCGCCCCGGGTCCGGGTCCGTGCGGGCGTTTTTGATGATGGGGATCTCCACGGCGATGAAATAGGCAAAGCCGATGCACACCAGCACCAGCACCACCCGCCAGAGCTTCCGGCTGAGAAAGCGGTGCAGCAAAATCAGGGCGGCAAAGAAGGCCAGCGTGTAGGCCATGTAGGCATAGCCCCGCAGGACGAAGCGGAAAAAGGCCGCCAGCGCCAGCAGCAGGCCGGAGCCCAAAGCCCAGAAGGGCGTTTTCTTCTCTTTCATTGGCTCAGTTCCTCCCATTTTTCATACAGGGTCAGCAGCCGTCCGTTCAGCTCTTCCTTCTCCGCGTCAATCTCCAGCAGCTTCTGATAGTCGGCGGCATAGCGCCCGGCCTCTTCGTCCAGGGCCCGCAGCTGCTCCTCCAGGCGGCCGATCTCCCGCTCTGTGCGCTCCAGCTGCCGGGCGGCGTTGGGGGAACCGGTCTTCTTCGGCTCCTTCTTTTTCTGCGCCGTCTGCTCCGCCCGGGCATACACCGCCTGCCGCTCCCGCCACTGGCGGTACTCCCCGTAGCCGCCGCGGAAATCGGTGATCTCCCCGTTCTCCAGGGCCCAGATCCGGGTGGCGAATTTCTCGATGAAATACCGGTCGTGGGAGACGAAGAGCAGGGTCTGCTCATAGTCGGACAGGGCGTCCTCCATCCACTCCCGGCTGGCAATGTCCAGGTGGTTGGTGGGCTCGTCCAGGATCAGAAAGTTGATGTCCGCCCCCATGAGCATGCACAGCCGCAGCCGACTCTTCTCCCCGCCGGAGAGGGCCCCCACCGGGGTGAACACATCCTCCCCCCGGAAGCCGAAGGCGGCCAGCCGGTCCCGGGCCTCCTGGGGCTGGCAGCGGCAGTCCCAGAGCATGGTGTCCAGGGCGGAGCGGCTGTCGTCGCTGAATCGGATGATCTGGGGCAGATAGGCCGTGCGCACCGAGGGGCCCAGCTGCAGCCAGCCGGCGTCCGGCGTCTCCTGGTTCATGATGAGCTTGACCAGGGTGGACTTTCCCGCCCCGTTGTCCCCAATGAGGGCGATCCGCTCCCCGCCGGTGACGGTCAGGGACAGGCCGCCGAACAGCTGCCGGGCCCCGAAGCTCTTGGCCAGGTCCTCGGTCACCAGCACCTCGTCCCCGTTGAACTCCCGCTGCCGGAACTTGACCTTCAGCTTTTTCTGCTCCTGGGGCTTCTCGCTCCGGTTCAGCTTTTCGATCCGCTTTTCCATGGAGAAGGCCCGCTTGTGCAGCTTGTCGCTGCCCATAAAGGCCCAGAGGTGCATCTGCTCCGCGGCCCGGGTCAGCTGCTGGATCTTGGCCTGGTCCCGCTCGTAGCGCTTCAGCTTCTCCTGGAAGCGGTGCTGCCGCTCCTGGACATAGAAGCTGTAATTGCCGCTGTAAAACTCCGCCTTCCCCTCGTCGATCTCGATGCAGCGCTGCACCGCATGGTCCAGGAAGGTCCGGTCGTGGCTGACGGCCAGCACCGTCCCCTTGAAGCGCAGCAGGTATTCCTCCAGCCACTCGGTTGCCCGCAGGTCCAGGTGGTTGGTGGGCTCGTCCAGCAGCAGGATGTCCGTGTCCTCCAGAATGAGCCGGGCCAGGTTCACCCGGGTCCGCTCCCCGCCGGAGAGGCTGTCAAAGGGCTGAGCGCGCATGGCGGCGGAGATCTGCAGGCCGTTGGCCACCCGGCTGCGCTCCACCTCCATCTCGTAGCCTCCCAGGCGGCGGAAGTCCTCGCTGAGCCGGTCGTATTCCCGCAGCAGGCCGGGGGATTGGTCCGTCTCCATCTGCGCCGTCAGCTCGTCCAGCCGGCGCTGCAGGTCCAGCAGCCGCCGGTGGGCGTCCTTCAGCACGTCCTCGGTGGTCCAGTCCGCCGGATAGACGGGGATCTGGGAGATCAGCCCCAGGCGCTTGCCCGGCGCGATGGCGACGGTCCCCTCGTCATAGCCGATCTCCCCGCTGAGGATGCGGAAAAGGGTGGTCTTGCCGCAGCCGTTCCGGCCCAGAATGCCCACCCGCTCTCCGCTCTCCACGGTGAAGCTCAGGCCGTCCAAAATGTTTTTGCCCAGCTCGTAGGCCTTGACCAGCGAGCTGACGGTGATATCTGTCATGGTTTTCGCTCCCATCAGCGGCGGACGGCCGCCTGCAAAAGAGTGTTGGCCAGCTCCCCGGCCACGGTGAGGCCGCCGCCGCCCCGCTCCACCAGCACCACGAAGGCGTAGGGGTGCTTCTCGTCGTCCAGAAAGCCCGCGAACCAGGCGTGACTGGTGCCGTCCCCCAGCTCGGCGGTGCCGGTCTTGGCGCAGAGCCGCAGGCCGGGGAAGCGCTCCTCCCCGCCGTAGTGGCTGACCACGTTGTAATTCATCATCTGTTTCAGGCGCTCCGCCGTCTCCGCCGGCATATAGCGGGAGACCTCCGGCTCCTCGTCGTCCAGCAGCAGCCGGGGCTCGCAGAGGACGCCGCCGTTGCCTACGGCGGAGACAAAACGCAGCAGCGCGTAGGGGTTGAGCATGTCCGTGGACTGGCCGATGCCGGACCAGCCCAGCTCCGGGTCCCCCACGAACTCGGTGGGATAGCTGCCCGCGGCGGTGGGGATGCCGTCCAGATCGTGCTTGTCCAGAAAGCCGTACTCGGTGACGTAGCGCACCATGGTGTCCTGCCCCAGCAGCACGGCGATCTGGGCGAAAGCCACGTTGCAGGAGTTGGAGAGGGCCTGCTCAAAGGTCTGAGTGTAATGTTCGCCGGAGCAGATGATGTCCACCCCCGCGATGGAGGTCTTCCCCTCGCAGTAGAAGCTCCGGCTCTCAATATCCGGGATCTGCTCGATGGCGGCGGCGGCGGTGATCAGCTTGAACACCGAGCCGGGGACGAACACCGAGGAGAGGCAGCGGTTGATATAGGCCCCCTCTCCCGGCACCGCGTCCGCGTCCGCCGGGTCCACCGAGGGGCCGGACACCATGCACAGCAGCTCCCCCGTGGTATAGTCGCACAGGAGGACAGCCCCTTTCCGGTCCGCCCCCAGGGCCTCATAGGCCTCCGTGTTCAGCTTGGAATCGATGCTCAGGCGCAGGATGCTGCTCTCCGCCTGGGTGGTACCGGTCAGCAGGTCAAAGCCCTGCATCTCGCTCCAGTAGCTGGAGAGCAGCCCGGTGCTGCTGCGGCCCCAGTAGTCCCCGGTCACGTGGTAGTTGGCAGTGCGGGTGAGAGCGTCCCCGGCGAAGCGGCTCTCCCCGCCGGAGAAGGCGGCCAGGGAGATGCCGTTGCGGTCGATCAGCTCCCCGGCGGAGCCGGAGTTGGCCCGGGAAAAATACAAAGCCCAGTCCCGCCCGTGGTCCACGTAGCGCAGAACGTACACCGTCATGCCCACAATGACCAGCGCCGCGATCAGCAGCACAGAGAAGGCCCGGTTGGTGATCTTTTTCATGCCCTGCCCGCCTTTCTGTCCTCCGGCTCCGGGCGGCGGCCGCTGTCCTGATCCGCCGGGCGGACGGCAAAGCTGGCGTCCCGCCGGTTGTCCGCCCCCTTGATAAAGGCCATCAGCAGCCAGCAGGAGAGCAGGGACGAGCCGCCCCGGGACACAAAGGGGAAGGTGACCCCGGTGAAGGGCAGAATGTCCATGGAGCCGAACACGTTCAGGGCCAGCTGGGTCAGCTGCATGCTCATGGCGGCGCAGGCGGCAATGGCGTAATAGGCGGAGCGGCCGTGCCGGGCGCTGCGCACGGCGAAGAAGGCCAGCACCAGCACCGCCAGCACCATGCAGACGCCCACAAAGAGCCCCAGCTCCTCGCAGACCATGGCGAAGACCATGTCCGTGTTGGCGGCGAAGATGTCCTTGAGCCAGCCGGAGCCGGCCCCCTTCCCGAAGAGGCCCCCGGAGGCGGCGGCGGACATGGCCCGGGTCTGCTGGTAGCCGGTGTCGTACACGTCCTCCCACACATGGCCCCAGGAGGCGAAGCGCTGGGCGATATAGGGCCGAACGCTGACGGCCAGAAAGCCCGCCAGCCCCGCCCCGGTGACGGCCAGAAAGACCGTGGCGATGGAGCCGGAGCGCATAAAGGAGATCACCAGAAAGCTGATGAAGAAGATCAGCGCCGTGCCGAAATCCCCGATCAGGGCCAGGGCGATGACGCAGACGGCGGAGAAGGCGATGAAGCCGAACAGGTTTTTCCGGCGGTAGAGCCGGTCCATGGTGGCGGCGCCCACATAGATGTACGCCACCTTCACCAGCTCCGAGGGCTGGAAGGAGTAGCCTCCGAATTCCAGCCAGTTCCGGGCGCCGAAGACGGCCTCGCTGAAGGCGGTGTTCACCGCCAGCAGGGCCAGGGCCGCCAAGGCCATGGGCACGCGCATCAGCGCCGTGCGCCGCAGGTTTCGCAGCCACCAACCGAAGAAGAGGAACAATGCCACGGCGGCGGCGGTGAGCAGGATCTGCTTGTACAGGTCCTCCGGCGTGGAGGAGGCCGCCACGGACATGCCCAAACTTGTGAGATAAAAGGCCAGGGTCTCCACCTCAAAGCCGCTGCGGTTGATGAGCCGCATGGCCACATAGCAGCACCACTGGAGCAGAATCAAAGTGAGAAAGCCCAGGGCGATGGCGGAGAGCTCCTCCCGCCTGGCGGAGAGAACGTGCTGCAGCAGCAGGCAGAGCTGGAAGAGCGTCAGGTCCACCAGGGTCAGGGCGGGCGAGATGCTGTGCCCCGCGGAGGTCCGGGCGTGGGCCAGGTTCCCCCGCTTTTCCGGCGTCGTATCCAGGAAGCGGGCGTTGGTCCCCGCCAGGTTCACCACGTCCCCGTGCTCCAGGGGCGCGCCCTGCTCCCCCACTTTGACGCCGTTGACCCAGACGCCCCCTTTGGAAAACACGTCAAAGATCCGCCAGAGCCCCCGGTCGCTCCGGGTGAGGACGGCGTGGACCCGGCCGATGCCGGGCCTGTCCACCCGCAGATCGGCGCTCCGGGACTGGCCGACGGTGTTCTCCCAGTGGCTGACGGGCAGGGTCTCCCGGCCCACCCGGAGGTAGGCCCAGATCTCCGGCTCCAGCTTCTCGCTGAGCAGGGAGCGCAGGCAGCGGATCAGCACCGCCGCCGACAGCAGGACGAGGGCGAATTTCGACGCCGCCAGCATGGCCTTGGCAAATTCCAGATAGTTTTCCGTACAGCGCGCCCCCTTCCCGGTAAAATTCCGCCGCCCTGTCAAACAGGCAGTTAACAGGCAACTAAAGGTTATTATACCATTCCTGCTTTGCGGGAATGGTATAATTTAGCCATGTTCCGCGGTTGCCGCGCAAGCGGCGAGCGAAACGGCTTTAAATCGATAATAGCCGCTTGCGGCTATTATACCACAGAATGCCCCGTCTTGACAACTATACGCCGCGCGGGCGCGCAGAGGCCCCAAATTGATTTGACTAATAAAGGAAAAGGGTATAATATAGAGGACACAGCGACACACGAACAAGCAAGAAAGGAAGCGCGAAAATGAGCGATTGCAATCACGACTGCTCCAACTGCGGGGAAAACTGTTCCCAGCGCAGCCAGGAGAGTTTTCAGAAAGCCCTGCTCCCCGGCTCCACGGTGAAAAAGGTCATCGCCGTGGTCAGCGGCAAGGGCGGCGTGGGCAAGTCCCTGGTCACCGGCCTGCTGGCTGCGGAGATGCAGCGCCGGGGCCACCAGTGCGCCGTGCTGGACGCGGACATCACCGGCCCCTCCATCCCCCGCTCCTTCGGCATCACCGAGCACGCCCGGGGCACGGAGGAGTACCTGCTGCCGGTCTACACCCGCTCGGGGCTCCAGGTCATGTCCATCAACCTAATCCTGGAGGACGAGACGGAGCCGGTGGTCTGGCGGGGCCCCGTTATCGCCGGGGCAGTCACCCAGTTCTGGACGGATGTGCTGTGGTCGGACGTGGACTACATGTTTGTGGACCTGCCCCCCGGCACCGGGGACGTGCCCCTGACCGTGTTCCAGTCCCTGCCTATTGACGGGGTGATCATCGTCACCACGCCCCAGGACCTGGTGGGCATGATCGTGGCCAAGGCGGTGAACATGGCCCGGCTGATGGAGGTGCCTGTGCTGGGCCTGGTGGAAAACATGTCCTACTATAAGTGCCCGGACTGCGGCAAGGAGCACAGTCTCTTCGGCGAGAGCCGTCTGGAGGACACTGCGGCGGCCTTCGGCATCGAGCACTATGTCCGCCTGCCTCTGGACCCGGCGGTGACCGCCATGGTGGACGCGGGCGAATTGGAGAGCGCCAGCGGGGAGCACATCGCCCCCCTGGCCGACGTACTGGAAAAACTGTAAGGAGAAAAGCCATGAAAGTTGCCATCGCGTACGAAAACGGAGAGATCTACCCCCACTTTGGCCACTGCAACACCTTCGCGCTGTACAATTACTACGGCGAGACCACCGCGGAGTGCGAGAAGGTCCTGCTGGACAGCTCTGCATGCCAGGGGCACAGCGCCATGGCGGAGCTGATGCGCCGCAACGGCGTGGACGCCGTTATGGCGGGGAACATGGGCAGCGAGGCCAGGGCCGCCCTGCTGAGCATGGGCATCGTCCCCGTCGTGGGCTACAGCGGGCACGCGGACACCGCGGCCGACCTGCTGGTCACCGGCCAGTTGCCGCCTCTGGAAGGGGAATACGGCGGCTGCGGGGGCGGCTGCGGCAGCTGCGGCGGCGATTGCGGAGGCGGCTGCGGCGGCGGGGACTGCGGGGGCGGCTGCTGCGGCAGCTGACGTGCACCCCCTGCCAGGCAGAACAAAAGGGCTGTGAAAGAGAGCCGCAAGGCTCAGACTTTCACAGCCCTTTGCTTATTCTTCTATCTTATTTATACACCCGCGGGACCCGCTTGGACACGGAGCAGAGCAGCTCATAGGGAATGGTCTGGGCCGCGTCGGAGAGCCGGTAAATGTCGCTGCGCTCCCCGAAAAGCTCCACCTCGCTGCCCACGTCCACCTCCGGCAGCCCCGTCAGGTCCACCATGCACATGTCCATACAGATGGTGCCCAGCTGGGGGGCAAAGCCTCCGGGGACGGCGAAGGAGCACTTGTTGGAGATCAGCCGGGGCAGCCCGTCGGCATAGCCCACGGCCAGCACGCCGACCCGGCTGCGCCGCCCGGTGGTGTACCGGCGGCCGTAGCTGATGCAGGTGCCCGGCTCGTAGAACTTGATGGTGCTCACGGTGGTGACCAGGCGCATGCCCGGCCGGAGCCCCAGCTTCCCCTCCCGGTCCCCGTAGCCGTAGAGCAGCAGGCCGGGGCGCACCATGTCCAGGGCCATGTCCGGGTGGTTGATCACTGCGCCGCTGTTGGCGCAGTGCCGCAGGGGAAAGCGCACGCCGCCCTGTTCCTCCACCGCCCGGATCACCCGCAGAAACAGGGCAAACTGCTCCCGGGTGTAGGCCATGCTGGCCGGGTCCGTCTCGTCGGAAGAGGCAAAGTGGGTGTAGATCCCCTCGTGGACCAGGCCGGGCAGCCGGGCGGCCCGGATCACATTGTCCACGCCCTCGGCAAAATAATCGCCCGCGCAGAGAAAGCCCAGGCGGGACATGCCTGTGTCCAGCTTGAAATGGGTCCTCAGTTCCAGGCCCAGCCGGACCGCCTGGGCGGAGTACTCCACCGCCTTGGCCAGGCAGGTGACGGTCTGGGTGAGATCGTTTCGGATCAGCTCCTCCGTGCACTCGCAGGGGGTGTGCCCCAAAATCAGGATGGGCATGCGGACGCCTCCCCGGCGCAGCTCCAGGGCCTCGTCCAGACAGGAGACGGCCAGGTACTCCGCCCCCGCCTCCTGGAGAAGCCGGGCCACCGCCAGGGCCCCGTGGCCGTAGGCGTCCGCCTTCACGATGCCCATGAAGCGGCAGCCGGCGGGCAGGGCGGCCCGGACAGCCTGATAGTTATGGCGCAGATTCTCCAGGCTGATCTCCGCCCAGGTTCTCTTTTGCAGATCGTTCATTGTATACCGTTCCTCTTACGCAGAGTCCTCCGCGGGGTCTTCCTCCGGGGCCGCGGTTCCCCAGCCGGCCAGGTCGCAGACAACGCGCACATGCCCGCCGCTGATCAGCTCCGCCCGGAGGGGGGTCATCGTCTCCGGCTCAAAGCGCACCACCGCGCTCAGCTCGTCGTCCGCGATCAGCTGGAACAGCGCCCGGCCCTCCTCGGTCCAATAGCTCTCCAGATGCCCGCTCCGCAGGGTCTCCACCAGGGCGGGCAGGGCGGAGATGGGGGTCAGGCCCCGGCTGTCCAGGTCGCCGGTGTCGATCACCAGGCCGTCATACTCCAGCGCGGCCCCGTCCCCGGCCAGGCGGGCTTTGATCCCCGCCAGCAGCTCCGGAGAGAGCACCGTGATCAGGGCGCCCTCCGGGCCCTCCTCATAGCGGAGGGTGTATTCCACCGTCTTGTCCTCATACTCGGCCCGGAGGGCCGCCGTAAAGGAGAGGGTCTCCTGTTGGGCCAGGGCGTCGGAAAATTCTCTGAACCGCTCCTCCCCGGCGCGGTCGCCGCAGGCGGAGAGCAGCAGGCAAAGCAGCAGCAGAACAGGCAGGCAAAGGCGTTTCATGGCATCCTCCGTAGACAGAAAAATTCGGATGTCACAGCCTATGCGCCTGGAAGCATCATAATGATCATATAATGGCGAAACGCCAAAAAGCGTTTCGCCGCAGCTTTGCTGCTCAGCAAAACAGCAGGGCTGTTTTGCCATATAATCATTATAATGCTTCTTCGGCAAAAGGTCCAGCACAAAATTCCACCACGGCGGCAGCCTTTCCTTTTAGATGTTTTAAAATGTTCCGTTTTTGCAAATCAAGAAGGGGCTGCAGCGCAACATCTCGTCTTGCTGCAGCCCCTCTTGTTCTGTTCTCAAACAGTTTATTTCGCGTTTTCTTTCGATCTCTCTCTTTTCCTCAGCAGGACGAACGCCGCCGGCAGGGAGGCCGCCATCAGCCCTGCCCACAGGGCCGGGTCTCCCGCGTCGCCGGTCGCCGGGGCAGTCGACCAGCGGGCATAGATCACAGCGTCGCCGTCAAACACCGTGTCCGCCGTCACCTTCGCGCCGCCCTCCTTGGCGGTGTACCAGCCGGCGAAGTACAGCTGGTCTCGCGTCGCCTTGGGCAGGGACGGCAGCCGCCCGTCCTCCCGGGTCTGCAGGCTCTCCGTATCGCTTTTGCCTCCGTTGGGGTCAAAGCGGACGTTGTATACCATGGAGAGATAGCTGATCGCATAGCTGGAGAAACGGTCCGTCTCCACGGTGAGGGTCTTGGGGTCCCGGTCCAGGTCCGGCAGGAGCTCCGCTTTTCCGTTATGGATCCGGAGCAGGGCAAAGCTCCGGTAGGCCGTGCCCAGCAGCGCCTCCGGGATCTGCACCGCGATGCGCAGGGGCGCGCCGGTCTTGTGGACCGCCTCCGTGTCCCCGTTCAGCGTCTTGAAGAGCGCAATATCCAAATATTGCCCGATGCGGTATTCCCCCGCCGCGGCCTCCGCCGTCTGCTTTTCCTCAGCCGTGATCGTACCGTCTGCGTCCTCCACGGTCAGCAGGAGCTCCGCCTTGCCGCCGGAGGCGGCCAGCTGCTCCTTCTCCTCCGCCGTCAGCACCGCGTCCGCCAGATCCGCGTCCTCCGTCCGGAGTTCGGCTGCCGGGGCCCCCTCGCCGGACCGGGCCTCCACCGTGAGCGACAGCACAGGGCTGGGGCTGGGTTCCTCAATGGGGACAAAGGGATTGCCGTTGGCGGCGGCGTATTTCTCCGCCGTAGAGCCGGGATAACCGTGGATGGTCACGGCGGGCCACACGATGCCCTCCCCGATCACGCAGGTGGGGGACAGGATGAACAGGTCCTCCATCAGATCGACCAGGTTGAAGGCCCCCATCTCCAGCACCTGGACGGAGGCCGGGATGGTCACACTGCGCAGCGGGAAGCAGCCGCTGAAGGCCAGTTCTCCGATAGAGGTGACGGTGGACGGGAGGTTCAGCTCCGCCACTCCCTCGCAGCCGTAAAAGGCATAGTCCGCGATCTTGGTCAGGCCCTCCGGCAGGTCCAGGCGCTCCAGACCGGTGCAGAAGTAGAAGGCCACCTCGCCGATCTCCTGCAGCCCCGCCGGGAAGCGGAGCTCCGTCAGTTCCCTGCAGTTAAAGAAGGCGTCGCCCGCGATCCTGGCCACTCCGTCCGGGATGACGTAAGCCGCGCCGGGCTTTTTCTGAGGATAGCGCAGAAGCTCCGTTCCGGCCTTGTTGAAAAGCACCCCCGTCCTTTGACTGATAGGCCCGGTTTTCCGGGTCCACTTCGATGGCTTGGATGCCCGCGTATTCAAAAGCGCCGACCTTAAGGGTCGTGTTGCCAACGCCGATGCTGATCACATTGGCGGGAATATAGATCTCTGTCAGGCTCTCGCAGCTGCAAAATGCCCCCTCCCCGATGGAGATCAGGCTGTCCGGCAGCCTCAGGCCGCTCAGGTTCTCGCAATTATCAAAAGCGAATTCCCCGATCCCGGTCAGCCCCTCGGGGAGCTGGACCTGCTTTAGGGCGTGGCACCCGGAAAAAGCTTCGTCTTCTATCGTTTTCAGACCCGCCGGGAGCCGCAGCTCCGTCAGGAGCTCACAGCCGGCGAAGGCCGCCGTCTTTACGACGGAGACGCTGTCCGAAAGCCAAACCTCTTTCAGGTTGGCCGCGCCCTGAAACGCATTATTGCCGATTGAACTGATCCCGTCCTCTACCACGACGCGCCGGATCTGTTTGATATATTTTTCGAAGCCGTATCCGCTATAGCCCATATCGCCGCTGCCCGAGAGGGTCAGCACGCCGTCCTTGGTGAATTTCCAGGTGATGTTGTCCTCCTGCGCGCCGCAGGTCCCGGAGGCGATCAGCGGGTCCTGTTCGGTGCCCAGCAGCTGGAACGGATTGCCGTTAGCGGCGGCGTATTCCTCCGCCGTGGAACCGGCCTCGCCGTGGATGGTCACGGTGGACGGTACGGCGCGGCCCCCGATCTCACAGGCGGGGGACAGGATGAACAGGTCCGTCATCATCTCGTCCTGATCGAAGGCCAGCGCCCCCAGGGACTGGACAGACGCCGGGATAGTCGCGCTCAGCAGGGCGGAGCAGCCGCTGAAGGCCTCATATTCAATGGATGTGACGGTGTTCGGGATGGTCACTTCCGTCAGCTTGTCGCAGTTGGAAAAAGCCTGGCTGCCGATGCTCGTTACGCTCTCCGGAATCGTCACGCTTCTCAGGGCTGTAGAGCGAAAAGCGCCGCTCTCGATCCTATCCAGGCTGTTGGAGAGGGTCAGTTTCTTCAGCTTTGCACAGCCGGAAAAGGCATTTTTGCCCACCCGAGTCACGTTGTCGGTGAGGACGGCCTCCTCCAGGTCGGAGCAGCGTTCAAATGCGCTCTCCCCGATGGTGCGCACGCTTTCAGAGCAGGTGACGGAGCGCAAAGTCCAGCTTCCAAAAGCGGAGGCCCCGATCTCCGTCACCCCCTCCGGGATCCGGTAAGCGCCGTCCTTCCTTCCGCTGGGATAGCAGAGAAGAGCCGTCAAATCCCGGTTACAGAGGACGCCGTCCAGAGAGGCATAGACTGGGTTGCCCTCGGCCACCCAGATATTTGCCAGGATGGAGCACTCGATGAAATTAAACCGCCCGATGCTGCTCACATTCCGAGGGATGGTCACTTCGGGTAAGTTTGAAAGACCTCTGACAGCACAGCTCCCGATCTCCGTCAGGCTGTCGGGCAGGCTGAGCTCTCTCACTCCGCCGCAGCTGTACAGAGCGCAATCGCCCAGGTTCGTGACCCCCTCGTCTACGACGGCCCGGGTGATCTGATCCCGGTACTCGCTCCAGGGCGGAGCGTATTCCCCGGAATAGCCATAATCCCCGGTCTCCACGCCGCCATAGTTTTGCATTTTCCCGGAGCCGGAGAATGTCAACACCCCGTCGGCGATGGACCAGGTGACGTTGTCTCCCTCCGCGCCGCAGGGCCCGGAAAGGGCCGCAGCGGCCAAAAGCACTTCCTGATCCTCCGCCTCTTCCAGAAGCTCCTCGACCGGGGCAAGGTCCTCCTCCGGTCCCTCCGGCTGCTCCTCCGGCAGTTCAGAGGGCACCGGCTCTGCCGGGACCTCTTCCGGCTCCACCGTCTGTTCCGGTTCTTCTGTCTCTTCCAGCTGCAGGCTCTCCTCCGCCGCCGGAGGCTCCGGGCTGGGCTCCGCCCCGCTGCCCTCCGCCAGGGCAGAGACAGGCAGGGACAGGGCCAGCGCCAGGGCCAGCAGCAGGCTGAAAAGACGTTCTCTCATATTCCTCGTCTCCCGTTCTTCTCCGGACTTTTCACTCGTTTTGAAGGCCAATTTTCTGTATTGACATTTAGTGAATGTCAATATTTACTTTATTATAGCATATCCTTCTCTTAGTGACAAGCACTGAATGTCATTTGGGAGGGGCAGCTGTGTTTATCAACAAAGCGGAAGACGGGCGAAACAACCTCTGCGGACAGAACGTAGCCGCGCTTCGCAGGAAGCAGGGGCTCTCCCAGCGGGAGCTGGCCGACGCGCTGCAGCTCACCGGGCTGGACATGGACAAAAACGCCGTGCAGCGCATCGAGGCGGGCAAGCGCTTTGTCACGGATATAGAGCTTGCCACGCTGGCCAGGTTCTTCCACGTGAGCATGGACACCCTGACCGGCCTCCGTTAAAAACGCGTCTGAAAGCGCATACGGCCGCCGCGGAAAAAAGGGCATCGAAAGCAGGGCGTCAGCATTCGCCGCAAAATGTCCCTTGCTGCTATGGATAATGCTTCTTGAGCCTTAAAAAGCAAATGCTGCCGCCCTGCAAATTCCAAAAAAGAGGCTTGCCAATTCGGACAGAATATGCTATGATCATCCTTGCTGTGAACGGGAAAATAGTCCTTGACTCGGATGTTAACGGCCGGCAGAGAATGGGGGCCGGCGGCTGGAAGCCCCCTGGACCGTTTGGACTTGGTTCGCCCGGGAGCTCCGGCCAATCCCCGGCGTGAGATACGCGTTAAGTTCGTCAAGCGCGGCGCGGCGGCGCCGAACGTGGGTGGTACCGCGGAAGCTTTGCTTTCGTCCCTGTCTGAGGGGCGATTTTTTTGTTGCTGTGTAACCTTAATTTTAAAACAGAGGAGATCGGTATGAAAGAACGGATGCAGGGGCTGCGAGAGGCCTCGCTCAGAGCCATTACGGACTGCGCCAGCGCGGAGCTGCTGGAAAACCTGCGGGTCAAGTACCTGGGGAAGAAGGGGGAGCTGACGGCGATCCTGCGCCAGATGGGTCAGCTCTCCGCCGAGGAGCGCCCGGCCATGGGCCAGATGGCCAACCAGCTGCGCGCGGACATTGAGGCCGCCATCGAGCGGCGGCGGACGGAGCTCTCCGCCCAGCTGCTGGAGCAGAAGCTGGAGCGGGAGACCCTGGACGTGACCATGCCCGGCGTGAAAAACCGCCTGGGCCACAAGCACCCTATGTACAACGTCCTGGACCAGATCAAGGATATTTTCATCGGCATGGGCTTTGAGATCGAGGACGGCCCGGAGGTGGAGCTGGCGGAGTACAACTTCACCAAGCTGAACATCGACGAGGGCCACCCCTCCCGGGACTGGACGGACACCTTCTATTTCACCGAGGACAGCAGCATCCTGCTGCGCACCCAGACCTCGCCCATGCAGATCCACGCCATGGAGCACCGGAAGCCCCCGATCCGCATCCTGGCCCCCGGCCGGGTCTACCGGAAGGACGAGGTGGACGCCACCCACTCTCCCATGTTCCACCAGATCGAGGGTCTGGTGGTGGACAAGGGGGTCACCATGTCGGACCTGAAGGCCACCTTGAACCTGGTGGTGGAGAAGATCTACGGCAAGGGCACCGTCACCCGCTTCCGCCCCCACCACTTCCCCTTTACCGAGCCCAGCTGCGAGCTGGATATCCAGTGCCACAAGTGCGGCGGCAAGGGCTGCCCCACCTGCAAGGGCGAGGGCTGGATCGAGGTGCTGGGCGCGGGCATGGTGCACCCCAAGGTGCTCTCCGGCTGCGGCATCGATCCGGACGTGTACTCCGGCTGGGCCTTCGGCATGGGCCTGGAGCGCCTGGCCCTGGGCGAGTACAAGATCACCGACATGCGCCTGATCTTTGAGAACGACGTGCGGTTCCTGGAGCAGTTTTAAGGGAGGGCAGAGAAGATGAAGCTTTCGAGAAAATGGCTGACTGAATTTGTGGACCTGAGCCTGGCCGAATGCGGCGACCGGGAGTTTGCCGAGCGGATGAGCGTCTCCGGCTCCAAGGTGGAGAGCACCGAGGACCTGAGCCAGACCATGCACGGCGTAGTGGCCGGGCGGATCCTCTCCCTGGAAAAGCACCCCAATTCCGACCATATGCTGGTGGCTCAGCTGGACGTGGGCGGAGCGGAGCCGGTGCAGATCTGCACCGGGGCCTGGAACGTCCACGCGGGGGACCTGGTCCCCGTGGCGCTGCACAACTCCCTGCTGCCCGGCGGCGTGAAGATCACCAAGGGCAAGCTCCGGGGTGTGCTGTCCGACGGCATGCTCTGCTCCCTGAAGGAGCTGGACCTGAGCACCCACGACTACGCCTACGGCGTCATCAAGGCTGCCGCCATCCTGGGGGATTACCACCCGCTGGACCCCGCCAAGCCCTCCATCCCGGCGAATATCCAGCCCGGGGACAAAATCTACGGCAAGGTGATCGCCGCCCGGGTGAAGAGCGTGGCCAACGCCGGGGTCAACCTCTGGCGCTGCGCGCTGGACACCGGCAGGGGCGAGGCGGAGACGGTTTCCGACTGTCAGAACCTCCATGAGGGGGACCTGACCGCCTATGACACGGGCAAGGACCGCATCTGTTCCCTGGCGGACCTGCGGGCGGAGCAGGCGGAGTTTCCCCACTGCATTCCCGACGGCATCTTCATCATGTATGAGGACGTGCAGCCCGGGACTGATCTCCGGTCCCTCCTGGGCCGGGACGACCATGTGGTGGAGTTTGAGATCACCCCCAACCGGCCGGACTGCCTGTGCATGATCGGCCTGGCCAGGGAGACCGCCGTCACCTTCGGCAAGGAGCTGAAGCTGCACACCCCCGTGGTCCAGGCCAAGGCCGGCGGCGACATCAACGAGCTGGCCAAAATCGTGGTGGAGGAGCCGGAGCTCTGCCCCCGCTACACCGCCCGGATGGTCCGGAACGTGAAGATCGCCCCCTCCCCGGACTGGATGCGGGAGCGCATCCGCAACGCGGGGATGAGGCCCATCAACAACATCGTGGACATCACCAACTACGTGATGATCGAATACGGCCAGCCCATGCACGCTTTTGACTTCTCCTGCGTGGACGAGCGGGAGATCCACGTCCGCCGGGCCCGGGAGGGCGAGGTGATCCGCACCCTGGACGGCACGGAGCGGAAGCTGAGCACCAACATGCTCTGCATCTGCGACACCCACAAGCCCGTGGGCGTGGCCGGCGTCATGGGCGGCGAGAACAGCGAGATCGTGGGGGACACGGCCATGGTCCTCTTTGAGAGCGCCAACTTCAACGGCCCCTCCATCCGCCGCACCGCCACCGCCCTGGGCATGCGCACCGACGCCTCTTCCCGCTATGAGAAGGGCCTGGACCCGGAGAACACCTACAAGGCCGTGCAGCGGGCCTGCGAGCTGATCGAGCTGCTGGGCGCCGGCGAGGTGGTGGAGGGCGTCATCGACGTGTATCCCAACAGGACCGAGCCCACCGTGCTGGAGCTGCAGCCGGAGCGGATCAACGCCCTGCTGGGGACCTCCGTCAGCCGGGAGGCCATGGAGAAGATCCTTCTGGATCTGGGCTTCACCCTGGAGGACGGTCTAGTGCATGTGCCCTCCTGGCGGGCGGACGTGAGCCACTATTCCGACCTGGCCGAGGAGGTAGCCCGCTTCTACGGCTACAACGAGATCCCCACGGAGTTCACCGGCAGCGTCAGCACCTGCGGCGGCTTCACGCCGGAGCAGCAGTGCGAGCGGGAGATCGGCGCCGTCTGCCGCAGCCTGGGTCTGGACGAGATCATCACCTATTCCTTCATCAGCCCCTCCTATTACGATAAGATCCGCCTGCCGGCGGACGCCCCGGAGCGGGACAGCCTCCGGATCCTCAACCCCCTGGGAGAGGATACCTCCATCATGCGCACCACCGTTCTCCCCTCCATGCTGGAGATCCTGACCAAGAACTACAATGTGCGCAACAAGGCCGCCGCCCTCTATGAGATCGGCCGTATCTACCGGAAGCGGCCGGACGGCCTGGCGGACGAGCCGAAGATCGTCTCCATCGGCGCCTACGGGCCGGAGCTGAACTTCTTCGTGCTCAAGGGCTGGGTGGAGGAGCTGGCGGAGAGCTTGGACATCAGCCCTCTGCGCTTTGAGGCGGAGCGGAACAATCCCTCCTACCATCCGGGCCGCTGCGCCAAGGTGTATGCCGGGGAGCGCTGCCTGGGCGTCCTGGGCCAGATCCATCCGGCAGTGGCGGAAAACTATGGGGTGGACGCGGAGCTGTACTGCGCGGAGCTGCTCTTTGAGGCGCTGCTGGAGCTCCGGGGCGGCGTGCCGGTGTACAGCCCCCTGCCTCGCTTCCCCTCCATCACCCGGGACATCTCTGTGGTCTGCGGCCGGGAGATCCCCGTGGGCGAGCTGAAGGACTGCATCCTGCGCAGCGGCGGCGCCACTCTGGCGGACTGCAGCCTGTTCGACGTGTACACCGGGCACCACGTCGCCGCCGGGCAGAAGTCGGTGGCCTTCTCCCTGACCATGCGCTCCGAGGACCAGACCCTCACCGACGAGCACGCGGAGGAGACGGTGAAGAAGGTGCTCAAGGCGCTGGAGACCCGCTTCGGCGCGGTCATGCGCTGAGGGCGCGAAAGTTTAAGGAAAATTTAAGGTTTTCCCCTAAAATTCGTCTTTACTTGCCGAAATAATTTGGTATAATAGGGCTGAAATCTGTGAAAAGGGGGGATGGGCCGCATGGAAGACGTGACGCGGAAATTCACGGCGCTGGACAGCAAGGCCGAGATGCATGAGATCCTGTCCTCTGTATATAATTCTCTGATGGTAAAGGGCTACAACCCTATCAACCAGATCGTGGGCTATATACTCTCGGAGGACCCGACCTATATCACGAACTACAACAACGCCCGCGCGCTGATCTGCCGGCTGGACCGGGATGAGCTGCTGCAGGAGCTGCTGCGGAACTATCTGGACAAGTAGACAGCCAAACAGTCAAAAAGATACCCCGCGCCATCGTGAACAGCACCCCATTTGTTAGACAGTATGGTATACTACTAACAAATGGGGTGATTATTATGCCAAAAGGAATACCG